>NZ_JBIBZN010000005.1:0-576947 GCF_043084305.1 Streptomyces sp. NPDC014656
ATCCCCGCCTCGCTGGGCGGTCCGGGTCCGTCGCTGTCGATCGGCTACAACTCGGGCAGCATCGACGGCCGTACGGTCGCCACCTCGCAGCAGCCGTCGTGGGTGGGTGACGGCTGGGACACCGGTTCCAGCTTCATCGAGCGCACCTATGTGGCGTGTGCGGAGGACCGCAAGGCGGGCAGCGGGTTCAACAACCCCACCACCCACCCCACCGGTGACCTCTGTCATGGCCCTCCGATGGTCACGATGTCGCTGAATGGCTCGTCCACTTCCCTGGTCCTGAACGACGCGGACAAGAAGTGGTACCCGGCCAACCAGGACGGCTCGAAGGTCGAACTCCTCACCGGCGCCGAGAACGGCGACAAGGAGAAGGAGTACTGGGTCGTCACCAACAGCGAGGGCGTGAAGTTCCACTTCGGCCTCAACCGCCTGCCCGGCTGGGCCAGCGGCAAGCCGGAGACCAACTCGGCGCTCAATGTCCCGGTGTACGGCAACCACTCCGGCGAGCCCTGCTACAACACGTCCTACGCGTCGTCGGTGTGTGACCAGACCTACCGGTGGAACCTCGACTACGTCGTCGACCCGCGCGGCAACGCGCTGACGTACTGGTATGCCAAGGAGCGCAACTTCTACGGCTCCAACGTCACCACCACCGGCACCTCCACCGCCCGCGGCTATGACCGGGCCGGCTACCTCAAGCGCGCCGCGTACGGCCTGCGCTCGGACGACCTGTTCGCCCCGGCGCCGGCCGAGGTCACCTACAAGGCCGAAGAACGCTGCATCGTCACCAGCACCTTCGACTGCGCCGAATCCAAGCTGACCTCGACGGCCGCCTACGAGGTCGCGAAGAACTGGCCGGATGTCCCGGCCGACCAGCTGTGCGCCTCCGGGCAGACCTGTACCGACCGCTACACCCCCACCTTCTTCACCCGCAAGCTGCTCAAGAGCATCACCACCCGGGTGCTGAAGAACGGCGTGTCCACGCCCGTGGACACCTGGACGATGGCCCACTCCTTCCAGTCCACCGGCGACGGGGCGGTCAACGGCGAGTACCCGCTGTGGCTGAAGAGCATCCAGCGCACCGACGAGAACGGCGGCACCCTGGGCCTGCCCGCGGTGACCTTCATCGGCGTGCAGAAGCCCAACCGGGTCGACAACGACACCGACGGCAACCCCCCGTATCTGCGCTGGCGCATCACCCAGATCAACACCGAGACCGGCGCGCGCACCATGGTCGTCTACGCGCCCACCGAGTGCTCCAGCACCCCGGGCGCGGTGAAGCTCCCCAGCTCGCCGGACAGCAACACGATGCGCTGCTTCCCGGTCGTGGTGGAGACCAACGATCCGACCGATCCGACGGGGCTGAAGAAGAAGTACTCCACGGACTGGTTCCACAAGCACCGGGTGGACCAGGTCCGCGAGGAGGACAAGAACGGCACCTCGCCCACCCGTGAGGTCAACTACACCTACCTCGGCAGCCCGGCGTGGGCGTATGACGACGCCAGCGAGCTGACGAACAAGCCGGCCCGTACCTGGTCGGTCTACCGCGGCTACGGCGAGGTCCGCACCGTCCACGGCGTCGCCCCCGACGTGTTGACCCGTATCGAGACCCTCTACTACCGCGGTCTGGACGGTGACCTGAAGGCCGACGGCACCCGCCGCGACGTCTCCATCACCGCCTCGGACGACAGCACGGTCGACGACCACCGCATGCTCGCCGGCCAGGCCAGGGAGGTGCGCTACTACGAGGGCGTCAGCGGCGCCCTGCACTCGGCCACCATCACCACCCCCCACCTGCAGGGCCCGGTCGCCACCCGCGACCGCTCGGCGACGGGGGCGTCGGATCTCGAAGCGTGGATCCAGGGTCAGAAGTCGACGTCGTCGCGCACGATCCTGTCCGGCGGCCGTGGTGAGCGGAAGACGGCCGTCGAGCACGGCTACGACGCCGAGGGCCGTCTGGAGTGGACCTGGTCCAAGGGCGACCTCGCCAAGTCCGATGACGACACCTGCACCCGCTTCGAGTACCTGAACGACACCGAGAAGTGGTTCAAGTCCCAGCAGACCCGGGTTCTGACCGTCACGGCGGCGTGCAACACGCCGATCATGTTCGGCCCGGACAATGTCGTCTCGGACTCCAAGGTGGAGTACGACGCGGCCGGCAACGTCGTCAAGACGCTGTCGCTGTCGGGGTTCACGAACAACGTGCCGCAGTACACCACGCAGGGCGCGGCGACGTTCGACGCCTACGGCCGCATCACCTCCGCGACCGACGTCTACGGCAAGACCACCACTACCGCCTACACCCCCGCCTCGGGCGCGGTGGTGACCAAGACGGTCACCACCAACACCCTCGGCCACACCGCGACCACCGAGGTCGACCCCGGCCGCGGCCTGCCGCTGGTCCAGACGGACGCCAACGGCCGCAAGACCGTCATGGAGTACGACGCGCTGGGGCGGATGAGGAAGGTCTGGTCCCCGGACCGCGACCCGCTCACCACCACCCCGGACGCCGAGTTCGAGTACACGGTGGGCCGTGACGCCCCCGTGGTGATCACGAACAAGCGTCTGCTGGAGGACGGCACCTACCGCGTCTCCTACGACTTCTACGACGGCGCGCTGCGCCTGCGCCAGACCCAGAACCCGGCGATGAACGGCGGCCGGGTCATCACCGACACCTTCTACGACAGCCTGGGCCGGGTCTGGAAGGAGAACGGCGGCTACTACAACAGCGCCAGCGGCCCGGTCGCCACCATGTTCCCGCCGACCGACAACTCCGTGCCGTCCTCCACCGTGACGACGTACGACGGCGTCGGCAGGCCGACCGCCACCATCGCCCGCAGCAAGGGCGTGGAGACCTGGCGCACCAGCCTGACCTACGGCGGTGACTGGACGGCCGTCGACCCGCCGGCCGGCGACACACCCACCATGTCGATCATGGACGCGCTGGGCCGCAAAACGGAGCTGCGTCAGTTCAAGGGTGCGGGTCCGTCGGGTGACTACGACAAGATCACCTACGAGTACACGCGCAAGGGTCAGCTGGAGAAGGTCACCGACCAGATCGGCAACGTCTGGTCCCAGACCTACGACATCCGCGGCCGCGTCAAGACCATGACGGACCCGGACAAGGGCACGTCCGACCTCACCTACGACCAGGGCGACCGCGTCGTCTCGATGACCGACGGCCGCAGCCCGCGCCGCACGATCGCGATGGCCTACGACGCGCTGGGCCGCGTCACGTCCACGCACGAGGGCTCGCTCTCGGGCACGAAGCTGACGTCGCAGACCTACGACACCGTACCCGGTGCCCTCGGACTGCCCGCCGCTTCCACCCGGTATGTCGACGGCAACGCCTACACGCAGGCGGTCACCGCCTACGACACCGAGTACCGGCCCAAGTCGACCTCGGTGACGATCCCGGCCAGTGAGGGCAAGCTCGCCGGCACCTACACCTACACGAACACCTACACCCCCCGCACCGGTCTCCCGCAGACCACGACCCACCCCGCGGTCGGCGGCCTGCCCTCCGAGCGCATCTCCATCGGCTACAACGCCCTGGACACCGTCAACTCGATGGCGGTCGCGGGCCTGACGTTCGTGGCGGCCACCGAGTACACCTCGCTCGGCGACGTCGTCCGCACCAAGGTCGATTCGGCGGGCCGGGCGCTGATCACCAGCAACCTGTTCGACGAGCAGACCCGCCGGGTGACGCGCACGACGAACCACCAGGAAGTCGGCACGGTCGACACGGTCACGCTCAACGACGTGGTCACCGACTACGACGCCTCCGGCAACGTCATGCGCATCACCGACAAGACCGGCGACAACCCCACCGCCGCCACCACCGACGTGCAGTGCTTCGCCTACGACCACCTGCGCCGGATGACCGACGCGTGGACGGCGTCCGACGCGTGTGCGCTCAAGCCCGAGGCATCCGGACCGGGTTCGGCGCCGAAGGTCGGCGGTCCGGACGCCTACTGGCACTCGTACACCTTCGACGCGGCCGGCAACCGTCTGAGCGAGACCAAGCACGACCCGCTGGGCGACACGGCGAAGGACGTCAAGCGCACCTTCACCTACGCCACCGGCCTGCCCACCAAGAGCCGTCTGGCCAAGGTCACCACCACCGGCCCGCAGGGCCAGCGTGAGGACCTGTTCGGTTACGACGACGCGGGCAACACCACCACCCGCACCATCCAGGGCAACACCCAGAACCTGACCTGGGACCTGGAAGGCCACCTTCAGAAGGTGACCGCCGGAACCAAGGAGTCGTCCTACGTCTACGACGCGGGCGGCAAGCGCCTCATCAAGCGCGAGGCGACCGGCACCACCCTCTACCTGCCCGGCACCGAGCTGAAGCTCGATGCCGCCGGGAATGTCGCCAAGACCACCCGGTACTTCGCCCACCCGGCGGGCCCGGTCATGGTCAAGGTCGCCGAGGGCGGCACGGTCACCAAGTCGTACCTGCTGGCCGACCGCAACGGCACCGCGACGACGGCCGTCGACGCGGCGACCAAGACGGTCACCCGCCGCAAGCTGACCCCGTTCGGCGAGGACCGCGGCACCGCGCCCTCGATGTGGCCGGACGACAAGGGCTACCTCGGCAAGACCAAGGACGACACCGGGCTCACCCACATAGGCGCCCGCGAGTACGACCCGGCGCTGGGCCGGTTCATCTCCGTCGACCCGATGATGGACATCGCCGAGTCGCAGACGATGAACCCCTACGCGTACGGCAACAACAGTCCGATCACATTCTCCGACCCCTCCGGTCTGGCGATGTGCATCGACGAGAAGTGCACGCAGAGGGTCCAGACCGAGGGCAAGACCTTCGACCAGATCATCGAGGACGTCAAGGACTACTACCAGGCCGTGCCCCCGCCGCCGGCTAAGCCGACGACAACGGTCAGCGAGGCCGACGTCAAGAAGGCCACCTTCATCCGGCAGAAGTCCAAGGCCGACATCATCCTCGAGATCGCCGTCGAGGTCGCCAAGGGCATCAGCGGATTCGACGACATCAAGGCCTGCCTCGGCGGCGACGTCTGGGCCTGCGGCGCCCTCGCACTCGACGCCGCCATGCCCTTCGCCGGAAAGGCCAAACGCACCCTCAAGGCACTCGAAACCGCCTGGAAGATGTACAACCGCTGGGAGGACGAGGTCCGCTGGGCCGTCGGAACCCTGCGACGCGCCGACGACGAAGCCGCCGCCATGGCGAAGTACGCCGAGGACTACGCCGCCTGGGAGAAGAGAGCCGACGCCGCCAAGGCGGCGGCGAAGAAAGCCGACGACGCGGCAGCCGACGCGGCGAAGAAATCCGACGGCGGCGGAGGCGAGACCTGCCCTATCAGGAACAGCTTCACCCCCGACACCCACGTCCTGCTCGCCGACGGCACCAGCAAGCCGATCAAGGACCTGAAGCCCGGCGACCAGGTCATGGCGACCGACGAGAAAACCGGTGAGACCACCGGCAAGAACGTCGCCGCCACCATCACCGGCGACGGCGAGAAGCACCTCGTCCGCATCACCCTCGACACCGACGGCGACAAGGGAACCGCCACCGCCCCCATCACCGCCACCGACGGCCACCCCTTCTGGGTCCCGGCCCTGGACAAGTGGGTCGACGCCAAGGACCTCAAGCCCGGCCAGTGGCTCCGCACCAGCGCCGGCACCCACGTCCAGGTCACCGCCGTCCAGGCATGGACCCAGACCGCGAGCGTCCGCAACCTCACGGTCGCCGACTTCCACACCTACTACGTCCTCGCGGACACCACCCCCGTCCTCGTCCACAACTGCGGAACGAACGGGGAATCGATCCCCGTCACGCGAGGCAGTGGAAGGGTTTCCACGAATCCGGGCGAGTTCGGCGACATTCCGGACCCGCAGTCGGGTGGCTACGTCAGGCCGCGTGGTACGCGGCTCACGGAGGCGTCCGGTACGACGCGACGGGCCAGTCAGGAAGTGGGCGACGAAGCGCAGAGCCGTGCGTCGACCGTTTCGAGGGTGCCGACCTACGCGAACAAGATGGCAGATCTGGCGGACTCCACGGGTGCTTCGAGTGGCGTCGTAGAGTCAGTGGCTGCCGTGAGCATGGTGGCAGCAAGGTCCTGGCAGCTCTTCAGGAATTGGTGGAATGGACGCCGTACGTAGTTCAGCAAGGCGGATTCTGGATGAATTCCGTCAGTATCGCAGGCTGTCCCCGGATTCCCTGAGGAATGCGGGCTGGGAAAGTCTCCCCGGAGACACCACTCCGGCCACCGTGCTTCTGTTCGCGGCCAGGGCGGTTCTGCAGGTGCGTCAGGAGACGGGTGCCGATCCGCGGGAAGTGGTGAGCGCGGCCATCGGTGACGAAGCGGAGCGCGTGGGGATGGAATCCCTCGCGCAAGCGCTCGTCGGTGACATGGCGGCGGCTCGTGCCGCACGGCAGCACGGTGTCCGAGCTCTGGAATCCGTGGTCGCCCTGCTCGCGGCGCTGATCGAACTGGAAGGGGTGAGAGAGGAGGAGATCGACGAACTCCTGGCCCATGCGGCTTCGTTCGCCGAAGAGGCGGCGTCCGAGGAAAGGGGTACTCGTGTGAGTCGCCGCGGATCGGAGGCAGGCCCTTGGGACGAGAGCGAGGCCGGTGCGCGGGCAGGAGAGCTGATCGATCTCGGCGGCCTGAGGATCCCCCGTGAGACGGGCATCAGCGTCGAGCTGAACGAGGGGGGAACACCACCTCGGCCGCTGGCCGTCACGGTCCGCAAGGGGAGTACGGCACTGCAGATCCAGGCCTACTACTCCTCCGGCGAACCCCAGTGGGCGGCTGCCCGGGATCGCATCGCCCGGGACGTGCTGTCCCGGGGCGGGGAGGCGAAGGAGTGGTCGGGCAGGATCGGTCCCGAGCTGAGGTGTGTGGTGCCCGTCGAGACGGACAGCGTGAGCACGCGGCACATGCCTGTGCTGATGTTGGGCTGTGACGGTCCGGGCTGGCTGCTGCGCTGCATGGTGACGGGCTCGGACGCGGAGTCGGGTGCCCAGGAGACCTGGGCGTACTCCTACGTGGAACGGGTCGTCGTGGTGCCCTCGTACGTGCCACGGGAACGGCCCTCGCTCTCGCCGACGGGCTTCGGGTTCTCGCCGGTTCGTCCCGTCGAAGGCCCCATCCCTCTGCGGATGCCCGGATAGCTCGTCGACGATCCCTTCGAGTGCCGCCGCGCCGGGTGTGGGCAGCGGCGCTCGAAGGATCCTGCCCGTAGGAAGGGGGGCTCGTTCGCCTGTGTCATGAGGCGGGCGAGCCCCCTTTCGGTTCACTCGAAACCCCCCGGGCCGCCGTCGGTCCCACCGGACCGACGGCGACCCCGCCGGTTCGTTCGTCCCGCTTCGTTCGTCTCCGCCGGAGCGTGTCAGGGGAGGGGCGGGGGACCGAAGGCCCGGCGGGCGTGTGTGAGGAAGGCGCGGACGGCCGGGCTGTGGGCGGGTCTCCAGACCAGGGCGAGGAGGGCGGGGACGTCCACGTCGCGGAGGGGGAGGGCGGTGAGGCGGTCGGTGTGGGAAGCGGCCATCGAGGCGCTGAGGACGGCGACGCCGAGGCCGCGGACGGCGAGGTCGGCGATCGCGTCCGCCGCGCCCGCCTCCAGGGCGACGGCCGGGCGGAGGCCCCGCGCCGCGCACGCCTGGTCGAGGACGGCGCGCAGACCGGTGCCGGGGGGCATGGAGACGATCGGGTGGGCCGTCAGCTCGCGGAGGGAGAGGGCCTCCCGGCCGGCCAGGGGGTGACCGGGCGGGACGGCCGCGACGAGTCCCTCGCTGACGATCGTGAGCGCGTCGAGCCCGTCGGGGGTGGTCGCGGCGGCTCCGAGGAGCGCGAGGTCGAGGGTGCCGCCGCGGACGCCGTCGGCGAGCCGGGCGGAGGTGTCCTCCTGGAGCAGGAGCTCCACGCCGGGGTGCGCCCCGTGGAAGGCGGCGAGGGCGTCGAACAGCGGGGTGACGGTGCAGCCGACGACCATGCCGACGGTCAGCCGGCCCCGCACCAGCCCGGTCACCTCGTCCACCGCCCGGCCCACCGCCTCGGCCGAGGCGAGCGCCGCGCGGGCGTGCGCGAGCGCGGCCTCCCCGGCGACCGTGAGGGTCACCGCGCGGGCCGAGCGGTCGAACAGCTCCGCGCCCAGCTCGTGTTCGAGCCGCCGGATCTGCGCGCTGACGCCGGACTGGCTGATGTGCACCCGCTCGGCGGCCCGGGTGAAGTTCCGCTCCTCGGCGACCGCGACGAAGTACTCCAGCTGCCTCAAGTCCATGACCATAGATTCTAGTAGGCAGCAGAACCATCTGTTGGACTTCTGATCGGCCCCGCGTGAGGCTGGAGGCACGGAAACGAGGAAGCAGCCCAGGAGGAAACCGTGCAGGAGTACGAGAAGGCCATGCGGCCCGAGGACATCACCCGCCTCTTCGTCGAGCGGTCCAACGCCGGTGACGCGGCCGGGGTCGCCGCGCTGTACGCCGAGGACGCCGTGCTGGCCTACCCGCCCGGCGAGCTGACGGTCGGACGGGAGGCGATCCGCGAGCTGTGGGCGAAGGTGCTGGCCCACCGGCCGCGCTTTGAGCCGGAGGAGCCGCTGCCCACCCTGGTGAACGGCGACGTCGCCCTCACCTCGACCCCGCCGCGTGACGGCGCCGGCGCGCGGGCCCAGGTCGTCAGGCGCCAGACCGACGGCAGCTGGCTGCGGATCCTCGACCAGCCGGAGTTCGTCCCGCCGGCGCGCTGAGGCGGACGCACGCGCGCGGGGCGGTCAGGTGCGCCACCAGGGCTCCCGTACGAAACGGCTCCCCGTGCCGGTACAGCCCAGGCCGTTGGAGATCTCCTCCGCGTCCAGGTTCCAGCCCACCACCCCGTCGCCCTTGCGGCTCAGCTCGATCAGCCGCGCGTCGGCGGTACGGCTCCCGTCGGTGACCCGGCAGGCCACGATCGAGGTCCACGCCTGTCCGTCGAGCGCGGAGACGAGGAAGAGCGCCGGCAGGACGGCCACCGTGAGGAGCAGGGCCACCCACTGCTCCGCGCCCGCCGCCCGGCGCAGCCACGGCGGCGGGCGGTAGTCCGGATCGTGCGCAGTGCCGTGTGAAGTGCCGTGCGGGTCGTCGCGCGCGGTGCCGTGCGGGCGGTGCGGCCGCCGCCGCCCCGTCCGGTACTCCACGACCACGCCCTTGCGGAGCGCGTACGCGGCGAGCGCCGTGCCCAGGCCCCACCACGGCCCGAACAGGCAGGCGTCGATGACGCCGACCGCCAGCGGGTTCAGGACGGTGATCCCGGCCCTGCGCAGGTGCGCGAGCGGCCCCCGGCCGGTGGGGACGGCGCCGCGCGCCGCGAAGAGGGCGAAGACGACCCGGGAGACCACCACGGCGAGGACCGAGCCGAGCAGCGGATCGGTGATCACCATGCCGAGCAGCACGTCCGGCCAGTTCGCCGGCTCCATGCCGACGAACACGTCCCGCACCGCGTCCCCGCCGCCCACCGTGTACGCCACCTTGGCCACCGGCACGGCGAGCGCCAGCGCGATGAGCACGGTGTGCCCGGGGCCGCCCTTGCGGTCGGCCCGGCGCTCCTCCTCCAGGTCCCGGTCGGCCCGGCTGTCGGCCGCCCCGGTCAGGAGCCGCCGCCCGCGCCCACCGAGAGGACGACGGCGGTGGTCCGGCCGAGGGGCGTCGCGTACGTGACGCTGTCACCGGCCGCGTGCCCGAGCAGCGCCCGGCCGAGCGGGCTGTCGGCGGTCACCAGCGCCGGATCCTCCGCGTCGGCCGACTCGCCGATGTGCAGGGTCGACTCCGTGCCGTCGTCGAACCGCACGCCCACCGTGCTGCCTACCCCGATCGTCCCGCTCGACGGCGGCCCGGCGGCCGCCGCCTCCCGCAGCCGCCCCTCGATCTCCTCGATCCGCGCGTCCAGCCGGTCGGCCTCCGTGGCCCGCTGCAACTCGTCGGCCTGATCGGCCCGGTCGCCCGGTTCGTCGGCGTCGCCGAGCGTGGCGGCGACGTTCGCCCGCTCGGTGCGCAGCGCGGACAGTTCGCGGTTCAGCGCCGCGCGGGCGGCCTCGCTCATGGGCTCCGGTCCAGCGGTCATGACTGCTCCCGTCGTGCGGTGGCGGGGACGAAGAACGACGCTCACCATTCCGACACCACCGGAAAAGTCCGTCAAATCGCGCGAAGCGGTCGTGGGTGCGCCGAGGGCCTCGGAAAACCTCTGGCGCCCCCGGCGCCGGGGGCGTTAGCGTGATCGCGATGATCACTCACTCCTCACGCCGATGGGGGGTCCTCACCGCGCACGGAGCGTCCTGATGGACACATCCGTGCGGGAGGACACCCGCCTTTCCCTCTGGCGGCGCGTGCGTGCCTACGCCGTACCGCCCACCACGATCGAGACCGCCACCGCCCGCCGCCTCGCCGGCGACTGGGCCGGCGCGTGCGCCGCCGCCGGCGTCGACCTCTACCTGACCCCCCGGACCCTGGCCCGCACCCACGGCACCGACCTGGCCGCACGCGTCCGCGCCGACCTCCGCCGGCTCGCCCCCGACCTGCTCCGCTGGCACCTGCCCAGAACCGCCCCGGACGGCCTGCTCCGCCCCGGGACGACCCTCACCCTGGCCGTCTACGCCGACCACGAGGAACCCGGCGGGCACAGACCGCGCCCGGTCCACCTCGTGGCCCGCACCGCGCCCGCCTGGGCCGACGCCGGACAGCGGATCTCCCTCGCCCTCTGGGACGGCCCGCCCGCCGGCCCGGACCCGCGCCGGCGGAGCACGTACGACCCCGCCGCCGCGCCGCGCCGGCGGAGCCCGTACGGCCCCACCGCCGCACACCCCCACCCGCACCCCAGCCACCGCTTCCGGCTCGACCTCCACCGGCACCTGTGGGACGCCACCCGCGCCGGGGAACTCCGCGCCCGGTCCGGCGCGGACCTGCTGCCCGCCCTCCCGCCCTCACCGGGCGGCCCCCCCGGGCCCCGGCTGGGCCGTGGACCGCTGGGCGGCCGAGGCCCGCCTCCTGCTCGCCGCCGACGGCCGGACCACCGGCCCCGTCCTCGTACGCCTCGGAGCCCGGCACCGGATCCTCCTCACCCCCGAGCCGGACGGCACCGCCCGCACCGAACCCGCGCCGCCGGGCCGGGGACGATACGGACCCCGGGGCGACGGGACGGCCCGCCGGCCGGCCGTGCTCCCCGACGCGGCCACCTGGACCCCACCCGACCTCGCCCTGCTCCGCGCCGGACTGCTCACCCCCGACGACCTGCACCCGCTCGTCGCGCAGGCGCTGGCGCCCGGCCACGGGACCGGCCGCCGGACGGCCCGCGAGGACGGGCGGCGGCTCGTGGAGTGCCGGGGGAGCCGGCACCGCATCGGCCTCGTCGACGGCGTCCTCGTCCCCCTCGACCACGACCCCTCCGAACTCCGCCGCGAGGAACTCCTCATCGCCCTCGGCGGCACGCCCCTGCCCTGCCTGCGGGCGATCGACACCGCCCACCGCAGGCCCGACAGCCTCACCGGCATCCGCGAACGCCTCGCCCACGGCGACACCGCCGGCGCGCTCGCCGCCGTCGAGGCCCTCCTCGGACCCGGCGCTGCCCTGCGCGACGGCCCCCTGCGCGAGGCCCTCGAACGGGCCGCCGAGCGGAAGGTCCTGCACGGGCTCTACCGCACCGGCCTGCGCGCCACCGGCCCCGCGAACGCCGCCGAACCCCCGCCCGCACCCCGACCCGACCCGGACCGGGGCCGACTCCGGCGCCCCCGCGGCACCGGGTTCGGCGCCCGGGAGGCGCGCCGGGCCCTCACCCACCGCGCCCACCCGCGCCACGCCCTCACCCGCTGACCTGCGGCACCCGGCGTACCCGCCGTGCCCGCCGTGCCTGCCGTGCCCGCCGTGCCTCCGTACTTGCTGCACCCGCCTCACCCGCCGTACCTGACGCACCCGTCCACCGACGGCACCGTCTCCGCCCGCTTCCCTCCGCCGCCGTGCTCCGGCACGCCCGCACCCACCCCAGGTGATCACCCATGCGCACCCAGGCCACCCGTGCCACCCACTCCTCCGACCCCGCCCACATCTCCGACCCCACCCGTCCCTCCGTCCCCACCCACGCCACTCGCCCCCTCCCGCACCCCGTCACGGACGAACCCGCTCCGCTCGACGTCGCGGCCGACCTGCTCGCCCTCCTCGGCGACACCCGCACCGAGCCCCGCGCCGACGACCAGCTGGAGGCGCTGACCCTGGCGGTCGCCGCCGACCTGCCCGTGCTCCTGTGGGGCGAGCCCGGCATCGGCAAGACGGCGGCCCTCACCCGGCTCGCCGAGGAACTCGACCTGCCGCTCACCACCGTCATCGCCAGCGTCCACGAACCCACCGACTTCTCCGGACTGCCCGTCCTCGGCGACGACCCGGCCGTACGGGGCGTGGCGATGGCGCCGCCCGACTGGGCCGTCCGCCTCGTGCGGGAGGGCCGCGGCCTGCTCTTCCTCGACGAGCTGTCCACCGCCCCGCCCGCCGTCCAGGCCGCCCTCCTCCGGCTCGTCCTGGAACGCCGGGTCGGCGCCCTCACCCTTCCGCCCGGGGTGCGGATCGTGGCCGCCGCCAACCCCCGCGCCTCGGCCGCCGACGGCTGGGAACTGAGCGCCCCGCTCGCCAACCGCTTCGTCCACCTGCGCTGGACCCACGAACACGAGGTCGTCGTCCGCGGCCTCGGCGGCACCTGGCCCCGCGCCACCCTGCCCTGCCTCGCCCCGGAGCGGCTCCCCGAAGCCGTGGACCACGCCCGCCGGGCGGTCTGCGGACTGCTCGGCAGCCGCCCCACGCTGGTCCACCGGCTGCCGGGGGAGGAGACCCGCCGGGGCGGCCCCTGGCCGTCGCCCCGCAGCTGGGACATGACGCTGCGACTCCTCGCCTTCGCCGCCGTCGCCGGCTCCTCCCGCGACGTCCTCTCCCTCCTGGTCCGCGGCACCGTCGGCGACGGCCCCGGCTTCGAACTCCTCGCCTGGCTCGACCGGATGGACCTCCCCGACCCCGAGGACCTGCTCGCCGACCCGGCCGGGGCCCCGCTCCCCGAACGCGGCGACCGGCGCCAGGCCGCCCTCGAAGGCGTCGTGGCCGCCGTCCGCGAGCGTCCCGACCGCGACCGCTGGGACGCCGCCTGGGCCCTGCTCGCCCGCGCCGCCGAGACCGGCCCCCCGGACCTCGTCGTCGTGCCCGCCACCACGCTCGCCGCGCTCCGCCGTGACGACTGGGACGTCCCCGTCGCCATCGACCGCCTCGCCGGAGCCGTCGACCTCTCCCGGCGCGCGGTCCGGCCCGTCGCGGCCCGGGGGCGCCGGTGAACGCCCCCGTCCCCGCCCCCGCGGGCGTGGTCCCGGCCGCGGAGGCCCTGGACCACGACAAGCTGTACACCGCCCGCCTCTACGCGGTCCGTGTCCGCCCCTACCTGGCCACCGCCCTCTTCGCCCTCCGCGTGGTGCCCTCCCGGTCCGTCCCCACCATGGGCGTCGACCGCCACTGGCGGATGTACGTCTCCCCGGCCTTCGTCGACCGGACGCCGATGCGCGAACTCGCCGGCGTCTGGGTCCACGAGGTCGCCCACCTGCTCCGCGACCACCACGGCCGGGGCGACCGCCTCGCCCGCGACCTCGGCCTCGACGGCGAGGCCGACCGGCACCGGATGAACATCGCGGGCGACTTCGAGATCAACGACGACGTCTACGGCGCCGGCCTCCCGCGCCCCGCTGGCGCGCTGCGCCCCGAGATGCTCGAACTGGCCCCCGGGCTGCTCATGGAGGACTACGTCCGGGCCGTACGGATCACGCCGAACAGCCCGGGGATGGCCTGGCTCGACTGCGGCAGCGGCGCCGACGGCCGGGACCGCGCCTGGGAACTCGGCCCCGACGGCGCCGACGGCCTCACCCCGCAGGAACGCGCCGCCGTCGTGCACCGCGTCGCCCAGGGCATCAAGGGCCGCCCCGGCTCGGCCCCCGAGGCCTGGGAGCGCTGGGCCGAGGAGGTCTGCCACCCGCCCCAGCCCTGGCGCGAACTCCTCGGCGCGGCCCTCGGTGCCGCCGTCGCGGCCGGCACCGGCGGCGACTACACCTACCGCCGTCCCTCCCGCCGTGCCACCGTCCTCCCCGGCGTCGTCCTGCCCAGCCTCCGCCGCACCCCGCCCCACGTCGCCGTCGTCATCGACACCTCCGGCTCCGTCTCCGACACCGAACTCGGCAGCGCCCTCCTGGAGGTCGCCGCCCTCACCCGCGCCCTCGGAGGCCGCCGCGACCTCGTCTCCGTCATCGCCTGCGACGCCGCCGCCCACTCCGCCCAGCGGCTTTGCGCCGGCGCCGGCATCCCCCTCCTCGGAGGCGGCGGCACCGACCTCCGCGCCGGCTTCGCCCGCGCGCTGCGCCTGAACCCCCGGCCCGACGTCCTCGTCGTCTTCACCGACGGACAGACCCCGTGGCCCGAGGCCGCCCCTTCCTGCCGCACCGTCGTCGGCCTCTTCCCCCGACCGCCCGCCCCGGACGGGGAGGACGAGACGGACGGGGAGGACGACTACCTGACGCGACCGCCGGAGTGGGCGCGGGTGGTGGAGATCGGATGAGCCGGATGAGCCGGACGGGGCGGCTGGATCCAGCATCCAGCCTCCCGGATCCAGCACCCCGGATCCAGCACCCCGGATCCAGCACCCCGGATCCAACATTCCGGATCCAACATTCCGGATCCAACATCCCGGATCCAGCACCCTGGAACCGGACGAGGTGGCTGGATCCAGCATCCTGGATCCCGGATCCCGCCGCGTAGCCTGAACTCCATGAGGCAGGACGCCGATCCCGGGCTCTTCGGTCCCCGCTCCGTCACCTGGCAGCTGCACGGCGACCCGGTGATGTGGATCGCCGGGGTGCGGGCCCTGTACCTCCAGGCCCTGCACCCCGTCGCCGTGCGCGGGGTCATGATCAACAGCAGCTTCCGGGAAGACCCCTGGGGGCGGCTCATGCGGACGGCCGGCTTCGTCGGGACGCTCAGCTACGGGACCCGGGAGGCCGCCGAGGCCGCCGGCGCCCGGGTACGGCGGATCCACCGGCTGCTCGGCGTCGACGACCCCGCGCTGCTGCTCTGGGTGCACTGCGCCGAGATCGACTCGTACCTCTCCGTCGCCCGCCGCTCCGGACTGCCGCTGACCGGGGCGCCCGCCGACCGGTACGTGGACGAGCAGCGCACCTCCGCACGGCTCGTCGGGCTCGACCCCGCGGACGTGCCCGCCACCGAGGCGGGGCTCGCCGCCTACTTCGCCTCCGTCCGGGGCGAACTCGGCGCCGGCGAGGACGCCCGCGCCGTCCTCGACTTCCTGCGCAGGCCGCCCGTCCCGCCCGCGCTGCTCGCCGGACGCGCCCTGGTCTGGCGGCGCGTCAGCTCACTGGCGTACGACACGCTGCCGGACTGGGCCCACGACCTCTACGGCCGGCCCGCCCCGCCCCCGGCCGCCGTCACCCGGCGCCTCGCCTCCACCGCCCGCCTGCTGCGCCGCGTCCCCGCCACCCTCCGCTGGCGGCTCCCGCCCCGCCACATCCTCCGCGCCATGGACCGGCTCGGCCCGGACACCCGGCCCGACCCGTACACACTGTCCGACCCTGCGGCCATACTGGACGGGCCGGAGAGCGTGCACGAGGACGACGGGGGCGACGGCACACGATGGGGGACATCAGACTGATCCAGGGGCGCTACCGCCTGCACGAGGTCATCGGCCGCGGCGGGATGGGCGAGGTGTGGCGCTCCACGGACGAGGCGCTGGGCCGCAGGGTGGCGGTCAAGTGCCTCAAACCGCTGGGCCCGCACCAGGACGCCGGCGTGCAGACCGTGGTCCGCGAGCGGTTCCGCCGCGAGGCCCGGGTCGCCGCCGCGCTCCAGCACCGGGGCATCACCGTCGTCCACGACTTCGGCGAGTACGAGGGCGTGCTCTTCCTCGTCATGGAGCTCCTGGAGGGCCAGAACCTCAGCCAGCTCCTCGCCGCCAACGCCCGCAGCCCGCTGCCCGTCCACGAGGTCGTCGACATCGCCGACCAGGTCGCCGACGCCCTCGAGTACACCCACCGCGTGGGCATCGTGCACCGCGACCTCAAACCCGCCAACATCATGCGGCTGCGCGACGGCACCGTGAAGATCTGCGACTTCGGGATAGCGCGCCTCGGCGCCGACATGGGCTTCACCTCCCGGCTCACCGGCACCGGCATCGCCATGGGCACCCCCCACTACATGTCCCCGGAGCAGATCGGCGGCGGCGACATCGACCACCGCAGCGACCTGTACTCGCTCGGCTGCGTCCTGTACGAACTCGCCACCGGGGCACCGCCGTTCGACCTGGACGACTCCTGGGCCGTCCTCGTCGGCCACCGGGACACCGTGCCGAGCCCGCCGCGCGCCCTCCGCTCCGAACTGCCCGACTACTTCGACCGGCTCGTCGTCGACCTCCTCGCCAAGGTGCCCGACCAGCGCCCGCGCGACGCCTCCGACCTGCGCCGCCGCATCGTCACCGGACGCACCCTCGGCGGGGAGTCCCGCGTCCTGCCGCCGATCCCGTCCACCCCGCCGCACCCCACCGACGGAGCCGGCACCCTCCCCCCGTCGGAAGCCGGCTCCACGCCCGCGTGGGCCCGGACCGTCACCGGCGGGCCGCGCCCCGCCCCGCCCGGAGCGCCCCGCGCCGCCGGCCACGACCCCGCCGCCGCCGTCCTCACCACCGAGTGGACGACCGCCGGGGCGCCCGCCGAAGGCCCCGCCCGCCCCACCACGGACGCGACGCCCGAACTGCTCGCCGTGCTGGCCGCCCGCCACCGGGCGGGACTCGGCCTCGGCCGCCTCGGCCGCTGGGCCGAGGCCGAGGACCTGCACCGCTCCGTCGCGGGCGACCGCGTCCGCGTCCTCGGCCCGGACCACCCCGACACCCTGGCCAGCGCCTACGAGGTCGCCTTCGCGTGCGGCCGCCTCGGCCGCACGGCCGAGGCCCTGGAGGCGTTCGAGCGCGTCGCCGAGGCCCGCGCCCGGGTCCTCGGGCCGGACCACCCCGACACCCTGGCCGCCCGCCAGGAGCGGGCCTTCACCCTCGGCCGCCTCGGCCGCCACGCCGAGGCGCACGCCCTCTACGCCGACGTCCTCGCCGTCCGCGAGCGCACCGCCGGCCCCGACCACCCCGACACCCTGCGCTGCCGCCACAACCTCGCGTACACCCTCGCCCGGCTCGGCCGCCTGGAGGAGTCGTACCGCACGGGCCTGGCCGTCGCCGACACCCGCACCCGGCTGCTCGGCCCGGACCACCCCGACACCCTCGTCACCCGTCACGAACTCGCCCACACCCTCGGCCGCCTGGGCCGCGCCGAAGAGGCCCTCGACCAGTACCGCGCGGTGGCCGAAGGGCGGGCCTCCTCGCTCGGCCCGGACCACCCGGACACCCTCGCCGCCCGCTACGAGACCAGCGCCTGCCTCGGCCGGCTCGGCCGGGCCGCCGACGCGCTCGCCATCTGCCGGGACCTGGTCGCCGTCCGCACCCGCACCCAGGGCGCCGACGCCCCCGAGACGCTCCGCGTCCGGCACGCCCTCGCCCTCCACCTCGCCCGGCTCGGCCGCTGGCAGGAGTCGCTCGACACCGTCCAGGCCGTCCACGCGGCCCGCCGCCGGGTGCTCGGCCCGGACCACCCCGACACCCTGCGCAGCCGCCGCGAGGCCGCCGTCGTCCTCGGCCGGCTGGGCCGCTGGGACGAGGCCCTCGCCCCGCTGCGGTCCCTCGCCGAAGCCCGCGCCCGGGCCCTCGGCCCCCTCCACCCGGACACCCTCTCCGCCCTCGCCGACCTCACCCACTGCCTCGACCGGCTCGGCCGCCACACCGAGGCCGACGCCGTCCGCCGGGGCGGGGCCGCGGCCCCCGGCGGCCACGGCGGACCAACCACCCCCGGAACGCCCTGAGTCCGCCCCGACCGCGCTGATTTAATGACCGACGTGATCACCGACCGCCCCGGCGACCCCGCCCCCGAGTCCCGCACCCACACCCCCGAGACCGCCCCCGGCCCCGGCCGGGTCGACGTCGACCTGTGGCAGCTGCGGGTGGACCACCTCGCCGAGGACGACCTCGACCCCTCCGAGCTCGACGCCGAGGAGCGCGACCGCCTCGCCGCCCCCCTCCGGGTCGCCGACCGCCTCCGGTACGGCATCGGCCACGTCGCCCTGCGCCGCCTCCTGGCCCCGCGCCTGGGCGTCGGCCCGGCCGCGGTCGCGTACCGCCGTGAACCCTGCCCCGGCTGCGGCGGCCCGCACGGCCGCCCCGCCGTCGACGGCCCGCCGGGGGCCCCGCACTTCTCCCTGTCGCACAGCGGCGACGTCGTCCTCATCGGCATCGCCGCCCGGCCCCTCGGCGTGGACGTCGAGAGCTTCCCCAAGGCCGCCACCGTCCGCGAGGTCACCTCCGTCCTCCACCCGGCGGAACGGGCCGAGATAGCCGGGGCCGGGCACGCGCCCGACGCCTTCGCCCGCATCTGGTGCCGCAAGGAGGCCTACCTCAAGGGCATCGGCATCGGCGTGGCCCGCTCCCTCGACAAGGACTACCTCGGCGAGCGCGACCCCTCCGCCCTCCCCTCGGGCTGGGACGTCCGGGGCGTGCCCACCGCCGGCGGACACGCGGCGGCCGTCGCCGTCGAAGGCTCCATGGGACGCGTCCGTACGAGTTGGCTTCCCGCCGCCTTCGTGACCGCCGGAACCGCCGGCGAACCCTCCTGAACAGCGGCGACGTCCCGGCGTGAAGCTGAACTGCGAGCGCGCTTAAGAAAACCTCGATGGACCGCGAGCCCCCGGTACGGAAGATTCGTCTCCGAGGATCTTGGGCACGCGCGCGTGCCCTGACCCGTACATCACAGGACACGCACGTCGGGAGCCGTGGCATTGAAGGCGTTGGTCAAGCTGAAGGCGGAGCCGGGACTCTGGCTCACGGACGTGCCCGAGCCGGAGACCGGTCCGGGGGACGTACTGATCAAGGTCAAGCGGACCGGGATCTGCGGTACCGACCTGCACATCCGTTCCTGGGACGGCTGGGCGCGGAAGACCATCGCGACCCCGATGACCATTGGCCACGAGTTCGTCGGCGAGGTCGTCTCCGTCGGGCGTGACGTCTCCGACATCGCCGTCGGCGACCTGGTCAGCGGCGAGGGCCACCTCGTCTGCGGCAAGTGCCGCAACTGTCTCGCCGGCCGCCGCCACCTCTGCCGCGCCACCGTCGGCCTCGGCGTCGGCCGCGACGGCGCCTTCGCCGAGTACGTGGCGCTGCCCGCCTCCAACGTGTGGGTGCACCGCGTCCCCGTCGACCTCGACGTCGCCGCGATCTTCGACCCCTTCGGCAACGCCGTCCACACCGCGCTCTCCTTCCCGCTCGTCGGCGAGGACGTCCTGGTCACCGGCGCCGGCCCGATCGGCATCATGGCCGCCGCCGTCGCCAAGCACGCCGGCGCCCGCAACGTCGTCATCACCGACGTCAGCGAGGAGCGCCTCGACCTGGCCCGCAAGACCGGCGTCTCCCTCGCGCTCAACGTGGCCGAGAAGACCATCGCCGACGGCCAGCGCACCCTCGGGCTCAAGGAGGGCTTCGACGTCGGCCTGGAGATGTCCGGCAACCCGCACGCCATGCGCGACATGATCGCCAACATGACCCACGGCGGAAAGATCGCCATGCTCGGCCTGCCGAGCGAGGACTTCGCCGTCGACTGGGCGAAGATCGTCACCTCGATGATCACCGTCAAGGGCATCTACGGCCGCGAGATGTTCGAGACCTGGTACGCGATGTCCGTCCTCCTGGAGGGCGGGCTCGACCTCTCCCCGGTCATCACCGGCCGGTACGACTTCACCGACTACGAGGCCGCCTTCGACGACGCGGCCTCCGGCAAGAGCGGCAAGATCATCCTCGACTGGACTGCGGGAGCCTGACCCATGTTCGATTCCGTACGCGACGACATCCGCGCCACCCTCGACGAGATCCGGGCAGCCGGCCTCCACAAGCCCGAGCGGGTCATCGGCACCCCCCAGTCCGCGACCGTCGAGGTCACCGCCGGCGGCCGCCCCGGCGAGGTCCTGAACTTCTGCGCCAACAACTACCTCGGCCTCGCCGACCACCCCGACGTCGTCGCCGCCGCCCACGAGGCCCTCGACCGCTGGGGCTACGGCATGGCCTCCGTCCGCTTCATCTGCGGCACGCAGGAGGTGCACAAGGAGCTGGAGGCCCGCCTCTCGGCCTTCCTCGGCCAGGAGGACACGATCCTCTACTCCTCCTGCTTCGACGCCAACGGCGGCGTCTTCGAGACCCTCCTCGGCGCGGAGGACGCGGTCATCTCCGACGCCCTCAACCACGCCTCCATCATCGACGGCATCCGCCTCTCCAAGGCCCGCCGCTTCCGCTACGCCAACCGCGACATGGCCGACCTGGAGCAGCAGCTCAAGGAGGCCACCGAGGGCGGCGCCCGGCGCAAGCTGATCGTCACGGACGGCGTCTTCTCCATGGACGGCTACGTCGCCCCGCTCGCCGAGATTTGCGACCTGGCCGAGCGCTACGACGCCATGGTCATGGTCGACGACTCGCACGCCGTCGGCTTCGTCGGCGCCGGCGGCCGCGGCACCCCCGAGCTGCACGGCGTCATGGACCGCGTCGACATCATCACCGGCACCCTCGGCAAGGCCCTCGGCGGCGCCTCCGGCGGCTACGTCGCCGCCCGCGCCGAGATCGTCGCCCTGCTGCGCCAGCGCTCCCGCCCCTACCTCTTCTCCAACACCCTCGCCCCGGTCATCGCCGCCGCCTCCCTCAAGGTCCTCGACCTCCTGGAGTCCGCCGGCGACCTGCGCGACAAGCTCAACGCCAACACCGCGCTCTTCCGAGGCCGGATGACCGAGGAGGGCTTCGACATCCTCCCCGGCGACCACGCCATCGCCCCCGTCATGATCGGCGACGCCTCAGAGGCCGGGAAGATGGCCGAGCTGCTCCTGGAGCGCGGCGTCTACGTGATCGGCTTCTCCTACCCGGTCGTCCCCCAGGGCCAGGCCCGCATCCGCGTCCAGCTCTCGGCCGCGCACTCCACGGAGGACGTGAACCGCGCGGTGGACGCGTTCGTGGCGGCGCGCGCGGAACTCCAGGGCTGAGCCAGGGGGTCTGGATCCGGGATCCAACCTCCCGGATCCACCCCCTTGGGTCCAACCTTCCGGGTGCAAGCTCTTGGATCCAAGCTCCCGGATCCAACCTTCCGGATCCAACCTCTTGGATCCAACCTTCCGGATCCAACCTCTTGGATCCAAGCTTTTGGATCCAAGAGGTTGGATCCCGCACCCTCTCTCCCCTGCCGGGGCCGTGGGCACGACCCCCGCCCCCGGCCTGGGAGACTGGGCGCATGATCGAAGCACGGCGGTTGCACATCCTCCGCGCGGTGGCCGACCACCGTACGGTGACGGCGGCGGCCGCCGCGCTGTACCTCACCCCCTCCGCCGTCTCGCAGCAGCTCGCCGCCCTGGAGCAGGAGACCGGCCACCGGCTGGTCGACCGCAGTGCCCGGGGCGCGAGGCTGACGCCCGCCGGCGAGATCCTCCTGAGCCACGCCAACGCCGTTCTCGCCCAGCTGGAGCGGGCGGAGGCGGAGCTGGCCGCGTACGGCTCCGGCGAGGCGGGCACCGTCACGGTCGCCGCGTTCGCCACCGGCATCGGGCTGGTCGTGGCCCCGGCCATCGCGGCGCTGGCCGGGACGGCTCCGGGCATCCGGGTCAGGGTGCGGGACGCCGAGGGGGACGAGAGCCTGCTGATGGTGCTGGACCGGCAGGTGGACGTGGCCGTGGCCGTCGAGTACCGGGGAGCCCCGGGCGAGGACGACGACCGGCTCACCCGGGTCCCGCTCTACGCGGAGCCCTTCGACGTGGTGCTGCCGCCCGGGCACCCCCTCGCGGCGGGGGAGCGGGTCGCGCTCGCCGACCTGGCCAAGGACGCCTGGGTCGGCCAGTCCGCGGGCAACCCCTGCCATGACGTGACCGTGCTGGCCTGCGAGTACGCGGGGTTCGCGCCCCGCTTCGAGCACGTCTCGGACGACTTCAGGGCCGTCGTCGCGCTCGCCGCCGCCGGCGCCGGCGCGGCGCTCGTGCCCCGCTCGGCGCTGCGCGGCATGGACCTCACGGACGTGGCGATCCGCCCCGCCGAGGGCGTCGCGCCCACCCGCCGGGTCTTCGCCGCCGTACGCCGGGGCGCCGAGGACCACCCGCTCATCGTCCCCGTGCTGGCCGCCCTCCGTACGGCGGCCGCCCCCGGCCCGGGCGCGCCCTGAGGGCTGCCGGGATCCGCGCCGGCCCGGCCCGGACCGGACCGGCGCGGACCGGCGCGGCCGGCTCCGCTTCCGTTTCCACTTCCTCAGTCGGCCGAGCGGTGCCACCCGGACGCCTCCAGACGGGAGGCGTCCGACGGGCGGGCCTCGTCGAAGAGGGGCCGGCCGGCGCCGTCCAGGAGCCGGATCCCGGTCACGTACACCCCGCGCCCGACGGCGGGGGAGGCGGTGTCGTACCGGAAGCGGAGCCGGAGGGCGGCGGCGGGCGGGAGGTCGGCGGTGAGGCGGTGCCAGCGGCGTCCGGACCAGCCGGTGGCGGTGCCGTCCGGATGGGGGAGCGGCTCCGCCGGGCGGTCGAGGGGGGCCGTGCGGAAGGGGACGGGCCGTCGGCCGGAGGAGGCCGCGGCCTCCAGGACGAGGCGGTCGGTGTCCGGCGCGGTGTCCCACCACAGGAGGCAGGTGAGGCGGGCCGCGCCCGGCCCCGTCGCGGGGAGGGTGAGGGTGGCGCCGGCGGGGGCCTCCATGCCGGAGAACCAGGCCGTGGGGCCCGCGCCGGCCGGAGGGCGTACCGGGATCGCCCGGGCCAGGCGGCGGGCGGCGGCCACCCGGGGGGCCGAGCCGGAGCGCCAGGTGCGGACGGGGTGCACCGCGTTGGCGAGGAGGATCAGGAACGCGTCGGCCTCGGGGTCGAGGACCAGGCTGGTGCCGGTGAAACCGGTGTGTCCCGCGGTACGCGGTCCGGACAGCGCGCCCATGTACCAGCGCTGGTCGAGTTCGAAGCCGAGGCCGTGGGCGTGGCCGGGGAAGTCCTGGTTGACGTCGGTGAGGAGGAGGCGCACCGACTCGGGGGAGAGGACGCGGGCGGAGCCGTACGCGCCGCCGTCGAGGAGGGTGCGGGCCAGGACCGCGAGGTCGCGGGCGCGGGAGAAGACGCCGGCGTGGCCGGCGACGCCGCCCATCGCGTGGGCGTTCTCGTCGTGGACCTCGCCCCGCACCATGCCCCGGTCGAGCCGTGCCCACGGCCGGCGCGCGTCCTCGGTGGCCGCGGTCTCCGCCCGCCACGAGGGCGGCGGGACGAAGCGCGTGCGGTGCATCCCGAGGGGGCCGGTGATCCCGTCGCGGAGCAGCGCCTCCAGACCGTGACCGGTGATCCGCTCCAGGAGCAGCTGCAGTGCGATCAGGTTGAGGTCCGAGTAGCGGTACGCCGTGCCCGGGGGGTCGACCGGCGCGTCCTCCCACAGCAGCCGCAGCCGCGCCTCACGGTCCGGCGCCTCGTACAACGGCAGTTCCGCCCGCAGCCCCGAGGTGTGACCGAGCAGCTGCCGGACCGTGATCCCCGCCTTCCCCGCCCGTCCGAACTCCGGCAGGTACGCCGCGACCCGCTCCCCGAGTTCCAAGGTGCCGCGCTCGACCTGCCGCACGGCCAGCAGGGAGGTGAAGAGCTTGGTCAGCGAGGCCACGTCGAAGACCGTGTCCGGGGTCATCGGGACCCGCAGTTCCGGCGCCGCCTCGACCGCCGTGTCGCGCACCTCGTCGTACGCGGCCCAGCGCGCCGCCCACCCCACCGCCCGGTGCAGCGCCACGGTCCGGCCCCGTCCCGCGAGCAGCACGGCCCCCGCGCACCACGGACGCACCGGCGAGGGTCCGAGGAACCGGCTCACGTCCGCGACCATCCCCTCCAGTTCCCGCCCGAGCAGCCCCGCCTCCGCCGCCGTCCCCCACCGGAGCACCGCGTCCCCGGGCCCTCCGCCGTCCGGTCCCCGACCAGCACCGGGCCTCCCTCCGCCGCCCGGCTCACCGCCTCCCTCCCTCCT
Source organism: Streptomyces sp. NPDC014656 (assembly GCF_043084305.1). Classification (NCBI taxonomy): domain Bacteria; kingdom Bacillati; phylum Actinomycetota; class Actinomycetes; order Kitasatosporales; family Streptomycetaceae; genus Streptomyces; species Streptomyces sp. NPDC014656. Next base: position 24,123 of record NZ_JBIBZN010000005.1, read on the forward strand.
GCCGCGGAGCCCGCCGCCGTCCGTCCCGCTCCCCGCCTCGCCCATCCGCCCGCCTCCCGTCACCACGCTCCGCCGCCGTACACCCCCACCCTCCCCGACACACCCCCTCCCGGCCCGCAGCGAACCCCTCGCGCCCCCGCCCCGCCCGCCCCACCGCCCTTCACCACCCGCACCCCCCTCCACCGACCCCACCACCCCTACTTCCTCCACCACCCACACCCCCTCCACCACTCCCACTTCCTCCACCACCCCCACCACCCCCTCACCAAAGAATCTGACGCACCATCAGAAAACCTCTTCCCTCCATCGCCCCGCTGCGGCATCCTGCCGCCCATGGAGACGGAGCTGAGTCGCACACTGGGGATCGAGCACGCCATCTTCGGCTTCACGCCCTTCCCCGCGGTCGCCGCCGCCCTCAGTCGGGCCGGCTGTTTCGGCGTGCTGGGCGCGGTCCGCTACACCGCGCCGGACGACCTCGCCCGCGACCTCGACTGGATGCAGGAGCACACCGACGGGCGGCCCTACGGCCTCGACGTCGTGATGCCCGCCAAGAAGGTCGAGGGCGTCAGCGAGGCCGAGGTCGAGGCCATGATCCCCGCGGGGCACCGGGAGTACGTCCGGTCGGTGCTGGCCAAGCACGGCGTGCCCGAACTCGCCGAGGGCGAGGCGTCGGGGTGGCGGATCACCGGCTGGATGGAGGAGGTCGCGCGCAACCAGCTCGACGTCGCCTTCGACTACCCCATCAAGCTGCTCGCCAACGCCCTCGGCTCCCCGCCGCCGGACGTCGTCGCCCGCGCGCACGAGCACGGCGTGCTCGTCGCCGCGCTCGCCGGCAGCGCCCGGCACGCCCGCCGGCACGCCGGGGCCGGCATCGACATCGTCGTGGCCCAGGGGTACGAGGCGGGCGGCCACACCGGCGAGATCGCCTCCATGGTGCTCACGCCCGAGGTCGTGGACGCCGTCTCCCCGCTGCCCGTGCTCGCCGCGGGCGGCATCGGCAGCGGCGAGCAGATCGCCGCCGGGCTCGCGCTCGGCGCCCAGGGCGTGTGGCTCGGCTCGATCTGGCTCACCACCACCGAGGCCGAACTCCACTCGCGCGCCCTCACCGCGAAGCTCCTCGCCGCCGGTTCCGGCGACACCGTCCGGTCCCGGGCGCTCACCGGCAAGCCGGCCCGGCAGCTGCGCACCGAGTGGACCGACGCCTGGGAGGACCCGGCCGGGCCCGGACCGCTGCCGATGCCGCTCCAGGGCCTGCTGGTGGCGGAGGCGGTGTCGCGGATCCAGAAGTACGAGGTCGACCCGCTGCTCGGCACCCCCGTCGGGCAGATCGTCGGCCGGATGAACTCCGAGCGCAGCGTCCAGCAGGTCGTCGACGAGCTGACCCGGGGCTTCGAGAAGGCCGTCGACCGGATCAACCGCATCGCGGGAAGGAGCGGGTCGTGAACGACGGGACCCCCAACGGCTTCTGGGCCCAGGCCGCCGCCGACCCGGACCGTACGGCGCTGGTGGCGCCCGACGGCGAGGAGTGGCCGGCCGGCCGGCTGCTCGCCGCCGCGAACCGGATGGTCCACGGGCTGCGCGCGGCGGGCCTGGAGCGCGGCGACGCCTTCGCGGTCGTCCTGCCCAACGGGGTGGAGTTCCTCACCGCCCATCTCGCGGCCACCCAGGCCGGTTTCTACCTCGTCCCGGTCAACCACCACTTCGTGGGCGCGGAGATCGCCTGGATCGTCGCCGACTCCGGCGCCAAGGTGCTCGTCGCCCACGAGCGCTTCGCCGGGGCGGCCGTCGCCGCCGCCGACGGCGCGGGCCTCGCGCCGAGCCACCGGTACGCCGTCGGCGCGGTCCCCGGCTTCCGCCCGTACGCCGAACTCCTCGACGGACAGCCGGAGTCGGCGCCCGTCGACCGGACGCTCGGCTGGGTCATGAACTACACCTCGGGCACCACCGGCCGCCCCCGGGGCATCCGCCGCCCGCTGCCCGGCCGCCTCCCGGAGGAGTCCCATCTCGGGGGCTTCCTCGGCATCTTCGGCATCCGCCCCTTCGACGGCAACGTCCACCTGGTCTGCTCGCCGCTCTACCACACGGCGGTCCTCCAGTTCGCGGCCGCCGCGCTGCACATCGGGCACCCGCTGGTCCTCATGGACAAGTGGACGCCCGAGGAGATGCTGCGGCTGATCGACGCGCACGCCTGCACCCACACCCACATGGTGCCCACCCAGTTCCACCGGCTCCTCGCCCTTCCCGAGGAGGTCCGCGGGCGGTACGACGTGAGCTCGATGCGGCACGCCATCCACGGGGCCGCGCCCTGCCCCGAGCACGTCAAGCGGGCGATGATCGCCTGGTGGGGCGGGTGCGTGGAGGAGTACTACGCGGCCAGCGAGGGCGGCGGCGCGTTCGCCACGGCCGAGGAGTGGCTCAAGCGGCCCGGCACGGTCGGCAGGGCGTGGCCGATCAGCGAGCTGGCCGTCCTCGACGACGACGGCAACGCCCTCCCGCCGGGCGAACTCGGCACGGTCTACCTGAAGATGAACACCGGCGGCTTCCGCTACCACAAGGACGAGGCCAAGACGGCGAAGAGCCGCGTCGGCGACTTCTTCACCGTCGGCGACCTCGGCTACCTCGACGAGGAGGGCTACCTCTACCTCCGCGACCGCAAGATCGACATGATCATCTCCGGCGGCGTCAACATCTACCCCGCCGAGATCGAGGCCGCGCTCCTCTCCCACCCGGCCGTCGCGGACGCCGCCGCCTTCGGGATCCCGCACGCCGACTGGGGCGAGGAGGTGAAGGCGGTCGTCGAGACCGCCGAGGGGTACGGGGAGGGGCCGGTGCTCGCCGAGGAGATCCTGGCCCACTGCGCGGACCGCCTGGCCGCCTTCAAGCGCCCGAAGTCCCTCGACTTCATCGCCGTCATGCCCCGCGACCCGAACGGCAAGCTCTACAAGCGCCGGCTCCGCGACCCGTACTGGGAGGGCCACGAGCGCCAGGTGTGACCCCGGCGGCCGTCCCGCCCCCGGCCGCCGCTCCGCCCACCCGGCCGCCGCTCCGCCCACCCGGCCGCCGCTCCGCCCACCCGGTGGCCGTCCCGTCCCCCTGGCGGCCGTCCCGTCCCCCTGGCGGCCGTCCCACTCGCCCGGCCGCCGTCGCCCCGGAACCCCTCGGCGACCTGCTCGCGGAAAACGAGCGAAGCGGACATTGTCGTGCCTTCCGGTAGCATCGATCGCGACAGATCCATTTGCTTTGAAAGCAAAGGCAAGCCGGAGGGGCCAGGGTGTCGACCGAGCGCGAGGGGAGCGGAGCCGCCGGACCGGACGTCGACGACGCCGTCCGTACGCTGCTGCTGCTCATGCCCCGCGTGGTGGGGCGCGCCAAGCGCGTCAAGGTGCCGGAGGAGCTGGCGTCGCTGACGCTGGCGCCCCGTCACCTCTCCCTGCTGGCCTACCTCCTCTTCGACGGCCCCCGGAGCGTCAACGAACTGGCCGCACGGCTGGGCGTCGCGCCCACCACAGCCAGCCTGATGGTGGGGGACCTGGCGAAGAAGGGGGTCCTGGAGCGCCATGAGGACCCCGCCGACCGCAGACGGAAGATCGTCTCGATCGCGCCGGAGCGCCGGGCGGCCATCGACGGCTGGCTCGGCCGCAGCGCCGGCGCCTGGCGGGCCGCCCTGGCCCCCCTGGGACCGGCCGAACGGCGGATGTTCATCGACACCCTCGCGGCGTACGAGCACGGTCTGGCCGAAGCAGAACAATGACGGAAACGGGCCGCGGTCCCCACGGCGGGAGCCACGGCCCCCTGGCAGGAAGAAGATGATGAGTTCGAGCACCAAGGCGTCGACCCGGGAGTGGACCACGTGGGGGCCGGTGGTGGCCCTGCTTGCGCTGGTCTTCGCCTGGGGGCGTGACCTGCCGGGCGTCGCCGTGGCCCTCGTCGCGCTCTGCCTCGCCGCCGCGGTCCTCGCCGCCGTCCACCACGCCGAGGTGATCGCCCACCGGGTCGGGGAGCCCTTCGGCTCGCTCGTCCTGGCCGTCGCCGTCACCGTCATCGAGGTCGGACTCATCGTCAGCCTCATGGCGGGCGGCGGCGAGAAGACCGCCACCTACGCCCGCGACACCGTCTTCGCCGCCGTCATGATCACCTGCAACGGCATCGTCGGCCTCGCCCTCCTGGTCGCCGCGCTCCGCAACCGGGTCGCGGTCTTCAACGCCGAGGGCTCCGGCGGCGCGCTCGCCACCGTCTGCACCCTCGCCACCATGACCCTGGTGCTCCCCACCTTCACCACCAGCAACCAGGGCCCCGAGTTCTCCGGCGCCCAGCTCGCCTTCGCCGCCATCGCCTCGATCGCCCTGTACGGCGTCTTCGTCGCCGTGCAGACCGTCCGCCACCGCGACTACTTCCTCCCCGTCACCCCCGAGGGCAAGGAGTGCTCGGAGGACGACCACGCCGAGCCGCCGACCAGGGCGGCCACCCTCGTCAGCCTCGGCCTGCTGCTCGTCGCGCTCGTCGCCGTCGTCGGCAACGCCAAGGTGATCTCCCCGACCATCGAGGACGGCGTCGAGTCCGCCGGTCTGCCCAAGGCCGTCGTCGGTGTCATCATCGCCCTGATGGTCCTGCTGCCCGAGACGCTCGCCGCCGTGCGCGCCGCCCGCCGCAACCGCGTGCAGACCAGCCTCAACCTCGCCTACGGCTCCGCGATCGCCAGCATCGGCCTCACCATCCCGGCGATCGCGCTCGCCTCCATCTGGCTGTCCGGGCCCCTGCTGCTCGGCCTGGGCCCCCTCCACATGGTCCTGCTCGCCCTCACCGGCGTGGTGAGCGCCCTGACCGTGGTGCCCGGACGGGCCACGCTCCTCCAGGGCGGCGTCCACCTCGCGATCTTCGCCGCCTTCGTCTTCCTGTCGTTCAGCCCCTGACGGGCGTCACCTCTCCCCGACCCGCACCACCTTCAGCGCGGGCGAGCGCAGGATGTCCCCCTCGCAGAACCGGGACGTCACCCAGCGTTCGCCCGCGTACAGCCTCGTCTGGTCGGCGAAGTGCGCCGAGGCCGGGTTCGAGGACTGGGAGTACGTGAGCAGGGTGCGGGCCACCGGGCAGCGCCCGCCGTCCCAGCCGACGGCCTGCACGTGGCTCGTGCCGTGCGCGACCTCGACGTAGCCGCCGCCCGCCGCGTTCCACACCGCCTCCGTCTTGTTCCAGACGCCCAGCGACTCCGTCCCGCCGCTCACCGGGATCCGCTCCCCGCCGCGCACCACGAACTGGTGGTCCCGCAGCGGCGCGTCCAGTGCGATCCCCGCCGTGCGCAGTTCCGTTGCCGCGTCCGCCAGCGCCTTCGCGAAGCCGGCCGTGCCGGTGTCGAGGCCGCGCGGGGTGCGGACCGGGTCCGCCGCCGAGAACGGCACCTTCCACTGCTGTGCCACCGGCACCGAGCCGGTGAACCTCCGCCAGAAGCGGTCGAAGAGCAGCGCGCCCCGGCTGTCCGAGTCCATCGTGCGGTCCCAGGCGGCGAGCACCCGGCACGCCTCCGGATCGGCCGGCAGCACGGCCGGGCAGGCCGCGGCCACGTCCGCCGCCGCCAGGCCGGCGGCCGGCACCCGGTTGGCGAACTGCTGCCGCTGGAGGTCGGCCACCGTGAGCCGGCCCCGCGCGGCCATCCCCGCCACGTCCTCGATCCCGCCCCGGGTCCGCAGCGAGCGCGGGGTGGCGAGCGTCCCGAAGACCCTCTCGTAGCCGGTCAGCGGCCGCTCCGCGTTGGTCAGCCACGCGCTGTCGTTGGAGTTCACCGCGTACGGCGCGTCCCGGAGGACCGGCATCCGGGACGGCCCGAAGACGCCGGGCTGCACCGCGTCCGGGTCCGAGCCGAGCGCGCACGCGGTCCGCGAACCGTCCAGGACGGCGACGCCCGAGGCCGGGTAGACGACCCGGCCGAGCGGGGTGGAGCAGCGCTCCGCGAGTTCGTCGGTGATCCGGGGCAGCACCTGTGCCTGGCTGAAGAAGCTGTGCCCGGCCGAGTCGGCCGCGACCGTGTTCACCCACGGCAGGCCCTGGGTGCGGCGCAGCGCCTCGGCGACGTCCCGGGTGGAGCGCGCCCTGGCGAAGCCCAGCGCGGTGTCGGAGCCGCGCAGGTTCGCCGTGTTGGGGTCGTTCAGCGCGTACGCGGTCGTCGACGTCCACGGCAGCGGGAGGCTCGCGCCGAGCCCGCTCGTCACCGGCCCGTACCGCGTCCACCACTGGGTACGGGTCACGGGCGCGCCGTCCCGGTCCGCCACCGTCACCTCGCGCGCGGTCATCCGCTCCGGCTTCCCGTCCACCAGGTAGGCCGTCGGGTCGCCGGGCACCAGCGTCAGCTGGTGCAGGTTCATCGGCACGCCGGTGGCCACCGTGTGGCTCCAGGCGACCTTGTCGTTGAAGCCGATGTTGACGACGGTGGTGCCGAGCAGGGAGGCGCCGGAGACGTTCAGTTCGCCGGGGATCGTCTGCTGCGACTGCCAGAACCGGCGGCCGCCCTGCCACGGGTAGTGCGGGTTGCCGAGCAGCAGCCCCCGCCCGTTCGCCGTCGTCGCGCCCGAGAAGGCGACCGCGTTGGAGCCCATGGTCGCGTTCTCCGCCGCGAACAGCGCCCGCGCCGCCTCCGCCGCGGCCCCGGGATCGACGTCCTGCTCCCGCGTCCTCGACGTCGCCGTCGCCGGGGCCGGCGGGCGGGCCGCCGTGATCCCGTCCACCGCCCGGCCCTGCCCGCCGAGCACCGAGACGGCGAAGCCGCGCCGGGCCACGTCCAGGGCCGTCACCGGCCGGACCCAGCCGGCGCCCGCGCAGGCCGGATCGGTGACCCGGTTCTTCCGCAGCCAGGCGTTGTACCCGGCCGCCCACCCGCGCATCAGCTCCTTCAGGTCGCGGCTCGGGCCCGCCGGGGCCGGGGTGCGCAGCAGCGCCTCGACCGTGCCGGCCTCCTCGACGCCCCGGAAGTACAGGTCGCTGGCGAGGTTCGTGGTGGCGGAGGAGAGCGAGCCGTCCGGGGCGCCGGAGGCGCCGAAGTGCCGCGAGCGTTCGCCGTTCACGGTCACGAAGCCGTCGGCGAGCACGCACACCTGGTCGGCGGCCTGTGCCCAGCCCGTGCCGAAGCCCAGGTCGGCGTAGCTCCCCGCGAGGATGTGCGGTACGCCGTACTCGGTGTACCGGATGACGGCGCTCAGTCCCCGGTCGGACGGCCGGTGCTCACGGTCCCGCCCGTCCGGACCGGCGGCCGCCGCGCCGGGCAGCAGCCCCGCGGTGACGGCGGCGAGCGCGGCGCCCACCAGGGCGAGCCGCCCCCGGGAGCGGCGGGGGATGAGGGTGCGGACGTGCAAGGTGCCTCCCAACGGACGTGCGGGCGGAGCAGGTCGGGCCATCCAGTCAGCACCCGCCCGCTCTGTCAACATGCCGTTCGGTATCCGAGGCGGGGAGGTGTGCGCTCCGGTCCGGGTACTTGACCCGCCGGAGCACCGCGCCGAGGATCCAGCCATGGAACGAGGACTCCTCACCCGCACCGTCGACGGCGTGCTGCGCGCCACCGCAGAGCGCGTCCCCGGCCGGACGGCCCTGCGCTACGCCGACCGTGCCTGGACCTACGCCGAGCTGGACGCCGCCGTCTCCACCGCCGCGGCCGTGCTGCGCCGCGAGCCCGGGCTCGTGCCCGGCGCCCGGGTCGCCGCCTACGGCCACAACTCCGACGCGTATCTGATCGCCTTCCTGGCCTGTGCCCGCGCGGGGCTCGTCCACGTCCCCGTGAACCACCACCTCACCGGCGACGACCTGGCCTATCTCCTGGACCAGTCGGGGAGTTCCCTCGTCCTCGCCGATCCCGGGCTCGCCGACCGGATCCCCGCGGGCGTACGGACCCGGCCCCTGCGGGACGCGCCGGGCTCGCTCCTCGACGCGCTCGCGGACCCGGAGCCGTACGACTCCGACAGCGACCCCCGCGACCTCGTGCAGCTGCTGTACACCTCCGGCACCACCGCCCTGCCCAAGGGCGCGATGATGACCCACCGGGCCCTGGTGCACGAGTACGCCAGCGCGATCGAGGCGCTCGGCCTCGCCGAGGACGACCGGCCGGCGCACGCGCTGCCGCTCTACCACTCCGCCCAGCTGCACGTCTTCCTGCTGCCCTACCTGGCGGTCGGGGCGGAGAGCGTGATCCTCGAAGGGCCGGACCCGGAGGCGCTGTTCGGGCTGGTGGAGGCGGGGCGCGCGGACAGCCTCTTCGCCCCGCCGACCGTGTGGATCGCGCTCGCCAACCACCCCGGCTTCGAAGGTCGGGACCTGTCCGCGCTGCGCAAGGCCTACTACGGCGCCTCGATCATGCCGGTGCCCGTCCTGGAGCGGCTGCGCGCCCGCCTCCCGGGCCTCGCCTTCCACAACTGCTTCGGCCAGTCCGAGATCGGCCCGCTCGCCACCGTCCTCGGCCCCGACGAGCACGAGGGCCGCATGGACTCCTGCGGCCGGCCCGTCCGGCACGTCGAGGCGAGGGTCGTCGACGAGGACGGCAAGGACGTCCCCGACGGCACCCCCGGCGAGATCGTCTACCGTTCCCCGCAGCTCTGCGAGGGGTACTGGGCCAAGCCCGAGGAGACCGCGGCCGCCTTCCGGGACGGCTGGTTCCGCTCCGGCGACCTCGCCGTCCGCGACGCCGACGGCTATCTGACGATCGTCGACCGGGTGAAGGACGTCATCAACTCCGGCGGCGTGCTCGTCGCCTCCCGCCAGGTCGAGGACGCCCTCTACACCCACCCCGCGGTCGCCGAGACGGCCGTCATCGGCCTTCCCGACGACCGCTGGATCGAGGCGGTCACCGCGGTGGTCGTCCCGCGCGCCGAGGTCACCGAGGCCGAACTCCTCGCCCACGCACGGCGGTCGCTCTCCTCCTTCAAGGCCCCGAAGCGGATCGTCTTCGCCGACGCCCTGCCCCGCAACGCCAGCGGCAAGATCCTCAAGCGGGAGCTGCGGGACCGCTACGCCTGACCCGCTCAGCGCCGGCGCAGCACCTCCGCGATCCGGGAGAACCCGTCCGCGCCGTGGCCGAGCGCCACGGTGCGGCGGGCCAGCCCCTCGACCGCGCGCATCACGCCCGAGTCGATGGCGTGGTCCTCGGCCGCGTGCACGATGTGCGCCATCGTCGACACGCCGGACGTCAGCGGGTTGATCGCGCCGGAGTAGGTGCCGTCCTCGATGTCCCCGGCGAACTCCTCGAACAGCGGCGGCAGGATCTGCGCGATGCCGATCGCGAACGGGGCCAGTTCACGCGGGGTGATGCCCTCCGCGTCCGCGAGCGCCATCGCGTGCACGTACCCGGCCATCGACGTCCAGAAGACGTCGAGCAGCGCGATGTCGAAGGCGGCCGCCCGGGAGACCTCCTCGCCGAGGTGGGTGTGGGTGCCGCCGAGCCCGTCGAGCACCGTCCGGTGCTCCTGGTACGTCTCGGACGGGCCGCTGAACAGGAACACCGCGTGCGGCGAGCCGACCGTGCCGGCCGGCGTCATGATCGCGCCGTCGATGTAGTGGATGCCGTGCTCCCCGGCCCAGCGGCCGGTGTCCCGGGCCCGCCCGGGGGTGTCGGCGGAGAGGTTGACGAGCGTGCGGCCCTTGAGCGCGGCCTCGGCCGCGTCCTGCCGCAGCACCGCGTCCGTGGCGTCGTAGTTGACCATGCAGATCACGGTCAGCGGGCTCGCGGCGATCGCCTCGGCGGCGCTCGCCGCCGTGACGGCGCCCCGCTCGGTGAGGTCGCCCTCCCGGCCGGGCGTACGGTTCCACACCGTGGTGCGGACCCCGGCGGCGAGGAACGCGCCGGCCAGCGCGCGGCCCATCGGGCCGAGTCCGAGCACGGTGACGGCGGGCTGGGACGGGGTGGACTCCGGGTTGACGGACATGCGTGAGAACTCCTGTGCAGAGAATGCGGATTAGGGTGGTGCGTACGGCGGCGCGGCGGACCGGCCGCGCGCGGACGACGGACGACGGAAGGGGAGGGGCGACGATGGCGCGTGTCCGCCTCGACGGGAGCGAGGGGATCTGCGGCGTGGCCGCCGCGATCTCGGTGCTCGACGGCAAGTGGAAGACCACGCTGCTGTGGCTGCTCGAATCGGGGCCGCACCGGCCCGGCGAACTGCGCCGGAAGGTGCCGCGGATCAGCGAGAAGGTGCTGACCCAGGCCCTGCGCGAGATGGAGGAGGACGGACTCGTGCACCGCGAGACGCACGACGTCGTGCCGCCCAAGACCGTCTACTCGCTGACCGGGCACGGCCTCGCGCTCTCGCGGGTGCTGGCCCCGCTCTCCGACTGGGGCCACGACCACCTCGACCGCCTGGCCGAGGCGCGGGCCGCCGCCTCCTGACTCCCTCCCTCCGGATCCGTGCGGCGCCGTTCCCCTTTGACGTCCTCACCCTCTCCCGGGCCCGGAAAAGCGACAAGTACCCACTAAAAAGTGGGTACTCGGTGGTCTCCGGGGAAGGCGCCGCGGTACGCCGGCCGCCCGGGCCCCCCGAGGGCAGGAGGACGCGCCTCGCGGGAGCCGACGAAGCGGTCTACTCGTGCGCGGCGAAGGCGTCGCGCAGGGCGGACAGGTCCGCCTCCCTCCCCTGCTCGTCCGCGTACCGGCCGTTCGCGTCCCGGAGCGCCGAGAGGGCCTCCGGGGTGAAGTCCTCGCCGAAGCGGTAGACGCCCAGGCAGTAGTCGAAGCCGGACTCCCCGAAGAGCTCCAGGTCCTCCTCGCGGCAGTACTCCGCCACGCCGTCCGCCACGTGCCAGCGGGCGCCGTCGTACCAGAAGACGCCGCCCGCGTAGTGGATCGTCCGGCCCGTCCCGGGGTCCGTGAGGTTCAGCGACTCGTAGTTCTCGGGACGGTCGCGGACCAGGGCGACGAGCGGCTCGGGTACCCCCTCGTAGAAGGACTCCTGCAGGGCGAAGTCGTCCTCGGCGTACAGGTTCAGCTCCGACTCGTGGTCGAAGGTCAGCAGCAGTACGCGGCCGTCCTCGGCGAAGTACCAGACGGCGGACTGGCCGCCGCCGTCGTTCCAGGCCAGGCGGCGTGCGCCGGGCACCGTCACCGGAGCGGCCCCGACGAGGCCGTCCACGACGGCCGCGCGGCGCCGCACTTCCGGGAGGGGCGTCGCCACCAGGGCGTCCCACGTCTTGTCACTCATTCCCGCAGGCTATCCCGCACCTCCGGCAACGCCCCCGCCGTCGGCCCCACCGCCGGCCCCGCGCCCCGGGGCGCCTTCACTCCGGCCCGCGGGACGACCCGGCAGGGGCGCCCTCCGCCCTGCGCAGGTCCACGATCCGCTTGAGCTTGCCCACCGAGCGCTCCAGCGTCTCCGGGTCGACCACCTCGACCTCGACCGAGACGCCGATCCCGTCCTTGACCGCCTGCCCGATCGCCCGCGCGGCCCGCTCGCGGTCCTCCGGGGTCGCGTCGGCGCGGGCCTCGGCCCGGACCGTCAGGGCGTCGAGCCGCCCCTCGCGGGTCAGGCGGAGCTGGAAGTGGGGGGCCACGGCGGGGGTCCGCAGCACGATCTCCTCGACCTGGGTCGGGAAGAGGTTCACCCCGCGCAGGATGATCATGTCGTCGCTGCGGCCCGTCACCTTCTCCATCCGCCGGAACGCGGGCCGCGCGGTGCCCGGGAGGAGACGGGTCAGGTCCCGGGTGCGGTAGCGGATCACCGGCACTGCCTCCTTGGTGAGCGAGGTGAAGACCAGCTCGCCCTCCTCGCCGTCCGGCAGCACCTCGCCCGTGACCGGGTCCACGACCTCGGGGTAGAAGTGGTCCTCCCAGATGTGGAGCCCGTCCTTGGTCTCCACGCACTCCTGCGCCACGCCCGGCCCCATCACCTCCGACAGGCCGTAGATGTCGACCGCGTCGATCGCGAAGCGCTCCTCGATCTCCTCGCGCATCGCCTCCGTCCACGGCTCCGCGCCGAAGACGCCCACCTTGAGGGAGGTCGAGCGCGGGTCCACCCCCTGCCGCTCGAACTCGTCGAGCAGCGTCAGCATGTAACTGGGCGTCACCATGATGACCTCGGGCTCGAAGTCCTGGATCAGCCGCACCTGACGGGCGGTCATGCCGCCGGAGGCGGGGATCACCGTGCAGCCGAGCCGCTCGGCCCCGTAGTGCGCCCCGAGACCGCCGGTGAACAGGCCGTAGCCGTACGCCACGTGCACCCGGTGGCCCGGGCGGGCGCCGGCCGCGCGCAGCGAGCGCGCCACCACGTCGGCCCACACCTCCAGGTCGCCCTCCGTGTAGCCGACGACGGTCGGCAGGCCGGTGGTGCCGCTGGAGGCGTGGATCCGGCGGACCCGCGAGCGGTCGACGGCGAACATCCCGAAGGGGTAGTGGTCGCGCAGGTCCGCCTTGGTGGTGAAGGGGAAGCGGGCCAGGTCGGCGAGGGACCGGCAGTCGTCCGGGTGCACCCCGGCCGCGTCGAAGGCGCGCCGGTGGAAGTCCACGTGCGCGTACGCGTGCCGCAGCGTGCTCCGCAGCCGCTCCAGCTGGAGCGCCGCCAGCTCCTCGCGCCCGAGCCGTTCGCCGCCGTCCAGCAGTTCCGTCATGCGCCGCCACTCCTCCGCACTCGTCGGCCGCACCCGTCGGGAAACGGACGACCGATCATTCGGTAGATACGTGTGGGGGCCAGTTAAACCTTCCGGGGGAGGGGTTTGGCAAGGGGCGGGAGCGGGCTTTCCGCACCGCGCCGCTCCCCGGCGAGTGGGCGTGCCGCCGTCACCCCATGGGGTGGGTTCCCGAAGCCGCACGCATACGGGCGGAGGGGCCCGGGGACCCGTGGGAGCATCCGGGGCCCCCGCGGCCCCGCACCCCGCCCCCGGGCCCGGGCCCCCGGGACCGGCGGGTCCGCCCGCGCGCCCGGACGAAAGCGAACGCCATGCCTGTCCCGCATCCGCCCACCCCCGCGGAGGTGGCGCCGTGACCACCACCGCCCCCGGAACCGCCGACACCCCCCAGGTGCACTTCTGGGCCGTGCCCGACCTCACCGGCCTCGACTTCGACCCGATGCTCGCCAGGCTCCTCCACGAGGACCCGGTCACCCGCGTCCGGCTCCCGCACGGCGAGGGCCACGCCTGGCTCGTCACCCGCTACGAGGACGTCAAGTTCGTCACCGTCGACCCCCGCTTCAGCCGCGAGGCCGTCTGGGGCCGCCCCGTCACCCGCCTCGCCCCCCACTTCATTCCGATGGCCGACGCCGTCGGCTTCGCCGACCCGCCGGACCACACCCGGATGCGCCGCGTCGTCGCCAAGGCCTTCAGCGCCCGCGCCCTGCGCTCCCTGCGCGCCCACGCCCAGGCCGTCATGGACGGCCTCCTCGACCGGATGGCGGAGCGGGGCCCCGCCGTGGACCTCATGGAGGCCGTCAACCGGCCCTTCCCGCTCGCCATGGTCAGCGAGCTCATGGGCGTCCCCGAGACCGACCACGCCCTCATGGCCCACTGGTCCGACACCATCATCTCGGCCGGCGCCGGCCGGGAGGCCAGCGAGCGGGCCAAGGACGAGATGGGCGCGTACTTCACCGACCTCATCGCCCGCGACCACGCCCCCGACAGCGACCAGCTCGCCGCCGTCCTCGCCGAGGCCGTCGCCGACGGCACCCTCACCGAGGACGAGGCCGTCGGACTCGCCGTCCTCATCCAGATCGGCGGCGCCCACGCCGTCCGCAACAACAGCGCCAACATGGTCTTCGCGCTGCTCACCCACCCCGAGCACCTCGCCCGGCTGCGCGCCGAGCCCGCCCTGATCCCGCAGGCCGTCGACGAACTGCTGCGGTACATCCCGCACCGCAACGCCGTCGGCCTCTCCCGGATCGCGATGGAGGACGTCGAGGTCGGCGGGGTCCGCATCCCCGAGGGCGACGCCGTCTACGTCTCCTACCTGGCGGCCAACCGCGACCCCGACGTCTTCCCCGAGCCGGACCGGCTCGACTTCGACCGCGCCCACAACCCGCACGTCGCCTTCGGCCACGGGCCGCACTACTGCCCCGGCGCCACGCTCGCCCGCCTGGAGTCCGAGATCCTGCTCGGCTCCCTGTGGACCCGCTTCCCCGGGCTGCGGCTCGCGGTCCCCGAGGAGGCCCTGCGCTGGCAGCGCGGCGCGCTCATCCGCGGCCCCGAGACCCTCCCCGTGACCTGGTGACAGGAGCGGCGCCCCGTGACAGCCATCGCCATCGGAGCCGCCGGCGGCCTCGTCGTACCGCCCGGCCACGGCCGCACCCTGAACACCGAGGCCCAGCACGTCACCTTCAAGGTGACCGGTGAGCACTCGCGTACGGCCTCCACCTTCGAGGTCGTCGTCCCGCCCGGTTTCGACGTCGGCGCCCACGCCCACGGGCACAGCGAGGAACTGTTCTACCTCCTCGAAGGCGAACTCGACGTCCTCGCCTTCGAACCGCTCGTCCGCACCCGTGACAGCTGGCGGGAGTGGGAGTCCGCCTCCGGGGAGCGGGCGGTCCGGGCCACCCCCGGCACCCTCATCCTCGTGCCGCCCGGCTGCCCGCACGCCTTCGCCAACCCGACGGGAGCCCCGGCCCGGATGCTCTTCCAGGCGTCCCCGCCGCCGGACCACGAGCGGTACTTCGAGGACCTGATGGAGATCCTGGCGGACGCGGGCGAGGGCGGCGAGGTCGACCACGCCGCCGTCGAACGCCTCCGCGTCCGCTACGACATCGACCAGATCACGCCCCTGCGGCACGGGAGGGGAGCCTGACCCGACGGAGCCCGACCCGACGGAGGCGGCCCCGGCCGGCCGGCCGCAAAAGGCGTTGCCCGCCCGCTGGCAGCGGTCTTCAATGGCCGGGATGAACGACGCACAGCACCTCCTCGACCTGTACGACGCCCAGCTGCGACGGGAGGCGCGCCCCGACGGGCCCGGCTGCCGCGTCGAGCGCGCCGGCGCCGTGGTCCGCCAGACCGGACCCGCCCACGCCTGGAACGGCGTCCTCTGGTCCGGCCTCGACGCCGACACCGCCGACGCGGCCATCGCCGCGCAGCTCGGCCACTACCGGGCGCGGGGCGTCCCCTTCGAGTGGAAGCTGTACGGCCACGACGGGCCCGCCGACCTCGGCGCACGGCTCGTCGCGGCCGGCTTCCGGGCCGAGGAGCCGGAGACCCTGCTGGCCGCCGAGGCCGCCGCGCAGGCCGGTGCCGCGGCGCTGCCGGACGGCGTCGAACTCCGCGAGGTCACCGACGCGGAGGGCGTGCGCCAGGTGGTCGAGGTCCACGAACGGGCCTTCGGCACCGACAGCTCCGACCTCGGCCGCCGCCTCCTCGACCGGCTGGCCGCCGACCCCGGCACGGTCCCCGCCGTCCTCGCCGTCGCCGGCGGGACCCCCGTCAGCGCGGCCCGCCTGGAGCTGTACCCGGGCACCGACTTCGCCGGCCTGTGGGGCGGCGGCACCGTCGAGGAGTGGCGCGGCCGGGGCCTCTACCGCGCCCTCGTCGCCCACCGGGCCCGCGTCGCCGCCGCCCACGGGCACCGCTACGTCCAGGTCGACGCGGCCCCCACCAGCCGTCCCATCCTCCAGCGCCTCGGCTTCGTCCCGCTCACCACGACCACCCCGTACGTTCACGCCTGAGGCCGCTGTCAGTGCCCCGGTGCATCATCGGGAGCGGTGACCACGCACGGGAGGGGACGGCCATGACGATCACGAACCGGAAGGTGGAGGAGTACGCGTTCCTGCGCGGCCTGTACGAGGACGGGTACTTCCCCGACCACGTGGTCGACAAGGGCCGCGAGATCCTGCTCCGCCTCTGCGAGCGCGTCGAGACCGAGCGCCCCGTCGGCCTCCCGGCCCTGTACGCCCTCACCCACGCCGCCACGGAGGAGTTCAACGCCCTGGAGGCCGAGTTCGAGGCCGCCGGCAGCGAGATCGAGACCGTGGCCCGCGAGGAGATAGGCGAGGACTTCCGGTTCGTCGCCACCGCCTACGGCTTCCCCGACGCAGACCCGGAGGAGCTGATCGCCACCAGGGAGTGGTGACCGGCCGGAGGCGCGGCCGCCACCGGGGCGCGGCGGCGACTGCCCGCGCCGGGGTCGGGGTGCCGCTCCCGGAGGGCGAGCACGACGACGTCGTCCGTGTCACCGCCCGCGTCCGGCCGGCACCGGGCCCGGAGGGGTGCGCGGCGGAGTACGGGCGCGGGCGGTGACGGCGCCGGACGCGCTCGCCTGAGTCCGGCCGGCTCCGGCCGGTTCAGGACGTCCAGTGCGAGGGACGCTCGAAGCCCCGGGGGAGGACGGTCGCGGCGTCGCCGCGCGCCGAGTTCAGCTGCGGCTGGGTGAGGAACAGCGCGTCCGTCAGGACGGCCCCGGACAGGTCCGCGTCGCGCAGGTCCGCGCCGATCAGGTCCGTGAGCGTGAGGTCCGCGCCCGTCAGGTCGGCGGCGATCAGCAGCGCGCCGCGCAGATCGGTCCCCCGCAGCTTCGCGCCGCGCAGCCGCTTCCCGATGAGGTCGGCGCCGCGCCGGCCGCGCGGCTTGCCGCCCGCCGTGGCACGGACCAGCTCACTGGTCCGCAGCAGCAGCGGGTTCACCTCGGCGCGCACGGGACCGACGTCCAGCTTCTCCAGGTCGGCGGCCGGCAGCGCGGCCAGCTCCTCGACCCGGCCGAGGGCCGTGCGCAGCTCGCCGTGGAGCCGGCGGGCGGCGGACCGCTCCAGGGCCTCGGTGAGGTAGCGCAGCAGTTCGTGGAGCTGCCGCACCACCGGGAAGACCTCGTACATCTGCCGGGCGGTCTCCGGCGCCTCCCGCCAGGACACGCCGCCGAAGGTCACCTGGGAGACCCGCTGCCCGGCGCCGAAGCAGTCGTACACCGTGCAGCCCTGGAAACCGCTCGGCCGCAGCCGGGTGTGGATCCCGCACCGGAAGTCGTCCCTGAGGTTGCGGCAGGGGTCGCCGGCGGACTTGTTCACGGCGAAATCGGCCGACTTCGCGAAGGGCAGCGCCACACAGCACAGACCGAAGCACTGCGCGCAGTCGCCGCGCAGGGCGGAATCCCGGGTGTCGGGCACGGTGGAACGGTTCCTTCGCGGCTCGGGGACGGTCCACCCACCGTATCGCGCCCCCGGAGCCCGGCCGCCGCCGAAGCCGTCACGCCGCCGGCGAAACCGATTGCCCCCACCGGCCCGCCCGACGATGATCACGACCGTGCCGACGTTCACGACACGCGACGGAGTCGCGCTCGCCTACCGGGTCCGCGGCGAGGGCCCCGGCCGGCCCCTGGTCTGCCTGACCGGAGAACCGGGCGATCCTGGGGATCCGGGCGATCCTGAGGAGCTGACGTGGCTCGCCGGGCACCGGCCCCTGGTCACGCTGCCCGCCCGCGACGCGGACGGGCGCCCCCTCCCGGCCGGCGCCGTCGAAGCCCTCCGCGACCACCTCGGCCGGGAGCGGATCGACCTCCTCGGCCACCTGACGGGCGGCGACCTCGCCGTCCGGTACGCCGCCGCGCACCCCGGCCGCGTCCGCTCCCTCGTCCTCGTCACCCCCGGCCCCGGCCCGGATCCCCTCTTCTCGCCGGAGCGGGCCCGGCGGGCGCTCGGCGCGTTCACCGCGCCGGTCCTCCTCGTGGAGCGGGAGCCCGCGCACGTCCTCGTCCGCACGGTCCTCGCCTTCCTCGACCCCGCCGTCCGCACGGTCGCCGTCGACGGCGTGCGGCTCGCCTACCGGGTCGCGGGACCCGAGGGGAGACGGCCCCTCGTCCTGGTCCACGGGCGCGGAGAGTCCGCCACGACCTGGGGCCCGGTCATGGAGGACCTGGCCGCCGACCACCGGGTGTACGCGGTGGACCTGCGCGGGCACGGCCTCAGCGACCGGCCGGGCGGATACGGCTTCGACGTCTTCCGCGACGAGCTGGGCGGTTTCCTCAGGGCCCTCGGCCTCACCGGCGCGACCGTCGTCGCCCACTCGATGGGCGCCGGCGCCGCGTGCCTCCTCGCCCAGCGCGAGCCCGCCCTCGTCGGCCGCCTCGTCCTGGAGGAGCCGCCGGCCTTCGTGCCGCTCGACCCGCCCCGCCCGGTGGCCGCGCCCCCCGAGGGCCGTCCCGCCTTCGACTGGGGGATCGTCCCCGCCACGGATGCCCAGCTGAACGCCCCGGACCCGGCCTGGCGCGCCGGACTCCCCGCGATCACGGCCCCCACCCTGGTCCTGGCCGGCGGCCCGGCCAGTCACATCCCGCAGGAGCAACTGGCCGGACTCGCCGCAGCGATACCGGACGCCCGCCTGGTCACCATCGAGGCGGGACACCTCGTCCACGAGGCCCGCCCGGCCGCCTTCCTCGCCGCGATCAGGGAGTTCGGCACGGCCTGAACACCGACGGGCGGCCCACCGGGCGGGCGCCGCTCAGAGGCGGCAGACGCCAAACGCCAGACGCCAGACGCCAGACGCCAGACGCCAGACGCCAGACGCCAGGGATCGGGCGCTAGGCGCGCCCCGCCGCGTCCGCCTCCGTCGCCACCGCCTTCGCCCAGCGGTAGTCCGCCTTGCCGCTCGGGGAGCGCTGGATGCGGTCGGCGAGGACCAGCTGGCGGGGCACCTTGTAGCCGGCGAGGTGGCGGCGGCAGTGGTCCTGGACGGCCGCCAGGTCCAGCGGCGCCGAGCCCTCGCGCTGCTGCACGACGGCGGCCACGTGACTGCCCCAGGTGGCGTCCGGGACGCCCGCGACCAGCGCGTCGTACACGTCGGGGTGCGATTTGAGGGCCTGCTCGACCTCTTCCGGATAGACCTTCTCGCCCCCGGTGTTGATGCACTGGGAGCCGCGGCCGAGGACGGTCACCACGCCGTCCGCGTCGACCGTGGCCATGTCGCCGAGCAGGACCCACCGCACGCCGTCCCGCTCGAAGAAGGTCTCCGCCGTCTTCTCCGGGTCGTTGTAGTAGCCGAGCGGCACGTGCCCGCGCTGGGCGAGCCGGCCGGTCGCGCCGGCGGCGACCGGGGCGAGGGTGACCGGGTCGACGACCTGCGTGCGCTCGTTGACGTGCAGCCGGAAGCCCTTCTCCGGGCCCGAGTCGTCGGTGGCCCGCCCGTTCGAACCGGACTCCGTGGAGCCGAAGTTGTTCAGCAGGATGACGTTCGGCATCAGCTCGCGCAGCTGCGCCCGTACGGTCTCCGACATGATCGCGCCGGAGGAGGAGAGGCTGAACAGCGCGGACAGGTCGGTGCCGCGGAGCGGTCCGGCGAGCGCGTCGATCAGCGGGCGCAGCATCGCGTCGCCCACGAGGGAGATGCTGGAGACCTTCTCCTTCTCGATGGTCCGCAGCACCTCCTCGGGCACGTACTTGCGGTGCAGCACCACCCGCTGGCCGTAGTGGAAGGCGATGAAGGTGGTGAGCGTGGAGGTGCCGTGCATGAGCGGCGGCGCGGGGAAGAAGGTGAGGCCGGCGCCGCCGGCGGCCACCCGCTCGGCCAGCTCCTCGGGTCGCTTGACCGGCTCGCCGGAGGGGTCCCCGCCGAAGAGCCCGGCGAAGAACAGGTCCTCCTGGCGCCAGAGCACGCCCTTGGGCATGCCGGTGGTGCCGCCGGTGTAGATGACGAAGAGGTCGTCGCCGGACCGGGGCGCGAAGCCGCGCCCGGGCGCGGCGGCCGCCTCCGCCTCCTCCAGCGGTACGGCTCCGAGGGCCGCGGCCCCCTCGGGAGGGGTTCCCACCCGCACGAGGTGCCGCAGCTTCCCGCACCGCGGCAGGGCCGCCGCCACGCGGTCGGTGAACTCGGCGTCGTACACCAGGGCGGTGAGGTCGGCGTCCTGGTAGAGGTAGACCAACTCCTCTTCGACATAGCGGTAGTTGACGTTCACCGGCACGATCCTGGCCTTCAGGCAGGCGAGGACGGTCTGGAGGTACTCGACGCCGTTGTACAGGTGGAGCCCCAGGTGCTCGCCGGGGCGGACGCCCGCGTCGAGCAGGTGGTGGGCCAGCCGGTTGGCCGCCTCGTCGAGTTCGGCGTAGGTGAGCCGGCGCTCGGCGCCGGTCCCCGGGTGGTCGACGTAGACCAGCGCCTCGCGCTCCGGCACCACGTCCACGACCGATTCGAACAGGTCGGCAAGGTTGTACTCCACCGTTCCTCCTGACCCCGGCGCGTTCGGACTCGGGCGGTCATCAGAGCACCGACGGGTCGAGGTGGGAAGGGGGCGCGTCAAAGAATCTGACTGAGTGTCAGAAAACTATTGAACTGCCCGTGCCGCTCCTGCAACCTGTTCCAGAACTGGAGACGGGAGATGCCCATGGCCGGCACCGAACACCTCACCGTGCGGCGCGAAGGCGCCACGCTCGTCCTCACCCTGAACCGCCCCGAGGCGAAGAACGCCCTGTCGCTGCCGATGCTCGTCGGCCTCCACGACGGCTGGATCGAGGCCGACGCCGACGACGGGGTCCGCTCGATCGTCCTCACCGGAGCGGGCGGCGCCTTCTGCGCCGGCATGGACCTCAAGGCCCTCGCCGGGAAGGGCATGGCCGGGGAGGAGCACCGCGACCGGCTCAAGGCCGACCCCGACCTGCACTGGAAGGCGATGCTCCGCCACCACCGCCCCCGCAAGCCCGTCATCGCCGCGGTCGAGGGCGCGTGCGTGGCCGGCGGTACGGAGATCCTCCAGGGCACCGACATCCGGGTCGCCGGAGCCTCCGCGCTGTTCGGCCTCTTCGAGGTCCGGCGCGGCCTCTTCCCCATCGGCGGCTCCACCGTCCGGCTGCCCCGCCAGATCCCGCGCACCCATGCCCTCGAAATGCTCCTCACCGGGCGCCCCTACACCGCCGAGGAAGCCGCCCGCATCGGCCTGATCGGCCGGGTCGTCCCCGACGGCACCGCCCTCGACACCGCCCTCGACCTCGCCGAACGGATCAACGCCTGCGGGCCGCTCGCCGTCGAGGCCGTCAAGGCGTCCGTCTACGAGGCGGCCGAACTGACGGAGACGGAGGGCCTGGCGGCCGAACTCAAGCGGGGCTGGCCGATCTTCGACACGGCGGACGCGAAGGAGGGCGCGAGGGCCTTCGCGGAGAAGCGGCCCGCGGTGTACCGGCGGGAGTGACGTCCCGCCGGCCGGGAGCACCGCCCGGCGTCCCGGAACGGCCCCGGCCGAGCCCCCGAACGGCGGGCGGGCCCCCGGCCGGCCCCACCCCGTACCGCCCCCGCCCACCGCACCACCGACCCTCCCGCCCCGCGAAGGAAGGCCCCGCCCATGACCGTCACCCCCTCGCCCCCCTCGCCCCCCTCGCCCCCCGAGATCCTCCGCGCCCCCCTCGTCGTCGAGTTCCCCTTCACCCGCTCCCTCGGCCCCGTCCAGTCCGCCTTCCTCACCGGGCTGCGCGAGCGCACCGTCCTCGGTGTCCGGACCGAGGCCGGCGGGATCCTGGTCCCTCCCGTGGAGTACGACCCCGAGACCGCCGCCGAGCTGCGCGAGCTCGTCGAGGTCGCGCCCACCGGCACCGTCACCACCTGGGCCTGGAACCCCGAGCCCCGCCCCGGCCAGCCCCTCGACCGTCCCTTCGCCTGGGCCCTGGTCCGTCTCGACGGCGCCGACACCGCCCTCCTGCACGCCCTCGACGCCCCGGGCCAGGACGCCGTCCGCACCGGCATGCGCGTCCGGATCCGCTGGTCCGCCGGACGCACCGGCGCCATCACGGACATCGCCTGCTTCGAACCGTACGAAGGCGCCGCTCCCGACGGCGAACCAGCCCCGCACAACGGCGAGTTCGACGACCCCGTCACCGGCATCACCGCCCCCGCCCGCCTCGACTACACCTACAGCCCCGGCCGCGCCCAGACCCGCTACCTCCAAGGGCTCTCCGAGCGCCGGACGGTCGGCGAGCGCTGCCCCTCCTGCGCGAAGGTGTACGTCCCGCCCCGCGGCGCCTGCCCGACCTGCGGCGTCGCCACCACCGACCAGGTCGAGGTCGGCCCCCGCGGCACCGTCACCACCTTCTGCATCGTCAACATCAAGGCGAAGAACCTGGACATCGAAGTCCCCTACGTCTACGCCCACATCGCCCTCGACGGCGCCGATCTCGCGCTGCACGGCCGGATCGGCGGCATCCCCTACGACCAGGTCCGGATGGGCCTGCGCGTCGAGCCCGTGTGGAGCGACGACGGCCGCTACCCCGACCACTACCGGCCCACCGGCGAGCCGGACGCCGACTACGACACGTACAAGGAGCTGCTATGAGCGCCCCCGGCCGCGAGGTGGCGATCGTCGCCTTCGCCCAGAGCGACCACCGCCGCCGCACCGACGACCTCTCCGAGGTCGAGATGGTGATGCCGGTGCTCCACGAGGTGCTGCGGCGGACCGGCCTCAGGACCTCCGACATCGGCTTCACCTGCTCCGGCTCCTCCGACTACCTCGCAGGCCGCGCCTTCTCCTTCACCATGGCCCTCGACGGCGTCGGCGCCTGGCCGCCGATCTCCGAGTCCCACGTCGAGACGGACGGCGCCTGGGCCCTCTACGAGGCCTGGGTGAAGCTCCTCACCGGCGAGGCCGACACCGCCCTCGTCTACTCCTACGGCAAGTCCTCGCCCGGCTCCGTCCGCGACGTGCTGACCCGCCAGCTCGACCCCTACTACGTGGCCCCGCTCTGGCCCGACTCGGTCGCCCTCGCCGCCCTCCAGGCACAGGCCCTCGTCGACGCCGGGGACACCGACGAGGCGGCCCTCGCCGCGCTCGCCGCCCGCCGCCGCGCCGACGCCGCCGCCAACCCGCACGCCCAGGTCACCGGAGCCCGCCCCCAGGGGGAGTACGTGGTGGCGCCGCTGCGCACCGGCGACTGTCCGCCGATCGGGGACGGCGTCGCCGCCGTCATCCTGGCCGCCGGCGACCGCGCCCGCGAGCTGTGCGCGCGGCCCGCCTGGATCCGCGGCATGGACCACCGCGTCGAGGCCCACTCGCTCGGCGTGCGCGACCTCACCGACTCGCCGTCCACCCGGCTCGCCGCCGAGCGCGCCGGCGCCTTCGAACGGCCCGTGGACACCGCCGAGCTGCACGCCCCCTTCACCTCCCAGGAGGTCGTCCTCGCCAAGGCCCTCGGCCTCGGCGACGGCGTCCGGATCAACCCCTCGGGCGGCGCGCTCGCCGCCAACCCCGTCATGGCCGCCGGACTCGTCCGGCTCGGCGAGGCCGCCGCCGCCGTCCACCGCGGCGACTCCGACCGCGCCCTCGCCCACGCCACCTCCGGGCCCTGCCTCCAGCAGAACCTGGTCGCCGTCCTGGAAGGGGACCCCCGCCCGTGAACGACGGACGGGCGGCCGCCGGGCCGCAGACGAGAACGATGCCCGCACCTCCGCGCCGCACGGTCGGAGAAGTGAACAAGGAGACAGGATGAGCAAAGAGCCCGTCGCGATCGTCGGCGTCGGCCAGACCAAGCACGTCGCCGCCCGCCGCGACGTCTCCCTCGCCGGGCTCGTCCGCGAGGCCGCCGCGCGGGCCCTCGCCGACGCCGAGCTGACCTGGGCGGACGTCGACGCCGTCGTCATCGGCAAGGCGCCCGACTTCTTCGAGGGCGTCATGATGCCGGAGCTGTACCTCGCCGACGCCCTCGGCGCGGTAGGCAAGCCCCTGCTCCGCGTGCACACCGCCGGCTCCGTCGGCGGCTCCACCGCCCTCGTCGCCGCCAACCTGGTCGCCGCCCGGGTCCACCGGACGGTCCTCACCCTCGCCTTCGAGAAGCAGTCCGAGTCGAACGCCATGTGGGGCCTGTCCCTGCCGGTGCCGTTCCAGCAGCCGCTGCTCGCCGGCGCCGGCGGCTTCTTCGCCCCGCACGTCCGCGCCTACATGCGCCGCACCGGCGCCCCCGACACGATCGGCTCCCTCGTCGCGTACAAGGACCGCCGCAACGCCCTCAAGAACCCCTACGCGCACCTCCACGAGCACGGCCTCACCCTGGAGAAGGTGCAGGCGTCCCCCATGCTGTGGGACCCCGTCCGCTACTCCGAGACCTGCCCGTCCTCCGACGGCGCCTGCGCCATGGTCCTCACCGACCGGGCCGGCGCCGACCGGGCACCGCGCCCCGCCGCCTGGGTGCACGGCGGCGCCATGCGCAGCGAACCGACCCTCTTCGCGGGCAAGGACTTCGTCTCGCCGAGGGCGGGCTCCGACTGTGCCGCCGACGTCTACCGGCAGGCCGGGATCACCGACCCGCGCCGGCAGATCGACGCCGTCGAGATGTACGTGCCGTTCTCCTGGTACGAGCCGATGTGGCTGGAGAACCTGGGCTTCGCCGCCGAGGGCGAGGGGTGGAAGCTCACCGAGGCGGGCGTCACCGAACTCGACGGCGACCTGCCCGTGAACCCCTCCGGAGGCGTCCTCTCCACCAACCCGATCGGCGCCTCCGGGATGATCCGCTTCGCGGAGGCCGCCCTCCAGGTGCGCGGGGAGGCCGGCGAGCACCAGGTGGACGGCGCCCGCCGGGCCCTCGGGCACGCCTACGGCGGCGGCGCCCAGTTCTTCTCCATGTGGCTGGTGGGCGCCGAACCGCCGGCCTGACCCGGCTCAGGCGCGCAGGCTGTCGAGCACCCGGGTCGCCAGCGCCACCGGATCGCCCTTCGGGGTCACCGGGTAGGAGTCCCGCCGCAGGTTCCAGGCGTTCTCCCAGGAGAACCAGTCGATCGCGGCGGGCGCCCGCCCGGTGACCAGCGAGGTCTCCAACGAGTCCAGGTAGGCCGACCAGCGGGGCGCGTAGAAGCCCGACACGAGGCCCGACCACTCGCGGTTGGCGTAGTCGTGCAGCCCGGCCTCGCTGCCCGCCCGGTGCCCCCACGTGGTGATCAGCGAGCGGGCGTCGAACTCCAGGGCGGCCCGCTCCGCGTCCGAGCGGCCCCACGCGCGGGCGCCCTCCAGCCAGGGCCCGAGCAGGAACCGCCGGTCGGTGGCGAGGAGCTCGTCCAGCAGCGCCATGGACTGCCGCCACCGGGCCGCCCGCGCCCGGAAGCCGGCCAGGTCCTTCGCCTCGTACGCCGCCTTGATCTGCGGCAGCAGCACCCGGCTGCGGTTGGTGAGCGCCTGCCGGGCGGTGTCCACCAGGTCGAAGCGGTACGCGTCGGTGGTCCGTGGCGCCGGTGCCACCCGCAGCAGCTCGGCCAGCGCCCGCTCCACGGTCGCCGCGTCGTACCGCATCGCCTTCGGGCCCCAGGAGGCCGAGGTCCGCACGGTCAGGCTCGGCCGGGCCGTGAAGAGGCTGTCCTGGGACTCGCTCCAGCCGTTCGACCGCGTGCCGTACGGCCCCTTCCGCAGCCACTCCCAGGCCTGGGCGGCGTGCGGGTCGGGGGAGCCGTAGCGGCGGGCGGCGTACTGCGCGAACCACCCGGAGTGGTCCACCGGGGCGTCCCGCCACGCCAGTTCGGTGAAGAGAGAGAAGGCCACCGGGTTGGCGGAGGTGGCCTCCGGGAGGAAGGCGATGCCGCGCAGCGCGCTGCCCGGCTTGGTCCGCCACGCCTCGAACCGGTCCGTCCACACCGGGGTGTTGGCGCCGAGCGTGGTGTGCCCGCCGAAGTTGGGGATGGTGCCGAAGGCGTACGGAGTCCCGGACCAGGCCGTCTCCCGGTCCAGGCCGTCGTGCCGGTCGGAGAGCCCGTCCACCACGAGCAGCCGCGAGGTGTCGACGCCCGCGAGCAGTTCGGCCTTCGGGTTGCGCTGCCAGCCCAGCAGCACCCAGGTCGCGCCCCGCCGCGCGTCGTCCAGGGTCTCCATCACCCGCGCGGCGGCCTCGCCGACCGGCACGTCGCCCGGGTTCCCGCCCTCGTGCAGCAGGTCCATCTTGTACATCGTGGTGGTGCCGAGCAGCCGCGCCTGGTGCCGGTAGAAGGCCGAGGCGACGCGCGGGAAGAGCGGCCCGCGCGGATCCAGCCAGTCCGGCCGGTCGAAGCCGATCCACCGGCCCTGCGGCACCACCCGGCCCTGCGGGTTGCGCTCCGCGAAGCCCGGCGGCACCGTGCCGAAGTACCCGGGCAGCACCGGCGTCATGCCCAGCTCCCGCAGCCGGTCCACGATCCGCTTGCCCAGCGCCGCCCGCCGGGCGATCAGCTGTTCGGTGACCGGGCCGCCGAAGGACGACATGTTCTGCATCAGCCACCACGGCTGGTGCGCGGGACCCGGGATCCACTCCCGCAGCTCCGCGCCCGTGTAGCCGAACTCCTGGAACGCCGCGTGATAGGCCGCCTCGGCGCCCATCTGCACGAACACCTCGTTCACCCCGTGCAGGGCGAGGAGGTCGATCTGCCGTTCGTACGCGTCCCAGTTCCGGTACGCCCCCGAGTAGCCGTCGTCGGTGTCGTTGAGCGCGAACCGGTGCGGCACCGACGCCGACCTGGTGACCGTGCCGGACGGCCCGGGCAGCCGGTCCGGCAGCGCCGCGAGGCTGTCCCCGGGCGAACCGAGGTCCACGCCCACCGTGTAGGAGAGGTACCAGTGCACCCCGCGCAGCAGCACCGCCGGAGTGGAGCCCGTGACGACGATCCGCCCCGTCGAGCCCGACACCGAGAACCGGTCGGCGGTGCCGGAGCGGGGGGTCAGGACCAGCTCGAACTGGCCGGCGTGCCGGGGCAGCAGCCGCGCCAGCGCGGCCCGCGCCGCGCTCACCGAGTACGGCGCGGCCGCCGGAGCGACGGCCGCGCCGGCCGCCGGGGCGGCGGTCCCGGCGGGCTCCGCCGAGGCCGGGCCCGGGGCGGGCAGCGCGGTCAGCGCCGTGGCGCACAGGGCGAGGGAGCACACCGAGCGCGCGGCCCAGGACCGCGCACGGGAAATGGGAGGTCTCATGGTCGGCTCATCCCCTCGTCAGGACCACATGACGATCATGAAGTGACCGTCCGTCATATGGGAGTATTCGCAGGGATTCCGGTCAAGGACGACACGCTCCGCCGGCCGTGTCCCCGACTCCGCACATCTGTCCGTCGAACACCCCCCGACCTGCGGGTCGCCGAGGGCGCCCACCACGCCGAAGACCACCCGAACTGCTTGGAAGAATGCCGTTACACAAGGCTCGTTCCGGCGTACGCTGGACCTTTCGCGGGGTGATCGCCCCGGCGCCCCGACCGTGCGCCGGGCGCGCGCCCCCTGTGTGGGGGTGGAACGTGGCACGACAGGACGGCAGGCCGGCCCGCCTGGGCTTCGGCCTCTTCGAACGCGAGGCCGCGCTCGACGCCGCCGAGGAGGCGCTCGACCTGCTCACCGGCCTCGCACCCGAGCCCCCGTCCCCGCCCGAGCGCGCCGAGCGCGTGCCCGCCCCGCGCGACGCCCGCGTCGTCCCCCTGCGCGCCGCCCGCTCGGCCTCCGAGGCCCCGCGCGCCGCCGAACCGCCCGCCGCGCGCGGCGGAGTCCTCGTCTACGCCGCACCCGCGGGACTCGGCAAGACCACCCTCCTCGCCGAGATCCGCCGCCGGGCCGGCGCCCGCGGCTGCACCGTCCTCTCGGCCCGCGGCGGCGACCAGGAACAGCGCGTCGCCTTCCACGTCGCCCGCCAGCTCCTCCAGCCCCAGCTCGCCCACTCCTCCGACGCCGAACTCCGCGAACGGCTCGGCTCCTGGTACGACATCGTCGGCCCCGCCCTCGGCCTGCGCGCCGCCACCGCCGGCTCCTCGCCCGACCCCCAGGGCCTGCGGGACGGCCTCGACTGGATCCTCACCCACCTCGCCGTCCGGCGCGCCCCGCTCGTCGTGGTCCTCGACGACGCCCACTGGGCCGACCCCGAGTCCCTCGGCTGGCTCGCCTCCTTCGCCCCGCGCGCCGAGGACCTGCCGATGCTCCTCGTCGTCGCCTACCGGCCCGACGAACTCCCGGACGAAGGAGCCGAGTTCACCGGCCACCGCTCCGGGCAGCGCCCGCACGGCCTCGCCCCGCTCACCGCCGACGCGGTCGCCCAGCTGGTCCGGGACCGGATCGGCGCCCACGCCGACGACACCTTCTGCCGCGACTTCTGGACCGTCACCTCCGGCAACCCCTTCGAGACCGTCGAACTCGCCGCCAAGGTCCGCGACCGCGGCCTCGACCCCACCGCCGACGGCGCCCACGAACTGCGCGACCTCGCCGCCGCCCTCAAGGGCAGCGGCCTCATCAGCCGCCTCGAACGGCTCGGCTCCACCACCGTCCGGCTCGCCTGGGCCTGCGCCGTCCTCGGCACCGAGATCTCGCCCGCGCTCGCCGGAGCCCTCGCCGGCCTGGGCGACGAGGCCGTGGCCGACTGCGCCGAACGCCTCCGCGAGGCCCGGGTCCTCGCCGACACCGGCGACCCCGCCGGCCCGCTCGAATTCGTCCACCCGCTCATCGCCAGCGCCGTCTACCGCGCCATCCCCGACGGCATCCGCGTCGCCTTCCACGGCCAGGCCGCCGCCTGCGTCATCGACGCCGGACTCGGCCCGGCCGCCGCGGCCCGCCACCTCCTGGAGACCCACCCGGACGGCGACCCCGCGGTCGTCGCCCAGCTGCGCGCCGCCGCCCGCGAGAACCTCCGCGCGGGCGCCCCCGACGCCGCCCGCCGCCACCTGGCCCGCGCCCTGCGCGAACCTCCCACCGCCGACGAGCGCGCCGCCGTCCTCTTCGAGCTCAGCTCCGCGTCGCTGCTCACCGAGCCCGCCACCACGGTCAACCACCTGCGCGCCGCCCTGGAGGAGCCGATCTCCGACCAGGCCCTGCGCCACGGCATCGTGTACCGCCTCTCCCAGGTCCTCGCCCACAGCGACCGCCTGGTCGAGGCCTCCGAGCTCCTGGAGCACGAGAGCCGGCTGACCACCGACTCCCGCAGCCGCCTGCGCATGCAGGCCGAGCGGTTCATGTGGGACGCGCTCCGCTCCGACGAGCCGGAGTCGCCCGCCCGCTCCCGCCGCCTCTCGACCCTCGCCGACCGGCTCACCGGCCGCGACCTCACCGAGCGCTACATCATCGGGCTGCGCGCCTGGGACGCCACCCTGCGCGCCGAACCCGCCCCCGTCGCCCTCCGCCACGCCGAGCGGGCCCTCGAAGGCGGCCTCAGCTGGGCCGACGAGAGCCGCGGCTTCGAGGTCCCCGTCCTCGTCGCCCTCATCCACCTCTACGCCGACCGGCCCGGCCGCGCCGAGGAACTCTTCGCCGCGGGCACCGCCGAGTTCGAGAAGCAGGGCTGGCGCGGGGCCCACCTCTCCTTCGCGTACACCCTCCTGGGGTACATCCGCTTCCGGCGCGGCCGGCTCATGGAGGCCGAGGACTTCGCCCGCGCGGGCCTGCGCCTCGCCGAGCGCGTCGGCCCCCGCACCCCCGCCCTCTGGTACGCCACCGGCGTCATGATCGAGGTCCTCCTGGCCCGCGGCCGCACGGAGGAGGCCGAGCGGGTCGCCCGCGACCACGACTTCGGCGAGCCCTTCCCGGCCGCCGTCACCATCCCCGACTGCGAGACCGTCCACGCCGAGCTGCTCCTCGCCACCGGCCGCACCGAGGAGGCCGCCGCCGCGCTGGCCGACATCGGCCGCCGTCTGGAGCCGCGCGGCAAGCGCAACCCGTCGTGCAGCCCCTGGCAGCTCCACCTGGCCCTCGCCGAGGCCGCCACCGCCTCCCCGGCCAGGGCGCTCGCGACCGCCCAGGCTGCCGTCGCCCGCGCCCGCCAGTACGGCGCGCCCTCCGCGATCGGCCAGGCGCTCCGGGTGACCGCCGAGGTCTCCGAGGGCGCCGACCGGATCAAGCTCCTGGAGGAGTCCGTCGACTGGCTGGACCAGTCCCCGGCCGCGTACGAGCTGGCCCGCTCGCTGGTCGCCCTCGGCGCGGCGCTCCGCCGGACCGAGCGCCACGCGGAAGCCGCCGAGCACCTGTACCGGGGCCTGGAGACCGCCCAGGACTGCGGGGCCGACGGCCTCGTCGAGGAGGCCCGGGCCGAGCTGGCAGCCGCGGGCCTGCGCCCGCGCGCCCTGCACACCGCCGACGGCAACTCCCTCACCGCGCGTGAGCGGGCCGCCGCCGGGGCCACCGTCCGCGGTCTGGACCCGGCCGCCGTCCTCGGCGTCGACCCCACGGCCGCCGCCCGGCTGCTCTCCGCCGTCTACCGCAAGCTGGGCACCGACCGCTCCGGTCTCGCCCACGCGCTCGGCGATCCCGGTGCGCCGGACGGACCGGAGGAGACGCCCGGGGCGGCCGACCCGGTCGACTGAGGCCCCGGGAGGGCCGGAACGGCGCCGGAACGGCGGAGCCCGGCGCCGCGCCGCGCGCCCGGGCACGTACCATGGCCGTATGTCCTTCCTCCGCCGCCGCAGCGCCACTCCCGCTGGCCCGGACTTCGACGTCCTCGCCATGGACCCGGGCGACTGGCCCGGCAATCTCGGCGCCGGTCTGCTGCCCGCCCCCGACGGTTCCTGCCAGGGCGTCTTCCTGCGCTACGACCTCTTCGGCGGCCGCGGCCCCGCGATGATCATCGGCAACCTCCCGGAGGGCTCCCCGGCCCGGGAGCTCGCCGAGGGCCAGGTCCCCTTCGAGGTCGCCCAGCTCCTCGCCGCCCTCGAGAACGACGAGCCCGTCGAGGTCCTCGACACCGAGGACGTCCCCGTCATGCAGGGCGACAACCTCCTCATCGTGCGCCGCCTCAAGCTCTCCGAGAGCCGCATCTCCTGCGTCCAGTTCGACCGCAGCGACAACGTCCTGGTGACGATCGCCAGTTGGGACCGGCCGATCACCGACGACCTGTACGCGCTGCTCAAGCCGCTGCCCGCCGAGCTGTTCCAGCAGGGCTGAACGGGAGGCGGGGGCCGATGAGCGCACGCGTCGACGCCTGGATCTGGGCGGTCCGGCTGACCAAGACCCGCTCGCAGGCCGCCGCGGCCTGCCGGGCGGGACACGTCAAGGTCAACGGCGAGCGGGCCAAGCCCGCCCAGTCCGTGAAGCCGGGCGACGAGGTCCGCGTCTACGTGGCGGGCCGGGAGCGGATCGTCGAGGTCAAGGAACCGCTGACCAAGCGGGTCGGCCCGCCGGCCGCCGCCGAGGCGTACGTGGACAACAGCCCGCCCCCGCCGCCGCGCGAGCACGTCGCCCTCGCCGCCGTCCGCGACCGCGGCGCCGGCCGCCCCACGAAACGCGAACGCCGCGAACTCGACGACCTGCGCGGCCGCCGCCCCTAGGGCCCGTCCGACCGTTCCCGCCGGGTCCGGGCCGCACGCCGCTCGCACGCGCCGAACGACCCGGCCCGATCCGACGCCCATGGGCAGACAGGCCCTGGACCACGACCGGAAGGGCCGCCCCGGACTCCGGGGCGGCCCTTCCGCGCGTCAGGACGGGACGCCGGCGAAGGCGGTCGCGACGCGTGCCGCCGTGGTGCCGAGCCCGCGCGGCGCGGTCCAGTCCGGCACCGGAGCCGCGCCGTCGGAGCGGTCGCGCAGCAGCGGGCTCCCGGCGCCCGCGCGCACGTCGCCGGCGCCGTACCGCCGCACGCTCCGGTGCCAGTGCAGGACGCCCGCGAGCCAGTCCTCCAGCTCCCGCAGCCATGCCCCGAAGGCCGCCCGCCCGGCCTCGTCCAGCCCGAAGTGGGCGTACATCAGCGGCACCTCACGCTGCTTCAGGTGCTCGTACTGGCGCAGCCGTCCGCGCATCAGCTCGTGCACCATGCCGGCGGCCGTGTCCCGGTCGACGTCGAAGAACTTCTCCAGGACGAGCACGCCGTTGTGCAGCTCGCCCTCCACCTCGACCTCCTTCTGGTACGAGAAGAGGTCGTTGACGAGCGCGCCGTAGTCCGCCACCGCGTTCTCCAGCGCGCGGGCGGTGCCCGAGCGGAACACCTCCGGCGGCAGGGCGCCGCCCTTGCGCAGCCGGCCCATCAGCATGGTGAGTTCGGACCCGAAGGTGCTGCGGCGCATCTCGACGTAGTCGACCGGGTCGGGCACCCGGTGCTGCGCCTGGTTGTGCAGCTCCCACATCCAGCTCTCCAGCATCGCGTCGAGCGCGGTCCACAGCTCCGTACGGGCCTCCGGGCCCATCGGTCCCGCCGTGCGCGCCCACACGTCGGCGAGCGCCCGCTCCAGCGCGTTCCCGGCGAACCCCGGGGCGGAGGCGGGGTCGTCCACCGGCAGGCACGCCTTCAGCCGGGCGGTCTGCGCCCGGGCCCCCGCCAGGTCGCGGGGACGGCCGAAGACCATCGGGTAGTAGTCGTCGGCGTAGGTGCCCCAGGTCAGCCAGAGGGCGCTGAGCTCCAGCTCCTCCAGCGTGGCGTCGGGGTCGATGCCGGCCGAGCAGAGGGCTAGGTCGAAGCCCTCCATCAGCGGCCGGTCCCAGATGTCGCCGAGCAGGCCCATCGCGTCGGCCCAGTCCTCGGAGCGCCGCTTGGCCTCCTGGTGGTGGGGGCTGAGGGAGAGCGCGTAGGGGAGGTCGAAGCCGGGCAGCGGCAGGGGGCCGACGGGCCGGTGGGGCGTGTGGGTGAGGCTGCGCAGCCGCGCCTCGCCGGCCCGGCCGCCGAGCAGGTTCCGGACGTCGAGCACCGACATGCCGAGGGCGGGTGTTCCGGCGGACGCCTCGGCCATGCCCTCGTTCATGTACCGGCTGGAGCGCATGTGCCACTCGTGGCCGCCGGACTGCCAGTCCTGGAGTCCCTTGGTGTACGCGCCGATCGCCGCGATCTCCAGGGGGGTGAGGCCCTCCCGCACGGCCAGCGCGGGCACTTCGGTGAGCGCGGTGTTCTCGAACTGCTGGACCCGTGAGGTCAGCAGGTCGTTGACGGCGTCGGCGGCCTCCTGGGTGGAGCAGCCGAGGAAGTGCTCCAGGACGAGCACGCCGTTGCTGTTCTCGCCCTCGTCCTCGACCTCGCGCTGGTACGAGAAGAGGTCGTTGCGCAGGTGGACGGCGTCCGAGAAGGCGTCGCGCAGCACCCGGAGCGGCCGCGAGCGGGCCACCCGGTCGGGGACCTCGGCCCCGGCGGCGTACTCCACGAGCCCGGCGGACCAGGGGGCGCCGCCGACCTTGCGGCGCATCTCGACGTATTCGAGCGGGTTGGCGATCCGGCCGTCGTTGATGTTGTCGAGCTCCCACAGGGACTCGTAGAGGAGGGCCTCGGTGGCCTCGGCGAAGCGCAGCCGCCAGCCGTCGGACATCGCGGGGACGGTGCGCCGCCACAGGTCGGCGAGGCCGGCCTCCACCGGGTTGGCCGGCTCGGGCATGCCGGTGGCGGGGTCGGCCGGCATGAAGCGGGGCAGCCGGTCCAGGTACTCCTTGCCGCCCGCCCGGTCCTGGGTGCGCTTGAAGACCTCCAGGAAGTGGTCGTCGAAGAAGAAGACCCACGTGTACCAGTCGGTGACCAGGTTCAGCGCGTCCTCGTCGCAGTCGGGGTGGGTGTAGGCGCAGAGCAGCGCGTAGTCGTGCGCGTCGAGGTCGGCCGTCTCCCAGACCCCGGAGCCCTCCAGCATCCCCATCGCGCGGGCCCAGTCCCGGGTGTGCGTCCGGGCCGCCTCCACATGGGGGTTGAGGCGCGCCGGATACGGGACATAGAAATCCGGCATGACGAAGGGCTGAGGCATGTGCGGACAGGCCTTTCCGGTGGAGGGGTGACGTTCCGGCCCAGCCTTA
The DNA here is from genome assembly GCF_043084305.1 of Streptomyces sp. NPDC014656. Taxonomy (NCBI): domain Bacteria; kingdom Bacillati; phylum Actinomycetota; class Actinomycetes; order Kitasatosporales; family Streptomycetaceae; genus Streptomyces; species Streptomyces sp. NPDC014656. Next base: position 57,613 of record NZ_JBIBZN010000005.1, read on the forward strand.
CCCCTGTCCCGGGCCCCGGACCCGCGCTCAGGAATAGTCGTACGAACACGGGAAGGGGTGGCGCCGGAGAGGGACTCCGGCGCCACCCCGCACCTTTCGGCCAAGCCCGCTCAGCCCTGTGAAACCCGCACGTCAGCGGCCTTCACGAAGGCGATCCGGTGGCCGAACTGGATCTGGTAGTACTCCTCCTGTCCGCGCACGACCCGATGGTTCGTGCTGTCGAACACTGGTGCGTAGTAGTACTCCCCGGGCGTCTTGTGCCCCACCACGTACCGCTGCCCCGCGAGCAGCCGGTACGGCAGCGGGGACACCGCCTGCACCGGCACCCCGGCCGGGTACGCCGCCGCCTCCGGATAGGCCCGCCCGTACACCGGCACCTCCGACAGGCCCTCCCGCGGCGTGAGCAGCTGCCCGCGCGCGCCCACCGCCGTCGGCCGCGCCTCCGGGTTGTGGAACCACGCCTTCTGCCCGAGGTACCAGATCGCCGTCCAGTCGCCCCGGCGCTCCGCCACCGCGTAGCTCTGCCCCGTCGTCGCCCGCGCGCCCGTGTCGTTGACCCCGGTCGTCGAGTCCTGCCCGCCGGGCCGCAGTCCGATGTCCCGCACCAGCGGCGCGTCGGCGCTCGGCGCGGTGTGCAGGCGCACGGCGCCGCTGCCGTGCGGCGCGCACGCCTCCCCGGCCGTCGCGCACCCCGTGTACACCGGCCGGTTCTCGCCGTACTCCGGACGGATCGTCACCACGGCCGCCCCCGGACCCGCGCTCGGCGTCAGCGGCCGGCCGAGCAGCCGGAAGTAGTGCGCCCAGTCCCAGTACGGACCCGGGTCGGTGTGCATGCCGCGGATCGTCGACGTCACCGTCCCCGGCACGTTGTCGTGCCCGATGACGTGCTGCCGGTCGAGCGGGATGTCGTACCGCTTCGCCAGGTACCGCACGAGCCGCGCCGAGCTGCGGTACATCGCCTCCGTGTACCAGGAGTCCGGGGCCGTCAGGAAGCCCTCGTGCTCCAGGCCCACCGACTTGGCGTTCACGTACCAGTTCCCCGCGTGCCAGCCGACGTCCTTCAGCGGCAGGTGCTGGGCGACGTGCCCGTCCGAGGAGCGCAGCGAGTACTGCCAGGAGACGTACGTCGGGTCCCGCACCAGCTTCAGGGTGACGTCCCAGGTCGCCTCGGTGTCGTGCACCACGATGTAGTCGATCTTCTGCGAGGCCGGCCGGTCCGCCTTGTCGTGGTTGCCGTAGTCCCCGTCGCCGAACTCCTCGTACGGCGCCGGGACCCACTCGCACGCCACCGTCGTCGGGCACTCCACCGGGCCGCGCTCCGGCGCGCGCAGCCCCAGCCCCGCCACCTGCCCGGTGTCCGGAGCCACTCCCGGAGCGGCCGGCAGCACGACCCGCTGCCCGCTGTCCGTGACCCGTGCCCCGCCGGTCCGGATCACGTCGAAGACGTCGTTCGCGTACGCCGCCGCCGTGGCCGTGTCGTCGGCGCCCGAGTACCGCGCCACCGCCCCGTACCAGTCGGCCGGGTCCGCGCTCGGTGCCCGCCCGGCCTCCCGCTGGGCCGCCGCGAGCAGCGCCGCGCCGCCCTCGATGTTCGCCGCCGCCGAGCTCCGCAGCTCCTCCGCCGGGATCCCGGAGAGCGCCGACGCCCGCTCCAGGGTCCGCAGCCGGGCCGGCAGCTCCCCGGGCTCCGGCAGGTCGGTGCCGGCCCCGGTCCGGGCGGGCCGGGAGTCGTCGCCGCGCGCGTCCTCGCCGTCCTCCGAGTGGTGCGGCGCGGAACGGGCCAGCGCCGTCGCCGCGTCGGTGAGGTGCATCGGCCCGTAGCCGCCGGTCACGCTGGGCGCGCCGGCGTGGTCGTCCCAGCGCGACTGGAGGTACGAGACGGCGAGCAGCACGCTCTCGGGCACGCCGTGGCGCTCGGCCGCCGCCGCGAACCGGCGCTGCAGCGAGTCCGCCACCGGCGCGTCGGCACCGGCCGGCGGCGCGCCCGACAGCAGCGGGAGGAGCAGGGCGGCGGACGCGGCGACGGAGAGCACACGGCCTCGGGACGCGGTACGGAGCAAGGCGGCCTCCAGGGACGGGGGGTGACACGGGGGCGTGCGGTACCGAACCCGTACAGGGGTAGCCGCTCCCCGACCATCCGTCAATGACCCCGCCTCGAAGGCGAGTTCCCATGTCAGCGCGGTCGTGCGGGCCGAACGGGGCGACTTTCGCGGTGACGGTCCGCCCACCGGCGGCGCGTCGGTGGTCTCGACCAATGGGGCCGCCCGAAGCCGCCGGGCGGCACGCGCCGGAAACGGCGAAGCGCCGCACTCCCGGTGTGTCGGCACCGGGTGTGCGGCGCACACCCCCGTCTCGCGGTGGGAACGCTCAGCGCGTCCCCACCGCCGCGCGCACGGCCCGCCGTGCCATGGCGCAGTCGTCGTGCAGCCGCCTCAGCAGCAGCCGCTGTTCCTCCCCGGGAGCCAGCGCCCCCGAGACCACCGGCACCGAACCCGCTGGCGGGGCCTCCTTGATGGTCCGCTGCACGGCCGTCTCGTACGTGCGGATCTCCCGCGTCAGCACGATCATCAGGTTCACCAGGAAGGCGTCCCGGGCCGCCGGGCCCTGCTGCTGCGCCATCTGGCTGATCTGGCGCCGGGCCAGCGGCGCGTCACCGAGTACCGCCCACAGCGTCGCCAGGTCGTAGCCGGGCAGGTACCAGCCGGCGTGCTCCCAGTCGACCAGGACGGGCCCGGCGGGGGAGAGGAGGATGTTGGAGAGCAGGGCGTCACCGTGGCAGAACTGCCCCATGCCCTGCCGCCCGCCCGCGTGGGCCAGGCCGTGCAGCAGCTTCTGCAGGTCGTCGCGGTCCCGGTCGGTGAAGAGTCCCAGCTCGTGGTAGCGGGCGATCCGCGCGCCGTAGTCCAGCGGCGCGTCGAAGGTCCCGGCCGGCGGCCGCCAGGCGTTGAGCCGGGCGATCGCCCCGAGCGCCGCCCGCACGTCGGCCCGCGGCGGGGCCTCCACGGGGTGGCGCGAGAGGGCCGCGGCCCGTCCGGGCATCCGCTCGATCACCAGCACGCAGTTCTCCGGGTCCGCGGCGATCAGCCGCGGCGCGCGCACCGGCGGACGGTGGCGTACGAAGGAGCGGTAGGAAGCTATCTCGTGCCGGAACCGCTCGGCCCACGCGGGGGAGTGGTCCAGTAAACACTTCGCCACCGCCGTCGTGCGTCCGGTCGTCCCGACGATCAGGACGGAGCGGCCGCTGCGCCGCAGCACCTGCACCGGGTTGAACTCCGGGCAGATGCGCTGCACCGAGGCGATGGCGACCTTCAGCTGCGCCCCCTGCGGGCCCGACAGGTCGATCCTGCCGCTGACCCGGGTGCCGGGTCCGGTGCCGGTCCCGGCCGCCCAGGACCGCGGACGCGCGGCCCGCGGCGCGGGGGCGAGGTACGGTCCGCCGGCCGGCACCAGGCGGGTCTGCGGCCGGGGCGGGGCGGACACGGAGGACGATGCTGTGTACATGGAGGTGACAGATCCCTTCGTGGTCCGACGTATAGCGTGCGTCGCCCCGCCCGCCCCCGGTCCGCACCCTGGGGAAAATGAGGGCCGGTCGACGGGGCGGGGTGGCGCATACCTACCTGACACCCGCGCGCGGGTGGCGGAACATCGAGCGCACCCTGGCGAACCCTGGCGAATAGTCGCCAGCCCTATGACAGCGGGCTACTGTCAACTCAGCCGAGAACCTGGGGGCTTAGACGTGACAGGACAGACCAACACCCGCCTGGCGGACCTCTTCGGCCTCGCCGGCTGGTCCAAGGGCGAACTCGCGAGACTGGTCAACCGGCAGGCGGCGGCCATGGGCCACCCCCAGTTGTCGACCGACACCTCGCGGGTGCGGCGCTGGATCGACAGGGGAGAGACCCCGCGCGATCCCGTTCCCCGGGTGCTGGCAGCCCTGTTCACCGAGCGACTCGGTCGTGTCGTGACCATCGAGGACCTCGGGTTCGTGCGACGCGGGCGTGCCGGAACGCGGCAGGCCGTCAGGAACAAGGACGAGAACCCTGACGGAATGCCCTGGGCTCCCGACCGTACGGCTGCGGTCCTCACCGAATTCACGGGAATGGACCTCATGCTCAACCGACGCGGCCTGATGGGCGCGGGCATCGCGCTCACCGCCGGCTCCGCACTCAACAGCTCCCTGAACGACTGGCTCAGGACCGAGCCCTCCCGCCCCGCCGCGGCGCCCCGCGCCACCGATCCGTACCACGCCGATCCCGCCGGCTTCGACCGCTACGAGGCCGCCCCCATCGGCTCGGAGGAGATCGAGGCGCTGGAGCAGTCGGTCAAGATCTTCCGTGCCTGGGACGCCTCCCGGGGCGGCGGCCTCCAGCGCAAGGCGGTGGTGGGCCAGCTCAACGAGGTCGGCGGCATGCTCGCCTACCGCCACGCCGACCACCTCCAGCGCCGGCTGTGGGACGTCGCCGCCAACCTCGCCGTCCTGGCCGGCTGGATGTCCCACGACGTGGGCCTCGAACCCACCGCGCAGCGCTACTTCCTCATCGCCGCCCACGCGGCCCGCGAGAGCGGCGACCGGCCGCGCGCCGGCGAGGCGCTCTCCCGCGCCGCCCGCCAGATGGTTCACCTGGGCCGTCCCGACGACGCCCTCGACCTGATGGAGCTCGCCAAGTCCGGTGCGGGAGAACGGCTGCTGCCGCGCACCCAGGCGATGTTCCACACCATCGAGGCGTGGGCGCAGGCGTCGATGGGCCGGGGGCAGGCGATGCGCCGCACCCTGGGCGAGGCCGAGGACCTCTTCGTCTCCGACCGGAACGAGGAGACGCCGAACTGGATGCAGAGCTTCGACGAGGCCGACATGCACGGCATGCAGGCCCTCGCCTACCGCACCCTCGCCGACCACGACCCGGCGGCGGCGGTCACGGCCCAGCACCACGCGAAGCTCGCCCTGGACCTGCGGCGCGACGGGCACGACCGCTCGAAGCTCTTCGACCGCATCTCGATGGCCTCGGCCTGCTTCATCGCCGACGACCCCGAACAGGCCGACCGCTACGCCCGGCTCGCCCTCATCTCCATGGGCGAGACCTCCTCGCACCGCACCTGGCACCGGCTGCGCGAGATGTACCGGCTCACCGGCCAGTACGCGGGCTACTCGAAGATCGAGGACCTGCGCGCCGAGCTGGAGGTCGAGCTGCCCCGGTCCCCGGAGGCCCCGAGGACGGGGCAGGCCTGAGCGCGGGGCGCGAGGTCCCGCGCCGTGGGAACGGAGCCGCCGGGCGGCCCGGGGAACCGGCACGGCCCCAGGGGCGTACCCCACCCCGGGAGGGTGCGCCGGTTCAGGAGCCGACGCGGACGACCATCAGGCAGGCGTCGTCCTCGCGCGCTTCCTCGCCGAACTCCTCCAGGACGGAGCGCAGGCACTCCTGCGCGTCCCGGGCCTCCGCCAGACGGGGCGCGAGGGCGAGCAGCCGGGCGAGTCCGGTCTCGTCGTCGAGGGCGCCCGCCGGCCGGGTCAGCCCGTCGGTGTGCAGCACCAGGACGTCGCCCGGGAGGAGCCGGGTCTCGGTCTCCTCGTACGCGATCCTCGGCGTCGCCCCGAGGAGCACGCCCTCCGGACGGCGCAGCGGGCGGCCCGTCCCGCCGCGGAAGAGCAGCGGGGCGGGGTGGCCGGCCTGCGCCCAGGTGAGCGTCTGCGCCACCGGGTCGTAGCGGCAGCACATCGCGCTGCCGAGCGCGGGCTGGCCGGAGCTCTCCAGGAGCTGGTTGAGGTGGCCCATGAGGGCGCCGGGCCGGATGCCGGCCACGGCCATGCCGCGCAGCGCGCCGAGCAGCATCGCCATCGACGACGTCGCCGCCACGCCGTGGCCGGTGAGGTCGCCGACGGTGAGCAGGGCGTCGCCGGCGGGCAGCGCGAGCGCGTCGTACCAGTCGCCGCCGATCAGGCCGGTGGAGGCGGCCGGGAAGTAGTGTCCGGCGACGTCGAGCGGGGCGGGACCGCCGTGGGCGAAGCGGAGCGAGCCGCGCCAGGGGGGCAGGACCGCCTCCTGGAGCTCGACGGCGACCCGGCGCTCGGTGCGCTCGACCTGGCGGCTGTGCTCCAGGCGGTCCCGGCTCTCGCGGACGGCCCGCTCGCTGCGGCGCAGTTCGCTGACGTCCCTCAGGACGGCCCACATGGAGGCCGTGCAGCCGTCGGCGTCGAGCACCGGCTCGCCGGTCATGTGCACGGTGCGGACCTTGGCGTCCGTGCGGACGATCCGGAACTCGCCGTCGATCGGCTTCCCGTCGATCAGGCAGTCCGTCACCATCGCCTGGAGCCGGGGCTGGTCCTCGGAGTGGACCACGGTCGGCATCTCGTCGAGCGACATGGGCCCCCGCTCGCGCGAGCGGCCGAAGATCTGGAACAGCTCCTCGGACCAGCTCACCTCGTCGGTGAGCAGGTTCCACTCGGCGCTGCCGACGCGGGTGAGGAGCGAACCGGTGCGGACCGGGGCCTCGCCGTAGGCGGCGCCGGCATCACTGGTGAACGACCCGTCGAAGACGGTCCCGTCCTCCTCGGGCGCGGCGTCCTCGCGCGCGATGTCCTGGCCCGCGGGATCCCGCCGGGCGGGCAGCGTCACCGCCGGGGCTCCGTCGCGGAGCTGCCCGAACTGTGCTCGCAGCTCGTCGATCTGATGTACCGCCAGGTCGCAGAGCGCGCGCTGCCAGCGCCGCCGCGGATCGTCGTCATGGGCAGCGGCGTCCCGGCGGACGGCGTCGACCTCACCGCGCAGGCGGCTCGCCTGCGAGATCAGCGCGTCCACCGCACCAGCCTCGGGGGGCTGGGCGGGACGGTCCGCGAACAGAGGGGACGGCATGTCGTACTCCGATACAGGCGCGGCGCGGCCCGTGTCGGAACGGGGCCTGGAGACGACTGTGGCACAGGGTCCGAGCGGCCGTAAGGGATTTGGCAACACTCGATCCGGTGGTGCTTCTGGCATATGCCTGAGGCCCGGCCGTCATCGGCCGCGACACAACGGGTTACGGTGCACGTGTGGTGAGCGACGAGCTGAACGGTACGGCCGGCACGGTGGGCACGGACACGGGGGCGGCGGCGGTGACTTCGGGCCCGGCGGCGGGCACGGCCGTGCTGCTCGCGGCGGCGCCCGCGGGGCGCGGCCGCGCGATGGACGCGGCCTCCGTGCTGCCCTCGCTCGCGGCGGTCCCGCCCGGCGTCCTCACCGGCACGGCGACCGCGACGCTCGTCGAACTCGCCGACCCCGTCGACCCGCAGACCGTCCTCACCCGGCTGCGCGCCGCCGCGCAGGGCCCCGGCCCGCTGGTCCTCTACCTCGCGGGCCAGCTCCACCTGGACCGCCGCCAGCAGCTGCCGCACCTCGCCCTCGCCCGCAGCACCTCGGCGGCCCTCCGCTACACGGCCCTGCCCTGGCACTGGCTCGCGGAGGCGGCGGCGTCCCGGCCGCCCGGCACGACGACGGTGGTCGCGGACCTGGTCGCCGACCCGGAGGCGTGGGCCCGCCTGGCCGCCGCCCCCGACCTCCTCCGCCTCGCCCCCGCCCCCGCCCTCTACGCCCGGATCACCGCGCCCCCGCGCCGCGGCGACCTGGTGGCCCCCGACTACCTCCGGGCGTGGGCCGACCAGTGGCGCACCGGCGCCCGCCCCTCCTTCGCCGCGCTCCACGCGGAAGCGGCCGCCCGCACCCAGTCCCCGCCCCAGACCCGGTCCCGGCCCCTGTTCCTGGTGGTGGGCGACCAGGAGCCCGCGAGGCCGGTGCAGGCCCCCGCGCCGACGCCTTCCGCTCCCGCGCCGGAGGCCCCGGCCCCCGCCCCCGTCCCGGCGCCGGCCCAGGTCCCCGCCCCCGGACCCGTCCCCGCTCCGGCTCCGCCCCAGGCGCCGGTACCCGTCCCGGCTCCGGTACCCGTCCCGGCCTCGGCTCAGGTCCCGGCTCCGGTCTCGTTCTCCAAGCCTGCCCGGGTCCCGGCTCCGGCGTCGGCCCCGGTTTCCGCCGCTGTTCCGGCCCTGCCGGCCGGCTTCGCGCCCGCCGGGGGCGAAGAGGGCCCCGGAACGATGAAGCCGGTCCCGTCGAAGGCCACGGCGGAGGCGAAAGAGACGGAGGCGAAAGAGACGAAGGTGAAGGAGGCGGAGGCGGAGGTGCGGGCGGGGCGCGTGGCGGCCCCGCCCGTACCGCCGCTGCCGCCCGGTCCGCCCGGTCCGCCCGCCGCGCCCCCCGTGCCCGCGCCGCTCGCGGAGCCCGGGGCCCGGCCTCGTACCGCCGGGGGGAGCGGGGCGAACGGCTCGGCCGGTCGGGCGCCGGCGGCCGTCGACCCGCGCCGGGCGGCGGGTTACGGCGCGGTGGCGCCGGCGGCGCCCGTGGCGCCCGCCGAGCCGCCCGCGCACGATCCGCATCCGGCGATCCTGTCGGCCGCGATGGCGGGGCGGCACGCCGAGGCGGCGGAGATGGCGGCCGCGTGGGAGCGGGACGCGCTGCGGCGGTTCGGGCCGCGGTCGGGGGAGGCGGTGCACTGGATGGAGGTGCGGGCGGACCTCGCGCGGCTGGCGGGGGAGCCGGCCCGCAGTTGCGAGCTGTGGCTCGCGGTCGCCGAGGCGCGCCTCGGACTGCGCCAGCAGCCGGACGACCGGGATGTCGAGGGCGCGGTGGACCGGGCGCACCACCAGTGGGAGCAGATCGCCGATCCGGCCCGCGCCCGCGCCCTCGGCCCCACCCTCGTGGCGCTGCGCCGCCGGGTCCCGGGCCGCCGCCCCGGCGCCCTGGAGGCCCTGCGCCGCCGGATGCACTCCCGCTGATCCGGCAGGCCCGGGGCCGTACCAGCAGAAGGGTTCCTCGTGACGTCCCTCGCCCGCGCGCAGCGGTCGCTCGCCGATCCGTCCGTCCGGCATCCGCTCTGGCCTCCGCTGACCGCCGGGTGCCCGGTGACGTCCACGGAGGAGGTCGCGTATCCGCTGGAGGTCGACTACGACTACGACGCGGTGCCGGCGGACCTCTTCGGCCGGCCCGCCGCGCACGGCCTGGAGCGGTGGGCGCCGTTGCTGCCGCCGCTGGCCGCGCCGGGGCTGGGGGAGGGGAACACGCCGCTGGTGGAACTGGGCGGCGGGGTGTGGGTGAAGGACGAGTCGCGCAATCCGACGTGGAGCCACAAGGACCGGCTGAACCGGGTGGCGGTGAGCGCGGCCGTCGCCTCGGGGGCGCGCGGCGTCGTCGTGTCCTCGTCCGGCAACCACGGCGCGGCCGCCGCCGCGTACGCGGCCCGGGCGGGACTGCCGTGCGCCGTGTTCACCTCCCCGCACGCGCCGCCCGCCGTCGCCTCCCACCTGCGGGCCTACGGCGCGACGGTGCTGACCGTCCCCCTCGCCTCGGTACGGCCCCTGATGCGGCGGATCGTCGAAGAGCTGGGCTTCCAGTCGGTCAGCAGCGTCACGGACTCCGCGCACACGGGGCACCCGTTCGGCCCGGAGGGCTACAAGACGATCGCCTACGAGATCGCCCTCGCGCTCGGGCGGGCCCCGGCCGCCGTCCACGTTCCCACCGGCTACGGCGAGTTGCTGTTCGGGGTCGCCAAGGGTTTCGCGGAGCTGGCCCGGCTGGGGGTGACCGGCGGACTGCCCCGGATGTACGGCGCCGAGCCGGCCGCCGCCGGTGCCCTCACCGAGGCGCTGCGGACCGGCCGTCCGGCCGTCCGCGTGCCCGTCGGCCCGACCGCCGCGTACGCCATCGACTGCGAGGTGAACGGCTACCGGGGAGTGCTGGCCGTCCGCCGCACCGGCGGTGCCGCCCGTACGGTGACGGAGGATCAGCTTCGGTCGGCCCGGGAGGAGTTGGCGGCGCAGGGCGTCTGGTGCGAGACGTCCGCCGCCGCGGGGCTCGCCGGACTGCGGGCCCACGGGCCGGATCCGGCGGCCGAGGAGGGCCCCGTCGTCTGCGTGGTCACCTCCAGCGGCTACAAGGACGTGGCGACGGCGCGGGAGGCCGTCGCCCCGATGGACGCCGGCTGGGACGCCGTCCGCGGACTGCTGGAGGGCGGACCGCTGGAGGGGTGACGGGGCCGCCGGGCGTTCAGCGCGCCCGGTGGTACTCCGCGACCGCGTCGAAGGCTGCCTTCGGCTCCCACGGCAGCCCCGGATAGCGGGTGCCCCCGCGGTCCTCGTAGACCTTCACGACTCCGTGGCTCGCGAGGTCGAGGTCCGCCGAGTTCCTCGCCCCGCTCCAGGAGCAGTCCGGCGACGACGCCGCCGCGCCCTGGCTCACCGGCCCCGGCCGGGCGGTCGCCCGCGGCGAGGCCGCCCCGGAGGCGCCGCACCCCCGGGCGGCGACCGTCGCCGTCGTCCCGCTGCGCAACGAGTTCGTCGTACGGGGCGTGCCCAGCGCGCCCGACGAGGTCCGCCTCCCGCTCGTCCGCAGCCGTGCCGCCGGACCGCCGGCCGGGCCCTCCGGCGGCTGACCCGCCCCCGTCCTGCGATGATCCGACCCATGACCGTCTCACCGCCCCGGCACCCCGGGGCCGCGCTGCGCACCGAGCGGCTGGAGCTGCGGCCCGTGCGGAGCGCGGACCTGCCCGCCGTGACCCGGCTCTGGACCGACCCCGAGGTGCGGCGCCACCTCGGCGGGCCGGTCATCGCCTCCGTCGTCCGGATCCGGCAGCGGCGGATCGTCGGCGCGCCCGGCTTCCACGCCGTGGTCCGCGCCGAGGACGGCGTGGTGCTCGGCCTCGTCACCGTCGAGCCGGCCGGGCGCGGGGGCGAGACGGAGGTGTCGTACCAGTTCCTGCCCGAGCACTGGGGGAGCGGATACGCCCGCGAGGCCGTGGCCGCCGCCGTGGCCCGGGCCCTGGAGGCGGCCCCGAGCGTCGTCGCCGTCACCCAGGAGGCCAACGCGCGCTCCCGCCGCCTCCTGGAGGCCGTCGGCCTGGAGCACGCCGGCTCCTTCGAGGAGTGGGACGCCCGCCAGGTGCTCTACCGCCGCCGCGCCTGACCCCTCCCTACGCGCCGCCCCCGGCCAGCCGGGCCACCGCCCGCTCGACGCGGGCCGCGCGGGTCTTCGCCGTCCGGGCCTGCCACAGGGAGAGGATCACCAGGTAGCGGTCCGTCTTCCCCAGCGCCTCGAAGGCGCGGGCCGCCTCCGGCCGGGCGGCGAGGGCGGCCGCCAGGTCGTCCGGGACCGTGGCGTCCTTCTGGGAGGGGTACGCGGCCTCCCACCGCCCGTCGGCCCGCGCCGCCCGCACCTCCGCGAGCCCCGGCTCGCGCATCCGGCCGTCCGCGAGCAGCCGCTCGACCTGCCGCACGTTGACCTGCGACCACAGGCTGCGCGGCCGGCGCGGGGTGATCTTCTGGAGGTAGGAGCGCTCGTCGCGGGCCTTGCGCTTGCCGGTGATCCAGCCGTAGGCCAGCGTCAGGTCGAGGATGTCCTCGGCCGTCGGCGAGGGCAGGCCGCCGCCCTTGCGGCCGAGCAGCAGCCAGATGCCCGGGGTGTCGCCGTGGTGCTCCGCGAGCCACGACTCCAGCTCGCCGCCGCCGTCGAAGCCGAGGACGTCGAGCCCCTCGTCCGTACCGACCCTCTCCACCCCGTCCGCCTTCCCCGCACCCGCGAGCAGTCGACGCGCGCCCCCTCGGGGCCGTCGCGCACACGATAGCGACACCCTCGGTCGGGTCCTCCCCGACGGCAGGGGGGATCATCGACCGGACGGACCGGGACGGCGCGTACGACCCCGGTCACGTCGGCCCGGACGTCCTCGGCGGCCGGGCAGGCTTCCCGGACACCCCTGCCAAGGAGCTGTGAGACCCGATGTCCTTCCTGGTGATCGGCGAGTGCGTCGCCGACATCGTCCGCGGCCCGGGCGCCGCCGACGTCGTCCACCCCGGGGGCAGCCCCGCCAACGTCGCCTGCGGCCTCGCCCGCCTCGGCCGCCCCGTCACCCTGCTCACCCAGCTCGCCGACGACCCCGCCGGCCGGCTCATCGCCGCCCACCTCACCGGCGCCGGCGTGCGGCTCGCGACCGGCGGCGCCCCCGCGCGCACGCCGTCCGCCGTCGTCACCCTCGACGGGCGGGGGCGGGCGGCGTACGCCTTCGACATCGCCTGGACCCTCACCGCCGAGGAGCCGCCGGCGACCCCGGAGCCGGTCCGGCACGTCCACCTCGGCTCGATCGCGGCCGTCACCGAGCCGGGCGCCGCCGCCGTGCTCGCGCTGACCGGACGGCTCCGGCCCGCCGCCACCGTCAGCTACGACCCGAACGTGCGGCCCGCGCTGATGGGGGAGCACGGGCCGGCCGTGGCCCGGGTCGAGCGGTGCGTCGCCCTCGCCGACGTCGTGAAGGCCAGCGACGAGGACCTGGCCTGGCTGTACCCGGGAGAGCCGCCGGAGGCGGTGGCCGCCCGCTGGCTGGCCCTCGGCCCGGCCGTCGTCCTGGTCACCCGGGGCGGCGACGGGGCGCTTGCGGTGACCCGGGAGCATACGGTGGCCGCCGGGGCGCCGGCCGTCGCCGTCGTCGACACGGTCGGCGCGGGCGACTCCTTCATGTCGGCCGTCCTCGACGCCCTGGCCGGACGCGACCGGGCCGCCCTGGCCGCGCTCGGCGCCGACGACCTCACCGGGCTGCTGGCCCGCGCCGGGGCCGCGGCGGCCGTCACCGTCTCCCGGGCCGGCGCCCGGCCCCCGGACCGGGCGGAGCTGGACGCGGCCCTCGGCGCCGCCACGGGGTGACGGGTCACGTGCGGGCGTGGCTCGTGATGTCCGCCGCGAACCGCTCGACCAGCTCCGGCGTCACCGTCGGGCGGGCGGCGGCGATCGCCGTCAGGTAGTCCGCGGTGCGCGCGCCCGGCGCCGGGGCGTCCGCGCCCCGGCCGCCGGTGCCGACGAGGTCGCGCTCGAAGGACGCCTGGGCCGCCACCCGGGCCGCGTGCTCGATGTCCGCCGGGGTGAACAGGTCGCTGGCGAGGACCAGTTCGTCGACGTCCACCTCGGGCCGGCCGTCGGTGTAGCGGGACCAGATCGCGGCCCGGGCGGCCTTGTCGGGGGTGCCGATCGGGATCAGGTAGTCGAAGCGGCCGGGCCGCAGGAAGGCCGGGTCGAGCGAGCGGACCGAGTTGGTCGCGCACACCAGCAGCCGCTCGTCGCCCTCCCGGAAGCCCGGGATCAGCTTGAGGAGTTCGTTGGTGACCCCGTGCAGCCCGCCGGGCTGCGCGGGCTCGGAGCGGACCGGGGCGATCTCCTCCACCTCGTCGATGAAGACGAGGACCCGCTCCAGCTCGGCGATCCGCGCGAAGGCGGTGCGCAGCGCCGCCGCGAGGTTGCCGCCGTCGGCCAGCCGCGAGGGCAGGATCTCCACGAACGGCCAGCCCAGCCGGGAGGCCACCGCCCGGGCGAAGGTCGTCTTGCCGGTGCCGGGCGGGCCGAAGAGGCAGATCGCCCGGGGCGGCCGGACCCCGTGCCGGGTGGCCCGCTCGGGCTCGGCGAGCGGCAGCACCACCCGCCGCTCGATCAGGTCCTTCTCCCGCTCCATGCCGGCGACCTTCGCCCACAGGTCGCCCGGGAGCAGCCGGCCGCCGAGGTCGTCGAGGAGCCCGGCGGCGGGCCCGTGCAGCGGCTCGGTCTTCTCGAAGTACGCGACCGCCGGCTGCCGGGTGTAGCCGGCGTTCAGCAGCCCCTCGCCGAGCAGCTCCTCCTCCGGCAGGACGTACGCGATCCGCCCGACCCGGGCGGCGACGAGCTTGCGCTCCAGCTCCACCAGGAGGGCGCTGGCCAGGCCCCGGCCGCGCCAGCCGGAGGCGATCGCGACCCGCATCACCCAGGCGCGCTCCCCGGAGACGCAGGCGAGCGCCGCGCCGATGGGGACGCCCTGGTGGACGGCGACGACGGCCGGCTGCCGGGAGGTGAGGGCGCCGATGCACTCGGCGAGCGAGAAGACGGACTCCTGTCCCAGCTCGGCCGTGGTGTCGATCAGGTGGACGACGGCGGCGAGATCGTTCTCGCGGTAGTCGTGGATGTGCCAGTTCACCGGTGGTACCGCCCCTCGTGTGGCTCGATGCGGCGAGGCTAGGCGGCGGCAGGGCGGTGCGGCCCGCTCCATCCTGCACAAGCCGGGGCGGTGGAACGCGCCGCTTCGTCACTGGGCGCGGCGGCGCGTACGCGTACGGCGGCGCACTCCGGGGTGCGCCGCCGTACCGATGGGGGCGGTTGCCTCACGTGCTGCGCTTGCTCATCAGCAGTCCGCCCGCGGTGAGGGCGAACAGGCAGACGCAGGCGCCCGCGATGACGTTGCTGAGGATCATGCCGGTGTCGGGGTTCCGGGTGACGATCCACGGGGCGAGGATCGTCCAGGCGCCGAGCAGCAGGACCACGAAGTTCAGGTCCTGGGAGCGCTCGGGGGCCATCGACGCGCACAGGCCGAGGACCGCGAGGGCGATGCCGACGATCAGGTTGGTGAGGGCCAGCTCCGGCCTGGCGGCCGCGAAGTGGACCGTGTGGGCGGAGATCGCGATCCAGACGCCGGCGAGGATGACGAGTTCCTCGACGGCCGCCACTCCTCTGGTCTGCATGATCTGCGCGTAGCGCTGGCGCATCTCCGTCGCGTCGGGGTGTCCCGAGATGTCACCGGGACGGTGAGAGACATCGGCCATGTGACTCGCCTCCTTGCTGGCGTGCTGCGTGTCGGACCGCGCTCGCGACCCGAGGGCCGCAGTCCCATTGTGCGCTTATATGTTCCTTATGTGAAGCGGGAACGAGAGCCGTCGCCCGGTGCGGCGTACGCTGGGAGAGGACTCGGGGCACCCGCGCACCGCCGGGAGGCGGAGACGATGACCGGCATCGTGAGAAGAAGCTTCGACTCAGCGGACGAGACCCGTCCCTTCGAGGGCGGCAAGGGCAGGCTGGACCTGCTCGGCACCGAGCGCGGCGCCGTCGGGCGCGCCGTGTTCGAACCCGGATGGCGGTGGTCCGAGCACGTCAAGCCGCTCGCGGGAACGGACAGTTGCCAGGCGTCGCACGTGGGGTACGTGGTCAGCGGCCGCCTCCACGTCGTCATGGACGAGGGCGGGCAGGAGGACGAATTCGGCCCCGGCGACTTCATGGAGGTCACCCCCGGGCACGACGCCTGGGTCGTCGGCGACGAACCCTGCGTGGCCCTGGACTGGGTCGGCTTCGGCGACTACGCCAAGTCGTCCTGACGGGGCCGCCGACGGGTGCCCGCCCCGCCGCGAGGGGCGGGCGGCCCGGCCGGGGATCGTGACGGCCCGCCTCCGGACCCGGGGGCCGTCGTGCCCGCGGCCGGCCCGGCCGCGACCTACCCCGGCCGGGCCGCGAGGGCGTCCAGGGTCTCGTCCAGCTGGGTCGCCGCCATGATCAGGGACAGGTGGGTGAACGCCTGCGGGAAGTTGCCCAGTTGTTCGCCGGTCGGGCCGATCTCCTCGGCGAACAGGCCGACGTGGTTGGCGTACGTCAGCATCTTCTCGAAGGCGAACCGGGCCTGACGGACCCGGCCGGCGCGCGCCAGCGCGTCCACGTACAGGAAGGTGCAGAGGCTGAACGTGCCCTCGGCGCCGCGCAGTCCGTCGGGCGCGGCCCCGGGGTCGTAGCGGTGCACCAGGTTGTCCCGGACCAGGTTCCGCTCGATCGCGTCGAGGGTGCTCAGCCAGATCGGGTCCGTCGGGTTGAGCAGGCCGGTCCGGGGGATCAGCAGGAGCGAGGCGTCGAGCACGTCGCCGCCGAAGTACTGTGTCAGGGCCCCGCGCCGGTCGCTCCAGCCGCGCCGCATCACCTGCGTGAAGATCTCGTCCCGCGCCGCCCGCCAGGTGTCCAGGGCGGCGGGCCGGCCGAACTCCTCCGCCAGTCGCAGCCCCCGGTCGAAGGCCACCCAGGACATGACCCGGCTGAAGGTGAAGTCCTTGCGGCCGCCCCGGGTCTCCCAGATCCCCTCGTCGGGGGAGTCCCACGACGCGGCGAGCCAGTCCAGCATCCCGGACACCGCCCGCCACCCCCCGTACGTCGGCTGGATGTCCTGCCCGCCGCCCTGCGCCAGCGCGTACAGCGCCTCGCCGAAGATGTCGAGCTGGAGCTGGTCCGCCGCGGCGTTGCCGACGCGCACCGGCGCCGAACCCCGGTACCCCTCGAACTCCGACAGCACCTCCTCCGGGAGCGACGGGTCGCCGTCGACCCGGTACATGATCTGCAGGGGCCGCCCGCCCGACGGACCCGCCGCCCGCTCGGTCACCCGCGCCGTCAGCCAGTCCGTGAACGCCGCCGCCTCCTCGGCGAAGCCCAGGTCGAGCAGCGCCCGTACGGCCAGCGACCCGTCCCGCACCCAGGTGTAGCGGTAGTCCCAGTTCCGCTCCCCGCCCACCTGCTCCGGCAGCCCCAGCGTCGGCGCCGCGATCGGCGCGCCCGACGGCAGGTACGTGAGCAGCTTCAGCGTGATCGCCGACCGGTGCACCATGTCGGGCCAGCGCCCCCGGTACCGCGCGGTGCGCACCCATCGCTGCCAGAAGTCCACCGCGTCCCACAGTGCCGCCTCCACCTCCGCCACGTCCGGCAGCGGCGGCGGCGCGGCCTCGGGACCGTCCACGGTGAACGAGGCCCCGGCGATCCGCCCCTCGGACAGCTCCAGCCGGCCCCGCACGTCGTGCGGCCCGTCCCGCTCCAGCGGCACGTTCGACTGGAGGAAGCCCGCCATCGCCGCCGAGCGGAAGGACGCCGTGCGGCCGTCCAGCCGGAGGTCGTGCGGGGTCCGCCCGAAACCGAACCGGGGCCGGCACTCCAGCGTGAAGGTGACGGTGCCCCGCGTGCACCGCATCACCCGCATCAGCGCGTGCCGGTCGGTCGGCCGCCCGGTGCGGTCCGGCGGCATCCAGTCCATCAGCTCGCCCACCCCGTCCGGCGACATGAACCGGGTGACCAGCATCGCCGTGTCCGGATAGTAGAGCTGTTTGACCGTCACGTCCGGGCCGTCGACCGAGAGCCGGAAGTAGCCGCCCCGGTCGTGGTCGAGCAGCGCGGAGAACACGCCCGGCGAGTCGAAGCGGGGCGCCGCGAACCAGTCCACGACGCCCTCGTCCGAGATGAGCGCGGCGGTCTGCAGATCCCCCACCAGACCGTGTTCGGCGATGAGCGGATAGCGCTTCATCCCCCCACTATCCGCGATCGTGCCCCGGCGCGCCCTGCCGGACGGCACCCCGCGCCCGCGCGCCCGGCCGACGTGGCTCCGCCCCGCCCGGTGCGCCCGGCCGGAGTGACCCCCGCCCCCGCCCCGCGCGCCCGGCCGGCGGGATGCCGTCGCCGCCCGGTGGGAGCACCATGGACGGAGAACGGCGGACCCGCAGGAAGACGGCGGCCCGGCCGGCTCGGGGACCTGCCCGTCCGGACGCGGCCGGCCGTGAACGCGACGCCCCCGGCACGGCGGGGCCGTCCCGCGAAGCGGAACCGCCTCGGACACCGGCGCGCCCGGCACGCCCGGTGGACCCCGCGACGGCCCGACCGGATCCTCCCGCACCCGGACACCGAGGGCGAGGAGACCGTCCGGCGCGACGGGGCCGCCGCCGGGGCGCCGCCCGCCCGCCGAAATCCGGGCGCCCCCGGAGCGGGGAGTCGGGCAGAATGCGGCCATGATCCAGGAAGACCGCCGCACCCCCGTGCCGAGCGCCGGCGCCGACGAGCGCGCCACGCTCACCGCCATGCTCCAGTTCCAGCGCGACACGCTCATGCTCAAGTGCGCCGGGCTCACCCCCGACCAGCTCAAGGAGCGCGCCGTGGCGCCCTCCGCGCTGTCCCTCCTCGGCCTGGTCCGGCACACCGCCGAGGTCGAGCGGGGCTGGTTCCGCAACGTCCTGGCGGGCGAGGAGAGCCGCAGCCCCTGGACCTCGCCCGGCTCCACCGAATGGGCCGACTTCGACGTCGAACACGCCGACGCCGAAGCGGACTTCGCCGTCTGGCGCGCCGAGTGCGCCCGCTCCCGCGCGATCGTGGACGCGGCGGAGTCCCTGGACGAGACCGGCAGCCTCGGCGGCGAGACCTTCTCCGTCCGCTACGTCCTCGCCCACATGATCGAGGAGTACGCCCGGCACAACGGCCACGCGGACCTGCTCCGCGAGCGCATCGACGGCGCGACGGGGGAGTGACGGCGGCCATGGCGAGGGAACGGCACCCCGACATCACCGAGGCGATCGCCCGCGAGCGCCGCCTCCACGACCCCGCCGTCCGCCTGTCCCGGCCGGACGCCGAGGCCCTGTTCGACCCCGGGTTCATCGAGGTCGGCGCCTCGGGACGGCGCTGGACGTACGAGGAGATGATCGCCGCCCTGCCCGAGCTGCACGGCGGTGAGGACGGTCCGCCCGTCGAAGCCGGGGAGTTCGCCGGCACGGTCCTCGCCCCCGGCGTCGTCCACCTCACCTACGAGACCGTCATCGACGGCCGCCACGCCCGCCGGTCGTCCGTCTGGCGCCGCGACCACGAGGGCTCGCTCCGCCTCTACTACCACCAGGGCACGCCCGTACCGCGGTCGTGACCGGAGCCGGAGCCGAAGTCGTGGTTGTGGCCGTGGCCGTCCGTGCGCTGCCGTGCCGGGCGGTTCAGCCGTAGGCGTCCGTCACGCAGTCCGCCGCGCAGCCGTGCCGCCGGAAGCCGTGGCGCAGGGCCGCCGCCGCGTGCGCCCGCTCGACGCGCTCGTGCCCGTACCGCTCGCGCAGCAGGCGCTCCACGGCCTCGACCGTGACGATCGCCGGCTCGCCCTCGCCCGCGGCGCGGCGGGCCGCCGCGATCGCCTGGTCGGTCGCGCGCGTCAGGTCCCTGACGTACGTCCGGTAGGCCATCCTGCGGGCCCGCCGGGGAGCGAACGGCCGCGTGGCGCGCCCCTTCCACACCAGACCGGCCGCCATCAGGCCGAGCCCCGTGCCGCCCAGCAGCGTGCCGCCCACGATGCCCTCGATGCTCCAGCCCACCGGCCGTCGACCTCCCCCTCGTCGCCGCCGATCCTACGGCGGCGGGTCACGCCTGGACGAGGTCGCCGTGCCGGTGCGCCACCCGCCACTCGCCGTCCTCCCGGCGGTACGTCTGGGTGGCCCGCAGCGTGTAGACGCGCGCCTCCCCGTCCACCGAGGTCGAGATGTGCTCGTAGCACGCGGTGTAGGCCGTGTCGCCGACGACGTCGTGGCTGACCACCTCGATGCGGTACGCCGTGCAGGCGGAGAAGCGCCGGGCGAGCGCCGTGAACAGCGTGTCCACGTCCTCCTGCCCGACGGCGTTGTACCAGGCCCCGAGCACGCTCACCGGCTCGCGGCGCGACCAGAGCGCCCGGCGCGGCGCCGGGTCCCCGTCGTGCAGCGCCCGCTCGGCGTCCTGGAGGTCGGTCCTGACCCACGTCAGGAAGTCGTCCCGGTCGGTCATGCCTTCATCATGCCCACGCGTCGCCGGGCCCCGCACCCGCTGGCGGCCCGCGCCGCCGAGCGCCGGGGCGGGCAGGAGGCGCCCGGGCGCGGAGGCCGTGCCGTACAGTGGTGACTCGTGTAAGTGACTTGCGTCACCTTCTTCGTTCCCGCCGTTGACCCCCATGCCTCCGGCCCCGGCCCCGGCGGTGTCACCCACCGGCCGCCGCCCCGGCCGGCGCACCCCAGGAGCCGCCCCCGATGACCTCCCCCGGCCCCCTCGTCACCACCACCCGAGGTCCCGTCCGCGGCGAGCGCCGCGCCGACGGCAGCTCCCGCTTCCTCGGCATCCCGTACGCCCAGCCGCCCGTCGGCGACCTGCGCTTCGCCGCCCCCGAGCCGCCCGAGCCGTGGACCGAACCGCTGGACGCCACCGCCTACGGCCCCACCGCCCAGCGCCGCCCCTTCGCCGAGGTCACCACCATCCCCGAGCCCGGCGTCCCGGGCGCCGGCGTCCTCAACCTCAACGTCTTCACCCCCGACGCCGCCCCCGCCGAGGGCCTCCCGGTCCTCGTCTGGATCCACGGCGGCGGCTACGTCGCCGGCTCCGCCGCCAGCCCCTGGTACGACGGCGCCGCCTTCAGCCGCGACGGAATCGTCCTCGTCTCCCTCGGCTACCGGCTCGGCATCGAGGGCTTCCTGCACTTGGAGGACGCCCCCGACAACCGCGGCGTCCGCGACTGGATCGCCGCCCTGGAGTGGGTCCGCGACAACATCGCCGCCTTCGGCGGGGACCCCGCCAAGGTCACCGTCGCCGGCCAGTCCGCCGGCGGCGGCGCCGTCCTCACCCTGCTGTCCGTCCCCTCCGCCCGGGGCCTCTTCCGCGGCGCCCTCGCCGCCTCCGGCGCCCTCCTGCGCCCCGACGGCCCCGGGGCCGCCCGCTCCGCCGCCCGCCTCCTCACCGCCCGCACCGGCCTCCCCGCCACCGCCGCGGCCCTGCGCGACCTGGGCGACGACGAGATCCTGGCCCTCCAGGACCGGCTCGCCGAGGACGGACCCGACCGCGAGGGGCTGCCCCCGATGCTGGCCCTCGCCCCCTTCGCGGACGGCGAGCTGATCCCCGTACCGCCCGTCGAGGCGCTCACCACCGGCGACGCGGGCGCCGGCGTCCCGCTGATGCTGGGCTTCACCGCCGACGAGTTCTCGATGTTCCCCGGCCCCGAGGGCCTGCCGCTGCCGGTCCTCCTCGGCGCGCTCGGCCTCGCCCCCGGCCGCGCGGCCGAGTTCGCCGCCGCCTACCCGGCCGCCCCCGAGAAGGCCCTCTTCGGGCAGGCGCTCACCGACGTCATGTTCCGGGCGCCGAACCTCGCCGTCGCCGACGCCCGGGCCGCCCGCGAACGCCCCACCTGGCTCTACGAGTTCGCCTGGCGCTCACCGCTCTCCGGCTTCGCCGCGCACTGCCTGGACCTGCCCTTCGCCTTCGACCTCCTCGACGCCGAGGGCGTCCCCGAGGCCGCCGGCGCCACCCCGCCGCAGACCCTCGCCGACGCCGTCCACCGCGCCTGGGTCGCCTTCGTCAAGGACCAGGACCCCGGCGCCGACTGGCCCCGCTACGCCCCCGGCACCCGCGCCACCAAGGTCTGGGACACCGAGAGCCGCGTCGAGGCCGATCCGCTCGCCCACGTCCGTGACCTCTGGCTGAACTGACCTGTCCCACCCGGGACTTGGGGCGCCGTGGCTCCCGGAGCGGACCCCGCCGCCCCGGGAGCCACGCGCTTCACGCCCCGCACCCGCCCCGCGCGGGGCGAACGCGCGGCCGTGGCTCAGCCCTCGAAGCCGACCGTTCCGTCCGGGAGGACGGCCTCCACCCGCGCCCCGTGCTCGACGGTGCGGCTCACCGTGCAGAACTTCTCGTGCGTGAGCCGCACGCCGCGCGCGAAGACCTCCGCCGCCTTCGGGTTCGAGTCCGGCAGCTCGAACTCGTAGCTCACCCGGATCCGGCCAATCCGCCCGTCGTCCTCCGGCGCCGACACCGACTCCACGACGATCCTGAGGTCGTCGTGGTCCACGGCCCGCGCGGTCCGGTCGATCACCAGCCCCCCGCAGCCGGCCATCGCCGCCAGCAGCAGCTCCACCGGCGTGAACGAAGGCTGCGCCCCGTCGTCGTCGGCCGCGGCCATCAGCACCTCCGCGCCCCGGTCGTTGCGGGCGGTCCACCGCCGGTATCCGGTGCGTTCGGTCTCGACGCGGTAGTCGGCCATGGGGGGTGCTCCTCAGCTGCGTACGGACAGATGCCCCGTACGCTACGGCGCCCGGCCCGCCCGCACCGCCCGACCCGGCCGCAGCCCGGCGGCCCGCCTCCGCGCCGCCCCGTCCTCCTGGTGGACCACGTCGGCGGCTCCGCCGGTCCGGAGGACTGGGCCGGCCTGTCCGAGAGCGGCGGGGCGAGCGTCGCCGTCGTCCCCGCCACGGAACATCCGTCCGCCTGAACGGCGGCCGCCTCAGCCCCCGTTCGGGGTGACGAGACCGGACTCGTAGGCCATCACCACCAGTTGGGCACGGTCCCGGACGCCCCATTTGGTCATGGCGCGGTTGACGTGCGTCTTCGCGGTCAGCGGGCTGATCACCATCCGGTCGGCGATCTCGTCGTTCGACAGGCCGCGTGCCACCAGGACCACCGCCTCCCGTTCCCGGCCGGTCAGCTCCGCCGGGCCCTGACCGGCCGGGGCGGCGGCGGGCGGCCGGGCGAGGAAGTGGTGGATGAGCCTGCGCGTGAGCGAGGGGGCGAGCAGCGCGTCGCCGCGCGCGGCGACCCGCACGGCGTGCAGGAAGTCCTCCGGCAGCACGTCCTTGACGAGGAAGCCGGCGGCACCCGCGCGCAGCGCGTCCAGGACGTACTCGTCCAGGCCGTAGTTGGTGAGGATCACGACGCGCACCCCCGCGAGCGCCGGATCCGAGGCGATCCGCCGGGTCGTCTCGATCCCGTCGAGGACGGGCATCCGGACGTCGACCAGGGCGACGTCCGGCAGGTGCGTCCGGACCAGCGCCAGCGCCTCCCGGCCGTCGGCGGCCTCGGCCACCACCTCGATGTCGTCCTCCAGGTCGAGCAGGGCGCGGAACCCGCTGCGGATGAGCGGCTGGTCGTCGACGAGCAGGACCCGGATCACGGCGTGCGCTCCACCGGAAGCTCGGCCCGGACCGAGAAGCCGCCCCCGTCGCGCGGCCCGGCGGTGAGCCGGCCGCCGAGGGCGGTGACGCGCTCGCGCATGCCGAGCAGGCCGAGCCCCGGCACCGGCGCCCCAGCGGCCGGCGCGGCCGGGCCGTCGTCCTCCACGCTGACGGCCAGCGCCTCCGGCCGGCAGTCGATCCGCACCGTCGCCGTGTTCGCGCCGGCGTGCCGGGCGGCATTGGTCAGCGACTCCTGCACGATCCGGTACACCGTCCGGTCGACGGCGGCCGGCACGTCCACCCGGGGCCCCTCCACGCACAGGCGCGCGTCCAGTCCCAGCGAGCGGGCCCGCTCGACCAGTTCCGCCACGTCGTCGATGCCGCGCGGCGGTGCCGTGCCGTCGTCGCGCAAGGCCTCCAGCGTCGCCCGCAGCTCCCTGCCGGCCTCGCGTCCCGCCGTCCGGATCGCCAGCAGCGCGGCGGGCACGTCCTCCCCCCGCCTGCGGGCGACATGGACCGCGACCTCCGCCTGCACCTTGATCACCGAGATCTGGTGGGTGAGCGAGTCGTGCAGCTCCCGCGCGATGCGCAGCCGTTCCTCGTCGGCACGGCGCCGGGCCACCTCCTCGCGGGTCCGTTCCGCCTCGTCCGCCCGCCGCTCGGCCTGCCGCAGCGCCTCGCCCGCCGCGCCCGCCGCGACCAGCCAGGCGATCTCCAGCGCGCCCCGCGCCCGGGCCAGCGCCTCGCCCGTGTCGTACGGCCCCGACAGCAGGGCCGCCACCGGCAGCGCCGCCAGCATCAGGACGCTCGCCACCGCGGTGACCCCCCGGTGTCCGGCCCGTACGGCCGCGTACACGGCGAACAGGTAGGCCACGACGGGCACGTCGAACCCGGCCGTCTGGTACCCGATCGCGCACGCCCCGGTGACCGCGAGCACGGCCCGGGGAACGCGCCGCCGGACCGCCAGCGCCAGCCCCCCGGCCGCCAGCAGGCCGTACCCGAGCGCGGCGCGGGCCATGCCGGGCGTCGGTCCGGACACCGCCGTGACCAGCAGCGCCGCCGTCACCCCGAAGGCGATGGCCGCGTCGCCGTACCACCGCCGGGCATTCGCCCCCGCTTCCGTCATGAGCGCACCCTAACGGCCCGCCCCACGGAGGGAGTCGGCCCCGGGGACGAGGCTCCGGCTACCACGGACGCGGTAGGAGGGCGTGCCGTACCGCGGCGGTGGCAGGCGAAGTGCCGACGGCGGGCGGACGACCGGGACGCGGGCCACCGGACATGCTCGGAGCGTCCGATGCCCGAAGAAGAGGGGTCCTCCCATGACCGTCCGCCGTCACCTCGCCACCGGCGCCACCACCCTGCTCGCCGCCGTCGCCTCCACCGCGGCCGCGGCCGGGACCGCCGCGGCGTCCGCGCCCGCCGGACCCGTCGCCGCCTCCGTCACCGCCTTCGGCCCCGGCCGGCTCGGTGCGGTCCTCGGCGCGCTGCTCGGGCTGCTGGGCCTGGTCGCCGCCCTGCGCGCCCTCACCCGCCCCACCGGCCGCCTCGGCACCACGACCGGGCCGCGCGGCGCGCTGCTCGCCCTCGCCGCCGGGTCGGCCGCCGTCGTCCTCGGCGGTCTGGTCGCGGCCACGGCCGACGGCGGCCTCGGCACCGGCAACGGCCTCGGCGGCGCCTACGTGTCCCTCCTCGTCGGCCTCACCGCGACGGCCCTCGCGGCCCGGGCCCTCGCCCGCGCCCGCCGCACCCGCTGACCGCGCTCCCCGGAGGGGCGCCCCACGGGCGCCCTCATGAGTACCCCTCCGCGACCGCCTGAGTACGCCGACGGATCCGCCCGGCGCCGCCGGCGGCTGGAATGGACCCATGAGCCTTCGCACCGCCCGCCGCCCCCGGCCCCCGCGCCGCCCCCTCCGCCGCGCCACGGCCACCGGCACCGCGCTCGTGGTGGCCCTCGGGCCCGTCGTGGTGGGCGCGCTGCTCGCCCGCTCGGTCGGCGGCGACCCGATGGTCTCCGTGAACGCCCTCATCGCCGGCGGCGGCCAGCGGGCCCGCGTCTCCCGGGACCAGCTGCGCTCCTGCCGGGGCCGGATGAACGCCCGGCGGGCCCGGGCCGTCCGCGACCTGCGAGCCGGGACGCCCTGAGGCGAGGCGTCCACCGGGCCCGGCTCACGCGCCGGTCGCGCCGGCCGGGCCGTCCCCACCGGACGAAATCCGGCGGACCTGACTGAAAACACCTCTGACCAGCGCGGATCTTTCGCGAATTCCTCGACGAAGCGGCCCCGTGGCGCCCTCGGATGCGCGATGATCGCCCCCGCACCCGAGTAGGAACCGGGCCCCCGGGCCGGTACGGCAGCGTCGAGAGGCGGCCCCACATGGCCAGGCGGCACCCCGCGTCCGCGAACGAACAGAGCCCCCCGCCGGGCGCGGAGCCGGCCGGCGGCGCGTCCGGCATCGGCCGGCGCCGCTTCCTCGGCTACGTGCTCGCCGCGCCCACCCTCACCGTCGCCGCGCAGGCCGGCGCGGAGGCGATCGCCCCCACGACCGCCGAGGCCGTCGTCCCCTCGCCGCCCGGCCCGGCCGAACTCCTCGACCTCAACGACCTGCTGACCCTGGCCGCGCTCCCGACCGGCCACCTCATCACCCTGCGCCTCGAAGCCGACGGCACCGTCCACTTCGCCCTGCCGCGCGCCGAGGTCGGCCAGGGCGTCACCACCTCCTCCGCCATGCTCATCGCGGAGGAGCTGGACCTGCCCCTGGAGAAGGTGCGGGTCACCCTCGCCGACGCCCGCCCCGAGCTGCTCTTCAACCAGCTCACCGGCGGCTCCAACACCACCGTCTCCACCTACACCCCGATCCGGGTCGCCGCCGCCGTCGCCCGCGGCCGGCTGCTGCACGCCGCCTCCCTCGTCCTCGGCGAGGCCGCCTCCACCCTCACCACCAAGGCCGGCGCGGTCCTCTCCCCGGCCGGAGCCGTCCTCGGCTACGGCGAACTCGCCGCCAGGGCCGCCGCCGTGGCGGACTCCGCCGTCACCGTCACCCTCAAGGACCGCGCGGACTTCCGTGTCATCGGCACGGCCCGCGGCCGGCTCGACGCGCTCGACGCCGTCACCGGCCGCAAGAAGTTCGCCATGGACCTCCGGGTCGACGGCGCCCTGCCGACCATGGTCTGCCGCCCGCCCACCATCAACGGCACCGTCCGCTCCGTCGCCAACCTCGACGCCGTACGGGCCATGCCCGGCGTCACCGACGCCGTCACCGTCTCCACCGGCGTCGCCGTCCGCGCCCGCACCTTCGGCCAGTGCGTCGACGCGATCCGCGCCCTCGACGTCGACTGGGGCCCCGGCACCGCCGAGGGCGCCACCGACGCCACCGTCCTCGCCGAGCTGCGCCGGGCCGAACTCCCGCTCGTCGTCCCGCCGCTGCCGCTCCTCACCAAGGCCGTCGACGCCCGCTTCACCTTCCGCTTCGCCAGCAACGCCGCCCTGGAGACCAACTGCGCCATCGCGGACGTCCGCCCGGACTCCGCCGAGATCTGGGGCTCGCTCAAGGCCCCGATCGTCGCCCAGGAACAGATCGCGCTCCGCCTCGGCCTGCCCGTCTCCGCCGTGAAGGTGCACGTCACCGAGGGCGGCGGCTCCTTCGGCCGCAAGCTCTTCCACGACGCCGCCCACGAGGCCGCCGAGATCTCGAAGAAGCTCGGCAAGCCGGTGAAGCTGATGTGGCACCGCACCGACGACTTCCGGCAGGGTCGTACCCATCCCATGTCGACCTCGCGGGTCCGCGCCACCTACTCGCTCGGCGAGGTCCTGACGTACGAGCAGCGGCACACCTCGGTCGCCACGGACTTCGGCCACGGCATCGGCGAGGTGCTGACGGCGGAGGCGGCCCGGCTGCCGGTCGCGGACCTCACCTTCTCCGAGACGATGTTCCAGCTCACCCAGATCAGCCCCTACCACCTCGGCGTCACCACCCAGCTCCTCGCCGAGACCGACAAGGGCTACAACACCGGCTCGATGCGGAACATCTACTCGCCGAACGTGCGCACCGCCCAGGAGCTCGTCGTCGACGAGCTGGCCCGCCGCCTGGGCGAGGACGCCTGCGCGCTGCGCCGCCGCCTGATGAAGGAGGCCCGCGCCCGCGCCGTCCTCGACGAGGTCGCCCGGCGGGGCCGCTGGGGCAGGCCGATGGAGCCCGGCACCGCGCAGGGCATCGCCGTGCACCCCGAGTACCACTCGTACGTGGCGGTGCTCGCCGAGATCGACTGCCGTCCCGCGACGACCGGGCGCACCGTCCCGAACGCGTACACCGGCCCCCGCGTCACCAAGGTGGTCTGCGCCGTCGACGTGGGCCTCGCGGTCAACCCGAAGGGCCTGGAGGCCCAGATGATGGGCGGCATCTCCGACGGCATCGCCCTCGCGCTCACCTCGGGACTGCACCTGAGGGACGGCGCCTTCCTGGAGTCGAGCTGGGACGACTACTTCTACACCCGGCAGTGGAACACCCCGCCCGAGCTGGAGATCGTCGTCATGCCGCCGACCGGCGACGAGCCCGGCGGCGCGGGCGAGCTGGCCGTCGCGGCGGCCATGGCGGCCGTCGCCGGCGCCTACGGGCGGGCGACGGGCACGATGCCGACCGACTTCCCGGTCAACCACACCGCCCCGCTCCCCTTCACCCCCGCCCCGGCCGTGCCCCCGATCCCGGCGTCCCCGACCGACGGCCGCGACCGCGTCCTCTGATCCCTCCCGGAGTTCCCCGTGCCCCAGCACACCTTCATCCTCAACGGCAAGGCGGTCACCGCCGAGGTCGAGTCCGACGTCCGGCTCCTGTGGGTCCTCAGGGACGTCCTCGGGGTGACCGGTCCCAAGTACGGCTGCGGGGTCGGCGTCTGCCGGGCCTGCACGAGCCACCTCAACGGCAGGGCGTTCACGCCCTGCGCCGTCCCCGTCGGCGAGCTCGCGGCCGACGACGAGGTCACCACCATCGAGGGCCTGGCCGACACGGTCGGCGCCGAGCTCCACCCGATGCAGGAGGCGTGGCTCGACCTCGACGTCGCCCAGTGCGGCTACTGCCAGCCCCGCCAGATCATGGCGGCCGTCGACGCGGTCCGCCGGGCCAGGGAGGCGGGCCGCGCGGTCACCGAGGCCGACCTCGACGAGCTGCGCAACATCTGCCGCTGCGGCACCTACCACCGCGTCCGGCAGGCCGTCATGGAGGGCGACCGGCGGATGGCCTGACGCGCGAAGGCCCCCGCCGCGTGCGACGGGGGCCTCCGGCGGGGGCGGGTCAGACGGCCGGCGGGACCCGGGACGGGCGGCCGGAGCCCCTGGTCAGGGCGTAGCCGCCGATGCCCGCGAGGGCGGCGAGGACGCCGCCGGCCGCGGTCCAGATCCAGCGGTCGGACCACCAGCCGGAGGACCAGCCGTCCTCGGGCGCGGCGGCCTCCACGGCGGTCCTGCGGCCCGCCTCCTCCTCTGCCCCGGCCCGCTCGGCGGTGGTCGCGCCCGGCACCAGTGGCGCGGCGAGCGACCCGTCGGTGGCGTACGCGCCGCCCTGGTCGCGGACGTCGACGCCGAGGCGGGCCGAGAACGGCTGCCCCAGGTCCTCGTCCGGCAGCCCGGTGACGGTCAGCCGCACGTAGTAGCTGCCCGGCAGCGGGTCGTTCGCCCAGGCGTCGGCGGAGGCGCGCACCGGCCGCAGCACACAGGCCAGCTCCAGCGAGGCGGCCTCCTTCGCGGCGGTGCGCGACTGGGCGCCGTACATGCAGGGCTGACGGCGCCGCAGCCCGTCGTAGACGTCGACCCGCCAGGTGGCGGCGCCGTGCCGCAGGGAGCTCTCCGGGAGCGTCACCGTGGCCTTGACGGTGGGCCGTTCGCCGGTGTCGGCGGGGAACACCCAGTAGAGGTAGTCACCCGTGGCCGCCTGCGCGGTGGCCTGTTGGCCGGGGCGGAAGGCGGCGGCGGTGCGGAAGGTGGTGCCGGCCTCCGTGGGGCCCGCCTCCCCGCCGGCCGGGGCCGACGGCGTGGGCGTGTCGGCGAGGGCGCCCGGCGCGGCGGGGCCCAGCAGGGCGGCGCCGGCCAGCGCGGCGGCCGCGAGCATCCGTACGGTACGCATCAGTGGGTCCTCCAGACGGCGAAGCGCCAGCGGGACAGCCAGCCCCAGATCAGACCGGCGAGGAAGCCGGCGAGCACCAGCGCGCCGAGCAGCCACCAGCCGCGGCCGAGCCCGAAGGAGGCCACGTCCGAGGCGCTCGCCGGGCCGTCCACGATGTCCACGGTCAGCTCGACGGGCATGCCCGGCGTGGTCTTCACGGCCGGGGGAGCGGAGAAGGAGTTGCTGACCTGGAGGCAGACGGTCTCGGCGGCCGGCTTGCCGTCGCCGTCCTCGTCCTCCGCCTCGGGCTTCGGGTAGCGCAGCCCGGTCGATATGACGTCGGTGCGGCCGTCGCCGGCCTCGGAGCCGCGCACGATCTCCCGGCCGTGCCGGGTCACGGCGCGCAGCAGCACGCCGTAGTCGTTGTTCACGGCCCGGTCGGCGGAGACGCTGACGGAGGCGCGCAGTTCCTGGCCGGGCAGCAGGTCGACCTTGTACCAGCGGTGCTCGCCGAAGGTCTCGCGGTCGGTGTAGAGGCCGGGCTGGAGCCGTGGGGCGTCCGCGCACCGCGCGGCGCCCTCGGTGGCGACCGGGGTCACCACCGGGTCGGCGGCGCGGTCCACCAGCTGGCGGACGCGGCGGGAGAGCTCGTCGGTGCGGTGCACGGAGGTGTACGTGCCGCCGGTGGCCTCGGCGATGCAGGTGAGCTGCTGCCGGGTCTTGGCGTCCGGCACCAGGCCCAGGGTGTCGATCACGAGGTGGATGCCCTTGGCGGCGATCTCGCGGGCCACCTGGCAGGGGTCGAGCGGGGCGCAGGTGTCCTCGCCGTCGGTGATGAGGACGATCCGCTTGGTCGCCCCGTCCTCGCCGAGGTCGTCGGCCGCGCCGAGCAGCGCCGGGCCGATCGGGGTCCAGCCGGTGGGGGCGAGGGTGGCGACGGCGGTCTTGGCCTCGGTCCGGTCGAGCGGGCCGACCGGGTAGAGCTGCCGGGTGTCCTTGCAGCCGCGCTTGCGGTCGTTGCCGGGGTAGTCGGCGCCGAGGGTGCGGATGCCGAGCCTGACCTCCTCGGGCACCGCGTCCAGGACCTCGTTGAAGGCCTGCTTGGCGGCGCTCATCCGGGACTTGCCGTCGATGTCCTTGGCGCGCATGGAGCCGCTGACGTCGAGGACGAGCTCGACCTTGGGGGATTCCTTCGCCGCCGGCTCGTCGGCGGAGGCGCTCGTCGGCAGCAGCGCGGCGGTCAGGGCGACGAGCAGCGCGCAGGCTCCGGTCGCCAGCCGTTTTCTCGTGATCATCGGCGGATCGTATTGATGATCCTCCGACAATCCAAAACCGGGGGCCGGCTCCCCGTCCTCGGGGGAGCCGGCCGCACGGTCCTGACGGACTACCAGATCGCCTCGATCCACTCCGGGTGGTCGATGAACGGGTTCCGGTTGTGCTGGTAGGTGGAGTACACGAGGTCGTTGCGGCGCTCCTCGAAGGCGCTCGGCGGGTCCTGCTCGTTCCACTGCTTCAGGACGGAGAGCCGGCCGTGGTAGGGCACGCTGCCGTTGGTGGTGGAGTCGTTGGGCTCCAGGTTCGGCCAGCCGTCGCCGCCCTCGTACCGCACGGCCATGTAGAGGATCATGCGGGCCACGTCGCCCTTGTCGGCGTCGCGCGGCTCGAAGGAGTTGGAGTCGGTGTAGCTGCCGGGGGCGCCGCTCACCGCGCTGCCGCCGTTGTCGAAGTCCTTGTTGCCGCGGGTGCTGTTGACCTGGACGTCGCAGGCGCGCAGGTGGTGCAGGTCGGTGCCGGGGCCGGTCGAGGTGCCGAAGGAGCCGTGCGACTGCGCCCAGGTGTGCTCGCGGTTCCAGTTGCCGACCGAGCCGCCGTTGAGGTTCTTTCCGCGCGAGACGCCGCTGTAGAGGAGCACGACGTTGGCGGTGTTGTTCGGGTCCTGGTCGAGCGTCTTCAGGGCGTTCCAGACCGCGTCGTACGAGATCGTGTCCTGGTCGCTGATGATGGTGTGCAGCGCCGACTTGAGGCTGGTGCCGGTCTTGCCGACGGCGTTCTTGTAGTACGTCGTGTCGTACGCGGTCGTGGTGGCGGCGGCGGGGGTCGCCGTGACCGCGGGGAGCGTGAGTCCGACGAGGGCGGCGGACAGCGCCGCCCAGACCTTCCAGCTGCGTATCCGTGCAACCGACATGGGGGGCCCTTTCCCGGGGACGGGCACGCGGGCGAACGCCGTGCCCGGCTCAAGGGGACGGCGTTCTACGCGTGTTGATTTCGTGTCATCCCGGAGGGTGGCACGGGAGCAGGGCTTGTCGTGTTACGGACAAAGAGCCATTCGGTGACGTTCTCGCATACGGAGCGGCCGTCCGCGGGCGAGTCGCGCCACTTCCGCCTCAGGCGCCCCGGAGGTCCACCGGCATCCCCTTCGGCTCCTTGATCCGCTTCATGATGATCTGGGAGTTCACCTCGGTGACCCCGGCCAGCGCCGTCAGCTGCTCGATCCACAGCCGCTCGTACGCCGAGAGGTCCGCCACCGCGATCCGCAGCAGGCACCCCGGGCTCCCGAAGAGGCGGTACGCCTCGATGACGTCCGGGATCGACTGGAGCGCCTCCTCGAAGGCCTCCACCGTCTCCCGGTCCCGCTTCACCTCGACCGAGACCAGCACCTCGAAGCCCCGCCCGACCGCCTCCGGGTCGATGACCGCGCGGTACCCCCGGATCACCCCGTCCTGCTCCAGCTGGCGCACCCGGCGCAGGCAGGGGGAGGGGCTCAGGCCGACCCGCTGGGCCAGCTCCTGGTTGCTCAGCCGGCCGTCCTGCTGGAGCTCGCGCAAGATGTGGAGATCAATTCGGTCCATGACGCGATTATCTGCCACGATGAAACATTTCTGCGCCCATATAGGCAATCGCGTGCTCCCCCTTTTGGCCTACCGTTGCCGAGCTGGCCCCGGAACCGGGCGGGGCCGCGAACCATCGGGTACGGAGAGGCGGCGGACATGCAGCGGACGAACGACGGAAGCCCCCGCCGGATCGTGGTCATCAGCACCGGCGGCACCATCGCCAGCCGCTGGCAGGGCACCGGCTACGCCGCCGACGCCTCCGGCGACGACGTCCTCGCCACCGCCCCGCTGCCCGAGGGCGTGACCGTCGAGGTCCGCGACCTCTTCAACGTCAACAGCTCCCTCCTCACCGCCGCCCACCAGCTCGTCCTGCTGCGCACGGTCCACGAGACCCTGGCGGACCCCGGCGTCGACGGCATCGTCGTCACCCACGGCACCGACACCCTGGAGGAGACGGCCTTCCTTCTGGACCTCCACCACGAGGACCCCCGCCCCGTCGTCCTCACCGGCGCCCAGCGCCCCTTCGGCACCGGCGACGGCGACGGCCCCGGGAACCTGTACGACGCCCTCCAGGTCGCCGCCACCGTCCGCGACCTCGGCGTCCTCGTCGTCTTCGACGGACGCGTCCACGCCGCCCGCGGCACGGTGAAGACCCAGACCCTGGCCTCCGACGCCTTCTCCGACCCCTCGGCCGAGCGCCTGGGCCGCGTCGGCTTCTCCCGCGTCGACATCGAGCGCCTCCCCGACCGCCCGGCGGTCCTCCCGCTGCCGGCCGCCGCCCTCACCGCCGACCCCGGCGCGGGCCGCGGCGCGCTGCCCCGGGTGGACGTCGTCTTCCACCACACCGACGGAGATCGGCTCCACTTCGACGCCGCCCTCGCCGCCGGCGCCCGGGGCATCGTCCTCGTCGCCACCGGCGCCGGCAACGCCACCCCGGAGATCGCCGAGGCGGTCGCCGAGGCCACCTCCCGGGGCGTCCTGGTCGCGGTCACCACCCGCGTCCCGGCGGGCCCGCTCGCCGAGATCTACACCGGCGGCGGCGCCGTCGACCTGGTGGCCAACGGCGGTCTGCTCGCCGGCTCCCTCCGGGCCGGCCAGGCCCGCATCGCCGTCCTCGCCGCCCTGCTCGCGGAGAGCGACGGCGACGACCCGGCCCGCCGCACCGCCGTCCTGCGCCGCCTCCTCGACGGCCCGGTCCGCCCCGCGCCCGCGCTCGCCGCCGGCACCTCCCGCGAGGCCGCCCCCGTCCCGGCCCGCGCCTGACGCCCCCCGAACACCGGCTCGCGGGCGTCGAACTCCCCCTCCTCCACCTGTGAGCCGGTGCCGAACCGGCCGGTGACGACCCGGTCGATGACAAACCGGCCGGTGACGACCAGACCGGCGGCGAAACCGGACGTGCCCCCCCCGCTCCCGTACGGTGACGGCCCCGCGCCCGTACCCGCCGCCAGGAGCCCCCGCGCCCGACGCCCCCGCCGGCGCCACCGGACGGGTCCGCCGCGTCGTCCGCCTCGTCCGCGAGGCCCTGGGGGCCCGGGCCGTCCCCACCGCCTGCCCCCACGGCTCCGCCGTCCTCGGCGGACCGCGCCCCACCAGCGACGTCGACGCCCTCGTCGGCCTGGCCCGGGCCCCGGCCACCCCGCGCACGGGCCGGATCCGCTCCAGGGGCGAGGCCGCCGCCGTGCTGCTGCCGGAACCGGCGGAGGAGCACCGGCCGGTGCTCGCGGCCGCCCGGGCCCAGCACCCGGCGGGGGAGTGCGGCTCCTGGGCGGACGCCCTGCCCGCGGCGCGGGCCCACGCGGCGCATGTCGCCGGGGTGATCAAGGGGGCGCGTCCGGCCTGAAGTTACCCGTCGGTTTCTCGTGACTTCCTCGGCGCCCGGCCGTAGAACGTGTTCCCATTCGCTCACGAGTGAGGAAGATCACATGAGTGAACATCCCCTGTCCGCCCAGGGAATTCACGGAGTCAGCCGCCGCCGCTTCCTGACCGGAACAGGTTCCGTTCTCGGCGCGGCCGCCCTCGCCGGCACCCTGACCACCCCCGCCCGCGCCGAGGTCCCCGGCCTGAACGTCCGTCCCATCCCCGACGGCTCCCACGTGCGCGCCCTCGTCGTCGGCACCGGATACGGCGGATCCGTCGCCGCCCTCCGCCTCGCCTCGGCCGGCGTCGACGTCCACATGATCGAGATGGGCATGGCCTGGGACACCACCGGCCCCGACGGCAAGATCTTCGCCAACACCACCACCCCCGACTACCGCTCCTTCTGGCTGCGCACCCGCACCAAGCAGCCGCTGAGCCAGTTCCTCGGCTTCCCCCTCGACAAGGACGTGCCCCGCCACACCGGCATCCTCGACGCCGAGGAGTTCTCCGGCATCACCGTCTACCAGGGACGCGGCATCGGCGGCGGCTCCCTCGTCAACGGCGGCATGGCCGTCACCCCGCGCCGGGAGCGCTTCTCCGCCGTCCTCCCCACCGTCGACCCGGCGGAGATGTACTCCACCTACTACCCGCGCGCCAACGCGGGCCTCGGCGTCACCTCCGTCGACGAGACCTGGTGGGAGAACGCCGACGCCTACCAGTACGCGCGCGTGGGCCGCAAGCACGCCCAGCGCTCCGGCTTCCCCTTCGTCTTCGTGCCCAACGTCTACGACTGGGACTACATGAAGCGGGAGGCGGCCGGAGCCGTACCGAAGTCCGCCCTGGCCGGCGAGGTCATCTACGGCAACAACCACGGCAAGAAGAGCCTCCAGAAGACCTATCTCGCCCAGGCCGCCGCCACCGGCCGGGTCACCGTCTCCGCCCTCCACCGGGTCACCTCCGTCACCCCGGCCGCCGCCGGCGGCTACACGGTCGCCGTCGACCAGATCGACACCACCGGCGCCGTCCTCGCCTCCAAGACCGTCCGCGCCGACCGGGTCTTCTTCGCCGCCGGCAGCGTCGGCACCAGCAAGCTCCTCACCCGCCTCAAGGCCACCGGAGCCCTGCCCGCCCTCAACGAGCACATCGGCAAGGGCTGGGGCGACAACGGCAACGTCATGTGCGGCCGGGCCAACCACATGTGGGACCCCACCGGCAAGCTCCAGTCCGCCATGCCCACCGCCGGCATCGACAACTGGGACGCGGGCGGCGCCTTCGCCGAGGTCGCCCCGCTGCCCACCGGCATCGAGACCTACGCCTCCTTCTACCTCTCCATCACCCGCACCCCGCACCGCGCCGAGTTCACCTGGAACCCGGCCACCGGCAAGGTCGACCTCAGCTGGGACCGGGCCTGGAAGCAGGCGTCCATCGACATGGCGAAGTCCATCTTCGACAAGATCAACTCCAAGGAGGGGACGATCTACCGCTCCGACCTCTTCGGCGCGTACAAGATCTGGGGCGACCACCTCACCTACCACCCCCTCGGCGGCGCCGTCCTCGACCGCGCCACCGACAACCGGGGCCGCCTCCACGGCTACCGGGGCCTCTACGTCATCGACGGCTCGCTCATCCCCGGCAACACCAGCGTCAACCCCTTCGTCACCATCACCGCCCTCGCCGAACGCAACATCGAGCGCATCATCGCCGAGGACTTCTGAACGCGGCCCGGAACGCACGGAAGGGGCCGGCCGGTTCGAGAACCGGCCGGCCCCTTCGCGCTCCCGGAGTTCACCCCGTCGGCAGCACGCACACCTCGTCGAGCCCGAGCACCCGGTTCAGCCGCCCGAAGGCCAGCCACGAACCCAGGCTCATCGTCAGTTCCACGATCTCCGCCTGGCCGTAGTGCGCGGTCATCCGCGCCCAGAACTCCTCGTCCAGGCCGTGGTGGTCGAGCGCGTACCGCTCCGCGTACTCCGCCGCCAGCCGGGTCCGGGCGTCGAAGGAGTCCGAGACCTCCGTGGTCCGCCAGGCGGCGACCACCTCGTCGAAGCCCTCCTCGACCTTCACGCCGTCCCGGTCCGTGCGCCAGTCCAGGCAGAAGCCGCAGCCGTTGATCTGCGCGATCCGCAGCCGCGCCGCCTCGAACTCGCGCAGCCCCAGGGTCGTATGGGCGTAGACCGACAGCGAGAAGTTCGCCGCCGCCGTCCCGATCTCCGGGACCATGTCGCCCCACACGTACCCGATCGGCTCCTGCCCCTCGGGAATGTCGATGATCACCGTGGTCTCCTTCCCAGCCTGCCCACCGCCGGGCGTACCGGCACGTCCAGCGCGTCGTACAGCCCCGGCTCCGCCGCCGCCAGCCAGTCGATCGCCCCGACCAGGCGCCCGACCGCCGTCGCGTTCCCGCCGGCCGCCCGGTTCTCGTCCTCGTCGGTGGCCGCCACCGTCACCTCGATCCGCGGCCGCCCCTCGACGATCACCCGGTGCGCCCCGGCACCGTCCGGCGGCACCGGCCAGTCCGGGGCGCAGGACGGGTGGATCCGGGTCACGTGCTCGATGACGATCCGCGGCTCGCCGCCGACGATCCCCTGCACCTCGAAGCGGACCGCGCCCTGCGTGCCCGCCTCGAAGACGCCCATCGTCCGGGTCTTCACGGTCTTCTCCAGCGGACGGCGGTCCACCGTCTCGCGGATGTCCTCGACCTCGGCGCCCAGGGCCCGCGCCATCAGCCGGATCTGCCCGCCCCACACCATCGTCGGGACCGACGGGAAGAGCATCGGAGGCTCGTAGTCGAGAGGCTTGCCCATCCCGATCAGCTCGCGCACGGAGAACTCCTGCTCGTACGTCGAGTAGTCGAAGACCTCCTGGCAGCGGACCACGTCCACGGTCGTGCCGAGCCCGCTGACCAGCAGCGGCAGCACGTCGTTGCCCCAGCCCGGGTCCACCCCGGACGCGAAGAGCGACCCGCCGCCCTCGGCCACCGCCGCGAGCACCGGGTCGCGGAACTCGGGCGGGGCGTTCCGCGGGTCGTACAGCGGGTACAGCGAGGGCGTCACCACCACCGCGCCCGCCGCGACCGCCCGCACCACGTCCTCCAGGGCCCCGTCGGGCCGGACGTCGCCGGAGGCCGCGTACACCACGGCCCCCGGCCGCGCCCCGAGCACGGCCCCGACGTCGTCGGTCGCGGCCACGCCGAGGTCGTGCCCGAGCCCGGCGAGCGCCCCCGCGTCCCGGCCCACCTTCGCCGGGTCGGAGACGAGCACCGCCGTCAGTTCGAGCCCGGGATGGGCGTCCACGGCCCGGATGGCCGCCCGCCCGACATTTCCGGTTCCCCACACCACCGTCCGTATCATGCGCGGAGGGTAGCGCCGGGGGGACGAGGTTCCCAGACCCGTGACGGAAAGATCTGACGTGACGTCAGATCCCTTGTGCGTGCCGGAGATCAGGCCAGCCGCAGCGCCACGAACGGGATCGTGTCGCCCGGCAGCACGTACCGCTCCACCTCCGTGAAGCCCCGCGCCAGGGCGAACCGCAGCCCCTCCTCGTTCGAGGCCAGCACCACCGTCTCCACCCCCTCCTCGCTCAGCG
This sequence comes from Streptomyces sp. NPDC014656, assembly GCF_043084305.1. NCBI lineage: Bacteria > Bacillati > Actinomycetota > Actinomycetes > Kitasatosporales > Streptomycetaceae > Streptomyces > Streptomyces sp. NPDC014656. Next base: position 94,498 of record NZ_JBIBZN010000005.1, read on the forward strand.
TCCGCGCGTGCGCGAGCCCCCGTTCGTACAGCGCCGTCCCGAACCCCCGCCGCCGGAACTCCGGCAGGATCCGCGCGATCACCGTCGCCGCCGGCGTCTCCCCGTCCGGCGGCCGGACCGTCGAACAGCCCACCGCCACCCCGCCCAGGTACGCCACCTCCAGCCGGTTGCGCCCCGCCCGCTCCCGCACCTCGTCCGCCGACAGCACCGCCGTCGGGATGATCGCGTTGTGGACCGCCCGCCAGTCGGCCAGCTCCCGCCCGCCCGCCGCCGGGACCACCCGCAGCGGCTCCCCGTATCCCTCAAGATCGCTCATCCGGGCACCCAACCGCGCCCGCCCGCCCCCGGTCAACCGCATTCCGCGCCCCGCCCGCTGCGCCGTACGGGTGGGCCGCCGCCCTCCCGCGCGCCGCCGCCCGCCGAACGGGTACGGATCGCTCCACTGCCCCCGGCCAGGAGGATGCCTTCCCATGCCCGCCTTCGTCCGCAAGGGCGCCCCCGCGCTGCTCGGCGCCGGCACCCTGTGCGCGGCCCTGCTGCTCACCGCCTGCGCGCACCCCGCCCCCACCACCCCGCCGACCGCCACCGCCGAGGCCGCCGCCGCGAAGCGCCCCGCCGGCAAGGCCGAGGCCACCGACGCCCGCCCCCGCAGCGCCCCGCGCATCCCCGGCGTCGGCCCCCTCACCCAGGCCCGCGTCCCCGACGGCACCACCCAGGCCCTCGTCGTCACCGGCGCCACCGCCGACAGCAACACCGCCACCGTCGTCCTCCACCAGCGCGCCCCCGGCGGCCGCTGGTACGAGGCGGGCGGCCCCTGGCCCGCCCACAACGCCCTCAAGGGCTGGACCGCCGACCACCGGGCCGGCGACCTGCGCACCCCCACCGGCGTCTACCGCATCGGCGATGCCGGCGGCCGGCTGCCCGACCCCGGGGCCCGCCTCCCGTACGACGAGGACCCCGAGTTCGCCATCAGCGGCACCGGCTTCCGCGGCGAACCCCTCGAAGGCTCCTTCGACCACGTCATCGCCATCGACTACAACCGCGTCCCCGGCCGCACCCCGCTCGACAAGGAGCGCCCGCTCGGCACCGAGCGGGGCGGCGGCGTCTGGATCCACGTCGACCACGGCGGCCCCACCCAGGCGTGCGTCGCCCTCCACCGCGACGACCTGCGCACCCTGCTCCTCGCCCTCGACCCGGCCGCCGAACCCGTCGTCGTCATGGGACCGGCCCCCGAACTCGCCCGCTGAGCGGGGAGCCGGGGGCCGGTCCGGACCCGGGGGAGCGGACTCAGCCGACCGCCCCCCGGAACGCCCCGGTGTGCAGCCGGGTCTGCTCCGGAGTCAGGTACGCGTCCGTGTACTCGAAGTCCCGCAGCGTCCCCGCCTTCGAGGCCAGGAACCCGGTCCGCACGTAGTCGTCCCCGGCCACCGCGTTCAGCAGCCAGTTCGTCATCACCCGGGTCTTCGCCACATTGGTCCGCAGCGCCGCCCAGTGGTAGCCGCGCGCCACCGCCTGCGCCGCCGGCCCGTGCAGCTCCACGCCCAGCGGCTTCGACACCCCGTCCATCCCGCCCAGGTCCACCACCAGACCCAGGTCCTTGTGCACGTACGGGCGCAGCTGCTCGCCGCGCAGCGTCGCCACCAGGTTGTCGGCGAGCATCCGGCCCTGCCGCATCGCGTGCTGCGCGGTCGGCGGGCAGATCGCCCCCTCCTCGTCCTTCGCCAGGTCCGGCACGGCCGCCGCGTCGCCGAGCGCCCACACCCCGTCGAGACCCGGCACGCGCATCTCCGGCGTCGCCACCAGCCGGCCGCGCACGGTCTCCGCGCCGACCGTGCCGATCAGCGGGCTCGCCGCCACGCCGGCCGTCCAGATCAGGGTGCGGCAGGGCAGCACCCGGCCGTCCGTCAGGGTGACCGTCTCGTCGTCCACCGAGGCCACCGACACCCCCAGCGAGACCTGGATGCCCCGCTTGGTCAGGATGTCCATCGCGGCCGCGCCCAGCTTGTCGCCCAGCTCGGGCATCAGCCGGGGCGCGATGTCCACCAGGTGCCACTTGATCAGGGCCGGGTCCAGCCGGGGGTAGCGCTTGACCGCGTTGTGGGTGAGCAGCTGGAGGCAGGCCGCCGTCTCGGTGCCCGCGTAGCCGCCGCCGACCACCACGAACTGGAGCCGGGCCTCGCGCTCTGCGTCGTCGTCGCTGGCGTCCGCCAGGTCGAGCTGGGCGATCACGTGGTCCCGGACGTAGACCGCCTCCGCCAGGGTCTTCATGCCCCGGGCGTGGTCGGCGAGCCCCGGGATGTCGAAGGTGCGCGTCACGCTGCCGGGCGCGAGCACCAGATGGTCGTACGGCTCCACGTCGTACTCGCCGGAGATGGTCCGGAGCACCACGGCCTTGGCCGCCGTGTCCACGCCCACCGCGCCGCCCGGCACGATCCGCGTGCGGTGCTTCTGGCTGCGCCGCAGCGAGAGGGCCACCGACTGCGGGGTCAGGACGCCGGCCGCCACCTGGGGGAGCAGTGGCAGGTAGAGCTGGTACGAGAAGGGCGAGAGCAGCGTGATCTGCGCCTCCCGCTCCGCCAGCCGCCGTTCGAGCCGCTTCACACAGCCCACTCCGGCGAAGCCGGCGCCCACCACGAGGATCCTCGGTCGCGTCACGTCGTCCGCCCTTCCGTATGAGCGTGCAAAGTGCCTTCTCCTATGACTGCATAGGGACATGTGGCAGTTTTTCGCTGATTATCCTTGGTTCACCCTTTTTATCGTCATTGCAGCGGGCTCGCTCTTCGGCATGGTCCGCTTCGGGCCCGTGAAGCTCGGCGCGGCCGGTGTCCTCTTCGCCGGACTCCTGGTCGGGGCCCTGGACCCGGACGTGGGACCGGCCGTCCCCGCGGGCCTCTCCGTGCTCGGTCTCGCGCTGTACGTGTACACGGTCGGTCTGGAGGCGGGACCGGCCTTCTTCCGCGAGCTGCGGCCCCAGCTCGCCGTGATGCTCGGCGCGGTCGCCGCACTCGTCCTCACCGCCCTCGCCGTCGGTCTCGTCGGCAGCGGTCTCCTCGGCATCCCCGGTCCCTTCCTCGCCGGCGGTTACGCGGGCATCGGCACCACCACTCCCGGCCTGGCCGCCGCCCAGGCCGCGTCCGACGACCCCGCCCAGGCGGCCACCGGTTATGCCATCGGCTACCCCCTGGCCGTCGTTCTCACCATCCTTTTCGTCGCGGCCGTCGCCGCCGTACGGAACTGGCCCGGCCGCCGCGACCCCGGCACCGGCCTGCCCGGCCGGCTCGTCAGCCGGACGGCCGACATCACCCGCCCCGCGCGCTGGGCCGACGTCCCCGGCGCCGCCTCCGGGCAACTCCTCGCCAGCGCCCACCGGCCGGCCGGCTCCACCGTCCGCGTCGTCACCGGCGACGACCCCGGCCCGCTGGCCCCCGGCGACCGGCTGGTGCTCGTCGGCGGCCCCGAGGCGGTCGCCGCCGGCATCGCCGCCCTCGGCACCGAGGCGCCCGAACACCTCCTCCTCCACCGCGACGTCGTCGACTACCGCCGCATCCTCCTCACCAACCCCGACCTCGCCGCCCGCACCGTCGCCGAACTCCGCCTCGGCGACCGCTACGGCGCCCGCGCCACCCGGGTCCGCCGGGGCGACCAGGACCTCCTCGCCCACGACGACCTGCTGCTCCAGCTCGACGACCGGATCCGCGTCGCCATGCCCCGCGAACGCGTCGCCGAGGTCACCGCCCACCTCGGCGACACGGAGGCCAAGGTCAGCGAGGTCAGCGCCGTCAGCATGGGCCTCGGCCTCGCCGCCGGCTTCCTCATCGGCATCCCCGAGCTCACGATCGGCTCCACGGCCCTCTCCCTCGGCACCGCCGCCGGCCCCCTCGTCATGGCCATGGTCCTCGGCCGGCTCCGCCGCACCGGACCCCTCGTCTGGGTCCTGCCGACCCGCGCCAACCTGACCCTGCGCCAGATCGGCCTGCTCGTCTTCCTCGCCTGCGTCGGCCTGACCTCCGGCTACGCCTTCCGCCGCGACGCCTTCTCCGTCTTCGGCCTCAAGCTCCTCGCCGTCCTCGCCGTCGGCGCGGTCCTCAGCTACGCCCTGATGGTCCTGGTCTGCCGCCTCCTCGGCCAGAGCCGCCCCCGCACGATGGGCCTGCTCGCCGGCTACGTCGGCAACCCCGCCATCACCGCGTACGCCAACGGCCGCGTCTCCGACGACCGGGTGAACACCGGCTACGCCACCCTCTTCGCCCTCGCCGTCCTGGTGAAGATCGTCTGCGTCCAGCTGATCGTCGGCCTCTGACACCGCGCGGTCGTGGGCCTCCGGCGCCGAGCCCGCTCCGGTCGCCGCTCCCCGGTCGCCGCGTTACCTTGCCCGAGGACCCCGCACGAAAGGCGACTCGCCCCCATGACCACGTACCAGGTCGGCTACTTCGTCGGCAGCCTGTCGAAGACGTCCATCAACCGCGTCCTGTCCCGGGCCCTCCTCCGGGTCGCCCCGCCGGGCCTGGAGTTCCGCGAGATCCCGATCAAGGACCTCCCCCTCTACAACCACGACTTCGACGCCGACTACCCGCCGGAGGGCCGCGCCCTCAAGGAGGCCATCGCGGCCGTGGACGCGGTCCTCTTCGTGACCCCGGAGTACAACCGCTCCATCCCCGGCGGCCTCAAGAACGCCATCGACTGGGCGAGCCGCCCCTGGGGCACCAACTCCTTCACCCACAAGCCGTCCGCCGTCATCGGCGCCTCGCCCGGCAAGATCGGCACCGCGGTGGCCCAGCAGAGCCTCCGCTCCGTCCTCAGCTTCTGCAACTCCCCGCAGATGAACGCGCCGGAGGCGTACATCCAGTTCACACCGGGCCTCTTCTCGGACGACGGAGAGGTCACCGACCCGACGACCCAGCAGTTCCTCGCCGACTTCATGTCCGACTTCAAGACCTTCATCGAACGGGTCCTGACGGTCCTGCCCCGGAGCTAGACCGATCCGTCCGGCGCGGTGGCGCGGCCGAAGCGCAGTTCCGGGTCGAGGACGCTGCCCGCGCGCAGCAGCCTGACGTCGGCGCGGTAGTCCGCCGAGGTCCGCCAGGGCGCTCGGTCGCCCTGGCGGGGGAGCCGGTCGGCGGCGCGCAGGACGTAGCCCGCGCCGAAGTCGAGGAGCGGGCGGGTCGGCATGGCGGGGTCCGCCGGCTCGGGGCGGCAGAGGTCCAGGCCGTGGGCGTCCATGTGCCGGAGCAGCCGGCAGAAGTGCTCGGCGACCAGACCGACCTTCAGCGTCCAGGACGCGTTGGTGTAGCCGATGGCGAAGGCCAGGTTCGGCACCCCGGACAGCAGCAGCCCCTTGAAGGCGACGGTGTCCGCCGGACGCACCGGGACCCCGTCGACGGTGAGGTCGATGCCGCCCAGGACCTGGACGTCCAGGCCGGTGGCGGTGACGATGACGTCCGCCTCGACGTGCCGGCCGGACCCGAGCGTCACGCCGGTCTCGGTGAAGGCCGCGATCCGGTCGGTCACCACCGTCGCCCTGCCGTCCCGGACGGCCCGGAACAGGTCCCCGTCGGGCGCGGCGCACAGGCGCTGGTCCCAGGGGTCGTACGGCGGGGCGAAGTGCTCGTCGACCGGGTAACCGGGCGGCAGCTGCCGTGCGTTGAGCCACCGGATCAGCCGGCGGGCCGCCCTCGGCCACCGCCGGCAGAACCGGAAGAACGCGGTCTGCTGACGGATGTTCTTCCACCGGATCAGCGCGTGCCCGCGCTCGTCGCCGAAGCAGGCGCGCAGGGCGCGGGCGATCGCGTCGCTCCTGGTCACCGGCAGGATGTACGTCGGCGTGCGCTGCACCATCGTCACGTGCGCGGCCGCGCCGGCCAGCGCCGGCACCAGGGTGACGGCGGTGGCGCCGCTGCCGATCACTAGTACTCTCCGGCCGGTGTGGTCGAGGTCGGCCGGCCAGTGCTGCGGGTGCGCCACCGTGCCGCGGAACCGCTCGCGCCCCTCGAAGTCGGGGGTGTGGCCCTGGTCGTACCGGTAGTAGCCCCCCGCGGCGAACAGCCAGCCGCACGTCAGCGTGACCGGCTCGCCCGTGTCGGTCCGCTCCGCCTCGACGGTCCAGCGGGCCCGCTCGCTCGACCAGGAGGCGGACCGCACCCGGTGGTGGTAGCGGATGGCCCCCTCCAGGCCGTGCTCGGCCGCCGCCTCGCGCAGGTAGTCGCGGATCAGGGACCCGTCGGCGAGGGTCCGGCCGTCCCGCCACGGCTTGAAGGCGTAGCCGAGGGTGTGCGGGTCGGAATCGGACCGGACCCCGGGGTAGCGGAACAGGTCCCAGGTGCCGCCGAGACCGGCCCGCGCCTCCAGGACCGCGAAGCTCTTGGCCGGCAGCTCCCTGCGCAGGTGGCAGGCGACGCCGATGCCGGAGATCCCGGCGCCCACGACGAGGACGTCCACGTGCTCGACGCCGGCCGCCGGTCCGGCCTCCGCCGTAAGTGAGGAGATCATTCCGCAACCCTCCGCGAAGCCGCCCCCCTCCCGCCAGTGCGGAAGGCGACACAAAGACGGGGCGGTGGTGCAGTGTGCCCCACACATCGCGTCAGCCTTCGGGCGCCACCAGGGCGGTCACCAGGCGGCGGACCGCCGGGCGGGGGTCGGGGGAGCCGGGCCAGGCGGTCATCAGGAGGTGGTGGCCGGTGCCGACGAGGGCGAGCGCCGCGGTGGCGGGGTCCAGCGCGGCGGGGACGCGGCCGAGGCGGCGTTCGGCCTCCAGGTAGGCGGCGACGGCCTCCTCGACCGCGGCGAAGCCCGGCGCCCCGGCCGCCAGGGCCTCGCGGACGCGGAGCGAGGCGGCGGGACGGGCCAGGACGAGGCCGGAGACCGCGGGGCCGCCGGAGTCGAAGAGCGCCAGGACGACGGTGTCGAGGTTCCCGGCGACCGTGCCCCGCCCGACGAGCCCCGCCAGGGCCTCCGCCTTCGCCGCCGTGCGGGCGAAGCGGTCCAGGCACAGCTCGGCCACGAACTCGTCGAAGCCCGCGAAGTGCGCGTGCAGCAGCCCCTTGGCGCAGCCCGCCTCGGTCGTCACGGCCCGGCTGGTGAGCGCCCCCGGCCCGTCCCTCTCCACGACCCGCTCGGCCGCCGCGAACAGCAGTTCGCGCACGTCCGGCGTCGCCACTCCACGCGGTGACATGAGCCCGTCGTCCCTTCCCTCGTGCGTCCCGGCACCCGGCTGCCTGGATCGTAAACGGGATTGCTGAAATGGGCACACGCCCATACGGTGGGGCGCATGAGAATGGGCACGCGCCCATTCTCGCCCGCACCCCTCCCGCCGCCCATGGAGGCAACCATGACCGTGATCGTCAACACCGAGCAGGCCCAGGCGTGGAACGGCCCCGAGGGCGCGCACTGGGCCCGCCACCAGGACCGCTGGAACGCCGTCAACGACGGCTTCAACACCCCGCTGCTCGACGCCGCGCACATCGGCGGCGCCCACCGCACCCTCGACGTCGGCTGCGGCGCAGGACGGACCACCAGGCTCGCCGCGCTCCGCGCCCCGCACGGACACGCGCACGGCCTCGACCTCTCGGCCCCCATGCTCGCCGAGGCCCGCGCCCGGGCGGCCGCCGAAGGCGTCGCCAACGCCGCCTTCACCCGCGGCGACGCCCAGACGCACCCCTTCGAGGACGGCTCCTACGACGCGGCGATCAGCCGCTACGGCGCCATGTTCTTCGCCGACCCCGAGGCCGCCTTCGGCAACATCGGCCGCGCCCTGCGCCCCGGCGGGCGGCTCGCCCTCGTCTGCCCGGCCGACCCCGCGCTCAACGGCTGGGTGACCGCCATGACCTCCCTGCGCGGCGTCCTCCCCGTCGGCGACTTCGGCCGCCCGGGCCTCCCCGGCATGTTCTCCCTCGCCGCGCCGGACCGGGTCCGCGCCGTCCTCACCGCCGCCGGGTTCACGCGGATCGGGGTCGAGGAGGTGCGCGCGCACGGCACCTGGGGCCGGGACGCCGCCGACGCGGCGGACTTCCTGCTGGCCACCGGCCCCGGCCGCCACCTGATGGAGCGCGCCGACGCCCCCACCAGGACCCGGGCCCGCGCCGCCCTCGCCGGCCACCTCCGCCCCCACGAGGCGCCCGACGGCACGGTCCGCCTGCTCAGCACGGCCTGGCTGGTGACGGCGACCCGCTAGCCGCACCCCGCCCGGCCGGGCGAAGCCCTAGGGGAGGACGACGACGCCCAGCGGCCGCGAGCCCGCCGCGAGGCGCTTCACCTCGCCCGAGCCGAGGTCGACGACGCTGATGCCGTCCCAGTAGCCGTCCCGCGTGAAGCCCCCCGTCACATAGGCGGTCCGGCCGTCCTCCGACACGGCCACGTCCTCGTGCGGCCCGTCGAGCGGGTAGACCCGCTCGGCGCCCGCGGCGGAGCGCACGGTCAGCGAAGGCCCCCGGTCCTCGCTCGGGTCGATGGGGCCGGTGCCGACGGCGTACAGCGTCCCGTCCGGCGTCACGGTCGCCCCGTGCTGGTGGGTATGGGCGGTCATCTCCTCGACGGAGACCCGCCCGGTGGCCGGGTCCACGACGGCGAGCCGCTCGCCCTCGAAGGGCAGCAGCAGCTTGCCGTCCGAGGGGCGCACGGCGGCGTAGTGCGGCTTCAGCCAGGAGCCGAGCCCGCCCTCGGTGCCGTACGGCGCGACCTCGACGCGCCGGGTGTCCAGCGAGCCCGCGTCGACGACGGTCACGTCGAAGGAGTCGTGGTTCGTCGCGTACACGGCGGAGCCGTCCCGGCTCACGTCCACGTCGAACGGCCGCCGCCCCACGTCGACCACGTCCACGACCTTCACGGAAGCGGTGTCGATCACCTCCAGGGTGCCGTTCCCGCCGGGCACGTTCACCCCCACGTACACCCGCTTCCCGTCGGGCGAGAGCGCGATGCCCATCCCGCCGCCCCGGTACTCGCCGGTGGTCACCGGACCCGTGTCCGTCCGGTACGGGACGAGGGCCAGGCGCTCGCGGGTGGCGGTGTCGACGACGGCGACGCCCTCGGCGGTCGCGACCCAGGCCCGCCCGTCCCCGCCGAGGGCGAGCCCGTACGGCGCGGTGCCCACCTTCACGGAGCCGGTCGCCCCGCGCGCGGGATCGACGAACGTCACCGTGTCCGCCCCGAAGTCGCTGACGAGCAGGGTCCCGGGCCGGGGCGCCGGCGCGGCGGAGGGCGGCGGGCCCACCGTGACGGTGGAGGCCGCCGGCGACGGGGCCCCGGTGGCGGTCCCGGCCGGCGCGGCGGCGGGAGCCGGTTCCGCCCGGGCGCACCCGGAGAGCAGGACCCCGGCGACGGCCGCGGGCACCAGGACGCGAGCGGTACGGGACGTGCGGCGGATCTTCGTCATCTCGGGCTCCTCGGTACGGGGCAGGAGGAGGGCACCGCGCGAACCGGCCCCTCCCGTCTCCCGATCCTCCGCCCGCCGGGGCCCCGGCCCCCTCGCCCGCCCGTCTACGCCCCCTGGCCCCTCCGGCCGACCCCGGGGTCCACCGATCGGCTGACCCCGTGGGCCCGGCGGAGGGGCGGCGGCAGGTGCCGGGAGCCGTGGGCGGGGATCGGGGGACGCGGGGCGCGGGCGACGGGCCGGGGGTGGCGGGGCCGTCCGTGGTGCCGGAAGGCTCGTCCTCGAAGTCGCACGCGGCGACGGCCGCGCAGCCGAGGCCCCCAGGGCCCGCGGCGGCGCGCTCACGGCCGCGACGGCTCCGGCGCGCGTCGCGGGCGGGGCCGCGCACTCCAGCGCCGTCGGCCGCGGGAGGAAGCCGTCACCGTGACGCGCCGTGAGAGGGCTCGGCGTCCGGGACCCGCCGGAGACGCGCGACGGCCGTCTCCGGGTGCTCCGCGCCGATGCGGGCCCGGCGGTACGCGTACGGGCCGGCGGTCAGGCGCGCGTCCTCCGGGTCCGGTGCGCCGGGCGGCCGGTGGGGTCAGCCCTGCGGGAGCGAACGCATCGCGACGATGCCGGCGTGTCCGCCCGGACCGCCCTGGCCGGGGACCGGGCCGGGGCCCTGGAGGCCCGCCGGGCCGGGCAGCGCGGCGGGACCCGCCATGCCGGGCTGTCCGGGCATCGGCTGCCCGGGAAGCGCCGGCAGGCCCTGCCGTCCCTGGCCCGCCATCCCCGGCTGACCCTGCATCCCCGGCTGACCCTGCATCCCCGGCTGACCCTGCATCCCGGGCTGACCGAGCATCCCCGGCTGGCCCTGCATCGGCTGGCCCTGCATCCCGGGCTGGCCCATCGGCGGCCGGCCCTGCATGCCCGGCTGCCCGTGCATGCCCGCCGGTGCCCCGACCCCCATCGGCTGCTGCGGCGCGGGCGCGGGAATCTTGATGTAACGGCTCAGGTCCCGCAGCACCTCCTCCGCGGTCTGGCGCACGTCACCGGGAACGTCCCCTCGCTCCCGTATGAGCTGGGCGTAGATCGGTGCGGTGCCGTCCGCGTGGTTCATGGAGTCCGTCGCTTCCTGTCAGCTGGGTCGGTGCCGCCACCGGCGGGCAGACGGCGAGTCTACGGGGAACCACCGACGCCCCGTGGCGCGGGGAGCGTGCCGCCACCCGGCCGGGGGACCCCGTGGCCGCCCCTCCGGCGGCCCGGAGCACACCCCCGTCCGTGTCAGGATCGAAGGATGCTGGAGAAGATCATCGCCGCGTGCGACGGCGCGTCCAAGGGAAATCCCGGCCCCGCCGCCTGGGCCTGGGTCATCGGCCGGGCGGACGGCACCGTCGAGCGCTGGGAGGCCGGCCCGCTCGGCCGCGCCACCAACAACGTGGCCGAACTCACTGCCCTGGAACGGCTCCTGGAGACCCTCGACCCCGCGGCCCCCGCGGAGATCCGGATGGACTCGCAGTACGCCATGAAGGCCGTCACCACCTGGCTCCCGGGCTGGCGCCGCAAGGGCTGGAAGACCGCCGCCGGGACCCCGGTCGCCAACAAGGACCTCGTCGTCCGGATCGACGCCCTGCTCACCGGCCGGGACGTCGACTTCGTCTACACCCCCGCGCACCGGACCGACGGCGACCCCCTCAACGACGCCGCCGACCGGGCCGCGAGCCACAGCGCCCGGACCCAGGAGCCCCTGGGGTCGGACGCCGGCTCCGCCCTCCCCGACCCCGAGCCCGCCACCGCGCGCGCCTCCGCCTCGCGCACGCCCCGGGCGCGCTCCTCCGCGCCGGGCGGGTCCTCCGCTCCGGGTGCCCGCCGGAGTCGCCCGTCCGGCGGCACGCTGAAGGCCAAGTTTCCGGGCCGCTGCCGCTGTGGGCGTGCCTATGACAAGGGGGAGAACATCGCCAAGAACGCGGAGGGCTGGGGGCACCCCACCTGCGTCTGAGCACGGAGGCAGTCCGAGGGGCGGGCGCCGCTGTCCGCCCCCTGAGACCGCTTCTCCGGCTCCTCCGGCAGGCTTCACCCGCCCGTGGATCCGGGTTCTCCCGGGGTTCTGTTCTCAGAGCTGTTGTGGCTGCATACTGTTCCTCCTCGCACCCGGTGACGAACCGTTTTGCCTGCTCATCCGACGTCTTTCGACGTGATTCGGCACCCGGCGAGATTCCCCCCTTCACTTCCGGCGCACAGCGTCGTGACGGAAGTGACCCCTGCCCGTGAAAGACCCGAGGTTCCGTGCCAGTACCTGTTCTCCTGACCGGGCGCGCCGTGCGCCTGGAGCCGCTGGCGATGCGGCACGCCGAAGCCCTTGCGCGGGCCGGCGAGGCGGACCGATCGGCCTATGCCTTCACTCCCGTGCCGAACGGCCTGGAATCCGCACTCGACTACATCGCCCGCGCCCTGGCCGAACAGGCCGCCGGGCGCAGTCTGCCCTTCGCCCTCGTCAGTACCGCCGACGACCGGGTGATCGGCTCCACCCGCTTCCTGGAACTCGACTACTGGCGGGGGCCGCTCGTCTGGCCCCCGGCCCCCGGCCGGCCCCACGGGGATCCGCTCACCGCGACCCCCGACGCCGCCGAGATCGGGAACACCTGGATCTCGGGCGACGCCCGGGGCACCGGCATCAACACCGAGGCGAAGCTGCTCATGCTCCGCCACGCCTTCGAAACCTGGGGCGTCCGCCGGATCACCCTCCGCGCCGACGCCCGCAACACCCGCTCGCGCGTCGCCATCGAACGCCTCGGCGCCACCTGCGAGGGCATCCGCCGGGCGCACTCGCGCGGCCTCGACGGCGCCGTCCGGGACACGGCCTTCTACTCGATCCTCGACGAGGAGTGGCCCACCGTCCGGGACATCATCGAGCTGCGCCTGAGCGCCCCCCGCCGGAGCCGGGTCCTCCAGGACCTCCTCCCGGCCTGAACCACCCGGCGCCGCCTGACCTGCGGGCGGCGCCCCGGGGTGGTTCCATGGAAGTGACGGGAAGGACTCCGTGTGAGGACACGGAGTAGCGGTCCCCGAGGGCCGCGCACCGTGCAATCAGGATCCGCGAGAAGCGGGTGAGTCCTTCCCGCCCCTCCTCCGGTTCCTCCGGCCTCCCCGTCGGCGACGACGCGGGGCGGGCGAGGGAGGCGGTCCCATGAGCGGTGGCGCGTGGACGGTGCTGGCCGTGGCGGGCGTCACCGCCGCGTACGCCCTCGGCTCGCGGCGCCTGGCGTCCACACCCGTCTCGTCCGCGCTCGTGTTCACCGGCTGCGGCGTCCTCCTCGGCCCCGCCGCGCTCGGCGTGATCGACCTCGACGAGGCGGGACCGGTCACGGCCCTGCTGGAGGCGGCCCTGGCACTGGTGCTGTTCACCGACGCCATGACCGTCCGCCGCCGCGACCTCGCCCGGGGCGGCTTCCTGCCCCGGCGCCTGCTCGGCATCGGACTCCTGCTGAGCATCGCGGCCGGCTGGCTGCTGGCCTGGCCGCTGCTGCCCGGACTCACCGTCTGGGAACTGGCGCTGGTCGGCGTCGTCCTGGCACCCACCGACGCCGCCCTGGGCAAGACGGCCATCTCCGACCCGCGCGTCCCGCCGCTGGTCCGGCAGGGCCTGAACGTGGAAAGCGGCCTCAACGACGGCATGGTGCTGCCGTTCTTCGTCGTCCTGCTCGCCGCCGTCCCCGGCACCTCGTACGCCGCCGAGGGCGTGGCCGGCACCTTCTGGCGCTCCCTGCTGCTGAGCACCGTCCTCGGCCTGCTCGTCGGCGCCGCCGCCGGCCGGCTGCTCCAGGCGGCCCGCGCCCGCGGCTGGATCACCCGGGAGTGGCGGCACGTCTACGTCCTCGCCGTCGCCGCCGCCTCCTACGAACTGGCCGTCGTCGTCGACGGCAGCGGCTTCATCGCCGCCTGGGTCGCCGGGTTCGCCTTCGGCCACGCCCTCCGCAACATCCCGGCGGGCCCGCCGGAGCCCACCGCGGCGGCCCCGGGCGAGCACCGGGACACGACCCCCGAGCTCGCCGAGGACCTCGGCGGCCTCCTCGCCTCGGTCAGCCTGCTCCTCTTCGGCGCCCTTCTGCTCGGCCCCGCCCTGGAGCACCTCACCTGGCGGATCGTGCTCTACGCCCTGCTCAGCCTGACCGTCGTCCGGCTCGTCCCCGTCGCCCTCTCCCTGCTCGGCAGCGGTCTGCGCGCCCCGACGGTCCTCTACGTCGGCTGGTTCGGGCCACGCGGCCTCGCCTCGGTCGTCCTCGGACTCCTCGTGGCGGAGGAGCACGTCGCCGGCACCGAGCTGATCGGCCGCGTCATCTCCGTCACCGTCGCGTTCAGCGTCCTCCTGCACGGCGCCTCCGCCCCGGCGCTCGCGGGGGCCTACGGCGCCTGGTACCGCCGGGCCGCCGCGGCCTCCCGCAGCGGTCTCAGGGAGTCCGGCGAGGCCCCCGGGGGCGGCGGCCGGCGCCGCCTGGGACACCTCGGCGGCCCCACCCCCTGACCCCGCCGCACCCCGCCCCCCCGCGCGCCTTCCGGCCGCCGGGACGACCATGGAGGCAAGCGCGGGTGCCGGGCGGGTCCGGACCCGCCCGAGCGAGAGCGGGGTCCGTCATGGCCGCCACGCACACCCCCCACCGGACGCACGGCACGAGCCAGCTCTGGGCGGGAGGACTGACCGTCTTCGCCGCCGTCATGCTGGGCATCACCGGCCTCGTCGGCGTCTTCAGGGGCATCATGGCGATCGCGGAGGACGAGGTGTTCCTCACGACGCCCGACTACGTCTTCCAGTGGGACCTGACCGGATGGGGCTGGATCCACCTCGTCGTCGGAGCCGTGGCCCTCGTCGTGAGCTTCGGCCTGTACAGGGTGTCGACGTGGGCGCGGGTGGCCGGCGTGGCCCTCGCCGCCCTCGTCATCGTCGCCAACTTCCTGTCCCTGCCCTACTACCCGGCCTGGTCGATCCTGATGATCGCCATGTCCGGCTTCGTCATCTGGGCCCTGTGCGTCGTGAGGCCCGACGACACCACCGCGCGCTGAACGGCCCGGAACCCCCCCGAGGAGCCCGCCGCCCCGCGCCTACGCCAGCTGGTAGAGACTGCGGCTCACCAGCCACAGCCCCAGCAGCAGGCAGACGCCGATGACGGCGGGCTCCTTGTGGCGCCGCAGCCATCCGTGCAGGCCCATCAGGGCCCTTCCGGACGGCTCGGGCGCGAACACCATGGACAGCTCCATCGTCAGCAGACTGGACGTCGCCACCAGACAGAAGCCCGCCAGGGCCACGACGGAGGCCGTCTCGGAGAGATCGGCCTGGACGACGGTGGCTGCCGCGGCGCCGACCATCCCCCACGGCTGGAGGAGCACGGCGAGGGCCGCCGCGGACCAGAGCGAGGCGCCCTGACGCGCGGACGCCGGCGTCTCCTCCGGCCGCTTCGCCCCCGCGGCGCCCCGCTGGACCCGCAGCCACCGGCGCACTCCGTACACGACCAGGCCGGCGCCGATGACCAGCGTGATCCAGAGCGCGGCGACGGACGGCGGGGAGCGCGGCGCCGGCGGCTCGCCCCCGGTGAGGAGGAGCACCAGCGTGATCACCAGCACCAGGCACGCCACCCAGGCCAGGATGAAGACCAGCCCCTTGCGCACGCCGCGCGGCGAGGCCAGCACCAGCGCGAAGGCCATGACGGGCAGCGGGAACAAGGTCACCGCCAGCCCGATCAGCAACAGGTCAAGCGTCATCGTGGCACCACCCGTCCCCGCTCGCCGGCCGTCCCCTGCCCGGCCCCGGACACATACCCGCGTTCCCGCGCACGGCGGCCGTCAGGAGCGGTGCCGGCCGAGCGAGTCCCTGACGCCACGGGCGCGTTCACGCAGGCTCCTCACCGCCGCGCGCGCCTTCGCCCTCGCCTGGTCGGTCCTGCCCTCGGCCTCCAGCCGCTCGTCGCCGGTCAGTCTCCCGGCGAACTCCTTGGCCCGGCCCCTGGCCCTCTCGACCTCGTGCCTGGCCTTCTCCCTGGCCCTGTCGACGCCGCCGCTCATGCCCGCCGTCCCTCCGTGAGACCGACCCCGTCCTCCACGCTAGGCCGGAGCCGCCCCCCGCGCCCGTCGGCCCCTGACCAGGGGGCCGGGCACCCCGCCCGGTAGCGTGGGCGGCGACACAGTGCCGTGCCAGGGAAGGACCGAGTGATCGCCGTGCCCGCCGAGAACCACGCCGGGGCCACCACCGCCCCGGACACGGACGTCCTGCGCCGCACCGAGGGCCGGGCCGGGTTCCTCACCCTCGACCGGCCCCGCGCCATCAACGCCCTCACCCACCCCATGGTCCGCGCCCTCGACGCCGCGCTCACCGCCTGGGAGCACGACCCGGCCGTCACCACCGTCGTCCTGCGCGGCGCGGGGGAGCGGGGGCTGTGCGCCGGCGGTGACATCCGCGCCATCCACGACGACGCCCGCGCCGGCGGCACCGCCACCGCCGCCTTCTGGCGCGACGAGTACCGCCTCAACGCCCGGATCGCCCGCTACCCCAAGCCGTACGTCGCCTTCATGGACGGCATCGTCATGGGCGGCGGCGTCGGGGTCTCCGCCCACGGCTCCGTCCGCGTCGTCACCGAACGCTCCCGGATCGCCATGCCCGAGACCGGCATCGGCTTCGTCCCCGACGTCGGCGGCACCTGGCTCCTAGGCCGCGCCCCCGGCGAACTCGGCACCCACCTCGCCCTCACCGGCGGCCAGATCGGCGCCGCCGACGCGCTCCTCGCCGGCCTCGCCGACCACCACGTCCCCGCCGCCGCGCTCGACGCCCTCGCCGACGACCTCACCCGCCTCCCCGCCGACGAGGCCCTGGCCCGGCACGCCGCCCCGCCCGCCCCCGGCGTCCTCGCCGAGCAGCGCGCATGGATCGACGCCTGCTACGCCGCCCCCACCGTCGAGGAGATCGTCGACCGGCTCTTCGACACCGGCGTCCCCGCCGCCAAGGAGACCGCCACCACGCTCCTCGCCAAGTCGCCGACCGCCCTCAAGGCCACCCTCACCGTGCTGCGCGCGGCCCGCGCCCTCGACAGCCTCGAAGCCGTCCTCGACCTGGAGTACCGCGCCTCCTGCGCCGCCCTCACCAGCCACGACCTCGTCGAGGGCATCCGCGCCCAGGTCGTCGACAAGGACCGGAACCCGCGGTGGGAACCGGCGGCCCTCGCCGCCGTCACCGACGCCGACGTGGCCCGCTACCTCACGCCCCCGCCCGGCGGCGACCTCGGCCTCGCCGGCTGACCGGCTCCGCCCCGGCGGCCGGCTCGCCCAGCGCCAGGGCCGCCGTCCGCCACGCCTCCGTGACGGCCCCGTGCGCCAGCGCCGTCGCGGCCGGCACGTCCTCCGGCAGCCGCAGCGGCGCCCCGATGTGCACGTGCAGGCACGGGCGCCGCAGCGGGGCCGTCAGCACCCCCGCGATCTGCTTCGCCGTCCCGCCCGAGGTGATCCGCCGCGCCCCCGCCTGCCCGACCGGCACGACGGGCGCCCCCGTCGCCCCCGCGAGCCGCGCCAGACCGGTGCGGAACTCCTCCGGCGGCGCCTCCGAGGACTCCCGGCGCGGCGGGATCCGCCCCTCCGCGTAGAGCATCACCGGCCGCCCCGAGGCGAGCGCCACCGCCGCCCGGTCGAGCGCGGCCGAGGCGTGCGCGGTTCTCCGGTGCACGGGCACGTACCCGTCCCGCGTCAGCGCCCGCCCGAGCCCCGGCACCCGCCACAGGCCGGCCGCCGCGAGCAGCACCGGCTCCACGGCCAGCCGCCGCCGCAGCGCGGCGAGCACCAGCGCCGGGTCGGCGAGCGAGGTGTGGTTGACGACGATGATGGTGCCCGGTTCGATCCGGGCACCGGGATCCGCGGTCACGGTCAGCCGCCCGAAGAGCGGCACGAGACGCGAGGCGAGACGACTGAGCACGGGCGGACCCTCCACCTTCGGGGAACCTGGACGACGACGGCCCGCCCATCGTCGGCCGGAGCCACCGCCTCCGGCATGGGCGCCCGTACTCACCCGGTACTCAATCCGCCCGCCCCGCCCACCTGGTGCGCCGCTCCGGCCGCCGCCCGTCTAGGCTGGCCCGACGCGGTGTCACGACGGAGACGGGGGTGGACGGTGCACGTCACGCGGCCGGTCCCCGTCCGCGCGCTCGCGCGGCTCCTCCCGGTGCTGCTCTACGCGCTCTGCGCCTTCCTCGTGACGCCCGCCCCCGGTACCGCCGTCGCGCAGACGGCCGGCCCCGCACAGCCGGCCGCCGTCGCGGAGCGGGCGCCGGCGCACTCCGCGCCCGGCACCCACGCCTCGGCCATCGAGGCCGCCGAACTGCCCGCCGTCGTCGAGCAGTCCGTACGCCTCTCCGCGCCACCCGTGGCGCCCCCGGCCGTACGGACCGCGGACACCGCGCCCGTACCCGGACGCGTGGCGGGGGACCCGCGCCGCGAGCGCGCGCCGCCCGGCCTCCCGTACCACCCCAGGACCCCCCGCGGTCCACCCTCCACCCGGCACAGCTGACGCCGTTCCACCGCGCCGCCGTCCGGGCCCCCGGCATGCCCGCAACCCGGCCACGCGCGCGTACCCCAGCCGTTCCGGCACGGACCGCCCGCCCCGTCGCGCGCGTCCGCGCACCGCCCGTGGAGGACCCATGCCCCCGTCCGTCGTGCTCCGGCGCGCGCTCCTCGCGCTCGCCGTCGTCGCACTCGCCCTCTGGACCGCCCTCACCACCTCGCCCCGCCTCGGACTCGACCTCCGGGGCGGCACCCGGATCGTCCTGGAGACCCAGGACGCCCCCGGGCTCCGCGCCGACGCGGAGGCCACCGACCGCGCCCTCGAAGTGCTCCGCAAGCGGGTCGACGGCCTCGGCGTGGCCGAACCGTCGCTCGCCCGCTCCGGCGAGAACCGGATCGTCGTCGAACTCCCCGGCCTGCGCGACCCGCGCGAGGCCGCCGAGGTCATCGGCCGCACCGCCCAGCTCACCGTCCACGCCGTCACCGGCACCGCCGCGAAGGCGTCCCCCGGCCCCGCCGCCGACGGCACCCGCACCCTCGCCGACCCCGACGCCGCCCCCGGCGGCTTCCTCACCCTCGCCGCGCCCGCCCTCACCGGTGACGGGGTGAAGAGCGCCGACGCCGTCCTCGACACCACGAGCGGGCGCGGCTGGACCGTCGACCTCGCCTTCCGCGACGGCGCCGCCGCCGACTGGGCCCGCCTCACCGGCGCCGCCGCCTGCGCCCCGGCCGGCGACCACGCCCGGCGCGTCGCGATCGTCCTCGACGACCGGATCGTCTCCGCCCCCGCCATGCAGGCCGGAGTGCCCTGCGGCAGCGGCATCGCCGGCGGCGCCACCCAGATCACCGGTGGCTTCTCCGCGGCGGAGGCCCGCGACCTCGCCGCGCTCGTCGAGGGCGGCGCGCTGCCCGTCCCCGTCACCACCGTGGAGCAGAGCACCGTCGGTCCGACCCTCGGCGCCGAGGCCATCCGCGCCAGCGCGCTGGCCGCCGTCATCGGCCTCGCCTGCACGGGCCTCTTCGTCATCGCCGTCTACCGGCTCCTCGGCCTCCTCGCCACGATCGCCCTGCTCCTGTACGGACTGATCTCCTACGCGGCCGTCGTCGCGCTCGGTGCCACCCTCACCCTCCCCGGCCTGGCCGGCTTCGTCCTCGCGGTCGGCATCGCCGTCGACGCCAACGTCCTCGTCTTCGAACGGGCCAGGGAGGAGTACGCGGCCCTCGGCCGCGCCGCCGTCACCCGCGACCCGCGCCGCCCGCTCGCCGCCGCCTTCGGCAAGGCGTGGAGCGCCGTCGCCGACTCGAACGTCACCACGCTCCTCGCCGCCGGCCTCCTCTTCGCCTTCGCGACCGGCCCCGTGAAGGGCTTCGGCGTGACCCTCGCCATCGGCGTCCTCGCCTCGATGGTCACCGCCATGGTGATCACCCGGCTGCTCGCCGACGCGGTCCTCGCCCTGCCCGCCGTGCGCCGCAGGCCCGCGCTCACCGGCATGGCGGGCCCCGGCCGGCTGCGGACCCGGCTGAACCGCCGCGCACCCCGGCTGATGGCCCGCCGGCGCCGCTGGTTCACCGTCAGCGCCGCGCTGCTGCTGCTCGCGCTGGCCGGGATCGGCGTGCGGGGCGTGCAGCTGGGCGTCGAGTTCACCGGCGGCCGGGACGTCCGGTACACCGCGGCGAGCCCGGTGGACGCCGACGCGGCCCGCGCCGCGGTCGCCGCGGCCGGCTTCCCCGACGCCGTCGTCCAGACCACCGGCGACGGCGGCCGGGACGTCACCGTCCGGGTGGGGGAGACCGGCGACGCCGCCCACGCCCGCATCACCGGGGCGCTCACGGAGGCGGCGGGCCCCGTCACGGTCGAACGCGACGACCTCGTCGGCCCCAGTCTGGGCGGTGAACTCCGCACCCACGCCCTCCTCGCGCTCGGCCTCGCCGTCGCCGCCCAGCTGGTCTACCTCTCGGTCCGCTTCCGCTGGACGTACGCGGCGGCGGCCGTCGCCGCGATGGCCCAGGACGTGCTGCTCGTCGTCGGCCTCTTCGCCTGGCTCGGCAAGCCGGTGGACAGCGTCTTCCTGGCCGCGCTGCTGACCGTCGTCGGCTACTCGGTCAACGACTCGGTCGTCGTCCTGGACCGCCTGCGGGAACTGCGCCGCACCGGCTCCCGCCTCCCGCTCGCGGACCTCGCCGACCGGGCGGTCGCCCAGACCCTGCCGCGCACGGTCAACACGGGCATGGGCGCCCTCTTCGTCCTCGCCGCCCTGGCCGTCCTCGGCGGCGACACCCTCACGGACTTCTCCGTGGCGCTCCTGGCGGGCGTGGTCGTGGGCATGGCCTCCACGGTCTTCACCGCGCTCCCCCTCACGGTCACCCTGGAGACCCGCACCCCGCCCCCGGCCGCCCCGGTGAAGCCCCGGGCGGCCAACCCCACGGGCGCCGTCGTCTGAAACCCCGGCCGGGGCCCGGACTACCGGACGTCCAGGCCCCGGCCGGCCCGTCGGCTCACCGTCACCACCGCCGTGTCCACGGCGGCCACGACGGCGAACACCACCGCCGCCGTCCCGTGCCCCAGCCCGGCCAGGGCCAGCGCCGCCGCCCCGAAGACCAGCGCCTTCACCACCAGGACGCCGGCCACGGGGACCCGGAACCGCGCCCTGGGCGCCGCGAACAGCCCCCACACCGTCGCCGCCGCGCCCGGCACCGCCACGGCCAGCGGCAGCCGCAGCGCCACCGGGTCGACGGCGCTCCACCCCCACCACGCGAGGAACCCGAGCGCCGCCAACTCCAGCACGAACGCCAGCAGGTCGCCGAACACGCCGACCGCACCCTTCACAGCCCCGCCCCTTTCGCCGCCGGTTCCCCCCACGGGGCACCGGGACCGCACCGGCCCCACGGATACGGGCCGGACGCCGGGATCGTAGTCGCCGCCGCTCGTGCCCCGGTCCACGGCGGGGGCCCGGGCGGGTGGGCCGAAGGGGCGGTCCGGGTGACTCGGGGTGGGTTGGGTCGTTGCACGCCACAGACGATCACACGGCGAAGACACGGAGGTGGTTTCCGTGAGCGTTCAGCAGGTCACGGCGGTGGGGACCCTGGTGCTCGACAACCCGGAGGACGTACGGGACGCGGCGGCGGCACTCGCCGGGGGACGGGCCGTCGCGCACGGCTTCGGCAACCTCTACGCGCTGACCTTCCGCCCCGACCGGGAGACCGTCGAGCGGGTCAACCGGCTGAGGGGCCGCCCGGCCGGGCGGCCCGCGAGCCTGACCACCGTCCCCGAGCGCGTCCCGGCCGCGTTCGACTGGACCCGCCTCCCGGACGGCGTGCCCTGGCAGCAGGTCAGGTCCCTGACGGACGAGCTGCTCGGCCTCGGGCCGATCGGCCTGCGCGGTCCGGCGGCCGGCCGGGTCCCGGCCGCGCTCGTCGGCGACGACGGCGGCGACCCCACGGTGCAGGTCGTCGTGCCCGGCACCCGCTGCCCCTCGCACGCCTTCCTCGGCGCGGCGCTCGGCCTCACCGGCGGCGACTTCCTGGCCGTCGCCCCCGTGAACCGCTCCCGCCGCCCCACCGACCACGAGCCCCCGCACTGGCGGGCCGAGGGCCTCGCCGACGAGTTCGGTGCCGAGCCCGGCGTCCGGATCCTGGCCCACGGCGACGAGGACGCCGCCCGCCGGCGCCATCCCTTCCACCGGCCGACGTCCGTCAGCGTCCTGTCCTTCCACCGCACCGCCGGCCACACCCGCTCCGGCCTGCCCGCGCTCGTCCTGGAACGGCAGGGATCGCTCTCCGCCGACCACATCCGCGCCGTCGCCGCCAACCACGGCTTCGGGCTCGTCCTGGCCCCGCGGGCCGCCACCCCGCTCACCTCCCGGTCGTACGCCCTCGCCTGACCCGGCGGGGCCGGCTCAGGCCGGGGGACCGGACCCGTCCAGCGCGATCTCCGCCCACACCGTCTTGCCCTCCGCCTCGTAGCGGACGCCCCACGCGTCCGCGAGCGTCGAGCAGATGTGCAGGCCGCGGCCGCCCTCGTCGCCCGCCTTGGCGTGCCGCAGGTGCGGGGCGGTGGCCGCGCCGTCGCGGACCTCCAGGGTGAGGGTGGACTCGCCCCGCAGCGCCCGGAGGGCGACCGGCGGGGCGCCGTGCCGGACCGCGTTGGTGACCAGTTCGCTGACGATCAGTTCGACGGTGAGCGGGTCCGCCCCGACGGCCCACTCCCGGACGCGCTCCTCCGCCGCGTGGCGCACCGGCGCCACCGCGGACAGCTCGGCCGGTACGTCCCACTCGGCGACGTCCGTGACCGGGATCCGCAGGGTGCGGGCCACCAGGAGGACCCGTTCGGGCCCGAGCAGGGCCGCCAGGTCGTCGGCCATGGAGTGCGGGCCGCGGCCGGGGGCGGCCAGCGCCGCCGCCACCCGGGCCCGCGACGGGCCCCCGTCGGCACGCGCCGAGGAGGCCAGGCAGAGGGTGGTGCCCTCCGGCAGGACGTGCGAGGAGCAGGCGAACGGCGGACCGTCACCGCCCAGCAGCGGACCCTCCTCCACCAGGTCCGTGTCGAGGGTGCCGTCCGGCCGGACGGCCGCGCACAGCGAGGCGCCGGCGCGGGCGAGCTCCAGCCGCCCGGTCACCGGGTCGTGCACGGCGATCGTGCAGCTCGCGGCCGGCTCGTCGGCGTCGTGTGCCGGCGCCTGCTCCCGGGCGAGGCGCTGGGTCACCGTGTGCAGCCGGGCCAGCAGTTCGTGCGGGGCCAGGTCGAGCGTCGTCAGGCTGTGGACGGCCGTCCGCAGCCGGCCCATCGTCGCCACCGCGCTCAGCCCCGGCCGCTCCACCTGCCCGACCACCAGCGCCACCCGCGCGCCCGGCAGCGGGATGACGTCGAACCAGGATCCCGCCCCCGTACCGCCCGGCCGGTGCCGCTGGGCGAGCTCGACGGCGTGCCGGGTCTCGCCCTCGGGGCGCAGCGGCCAGGACTGGAGGGCCGTCATCACGATGTGCTCGCGGGTGAAGCGGAGCGCGTTCTCCAGGCAGGTCGCGGTGTGCGCGGTGATCCCCTCGACCAGCGCGAGATCGTCCCCGGTGTACGCGTCGGCCCCGGGCGGCCTGCGGAAGGCCACGGCCCCGAGGAGCTGCCCGCGGACCGAGAGCGGCGCGACCAGCCGCACCTCCCCGTCCTCCGGCACGAGTTCCGGACCCTCGGGCAGCCGCTCGCCGAACAGCCCGGGCAGCAGCACCGCCCCGGCCTCCGGCAGCGGCCCGTCCGCGCGGGCGGTCCCGGAGCCGCCCACGGCGGCGCACCGCAGCAGCGGCGTCTCGCCCGCGCGCCGCAGCTCCGGCGGCTTGCCGCGCAGCACCGCGTCGGTCAGCGCGACCACCACCGAGCCGGCGAAGCCGGGCACGGTCACCTCGACCAGCTCCCGGGCGGTCCGCTCCACGTCCAGGGTCCGCCCGATCCGCTCGCGGGCCTCGTACAGCAGTCCGAGCCGCTGCTGGGCCCGGACGCGGTCGGTGACGTCCGTGACGGTGGCGACCAGCCCGATGGCCGGCCGCTCCGCGCCCTGCGGACCCGGGTGGCGCAGCGGGTAGACGGACACCGAGTAGACGCGCTCGTGGCCCTCCGCGTGCGGCGGGCGGCCCGGCACGAGGACGTCCCGGAGCGGTGGCCCGCCGTCGAGGACGTCGCGGAGCACGTCCTCCTCCACCTCGACGCCGAAGACCCGGTACGCCTCCACCGCCGGCCGCCCGAGCACGTCCTCCTCCGCGACGCCCCGCGTGGCGAGCACCGCGCCGGTGACCCGGACCAGCCGCAGGTCCCGGTCGAGGACGTGCAGACCGACCGAGGCCTGCCGGAACACGGTGTCGAGGACGGCGCGGTCGAGGACGGACGCCGCCACGCCGCGTGCGGGCGCGTCCCCCTCCGCGGCGGACGGGGGCGGGACGTCCTCGAACATGTGCACCTGCCTGCGGTCGACACCGGGTCCAGGCCCAGTCTCGCCGCTCCGGGTGGCCTCCGCCTGTCGCGACGCGGCTCACCGGCGGGCGCGGCTCACCGGGGGAGCAGGAGCAGACCGGTGCCGAGGGAGCGTTCGCCGGCGGCGTCCGAGGGCCGGTTGACGACGCCGGCGGCCGTCGCGAGGACGCTGGAGCCGCCGCCGTCGAGGTTGAGCGCCTCGCGGGCGCCCAGCGCGCGCATCAGACGGGCGGCGCCGTCGATGCTCAGGCCCTCGCTGACGCCGGGGCGGCGCCCGTCGGCGACGACCAGCAGCAGCCGGCCCTCGGCGTCCCGGCCGATCATGGACCGGGGGTTGGCGCGCACCGTCCAGTCGTAGGTGAAGGACTGGTCGGCGCCCTCGCGGACGATGCCGTCGGCCACCGCGTTCACCGCGACCCGGCCCGCGCGGACCAGGGACGGGCCCACCTGGAGGATCGTCGTGTCCGGCCCGAGCGCGACCGGGCGGCCGGCGCCGTCGCGGACCCGCTCGTCGAAGGCCAGGGTCGCGCCGACCCGCGCGGTGCGCAGCAGCCAGGCGGCGCTGTCGCCGATGGCCTGGAGCGTCGAGCCGCCGGGCGGGACGGCGGCGCCGCGCGTGGAGCGGACGGCCGTCACCCGGCCCCGGTCGTCGAGCACGGCCTCGGCGCCGGGGCCGGCCGGGGGAGCGCCCCACTCGGGGGTGAAGCGGACGAGCTCGTCGGGGTCGGTGCACTTGAGGTCGTGCTGGGGGTGCTCCGTCGGCAGGTCGCCGCCGACCCCGCCGCAGTTCCAGACCTCGCCGGGGAGCCGGTTGACCCCGTCGACCTCCGCGGTCTCGCCGCCGGCCGTCACCGTCACCCGGGCCGTGAACGTGTCGACGGCGAAGGACCGCCCGCCGCCCTCCAGCCGGATGCCGGCCCGGCCCTGGGTGGCGGAGCCGAGGAGCTCGCCGTCCTTGACGTACAGGCCGCCGGGCGCGCTGTTGTAGAACCACTGGCCGTTGATCCCGGCGACGGCGCCGGTGGCGCCGATGAGGTCGGTCAGCTTCTCGGTGCCCTTGAGGGTGGCGCCGTGCTCCGCCTCCAGCCGGCCGCCGAAGGCGGCGAGGTCGATCCGGAGGACGTGCACGCGCTGCGGGGCGTCGTCGTCCGTGCCGTCCTGCGCCGTGTAGCGGGTGCGGACGGCGAACCCGGCGGCCTTGAGCCGGCCGGCGAGGGCGGTGGCCCCGGCCTCGTCCGCGAAGCGGCCGGTCCGCACCGTCCAGCCGAGCACCCCCGCCCGCCGGTCCGCGTACGCCGGAGTGGTCACCCGCTCCACGCGCGGCGTGAAGCCGGCCGCGCGCAGCGCGTGGGCGACCCGCAGAGCGGTGCCGTGCGGCCCGAGGGCGAGCGTCGCCCCGGCCGTGGCACCGTCGGGGCGCTGGGGGAGGTTCACCTGGACGGTCCAGACGTCGTCGGCGTCCCGCTGTCCGTACGTGAGGGTGGTGAGCGTCACGCCCGGGGCCGGCGTGCCGGTGACGCGGGTGGCTCCGTGGAAGGCGTCGCGCGTCGAGGCCGCGGGGCCGTCGGGGCGGGCCTGTGCGAGGGGCACCGAACCGGCCGACAGGATCACCGCGGCCGCCAGGAGGAGGAGGGGCCTGCGCTGCATGGGAGTCCTTCCCGAGAGGGAACTGCCTGGCTACCGAGGGAACATGCCGTCAGTTACCGTACGGTGACGCGGAGTTCGACTGCGATGGCAGCGCGGGGGAAGGTTCGGTTCCCCTCCTCGCTATCCTTCCGGTGTGGAGATCCCCTCATATGACGAAATCCGGGCGCTGCACCGGAAGCACGCCCCCAGTGACGCCGCCTTCGAACTCGTCTTCACCCACTGCGAGATCGTCGCCGCCATCGCCGACCAGCTGCTCTCCCGCTCCGGGCGGGGCGCCGACGCGGACCTGGTCCGGGCCGGCTGCCTGCTCCACGACATCGGCGTCTACCGGCTGTACGACTCCGCCGGCCGCGTCGACGGCGCCTCCTACGTGACCCACGGCGTCCTCGGACACCGCCTGCTCGCGGAGGAGGGCCTGCCCGAGACCCTCTGCCGCTTCTGCTCCTGCCACACCGGCGTCGGCCTCACCCGGGAGGACGTCCTCGCGCAGGGCCTGCCCCTGCCGCCCGCCGACTACGTGCCCGTCACGCCGGAGGAGCGCATGGTCATGTACGCCGACAAGTTCCACAGCAAGAGCACCCCGCCGCGGTTCGTCTCCCCGGACAGCTTCGAGGCGCGCATCGGCCGCTTCGGCCAGGAGAAGGTCACCGTCTTCCAGGGCCTGCGCCACCTGTACGGCGACCCCGAACTCGACGCCCTGGCCGCCGCGTACGGGCACGCGGTGACCTGAACGGCCGTCCGGTGTCAACCGGTGGCCGCGACGATCGTGGCCACCGTCACGGCGGCCATCACCGCCCCCATGTCGCGGATCGCCTCCCGCACGCCCTCGCCGGCCCACTGGCCCTCCGCCGCCTTCTCCATCCGCGCGGCGACCTCCTTGCGGGGCTCACCGGGGAACGCGAGCCGGTGCAGCCCCGCCCCGTGCACCAGGGCGATCAGCCCGGCCGTCCGCTCGTCCGGGTCGGCGCCGTCCAGGACCACGGCCCGCAGCCGCTCCCGCAGCTCCCGCTCGGCCGAGCCGTCGGCCTCCGGATAGCGCCGGACCGGGAACACCCCGAGGACCCGGCGCCGCTCCTCCACCACCAGGCCCCGCTCGCACAGCCGCGCGACCGTCGCGGTCGGTGCCTCCGCCTGGTCCTTCGTCAGCCACTCCGTCACCTTCGGCGCCCTGCCCCGCCGACCGGTCCAGGCCGCGATCAGCGCCAGCCGCCCGTCGAGCAGCGGCTCCCCGGTGGGGCTCTCGTCCGTCACGGTCAGCCGTCCGCCGGACACCGACACCCGCCCCGCGAGGACCAGGTCCAGCAGGATCCCGCCCGCGACCGCCCAGGACGCCGACCGCCGCTCCCTCGCCTCCCCGGAACCGTCGTCCAGGGACAACAGCGCGAGCTCCTCGGCGAGCGTGATCGTCATCGGCTTCCTTCCCGGTGGGGGCGGCCGCAGCGTGATCACGCGGCCTCGCCCGGGAGGACGGTCCGAGGGCCCGTCCGGTTCCCCCCGGAAGGGGTCCGTCCGGAGCCGGCCGGCGAGCCGTTGTCAGTGACGGCTGCCACCCTGGGGCCATGGACAGGCACGAGGGGAGCCCCGGGGACGGGGGAAAGGACGGCGGCATGGGCGGGGACCGTGACGAGGAGCTGCTGAGGGGCCGGGTCTACGGCCAGGACCATGACGACCCCAGGCCGGGGCCGCGCCCCGGCCGCGCCTACGCGGAGCTGGTCGGCGGCCCCCTCGACGGACTGCTGCTCGACGTCACCGGCTGGACCGGCGAGCAGATACGCGCCGGCGCCGTCCTGGAGACGGAGCTGAGCCGCTACGGATCGGGGGGAAAGGCCGTGTACGGTCCACGGGAAGGCGACCCGGCGCGCTTCGACTGGACCGGCGACACCCGCTGAGAGGCGCGGGAGCCGGGAGAGACGGCGGGAATCCTGCCGCCAGTCTCAAGGTATAGCGCAAGGGGGGCCTTGCGGCAAGGCCCCCCTCATGCCGCACAATCGCAGGCCGAACCCCATGACCTGCTGAAACGAGAGATTCATCCACGTGCGCAACCCCCTCCGCGACCGCAGCCCCTTCGAGCTTCCCGACCGTCTCGCCGCCAAGGCCGACCCGGCGCTGATCGCCGACGACGAGAAGCACTTCGCGGCCGTCGCGGAGAGCCTCGAACAGGCCGTGGCCGAACTCTCCGACCGGCTCGACGCCGTGCTCCGCGAACCCGGCGGCGCCGGCCGCGAGGCCATGGAGCGCGACCTGGAGGTCCACCGCCTCTCCGGCAGGCTGCGCGCCCTGCGCCGCTTCGGCCTGGACCTCTGCCTCGGACGGATCGTCTCCGCCGACGGCGCCGAACCCCTCTACATCGGACGCCTCGGCCTCACCGACAGCGACGGCAACCGGCTGCTCGTCGACTGGCGCTCACCCGCCGCCGAGCCCTTCTTCGCCGCCACCCACGCCCACTCCATGGGCCTGGCCAGCCGCCGCCGCTACCGCTGGAACGGCGGCCGGATCACCGACTACTGGGACGAGGTCTTCACCGAGGGCGGCCTCGACGAGCACGCGGCCCTCGACGACCAGTCGGCCTTCATCGCCAGCCTCGGCACCAACCGCTCGGAGCGGATGCGCGACGTCCTCTCCACCATCCAGGCCGACCAGGACGCCATCGTCCGCGCCGGCTCGCGCGGCGCCCTCGTCGTCGACGGCGGCCCCGGCACGGGCAAGACCGTCGTCGCCCTCCACCGCGCCGCCTACCTCCTCTACTCCGACCCCCGCCTCGGGCACCGCCGCGGCGGCGTCCTCTTCGTCGGACCCCACCAGCCCTACCTCGCGTACGTCTCCGACGTGCTGCCCAGCCTCGGCGAGGAGGGCGTGCGCACCTGCACCGTCCGCGACCTCGTCCCCGAAGGCGCCTCCGTCCGTCCCGAGAAGGACCCCGAGGTCGCCCGCCTCAAGTCCTCCGGCGCACTGGTCAGGGGCATCGAGAAGGCCGTCCGCTTCTACGAGGAGCCGCCGGCCGGAACCACTTCCGTCCGCACCGACTGGGGCGACCTGACGGTCACCGCCGAGGACTGGGCCGAGGTCTTCGACGCGCCCGGCCCCAGCACCCCGCACAACGAGGCCCGCGAACTGATCTGGGAGGAGCTCGTCGCCCTCCTTAGGGAGAAGGCGGGCGACGAGGTCCCGGAGGTCCTCTTCGAGCGCGCCCTGCGGCACGACCGCGAGCTGGTCGGCACCCTCGACCGGGCCTGGCCCATGCTGGAGCCCACCGACCTCGTCGGCGACCTGTGGACCGTCCCCGCCTATCTGCGCCTCTGCGCGCCCTGGCTCGACCGGGACGAGGTGCGCGCCCTCCAGCGGGCCGACGCCCAGGCCTGGACCGAGTCCGACCTGCCGTTCCTCGACGCGGCCCGGCAGCGTCTCGGCGACCCCCGCTCCAGCGCCCGCAAGCGCCGCGAGAAGGCGACCCTGGCCGCCCGCAAGGAGCGGATGGCCGGCGTCATCGACAACATCGTGCGGGGCGACGACGACGGCGAGGGCGCCGTCACCATGCTCCTCGGCAAGGACCTCCAGGACAGCCTCGTCGACGACGGCGGCCTGCCCACCGCCGCCGGCGACCCGCTGGCCGGTCCCTTCGCCCACGTCGTCGTCGACGAGGCCCAGGAACTCACCGACGCCGAATGGCAGATGCTGCTCTCCCGCTGCCCCTCGCGCAGCTTCACCATCGTCGGCGACCGCGCCCAGGCCCGCCACGGCTTCACCGAGACCTGGCGGGAGCGCCTGGAGCGGGTCGGCCTCGACCGCGTCGAGATGGCCTCGCTCAGCATCAACTACCGCACTCCGGAAGAGGTCATGACCGAGGCCGAGCCGGTCATCCGCACCGCGCTCCCGGACGCCAACGTGCCGACCTCGGTCCGCGCCTCCGGCGTCCCCGTCCACCACGGCACCACGGCCGGTCTCGACGCCCTCCTCGACGCCTGGAGCGCCGAGCACGCCGACGGCGTCGCCTGTGTCATCGCCGCCGAGGGACGCCTGCCCGCGCTGGGCGACCGCCCCCGGGTCAGGGCCCTCACGCCGAGCCTCTCCAAGGGCCTGGAGTTCGACCTCGTCGTCCTCCTCGACCCGCAGGAGTACGGCGAGGGCATCGAGGGCGCGGTCGACCGCTACGTGGCGATGACCCGCGCCACCCAGCGCCTCGCCGTCCTCACCACCCCCTGACCGGCGGGCCGGACGCTCAGGACGGCAGCCCGCCCCGCGCGATCACCTCCGCGTACCAGCGGGCACTGTCCTTGGGCGTCCGCCGCTGGCTCGCGAAGTCCACGTGCACGATCCCGAACCGCTTGCTGTACCCGAAGGCCCACTCGAAGTTGTCCAGGAGCGACCACAGGAAGTAGCCCCGCACGTCCGCGCCGTCCTCGATGGCCCGTCGCACCGCCGCCAGATGCCCGTGCAGATACGCGACCCGCTCCGGGTCGCGCACCTGCCCGGACGGGTCCGCGTAGTCGTCGTAGGCGGCGCCGTTCTCGGTGATCACCAGCGGGACGCCGGGCAGCTCGTCGCGCAGCCGGGCCAGCAGCTCGTACAGCCCGTCCGCGTCCACCGGCCAGTCCATCGCCGTCCGGGGCCCCGGCGCCGGCAGGAAGCGCACGTGCCGCTCCGCCCCCGCCCACGGCGACGGCGACTCCGAGGACCCCGCGGCGACCACCGTGGGGGAGTAGTAGTTCAGCCCGAGCGAGTCGATCGGCGCCGCGATCGCGGCCAGGTCCCCGTCCCGTACGAACCCCCAGTCCGTCACCCGGGCCGTGTCCTCCACCAGGTCCTCCGGCAGCCGGCCCCGGAACACCGGGTCCAGGAAGATCCGGTTCGCCACCGCGTCGATCCGGCGCGCCGCGTCCCGGTCCTCCGCCGACTCCGTCAGCGCCCGCACCACGTGCAGGTTGAGCGTCAGTGACACCTCCGACCCGGCCGGCAGCCCCTCCCGCAGCGCTCCGACCGCCAGGCCGTGCGCCAGGTTCAGGTGGTGCGCCGCCCGCAGCGCGTCCGCGTCGGAGGTCCGGCCCGGGGCGTGCACACCGTTGCCGTACCCGAGGAAGGCGGCGCACCACGGCTCGTTCAGCGTGGTCCAGGTCGCGACCCGGTCGCCGAGGCCCCCGGCCACGATTCCGGCGTACTCGGCGAACCGCTCGGCCGTCTCCCGGCGCGGCCAGCCGCCCGCGTCCTCCAGCTCCTGCGGCAGGTCCCAGTGGTAGAGGGTGGCCACCGGCCGGATGCCCGCCTCGCGCAGCTCGTCGCAGAGCCGCCGGTAGAAGTCCAGGCCCTTCTGCAGGGCGGGCCCGCGCCCGGTCGGCTGGACGCGGGGCCACGCCACCGAGAACCGGTAGTCCGTCACGCCCAGTTCGCGCATGAGGGCCACGTCCTCACGGACCCGGTGGTAGTGGTCGGCGGCGATGTCGCCGGTGTCGCCGTTGCGGACCTTGCCCGGCGTCCGGCTGAAGGTGTCCCAGATGGACGGCGTCCGGCCGTCCTCCGTGGCCGCGCCCTCGATCTGGTACGCGGCGGTGGCGGTGCCCCACCGGAAGCCCTCCGGGAAGCGGAGCGTCGCGGAGGACTCGGGGCGTGCGTCGACAGCGGTCATGAGGGGGCAACTCCAGGAAGAGGGGAGGAAGAGGAAGGGAAAGGAAGGGGGGAAGGGGGCGGGGCTCAGCCCTTGACCGCGCCCTGCATGATGCCGCCGACGATCTGGCGGCCGAGCAGGCCGAAGACCAGCAGCACGGGCAGCGTGCCCAGCAGGGTGCCCGCCATGATCACGGACTGGTCGTGGACGTAGCCGCCGCCGAGCTGGCGGAGCGCCACCTGGACCGTCGGCTCCTGCGAGGAGAGCGCCACGATCGGCCAGAAGAAGTCGTTCCACGCGGCCATGAAGGTGAGCAGGCCGAGGACGGCCATGCCGGGGCGGGCGATCGGCACCACGATCGACCAGAAGATCCGGGCGGTGGAAGCGCCGTCCACCCGGGCCGCCTCGATCAGTTCGTCGGGCAGCGACTGGACCAGGTACTGGCGCATGAAGAAGACCCCGAAGGCGGAGACCAGACCGGGCAGGATCACCGACTGGAGCTGGTTCACCCACTGGAGCTCGGCGATCAGCATGAAGAGCGGGATGACGCCGAGCTGCGGCGGGATCATCATCGTCCCGATCGTGATCGCCAGCAGCGCGCCCCGGCCGCGGAAGCGGAGCTTGGCGAAGGCGAAACCGGCGAGCGTGCAGCACAGGACCGTGCCCACGGTGATCGAGCCGGACACGATCAGCGAGTTGAGCAGCGCCTTGCCGATGTCGGCCTCGGCGAGGACCGCCTCGAAGTTGCGGATCAGGTGCGGGCCCGGCACCAGCGAGGGCGGCACCTGGGCCAGGTCGGCGTTGGTGCGGCTGGCCGCGACGATCGTCCAGTAGAAGGGGAAGGCCGAGACGAGCACGGCCAGGATCAGCACGGCGTACGCGAGCGGGCCGGCCTTCAGGGTCCGTCCGGCGCCCGACCGGCGGCGGCGGACGGACGGCCGCGGGTCGGCCGGGGCGGGCGGCGCGGGCGGTGCGGGCGGGTCGGCGAGCGCGGTCATCGGCCGGCCTCCTTGCGGGAACGGCGGCGCGCGATCAGGGCGTTGACCCCGACCAGCACCAGGATCAGCAGGAACATCACCCAGGCGATCGCGGCGGCCCGGCCCAGGTGGAAGAAGCCCCAGCCCTGTTCGTACATGTACAGGCCGAGGGTCTGGTACTGGTGCGAGATGCCGCCCGACATGGAGCCCTCGAAGAGCAGCGGCTCGCCGAAGAGCTGGGTCGCGCCGATCGTCGAGACCACGACCGTGAAGAGGATCGTGGGGCGCAGCCCCGGCAGCGTCACGTGGAAGAACTGCCGCCAGCGCGAGGCGCCGTCCATCTCGGCCGCCTCGTACAGCTCGGAGGGGATGGACTGCATGCCGGCGAGGTAGATGAGCGCGTTGTAGCCGGTCCACCGCCAGACCACGATCGTGGAGACCGCGATCTGGGAGCTGAGGGTGCCCGACTGCCAGTCGACCGGCCCGACGCCGACGAGGCCGAGCACGTAGTTGAAGAGCCCGAAGTCGCGGCCGAAGAGCTGGGCGAAGACGAGGGTCGCGGCGGCGACCGAGGTGGCGTACGGCAGCAGCATCGCCGTCCGCAGGAAGGTCCGGCCGCGCAGCCGGTGGTTGAGCAGGTGCGCCAGGGCGAGCGCCATCACCAGCTGCGGCACGGTCGACAGCACGCCGATGGTGAAGGTGTTGCGCAGCGCGGTCCAGAAGAACTCGTCGCCGAGGAGGGCGGTGTAGTTGCCGAGCCCGCGCCACTCCATGGCTCCGGGGTCCTGGAGCTCGACCCGGTGGAGGGAGACGTACGCCGTGTAGATCAGCGGGAAGAGCCCGAAGGCGGCGAAGAGGGTGAAGAACGGGGCGACGTACGTGTACGGCGACACCGCCTGCCACGCCCGCCGGAGGACCGGCTGGCGGGGGGCGGTGACGGCTTTCGCCGGTGCGGTGAGGGTCACGGTGCGGCCCTTCGGGAGGTGGTCACGGGGAGGGGAGCGCGGGGGAGGGGCGCGGGGAGGGCCGGGGCGGGGGGAGCCGCCCCGGCCGGGCCGGGGGGCCGGTCGCGCGGGGCGACCGGCCGGGGCGCCGCGGGGGCGCGGGCCGGGGGTGTTGGCCGTGGCTGTCAGCCGAGGGTGTTCGCGACGCCCTTCTTGGCGTTCTCCCAGGCCTTCTCGGGGGCGAGGCCCTTGCGCTCGACCTCGCTCAGCGCGTTGGTGATCTGCTGGTTGATGTTCTGGTCGTGCACGCCGAGGACCTGCACCGGGGCCGCCTTGGCCGCGTCGCCGAAGATCTGGCCGATGGGCGCGCCGGAGAAGTACGGGTCCGTGGTGCCCGCGACCTCGGCGATGGCGCCGGTCGAGGAGGGGAAGTTGCCCTGCTTGGCGAAGATCTTGGCCTGCTGCTCGGGGGCGGTGAGCCACTTGATCAGCTCGTACGCCTCCTTCTTGTTCTTCGCGGCCTTGGGCACGGCGAGGTAGGAGCCGCCCCAGTTGCCGGCGCCGCCGGGCAGCTTGGCGATGTCCCACTTGCCCTTGCCGGTCTCGCCGGCCTGGCCCTTGATGTAGCCGAGCATCCAGGCGGGGCAGGGGATGGTGGCGAAGGAGCCGGCGGCGAACGCCTGGTTCCACTGCGGGGACCACTGGTCGAGCTTGGCGCTGAGGTCGGCCCCGGCGGCCTTGACGGAGGTCTCCCAGGCGGTCTTCAGGGCGGGGTTGGTCTCCCAGATCAGGGCGCCGGAGGCGTCGTAGTAGCGCTCCTTCTCCTGCCCGATCATGATCGAGAAGAGGCTGCCGACGCTGTCCAGCCAGGCGCTCTTGGCCGGGGCCTTGGCCTTGTACTGCTTGCCGAGCTCCAGGTAGCCGTCCCAGGTGGACCACTTCTGGGCCAGCTCGGCGCGGTCGGTGGGGAGTCCGGCCTGCTTGAAGAGGTCGGTGCGGTAGCACATCGCCTCGGGGCCGACGTCGGTGCCGAGGCCGAGGACCTCGCCGCCCTTGCCGGTGGCGGCGGCCCACTTGGCGTCGGCGAACTGGCCCTTGAGGCCGTCGGCGCCGTACTTTCTCAGGTCCTCGAAGCGGTCGGCCTGCTGCTGGGTGACGGAGGCGATCCGGCCGACCTCGATGCCCTGCACGTCGGCGAGGCCGCCGCCGCCGGCGAGCCGGGTCTGGAGCGACTTCCAGTAGTCGGCCTCGTCCTCGGTGTCGGTCTGCTTGATGGTGACGTTCGGGTGGAGCTTCTCGTACTCGGCGTAGAGCCCGGCCTCCTTGTAGCCGAAGGAGCCGAAGAGGTCGACGGTCACCGTGACCTTGCCGCCCGGCTTCTCGGAGGCGGTGTCGGAGGCACCGGATCCGCAGGCGGCGAGCAGGGAACCGGCGAGCGCGACCGCTCCGAGGCGGAGTGCGGCCTGGGTGGCGGCTCGGGTGAGGGGCATGAACGGGCTCCCTTGGCATCGGGGCGGGTCGGGGGAGGTGGGGCGGGCGCCGCCGGGTCTTCCCGGGGCGCCCCGAGAACGCTTGAGAGCGCTCTCAAGAACGGTCTGGAGCGTGCCCCGACTCTCCCGCTCCCGTCAAGACTCGAAGGCGTAACGGCTCGGAATCGAAGCCTTCCTGCGAAACCCGCG
Source organism: Streptomyces sp. NPDC014656 (assembly GCF_043084305.1). NCBI lineage: Bacteria > Bacillati > Actinomycetota > Actinomycetes > Kitasatosporales > Streptomycetaceae > Streptomyces > Streptomyces sp. NPDC014656. Next base: position 129,169 of record NZ_JBIBZN010000005.1, read on the forward strand.
CCCCAACTCCGCTTCGTGTCGCTTCTCTTGACGGCCAGGTTTCGAGAGTTTTACGTTGCGCACTGCTGAGAGCGCTCTCAAGAACCGTCAACCCGACGGACGAACCCCCACGAACCCCCCTCCTCCGAGCCAACGAGGTGCTGTACGTGTCAGCTCCCCGCTCCCGACCGGCCGCGTCGCTGGTCCTCGTCTCCGCCCTGGCCGCCGCCGGTCTCGTACCGGCCGCCGCCGGCCCCGCCTCCGCCGCCACCGTCCCCGTGGGCGCGGGCGGCTACTCCGACACCCGCCCCGCGGGAACCTCGGGCCCCACCACCAACACCGGCGCCCCCGTCACCCCCAAGGTCACCGCCGCCGCCAAGGACCGCCCCGTCCCCACCAACGACTGGTGGTCCTCGCTCGCCTTCCAGCGCTACGGCGACAACCCGTACTCGACCCCCATGTACGGACACCCGCTCACCTACCAGGCCGTCGCCGGCGGCCTGGAGATCGGCTACCCCACGACCCCGGCGATCGTCGGCGACGGGCGCCAGTACGAGTTCCCCCACAAGGCCGACCTCACCCTCGGCCTCACCGGCCTCAACTCGCCCGACACCAAGGCGGACGACTGGTCCGACTGGACCGTCACCCCCCTCTGGTCCGACGGCGCCCGCACCCTGCGCACCACCATCGGCCACGGCCTGCCCTTCGTGTACGCCAAGGGCAGCGGCGGCGACGCCCGGATCACCACCGCCTCCACGCCCACCGTCTTCGCCGACCAGGGCAACGTCCTCGGCATCACCGTCGCCGGGCACCACTACGCCCTCTTCTCGCCGAGCGGCACCGACTGGAACGTCTCCGGCACCACGGTGACCGCCGGCCTCGGCGGCAAGGACTACTTCTCCGTCGCCGTCCTGCCCTCCACCGACGCGCTGGCCGCCTTCCGCAAGTACGCCTTCAGCTTCGTCACCGGCTCCCGCGTCGCCTGGTCCTCCTCCGGCGGCAAGGCCAACGCCACCTACACCCTCACCACCGAGGCGAAGGAGGGCACCGAGACCGGCACCCTCCAGGCCCTCTACCGCCACCAGTGGCTGAACTCCACCGACCCGCTCACGCCGTACACCTACGTCTCGCCGCGCGGCACGATGAAGGTGCGCGAGGGCCGCTCCTTCACCACCAGCCGCAAGCAGGCCGCCGTCCTGCCCGCCCTGCCCGCCACCGGCGCCGTCGACCAGGCCCGGCTGCGCGCCTACCTGAACGAGGTGGTGAACTCCGCCGACCCGTTCTCCGGCGCCACCGACACCTACTGGACCGGCAAGGCCCTCGGGAAGCTCGCCCAGCTGGTGCCGCTCGCCGAACAGCTCGGCGACACCGCCCTGCGCGACCGGCTCCTCGGCCTGCTCAAGGGACGGCTCCAGGACTGGTTCACCGCGGGCGGCGCGAACGAGTTCTCGTACGACCGCACCTGGAAGACCCTGACCGGCTACCCGGCCTCCTACGGCAGCGACACCGAGCTCAACGACCACCACTTCCACTACGGCTACTACGTGTACGCCGCCGCGATCGTCGCCCAGTACGACCAGGCGTGGGCCGCCGACTCCGCCTGGGGCGGCATGGTGAAGACCCTGGTCCGCGACGTCGCCAACCCCAGCCGCACGGACTCGGCCTTCCCCTTCCTGCGCGGCTTCGACGTCTACGCCGGACACAGCTGGGCCTCCGGCCACTCCGGCTTCGCGGCCGGCAACAACCAGGAGTCCTCCTCCGAGTCCACCAACCTCAGCGCCGCCCTCGTCCTGTGGGGCTCCGCCACCGGCGACGCCTCCCTGCGCGACCTCGGCGGCTACCTCCTCGCCACCGAGTCCGACGCCATCGGCCAGTACTGGTTCGACGCCGACCAGCAGGTCTTCCCCGGCTCCTTCGGACACGACACCGTCGGCATGGTCTGGGGCAGCGGCGGCGCCTACTCGACCTGGTGGACCGCCAACCCGGAGGAGATCCACGGCATCAACACCCTCCCGGTGACCTCGGGGAACGCGCTGCACATGGGCGCCTACCCGGGCGCGATCCGGCGCAACCTGGCCGAGATGGAGCGGGAGAACGGCGGTCCGGCCGTCGAATGGCGCGACATCCTCTGGGAGTTCGAGTCGCTCGCCGAACCGGCGCGCGCCAAGGCGAGGTTCGACGCCGTCGGCGGTAACTACACCCCCGAGGCGGGCGAGACCCGCGCCCACACCTACCACTGGCTGACCGGCCTGGACGCGCTCGGCGCCCCCGACGCGACCGTCACGGGCTCGATCCCGACCTCGGCCGTCTTCCTCAAGGGCACCGAGCGCACCTACGCCGCCCACAACTACGGCTCCGCGCCCGTCACCGTCACCTTCTCCGACGGCAAGTCCCTCTCCGTACCGGCCCGTTCCACCGCCACCGGCAAGGGCACCGGCACGATCCCCTGCGGCCAGCCCGGCGGACCCGCCTGCCCCGAGCCGGGCACCGGCGACACCTTCCGCCTCGCCTCCGGGGGCAAGCTGACCACCGCCACCGACACCACCGCCGGCAGCGACACCATCGCCTCCGCCGGCGGCACCAACCACGACGGCACCCCCTACCAGCCGCTCGTCTACGAGGCGCGGAACGTCACCGGCACCCTCACCCCGGGCGCCGCCACCGCCTTCCGCCTCGCCGTGGACGCCGGCACCGCCGTCGGCCTCGGCCAGCAGGCCCGCGTCAGCTACGACCTGACCGGCGACGGCACCTTCGAACGGACCGAGACCTACCACTACTTCGCCACCGACCCGGTGACCGGCTGGGAGCGCTACGACCAGACCCGCGGCCTGAAGTCCGCCACCGGCACCCTCGGAGACCTGCGCGGCGGCACCGTCCGCGTGGAGCTGTGGAGCGCCATCGGCAACGGCCCGGCCAAGGTCAGGACGGGGACGGCGGACTCCGTCGTGGTCATCCCCTTCGGCTGACCGGGGCGCCGGGCCTCAGGCCGAGGCCCGGCGCACCAGCGTCGTCGGCGTGATCAGCGGGTCCGGGGCCGGTGCCCCGGACCCGTGGTCGTTCAGGAGGCGCATGAGCAGCCGGACCATCAGCCGGCCCATGCCCTCGATGTCCTGCCGGACGGTCGTCAGCGCCGGTTCCGTGCGCTCGGCGATCGACGCCACGTCGTCGAAGCCGACCACGGCGACGTCCTCCGGCACCCGCAGCCCCCGCTCCCGCAGCACCCGCAGGGCGCCGGAGGCCATCAGGTCGTTGGCGGCGAAGACCCCGTCCACGTCCGGGCGCCGGTCGAGGAGTTCGGCCATCGCCCGGGCGCCGCTCTCGGCCGTGAAGTCGCCGTGGCCGAACAGGGCGGGATCCGGGTCGCCGAGCGCGTCGCGGTAGCCGTCGGCGCGGTCCACGGCCGAGGTCTGGTCGCGGGGGCCGGCCAGGTGGGCGACGGCCCGGCAGCCCCGGCCGACCAGGAGCCGGACGGCCTCGCGCGCCCCGCCGCGGTTGTCGCAGTCGACGTACGGCATGTCGGGGCCGATCCCGTCCGTCGGCCGTCCGCCGAGCACCGTCGGGATCTTCGCCCGGCGCAGCACCGCCGCCAGCTCGTCCTCGTCGTGCAGGGAGAAGGCGAGCGCGCCGTCGACGTGGCCGCCGCCGAGGTAGCGGGCGATCCGGTCGTGATCGCCCGGGCTCTCCACCCACAGCAGGACCAACTGCGAGTCGTGCGCGGTCAGTTCGCGGCTGATGCCGCGCACCTGCTCCTGGAAGAAGGGGTCGGAGAAGATCCGGAACTCGGGCTCCGCGATGACCACCGCCACGGCGCCGTTGCGCCGGGTGACCAGGGTGCGGGCCGCGAGGTTCGGGACGTACCCCAGCTCCTCCACCGCCTCCCGCACCTTGTCGGCCAGTGGCGCGCGGACCCCCGCGCCGCCGTTGACGACCCGCGAGACCGTGGCCCGCGACACCCCGGCCCGGGCCGCGACGGCCTCCAGGGTGGGACGGGCCCCCGTCGTCTGCTCGGCCACGTCGGCCCCCTTCGTCTGCTCCGGACCGGGTCAGGATATCCGTACCGGCGAGAGGTCTGAGAGCGCTCTCTGGAGTCGGTGACGGGCCGGGGCCCGGGTCAGTCCCGCGCCGGGGCGAAGGAGACGAGCCGGGGCTGTTGCCGGGCGTCGTCGCCGCTGACGCCGGAGGGCATCGCGACGATCCGCCCGCCGACGTGGAGGACGCGGCCCGCCATCGTGCTGTACTCGGCTCCGGCGGCCGCCGCCGGATGCCTCATCAGCACCTCCTCCTCGCCCGCTCCGCCCCTGCCGAGGACGAAGGTGCGGCCGGGGAGGCTCGGGGTGGCCGACTCGTACACGACGGTTCCCGACGCGGAGCGGAAGCCGACCGGTGTGAGGGTCCTGCCGTCGTGCGCCCGGATGCCCCAGAGGAGCTTCCCGGTCGCCAGGTCGTAGGCGCCGACCCGGTCCGTGCCGCCCACGTGGACCAGCCCCCGGCCGACGACGATGCCCGGGCACGGCTGGAGGTCCGCGCCGATGCCGACGTGCGCGCAGTGCTCGAAGCTCTTGGGGCGCGGGTCGATCGTGCGGCGGACCTCGCCACGGGCGCCGAGGGCGACGATCCGCCAGTCGTCGGTGAGGCGCTCGTTGTCGATCGACGTGTACACCACCGGGTCGACGGAGACGACCCGTTCGACCCGCCGGCCGGCCGGGGTCCGGTGGCGCCAGCGCACGGCGCCGGTGCGCGGATCGAGCTCACGGAGCTGGGAGTGGCTCGTGCGGCGGTCGACGCCGAGCGCGCAGGTGGCGCTGACGAGGAGCCTGCTGCCGCCGGCCACCCGGTCGGGGTGGCAGCGGCCGGGGTTCTCGGTCGGGACGGTGAAGAGCCGGGCGCCGTCGGAGACGCGGAAGGCGGCGGCGCCCAGGCCCTCGGCGACGGCGAGGGTGTCCCCGCTGATCGCCGTGTGGACGATGATGGCGGGGGTCTTCCGGTCGGGGCCCCGCAGCAGCTCCTTCTTCCAGCCCGTCCTCCCGGTCTTCAGGTCGATCATCTGGAACCGGTCGCAGTGCGCGCCCCGTTGCGAGCCGCTGGTCGCGAGGACGAGGACGATCCGGCCGTCCGGGGTCGGGTTGTCCGGCACCTCGCAGACCGGGGTGGGCAGGGTCAGGTTCCAGACCTCGGCGCCGTCCGAGAGCCGGTAGGCGGTGACCTCCCGGTACAGGGCCTGGACGACGGTGTCGCCGACGATCCAGGGCCCGTCGGCCCGGATGTTGCGCCGGGGCAGGTCCGTGGAGTCCGCGGCGATCCAGGCGGCGGCCTCGCCCGGGCGGCGGGCGGCGGCGAGCTCCTGTGCGCCGGGGACCCGGACGGGTTCGGCGGTGCGGGGGCCCGGCCGGGCCGAAGCGGCCCCGGAGGGCGGCGCGGTGGCCTCCCGCGCGGTCGCCGGCCGTGCCCGCTCGGCCCCGCGGCCGTACCACCCCGCCCCCGCCACCGCGACGACCAGCAGCGCGAGGCCGACGGCGAGCGCGGTCAGCCCCCGGTCGCGCCGGGAGCGCGGGCCCCGCGCGGGGGGCTGCCCCGGCGGGTACCAGGACGGCGGCGTGTACGACATCGGGGGTCCCCCTGTGGATCACCGGCAGTCAGAAGCAAGTTCTAGAACAAGGTTCTGTTTTGGCCGTAGCATAGCGGCGCCGGCCGACGGGACGGGCCGACGGCGCGGACCGGCGCCCAGGCGGACGGCGCGGACGGCCAGGCGGCGCAGAGGGCCGGGCGATGCAGACGGCCAGACGGCCAGACGGCCAGACGATCCAGACGACACCGACGCGGGACCGGGGGCGACGATGGTGCGGAGCAACGCCGAACAGGGCGGCCGCGAAAGGCTGATGAGAGAAGCCGCGGCACGGGAACGGCTCGGTGCCCATCGCGGCGGCCACGCCTCCTCCGCGCCCACGCGCGAGCGCGGCGCCCTCGGGGTCGCGGTCCTCGCCGCCGTCCTCGCGGCGGCCGTCGTGGCCGCGCTCGCCACCGACCACGGCCCGCTCGCGACGGTCCCCGGCCTCCCGCTCGTCCTCTGCCTGGTCTCTCTCCTCGGCCACCTCCTCTTCGGCGCCCGCACCGGCGACGCGCGCCTGGAGCAGTACGAAGGCGGGCTCGTGGTGCACTACAAGGGCCGGATCCGGGTGGTCCGTTACGCCGACACGGAGGTCCTCGACAACACGGTCCGCCGCACCCGGTACGGCCGGACCCTCTCGGTCTCCCACTCCTTCGGCCTCACCGACACCGAGGGCCGCGACCTCGTCGTCGGCGGCGTCTTCACCGGCGGAGAGACCTGGGGCCCGCTGCTGCGCCACGACTCCGCCCGCGCCCAGCTCCCCGGCGCCCTCGCCCGCCTCGGCGCGGGCGAGCGCCTCGACTTCGGCCTGATGTGGCTCACCACGGCCGAACTCGGATCGGGCCGCGCCTCCGCCCCCTGGCACCGGATCCAGGAGGTCGGCGTCGAGGACGGCACGATCACCATCCGCGCCGAGGGCCGCCGGGCGCCGCTCGTCTCGGCCCCCACCCGCCTCACCCCCGACGTCTCCCTCTTCCTCGCCCTCACGGAGACCTTCCGGGCCCAGGGCGCCCGGCCCCTCCCCTGACCCGCCCTCCCCGGGGGCGGCCCCGGAGCCCGGAACCGCGCGCCGCGCCGCACCGCGTCGCGTCCCGGCCCCGCCGTTCACCCGTGGCGGTGGTCGCGGTCCGTACCGGCGGCCCGCCCCCGACCGCGTACGGCAGCGTGGCCGCCATGAACGTCCGCCGCACCGCGCTCCCGCTCCTCACCGCCCTCCTGGTCGGCGGCTGCGTCGCCCTACCGGGCCCGCCCCCGCCGCCCGGCCCGCGCGCTTCCCCGGCCGCGCCCCCGGCACTCGCGCCCGCCGCCCGACGGCCCGCCTCGGCCCTGCCGGCCGAGCCGGAGCCCCCGGCCCAGGCCGAGCCCCGGGAGGAGCTGGCCGAGACGGAGACGGGGGAGACGGGGGAGAGGGGGGAAGCGGGGGACGGGGTCGCTGCGGTACGGCCCCCGGCGCGCGTCGCCCCCGCGTCGAGGCCGGCCGGGCCGGGGGAGGCGCGGCGCGGCGGCGGGGCGGAGCCGGCTCCCGGCCGGGCGCCGGAAGCCGGCGCCCCGCAGGCCCGGGAGCCGGAAGCCCGCGCGCCACGGCCACGCCCGGCCGGGAAGACCCCGCGCCCGTCCCGTCCGCGCGTCCGCGCCGCCGCTCCCGCCCCCACCGCCGCCCGCGCCCCCGCACCGCGCCCGGCGACCGCGCAGGTCCCCGAGATGCGGGGCCTGTGCCGGGAGGCGCGGCGGATCGACGCCCCGATGGGCGCGGCGGAGCTCTGCCGGAGCGCGTACGGCAACTGACGGCGGGGCCCAAATGGCCGGTTCGGCGGACCGTCAACGGGCCAAGCGGAGCGGTCCGACGGGCCGTCAACGGGCCAAGCGGACCAGCTCGACGGCCCGTAAACGGACCAAGTGGCCCAGCCCGACGGCCCGTCAATGGACCAAGGGGGGCGGGCCACCTCACCGTACCGTCGTGTCCATGGCGAACACCTCCCCGGCACGCCCCACCGCCCTCCCGGACTCCGTCCCCGCCCCCGACCCCGCGGCCGGAGGCGCCGGCCGCGGTCACGCGCCCCGCACCCTGCTCCTCGCCCAGCTGAGCAACTCCGTCGGCGACGGCGTCTTCTACGTGACCTCCGCGCTCTACTTCACCGGCGTCGCCGGGCTCTCCGCCGCGCAGGTCGGTGCCGGCCTCGCCGTCGCCTGGGCGGTCGGATCGGCGGCCGGGGTGCCGCTCGGGACGCTCGCCGACCGGCGCGGGCCGCGCGGCACCTCCGTGTTCCTCGCGCTCGTCACGGCGGCGGCGGTCGCCTCCTTCCTCCTCATCGGCTCCTTCCCCGCCTTCCTCGCCGCCGCCACCCTGTACGCCTCCGCGCAGAGCGGCCTCGCCGCCGCCCGGCAGGCCCTGCTCGCCGGACTGGTCGCGCCGGAGGCCCGCACCGCCGTCCTCGCCCGGCTCCAGGCCGCCTCGAACGCCGGGCTCGCCGTCGGCGCGGCCCTCGGCGGCCTCGCCCTGCACGCCGGCACGCGCGACGCGTACCTCGCCGTGTTCGCCCTGGACGCGGGCGGGTTCCTGCTCTGCGCCCTGCTCCTCGGCCGGCTCCCGGCGCCCGCCCCGGCCCGCGCGTCCGCCACCGGGGCGGCCGACTCCGCGACGGCGGTGCTGCGCGACCGCCCCTACGTGGTCCTCGCGCTCCTCAACGCGCTGATGCTGCTGCGGATGCCCGTCCTGAGCCTCGCCCTGCCGCTGTGGATCGTGCAGCGGACGGCGGCGCCCGGCTGGACGGTCTCGGCGCTCTTCGTCCTCAACACCGTGGCCGTCACCCTCTTCCAGGTCCGGGCCGCCCGCCCGGTCACCGACCTGGAGTCGGCCGCCGGAGCGGTGCGCGGCGCGGGCGCCGTCATGTTCGCCGCCTGCGCCGTCTTCGCGGCGAGCGCGCTCCCGGGGCTGGGCGCCGGTGCGGCCGTCGCGGTCCTCGTCCTCGGCTCGGTGCTCCTCGTCGTCGCCGAGATGCGGCACTCGGCCGGTTCCTGGCAGCTCGGGCTCGGCCTCGCGCCCGCCGACCGCGTCGGCCAGTACCAGGGCTTCTACGGCGCCGGCGTCCCCGTGGCCCGTACGCTCGGGCCGCTCGTCGTCACGACCCTCCTCATCGGCGGCGGTCCCGCCGGCTGGCTGCTGCTCGGCGCCGTCTTCGCCCTGATGGGCGTCGCGACCGGCCCGGCGGCCCGCCGAGCGGCCCGGACCCGGACCCGCCCCGACGGGCCGCCGGCCGTCAGCTCCGCGGCCGCCCGCCCGTGAGGAGGGCGAAGCCCGCGCGGTCGACGGAGACGCTCGCGGCGGCCAGCACCACCACCCCGGTGCCGGACTCCCGGTCCAGGCCGAGCCAGGAACGGAAGCCGCCGGTGCCGCCGTTGTGCATCGTGACCGTCAGGTCCCTGACCCGCAGGGTGATCCAGGCCGCCCCGATCCGCGTCCCGGCGGTGAACGGGGCGACCGGGTCGAGCGCGGCCGTCCCCGGCGCCGAGCCGTCGAGCAGCGCGGCGGTGAACCGCGCCATGCTGCCGATGTCGGCCCGGATCCCGCCCGCGGGTCCCAGCGCCTCGCCCGTCCACGGCTCGCGCGGCCTGCCGCGGCGGGTCGTCCCCGTCAGCGCGCCCGGCCGCAGACCGCCGGGCCCCGCCGGCAGGTAGAAGCGCTCCAGACCGAGCGGCGCCCCGATCCGGCCGGCGACCAGCTCCTCGTACGACGTCCCCGCGGCGGCCGCGAGCGCGTGTCCCAGCAGCTCGAAGCCGAGGTTGGAGTAGCGGGGCCGCGGCGGGCCCGGCCGGGTCGCCCGCGCCTGGTCGAGCAGCTCGGCGACGTCCTCGCCGTACGGATTGGTGCCGTGCCGCCACAGCGCGAAGGTCCGCCGCCACGGCCGCGCCGCCGCCGGCACCCTCGGCAGCCCCGAGCGGTGCGTGGCCAGCGCCCCCAGCGTCACCCCGCCGGCCGGCGCGTCGGCCAGCGGCAGCAGCTCCCCGAGCGCCGTCCCCGCCGTCACCTCCCCGCGCGCCAGCGCGTCCGCGTACAGCAGCCCGGTCACGCCCTTCGACACGGACCCGATCTCGTAGTCCGCCCCGAGCGCGGCCCCCACCGAGGCCGAGGCCGTGCCCTCGGGGCCGATCACCGCCGCGGCTGCCGGGAACCGCCCGCCCGTCAGTGCCCGCAGCCGCCCCGCCAACAGCTCGTCCCCATGATCCCCGTCCATGCGGGCCACCCTAGGAGGCGGCGCGGCCCCGCCGGTCACCCCCCACCCCTCCTGTGACCCACGTCACTGATTCCGCTTTCCCCCTTTCCGTTATCGCCCTCCCCGGCCGAGGCTCTCCCAGGCGCAGGAAACTCCGGGAACGGGCGAGAGAAGGACGGACGGCGTGCAGCGGACCATGGAAGCGGACCAGATGACCGAGTGGATACGGGCGGCGCAGTACGGGGACCCCTGGGCGTGCGACCAGGTCCTCGGCGCCCACCGGCCGCTCCTCCACGCCCTGGTGTCCCGCGCCCTCGGCACCCTTCCCGCCGTCGCCGCCGGCACCGCCGTCGACGCCACCCTGCGCCGCGCCCACGGCTCGCTCCACACCCTGCCGTACCCGGAGGCCTTCCGGCCCTGGCTCGTCGCCCTGGCCGTCGAGACCACCCTTGCCCACGCCGCCGGGCCCGACGGGGCCGGGGGATGGCTGGACGCGCAGGACGCGGTGCTGGCGTCGCTCGGATCGCTGGAGGCCGAGGGGCAGCTCCTCCGGTACGAGACGGCCGCCGCGCTCCGATGGACGCCGGAGGAGACCGAGCTGCGCATGGGGACGGTCCGGGCCCGCCTCGACGCGGCCCGGTCCGTCGGCGCCGCCCTGGCACGGCGGCCGCGCTGCCCCGGCCTCCAGGAGCTGACCGCCGGATGGGACGGCCGCCCCGGCGCCGGATGGCGCGACCACCTGGCCGCGCACACCGGCCGGTGCGGCGCCTGCGCCGGGACGGCGCCGGCCCCCGCGACCGTCGGACCCGCCCCCGTGACGGCCGTCCCCGCCCCCGTGACGGCCGTCCTCGGCGCCGTGGCGGCCGAACCCGCCGCCGGGGCGGAGGACGTCACGCACGCCTACGACCTCGGAGGGCTCGCCCCGGTGCCCGCCGCCCCCGGGGGACCCGGGCGGGGGGACCGGCGCCGCCGGAGGCAGGCGCGGGAGCGCACCCGGCGACGGGCCGCCGTCGCGGCCGGGATCGCGGTCGTCGCGGTGACCGGCGGCGCGTTCTCCCTCTACGGCGGACGGGACGGCAAGGAGGAGCTCCTGGAGGCGAACCGCGCGGCCGTCCCCGCCCCCGACGTCCCCCTCACCCACGACCCCGACTCCCTGTCGTCCACCCCCGCCACCGTCGGCGCGACCCCCTCCGCGTCCACCACGACGCCCGGCCGGACGACCGCCCCCGCCACCCCCGCGGGCAGGAAGTCCGCCACCGCGCGCCCGACCACCGCCGCCCCCGCCCCGCAGCGCACCACCGCGAGCCCGAAGGCCACCCCGCCGAAGAGGACCGCCGCGCCGACGGCCGCCCCGGAGCCCGCCCCGACGACCGCGTCCCCGACCTCCGGCACCGACCCGGACCCCGGCGGCGGCGCGCAGCACGACAGCGGCCAGGCCTCGGCGGCCGACCAGGTGCTGTCCCTGGTCAACGCCGAGCGCGCCAAGGCGGGCTGCGGAGCGCTCACCGCGAACGCGACCCTCGCGCGCGCGGCCCAGGGCCACTCCGACGACATGGCCGCCCGGGACTTCTTCGACCACACCGACCCCGACGGCGACGGCCCGGGGGAGCGGGTCACCGCCGCCGGCTACCCCTGGTCCACCTACGGCGAGAACATCGCCATGGGGCAGACCACGCCCGAACAGGTCATGGAGGCGTGGATGAACAGCCCGGGCCACCGCGCCAACATCCTCAACTGCGACTTCGAGGAACTCGGCGTCGGCGTCCACACCGACGGCGGCCCCTACTGGACGCAGGTGTTCGGCGCCCGCTGACCCGTCGACCGCCGCCCCCGCCGGCCGGCCGCCTCACGCCCGTGCCTCCGCCTCCGCCCCCGCCATCAGGGCCGACAGCTCGACCCGCGAGCGGATCTGGAGCCGGGCGTACACCCCGCGCAGATGGTGGTCGACCGTGCGCGGGCTCAGCGACAGCCGGGCGGCGATCTCCTGGTTCGTGGCGCCGTCCGCGACGAGCCGGGCGATCCGCTGCTGCTGAGGGGTGAGTCCGGCCAGCGCGGAGGGCTCCGCCGGGCGCCCGCCCGCCGCGCCCGTCGCCCGGAGCTCCGCGCGCGCCTGCCGGGCCCAGCCCTCGGCGGCGGCCCGCTCGAAGGTGACCAGCGCGTCGCGCAGCGGGCCCCGCGCCTCGCCCGGACGGCGCCGCCGGCGGAGCCACGTACCGTACGCGAACAGCGTCCGGGCCCGCTCGAAGTCGTTGCCGCCGTCCTCGTGGCGCCGCAGGGCCTCGCCGAACCAGCGGCCGGTCTCCTCGCCGCGCGGCGCCAGCAGCGCCCGGCAGCGGGCCAGTTGGGCGGGGGCCGGCCGGTCGAGGCCGCACCCCGCCCACAGCGCGTACTCCTCCGTCGCCGCCCGCGCCTCGGCCGCCCTTCCCGAGGCCACCGCCGCCTCCACGAAACAGGGCACCGCCAGCATGCGGAGCGCGAAGTGCCCGCCGTGCGGTCCGGGACGCACCAGCGGGGCGAGCCGCGCGGCCGCCTGGGCGGCCAGCCCGCCGCCCAGCTCGGCCCGGGCCAGCGCCCATTCGGCCAGCGTCACCGCCTGGGCCAGACCGTGCGGCCGTCCGATCGCCAGCGCCCGCTCCGCGTGCTCCGCCACGGACGGCCCGTCGCCCGTCACCGACGCCACCAGGGCGAGCACCGCGTGCTGATGGGCCGCCGAGTTGAGCTGGCCGGTGGCCCTGGCCGCCCGTAGCCCCTCCCCGGCGGCGTGCCCGGCCCGCGCGTACCGCCCCGCCCGCAGCTCCGCGTACGCGAGGTGTTCGAGGATCCGCGGCAGGAGCGAGGCCCGCTGCTCGGCCCGCGCCCGCACCAGCGCCCTGCCGTGCAGCCGGGCCGCCGCGGTGACGTCCCCCAGCACCAGCGCGGCCGACCCCGCCCGCAGCAGCAGCCGGGGCTCGTCCCGGACCGAGCCGACCGCGACCACCCGGGAGAGCGGGGTGCGCGCCTGGTCCGGGCGGACGGTGAGCGCCGCCCGCAGCCCCTCGGCGAAGGCCCGCTCGGTGCCCCGGACGGCCGGGGCCAGATCCAGCGCGGCGAGGCACGCGCCGACGTCCCCCGCCGCCCACGCGGCCTCCATCGCGAGGAACCGCGCGTCCGCCGCCTCGGCCGGCTCCCGGTCCCGCAGCACCTTCGCCGCCTGCGTGAACGCCTCGTGCGCGTCCATCACCGGACCGCTCGCCAGCGCCGCGAACCCCCGCGTCAGCAGCGCCCGCCCCCGCGCCGCCCCGGACCGCGCCCGCACGACGGGAGGAGGCCCCAGGCGGTCGGCCCGGTGCCGCTCGTGCGGGGCGGAGGGAGCGGAGGAGACGGAGGAGGCGGAGGGAGCGGGGGAGGCGGGCGGTGTGGCGGGGCGGTCGGCCGGGCGGCCGGCGGGGCTCCGGTCCCCGCGGTCCTCTCCCGTCGCGGCCCCCGCCGCCCGTCCGAGGAACGGGTCGGGGAAGACGAGCGTGTCGCCCCGGCGGTCGAGCAGCCCGGCCGCCACCAGGCCGTCGAGGGCTTCGGTGGGGACCCGGAGGGCCCGGGCGCGGGCCAGCGCCGTGCCCGCCTCCGTACGGTACGGCGCTCCGGGCGCCGGGCCCGTCGCCTCCGCGGGGGCACAGGCCGCGGCCACCACCCGCAGCAGCCGCCGTCCGTCCGCCGGGAGGGCGCCGAGCAGCCCGGCGTACACCCTCGCCAGGACGCCGTCGTCGACCAGCCGCCCGCGCGGCGCCACCGTCCCGTCGAGCACCCCAGACGGCAGGCGGAGCACGGTCTCGGCCAGGACGCCCGGGTGCCCGGCCGCCTCGTCGAGGAGCCGTTCGGCGACGGCGGGGCAGGACCGTCCGCCGCTCACCGCCTCCAGCAGGGCGCGGGCGCCCGCCCGGGTGAGGCGCGGCAGCCGGACCAGCGGCGCGCCCGCCGCGACGGGCAGGGGACGGCCGGGCGCGGACGCCACCAGCCAGTCGGCGCGGACCGGCCCGCGCCGGCCCGGCGCCCGCCAGTGCGCGGTGAACGCGGCCCGTGAATGCGCGTCCCACAGCGGGAAGTCGTCCAGGCACAGCAGGACCCGGCCCCCCTCGGGCAACAGCGACGCCAGCGCTGCCGCGATGCCCTCCGGGCCCCGGGCCAGCCGTGCCGCCCGGCTCCCCGCCGCCCCCGACGGAGCCAGCGCGGCGAGCAGTGCCCGCGCGCCGCTCCACGGCACCTGCCGGCCGGGTGCGCCGACCACGTACGCCGCGCCGGGGAAGTCCCGGGCCGCCCGGGCCAGCAGGACGGAACGCCCCTCGCCGGGGCCGCCCGCCACGCACACCACCCGCTCGGCGCCCAAAGGCCCCTGCGCGGGCGACAACAGCTGCGAGACGGCGGCCAGTTCGGCCTCCCGGCCGTACAGCACGGGCGGCCCGGCGGCGGTGGTGCCGGTGGTTCCAGTGGTACTGGTGGTACTGGTGGTGCCTGTGGGACCGGCCGTGCCGATGGTGCCGGTGGGGCAGACCGTGCCGCCGGTTCCGGTGCCGGTGGTCCCGGCCACGTCCTGCCCGCTGCTGCCCGTCACGGTCACGCCCGTCACGCTAACGGGCCCGGGCGGGGCCGGGAACGGAGCGGTACGGGGGTCTGGGCCCGGGCCCAGACCCCCGTCCGCCGGGCTGTGCCCGGGCACAGGGCGTCAGGACCCCAGCGGACAGGTGCCCCGGTACTCGTCGATCGTCAGACTCGGCCGCGGCAGCGGGCAGAGGAACTGCTCGTAGCGGGTGTCGTCGTCGATGAAGCGCTTCAGCCACGCCAGGCTGTACTTGGCGATCGTCGTGTTCGACGTGTTGGGCGTGAAGTGCGTGGCGAGGTTCAGCTCCAGATACGCCTTGTCCAGGCCGGCCGGGAGGCTCTGGTAGAACGGCTCGGAGTGGGTGGCGACGGGCGCGATCGTGTCGCCGTCCGCGCCGATGACCAGGGTCGGGGTGCTGATCTCGGGCCAGGTCTTGTCCGTGTTCCAGCCGGTGAGCGGCACGGCGGCCTTCAGGCTGGGGCGGCTCTTCGCCGCTTCGAGGGTGCCGCCGCCGCCCATCGAGTGGCCCATCACGCCGAGCCGGGAGGCGTCGACGCGGCCGCGGACCGAGCTCTTCTGGGTGAGGTGGTCGAGCGCGGCGAGCAGCTGGCGGCCCCGGCTGTCGGGCTGGTCGACCGTGGTGATCGTGTCGATGACGAAGACGACGAAGCCCTGCGAGGCCAGCCGCGGCCCCAGCCAGGCGACCGAGGACTGGGTGGCGGTGAACCCGGGCGAGATCGCCACCGCGCCGAAGGTCCCGTCGGCGGTGCTCGTCGGGTAGTAGATGGTGCCGCCGCCGAACCCGGTGGCGGCGAGCGAGGAGACCGAGGTCTCCGCGACCGCGTACGGGCCGCGCAGCGCCTCGATGCTCGACTCGGTGGGAGCGGGGCCGCGCTCGTACGGGTTGCCGTCCGCGGCTCCCGCGCCCGGGGCGAGGAGCAGCGCGAGGCCGGCGGCTGCGGCGGTGGCCGCGGCAAGGTATCGCTTCACGACGAAGTCGTCCTCTCGTGTCGTGGTACGGCCGTCCCGTGGGGAGGGGCGGCCGGTGCCGTGGGGTGGCCCCGCCACTGTGGGGGCGGCGCGGAACGCCGTCATCGGCACAATCACCGGTCCCGCGCGCATCCGGAGGCGGCGGTCCCGCCGAAGGGGAGGCGAAAGGCGGGCGGGCCCGAACGACCGCGGCCCTCCCCGCACCGCCCGCACGCGCCCTCCGCGAGCACCGCCCACGCGGTCCCCGCGCGGGCACCGCCGCACGCTCCGCAAGCCCTCCGCGATCACCTCCCACAAGCACCTCGCAAACCTCCCGCAAGCACCTCCCGCAAGCGCCGCCCCAGGCCCGTCCGGAAGCGAAACGCCCCCCCGTGAACGACATCCCGCGCACCGCCGTCGTCCTGTTCACCGCGGACCTCCGCGTCCACGACCACCCGCCGCTGCACGCCGCCCACCGGTCCGCCGACGCGCTCGTGCCGCTGTTCGTCCGCGATCCGGCCGTCGACCGGGCGGGCTTCGCCGCGCCCAACCGGCTGGCCTTCCTCGCCGACTGCCTGGCCGACCTGGACCGCGCGCTGCGGGACCGGGGCGGGCGGCTGGTCCTGCGCACAGGCGACACGGTCGCCGAGGTGTGCCGGGTGGTGCGGGAGACGGGCGCGGACGAGGTGCACACGGCGGCGGGCTGCACCGCCTTCGCCCGCGCCCGCGAGGCCCGGCTGCGGCGCGCCCTGGAGGAGTACGGCTGCCGCCTGACCGTGCACGACGGCGTCGACTCCGTCGTGCCGCCCGGTGAGGTCGTCCCCCAGGCCTCGGACCACTTCGCCGTCTTCGGCCCCTACTTCCGCCGCTGGGCGGACCGGCCGGTACGGGCTCCGCTGCCCGCCCCGCGCGCCGTCCGCGTCCCCAGCGAGGCGGGCTCCGAGCCGCCGCCGTCGCGCGCCGACGTGCCCGGGGCGTCCGCTGGGCTGGCCGCCGGGGGCGAGAGCGAGGCGCGGCGGCGGCTGCGGTCCTGGCTGTCCCGGCACCTCGACGCGTACGAGGACCGCCACGACGTCCTGGACGACCGGGCGGGCGACGGCACCTCCCGGCTCTCCCCCTTCCTCCACTTCGGCGCGCTCTCCCCGGCGGAGGCGGTCCACCGGGCCCGCGCTCACGGCCCCGGGGCGGGCTCCGACGCCTTCGTGCGCCAGCTGTGCTGGCGCGACTTCCACCGGCAGGTCCTCGCCGCCCGGCCCGCCGCCGCCCACGACGACTACCGGCCCCGCCACGACCACTGGCGGCGCGGGAAGGAGGCGGAGCGGGACCTGGCGGCCTGGCGGGAGGGCAGGACCGGCTACCCGCTGGTGGACGCGGGGATGCGGCAGCTGGCCCACGAGGGCTGGATGCACAACCGGGCCCGGCTCGTCACCGCCTCCTTCCTCACCAAGACCCTCTACCTGGACTGGCGCGACGGAGCCCGGCACTTCCTGGACCTGCTGGTCGACGGCGACGTCGCCAACAACCAGCTGAACTGGCAGTGGGCCGCCGGCACCGGCACGGACACCCGTCCGAACCGGGTCCTCAACCCCGTGCGCCAGGCCCGCCGCTACGACCCCGACGGGACGTACGTGCGCCACTGGGTCCCGGAGCTGGCGGGCCTCGAAGGGGCCGCCGTGCACGAACCGTGGCGGCTGACGGCCCGGGACCGGGCCGCGTACGCCTACCCGGACCCGCTCGTCGGGCTCGCCGAGGGCCTCGCGCGCTTCCGGGGGGCCCGTGCCTCGGACTGAGGACCTGGCGCCCGTTCGACGCGCGATCGGCGCGTCTCGAACGCCGGCCTCCCGCCGCCCGCGCGGGCCCGCCCCTCGGCACCGTCGAGAGCCACGCCCGCCGCGGCCCGCTCCGTCTCCCGGAGGACCTGACGCCCGCCCCGCGGCCGGGGCCGTGACCCCGCCGCCCCGCCCCGGGGACCGGGGGGCGGCCCGTGACAGACTGCGGGCTCGGCCGTCACCCGGACGGCCCGCGGGAGGCCCGATGTCCGTACGTCCCCGGCCCGCCCCGCCCCGGGAGCCGCTCGTGCGGTACGGAGCGGAGGCACCGGCCGGCGCGGTGCTGCTGCTGCACGGCGGACGGGCCGACGGGCTCGAAGCCCCGCCGGTGCTCAACCTGCCGGCCCTGCGCATGCGGCCCTTCGCCGGGGCCGTGCGGCGGGCCGCGCGCGGGCGGCCGGTCCTGGTCGCCGAGGGCCGCTACCGGCACCGGGGCTGGAACGGCGAGCGCGCCGACGCGGCCCGGGACGCCGAGGCCGCGCTCGCCGGACTGCGGGCGCGCTTCGGGGCGATCCCGGTCGTCCTCGTCGGCCACTCGATGGGCGGGCGGGCGGCGCTCGCCGTCGCCGGGGATCCGGCCGTGCGGGGCGTGGTGGCCCTCGCCCCCTGGTGCCCGCCGGACGAGCCGGTCGCCCATCTCGCGGGCCGCCGCCTCCACCTCCTCCATGACGAGGCGGACCGGGTCACCGAGGCCCGGGACTCCTGGGCCTTCGTGACCCGGGCCCGGGAGGCCGGCGCGGACGCGACCGGCGTCCCCATGCCGGCCGGCGGCCACGCCATGCTGCGCGGTGCCCGCCTCTGGCACCGGCGCGCCGCCGAACTGGCCCTGGAGACCCTGGCGCCGACGGCCGCCCGACCGAACCCCACCTGACCGGCCCACAGGCGCCGCCGGGGCGCTCGCCCCACCGGCGGACCGGCGGACCGGCGGGTCCAGGGCCTCGCGCGGGCCCGCCGAGGCGGGAGGCCGCGCGGACCAGGCCCCGGCGCTCCCGGCGCGCCCCCCTGGAGGGCGGAGCCTTCGGGGCGCCGGGAAGCCGGGGCGGGGGAGTACCCCCGGAGGCGCGGGTCGGGCCGCCCCGGCGGGCGGGGTCCCGACGCCTGTCAACCGGCACATCTCCTCCATGACGGCCACGTCACGGGGCGCCCGGCGGTGGTGCGTGCCGCCCTGCCGGCCCGATGCCGTACCGCCGGCGCCGGTCCCGGGAGCGCGCGGTCGCCGGAGAGACGCCGAGGCGCCGCGCGAGGGCGCCGGTGGTGATGCCGGGGCGGTTCCCGGGGCGGTCTCGGGGGCGCTTCCCGGGGCGGTCTCCGGGTGCTTCCCGGAGGGATGCCGGTCCTTTCGCGGGCACAACTCCGGCCCACGGCAGGCGACGCGCGGACGACGCGGGCTCTTCCCGCCGGGGGCGGGGGCGCCTCCCGATTCGCGGAAACGGGCATATCGGGTCAGGATCGGGCGGAGAGAGGGGGCGTGCGACGACGCCCCCGCGCGGTCGCGTGGCCCCGGGCCCTCCGCCCCGCGCGCGTCCGAGGAGGCGGCAGTGGCTGAGCTGATCGTGATCGGGTACGACGACCCCGCAGTCGCCGAGGAAGCCCTCGGGACGGTGCAGGAGTTGCAGCGCGACCAGGTCGTCGTCCTCAACGGGCTCGCCGTCGTCTCCGTCGACGCCGAGGGGCGCACCCACGTCGACACCTCGAACCGGGTCGTCGGGGTCACCGCCGCGACGGGAGCCCTGTGGGGCACCATCTTCGGCATCCTCTTCCTCGTGCCGGCGGTCGGCGCGCTCACCGGCGCCGCGCTCGGCGGGCTCGTCGGCCGGCTCAGCCAGTCCGGCGTCGACGAGCGTTTCCGGCAGCAGGTCGGCGACCTGCTGCGGCCCGGCTCGGCGGCGCTCGTGGTCATGGCCGCGAAGCTCACCGAGGACAAGTTCACGGCGGCGATGCAGCGGCACGGCGGAGCCGTCCTGAAGACCTCCCTCAGCGACGCGGACGAGAAGGAACTCGCGGAACAGCTCGCCGGACCCGGGTGACCCGGCCCCCTCCGGCGCCGGCCCGCGCGTCCGCTCGGCCCGTACGCCCCCTGTCCCCTCGGCCCGTACGACCGGTCGGCCCGTACGCCCCTCCCGGCCCGGTGCGGCCCCGGCCCGGTACTGCCCCTTCCGGGTGACCGTCCGGTTCGCCGTTCGGGCACCCGCCCGCCCGACCCCCCACAGGAAGGCCCCGTCCATGGACCCCGTGCTCAGCAGTGAGGTGCTCGCGAAGCTGCGTCAGCCCCGGCCGTACCCGGCCGTCTCGCTGGTGATGCCCACGCACCGCCGCGAACCGGACAACGCCCAGGACCCGGTGCGGCTGCGCAATCTGCTCGCGGAGGCGGAGAAGGCGCTCACCGCCGATCCGGACGTGCCCCGCGAGCGGCGGCTCGACATCATCGACCAGCTGAACCGCGCCGCCGCCGAGGTCGACCTCGCGCACGCGGAGGACGGGCTCGTCATCTACGCCGCGCAGGGGGAGCACCAGGTGTGGTCGCTGCCCAGGGCCGTGCCCGAGCGGGTGGTCCTCGCGGACACCTTCCTCACCCGGAACCTCGTCGCCGCCCGCGCCGCCGAACAGCCCTACTGGGCGCTCGCCGTCGCCGCCGACCGGGTCTCCCTGTGGAGCGGCGACCCCGAGAGGACCGTCGAGGCCGTCCGGGACGGCTTCCCGCTGACCCGCAGCCTGGAGGACCCGGACGTCGAACGGAAGGAGCGGGTCGGCGACGTCCCCGGCGCCTTCCGGGACGAGGCCACCCGGCAGTTCCTGCGCGAGGCGCACGAGAAGCTGCGCGCCGTCCTCGCCGCCGAACCCCGCCCGCTGTACCTCCTCGGCTCGTCCGAGGCGCTCGGTCTGGTGGAGGAGCTGGGTTCGCTCGGCCCCGGCACCGTCACCGTCCGGCACGGCGGCCTCGCCGACGGACCGGCCACCGCCGTCCACGCCGCCGTCGAGCCCTCCCGCGCCGCCCGCGAGGCCGCGGCCGTCACGGCGATCACCGCCGACCTCGACGCGGCCCGCGGCCGGCGCGAGTTCGCCGGCGGGATCGACGAGGTGTGGCGGGCCGCCAAGGAGGGCCGCGCCCGGCTCGTCGCCGTCGAGGACGACTACCGGACGGTCGTACGCGAGGAGGGCGACCACCTGGAACCGGCCGAAGCCGACGAGGCGGGCGCCCGGGACGACATGGTCGACGAGATCGTCGAGCGGGCCCTGGACACCGGCGCCGAGGTGCGCTTCGTCCCCGGCGGCACGCTCGACGGCCAGGGACGCATCGCCGCCGTGCTGCGCTACTGACGCCCGCCGCCCCACCGGAGGGGCCGGGACGCGCCCGCGCCGGTCGCCCGGCCCCTCCGCGCGCCCCTGCCCGCCGCCCGCGCTGTATACGCTGGTCACGTGGTCAGCGGACAGGGGAAGCGCGAAGTGCGGGACGGTCAGGACGATCGGAGCGGTCGGGACGGTGGGCTCCCGGCGGCGGGGGCGGGCGGGGACGTCGGGCTGTACCGGTTCGCCGTCGCGCTGCGCCGCACCCTCGGCGAGCTCAACCGGGTGGCCCACGACTTCGCCGCCGCCCAGCGCCTGCACCCCACGGACGTCCAGGCCCTGTCGTTCGTCCTCGACCACGAGGGCCCCGTCACCCCCGGTCTGCTCCGCACCCACCTGGGGCTGACCTCGGGCGCGGTCACCGCCTGCCTGGACCGGCTGGAGAAGGCCGGGCACATCCGCAGGACCCGGGAGAGCGCCGACCGGCGCGTCGTGCACGTCGAGTACGCCGACGGCGCCATGGCCGTCGCCCGTGACCACTTCCGGCCGCTGGCCGAGGCGACCGAGAGGGCCCGCGAGCGGTTCGACGAGGCCGAACTCGCCACGGTGCTGCGCTTCCTGGACGCCCTCAGCGCCGAACTGTCCGAACAGCGCGCCCCCCGGCCCTGAGCCCGCTCCCCCCGGATCCGGGGCCGAGCCGCCCTCCCCCGCGGGGGCCGGCGCCGTCCCGTGCGGCTCCGTCACCGTCCGTGACGCATCCGCGGGGCCGCGGAGGGGGAAGGGATGAGAGGAGGGGCGAGCCTCCCCGCTCGCTCCGGCCCCACGGAACGGAACGGCCATGACCACACCCCCCGCGCCCCGACCCCAGCCCTCGTCCGGCGACGCACCGCCGCCCGGGGCCCGCTGCCTGGTCACCGGCGCCGGCGGCTACATCGGCGGGCGGCTCGTCCCGGAGCTGCTCGACCACGGCTTCCGCGTCCGCTGCCTCGCCCGCACCCCCTCCCACCTGAGGGACTTCCCCTGGGCGGGGCGGACGGAGATCCTCCGCGGCGACGTCACCGACGCGGAGAGCCTGCGGCCGGCCCTGCGGGACGTCGACGTCGCCTACTACCTCGTCCACTCCATGACCTCGACGGACGACTTCGAGGCCACGGACCGGCGGGCCGCCCGCACCTTCGCCGCCGAGGCCCGGGCCGCCGGGGTGCGCCGGATCGTGTACCTCGGCGGCCTCACCCCCGAGGGCGTGCCCCCGGACCGGCTCTCCCCGCACCTGCGCTCCCGCACCGAGGTCGGCCGCATCCTCCTCGCGTCCGGCGTCCCCACCACCGTCCTGCGGGCCGCCGTGGTCATCGGCTCCGGCTCCGCGTCCTTCGAGATGCTCCGTTACCTCACCGAGCGCCTCCCGGTGATGGTGACCCCCAGCTGGGTCGGCACCCGCGTCCAGCCCATCGCCGTCCGCGACGTCCTGCGCCTCCTCGTCGGCAGCGCCCGCATGCCCCGGGACGTCAGCCGCGCCTTCGACATCGGCGGCCCCGACATCCTCACGTACCGCGAGATGATGCGGCGGTACGCGGCCGTGGCCGGTCTCCCGCCCCGCCTGATCGTCCCCGTCCCCGTGCTCACGCCGCGCCTCTCCAGCCTCTGGATCGGGCTTGTCACCCCCGTGCCGGCCGCCCTCGCCCGTCCCCTCGCCGAATCGCTCCGCCACGAAGTGGTCCGCGCCGAGCACGACATCGAGCGGTACGTCCCCGACCCGCCCGGCGGCCCCGTCCCCTTCGACGAGGCGCTCGCCCTCGCCCTGAAGCGGATCCAGGAGGCCGACGTGGCGACCCGCTGGTCCTCCGCCGCCTACCCCGGCGCGCCCAGTGACCCGCTGCCCACCGACCCCGACTGGGCCGGCGGCAGCCTCTACACCGACGAGCGCGACCGCGCCGTCCACGCGGATCCCGCCGTCCTCTGGCGCGTCGTCGAGGGCATCGGCGGCGAGCACGGCTGGTACTCCTTCCCCCTCGCCTGGTCCGTCCGGGGCCGCCTCGACCGGCTCTCCGGCGGCGCGGGCCTGCGCCGGGGCCGCCGCGACGCCCACCGCCTCCGCGTCGGCGACGCCCTCGACTTCTGGCGCGTCGAGGAGGTCGAACCGGGCCGCCTGCTCCGGCTGCGCGCCGAGATGCGCCTCCCGGGCCTCGCCTGGCTCGAACTCCGCGTCACCCCCGAGCCCGGCGGCGGCGCCCGCTACCACCAGCGGGCCCTCTTCCACCCCCGCGGCCTGGCCGGACACCTCTACTGGCGGGCCATCGCCCCCTTCCACACGGCGGTCTTCGGCACCATGGCGGACAACATCGCCCGCACCGCCGAACGCACCGCCGAACGCGCCGGCACCGCGTCCGGCTGACCGCCCCGGCCCCGCCGCGGGCGTCCGGCGGCGGGTCAGTCCTCCTCGTCCGCCCGGTCCTCCTCGTCCACCCGGAACGCCAGCATCGCCGTGTCGTCGCGGTGGTCGGAGAGGCCCTGGAGGATGCGGAGGAGGTCGGGCAGGGCCTGGCGGCGGCAGAGGGTGGCCTCGGCGGCCAGCCGGCGCTGGCCCTCGTCGATGGGGGCGGACGGGGTCTCGATGAGGCCGTCCGTGTACAGGAGGAGGGTGTCGCCGGGCCCCAGGACGTGGGCGTGGGTCTTCCGGAGGAGGTCCGAGGCCACGCAGAGCGGCGGGTCCGCGGCGCCGGGGAGGTAGCCGGCGTCGCCGGAGGCCGGGACGACCAGGGGCGGCGGGTGGCCCGCGCTGGACCAGGTCATCAGCCACGTGCCGTCCGGGCGGTGGTGCAGGACCAGGTGCAGGGCGGTGGCCAGCAGGGCCGTGCCCAGGCCCGCGGAGACGTGGTCGAGACGGGCCAGTACCGCGTCCGGCCTGGCCCCGGGACCGCCCGCGTACGCCAGGGCCCGCAGCATGCTGCGCATCTGGCCCATCGCCGTCGCCGCCGTCAGGTCGTGGCCCGCCACGTCCCCGATGCCGAGGACGAGCGTCCCGTCCGGGAGCGTGAAGGCGTCGTACCAGTCCCCGCCGATCTCCCCGCTGGCGCTGGCCGGCTGGTACCGCGCGGCCAGCGTCCCGCCCCGCACCGGCGGCGGCTCGGTCAGGTGCGCCCGCTGGAGGCCGAGGGCGGTGCGCCGCGCCTGCTGGAGGTCCACGACCTTCCGGATCGGCCGCTGGGCGTGGTGCAGCACCTCCCGCAGGAGCTCGGTCTCGGCCGGGCCGGGGACGGGCGTGTCGCCGTTGCTGCTGGTGGCGGCGTAGCCGAGCACCAGGTCGTCGACGATCAGCGGGATCAGGGTGAGGCTGGTGGCCCCCGAGGCGTGCAGCCAGCGCTCGCTGACCGTCGGGATCAGCCCCGGCGGCACCGGCGCGCCGGGCTCCAGCGGGAAGGTGACCGGCTCCCGGCGGTCCAGGACCGCCCGCACCGCCGGAGTCACCGCCACCCGCTGGCCGCGCAGCGCGGGCGGGGCCGGCAGTCCGGGCCGGGTGGCCGACGCGATCCGGCGCGCGGTCACCTCGGCGTGCTCCGGCAGCGGCCACCCCTCGTGCGAGAGCAGCAGGATCAGGCAGGCGTCGGTCAGCTCCGGCACCACCACCTTCACCACCTCGGCGAACGCCTCGTGCAGGCTCGCCCCCGACACCGCCGCGACCTGCCCCAGGAGCCGCTCGCGCAGCTGGGTGCCCCAGGAGTCCTCGACGTCGGCGGTCGCCGACACCCACTCGGTGAGCCTGCCGTCCCGCAGGACCGGCACGGACCGGGTGGTCAGATGCCGGTACGAGCCGTCCGCCGCCCGCACCCGGAACGTCGCCTCGAAGACCCGCGGCCGCCCGCCGCCCGCCGCCGCCCGCCGCCAGGCCCCGCTCAGCTTCTCCCGGTCGCGCGGGTGGATGTGCGCGTACCACTCCGCGTCGGCCCGGGGATGCCAGGGAGCACCGGTCAGCTCCTCCCAGCCGGCGACGATCTCCTCCATGGAGCCGTCGGCCCCCATCACCCACACCATCTGGGAGACGGCCGAGACCAGCGCCTCGTAGCGCTGGAGCGTGAGGGTCTCGGCCGTGGTGTCCATGGCCAGGACGAGGATCCCGGGGCCGTGGTCGGTGGTGACCGGGCTGCACGAGTAGACGAAGTGCCGGGCCTGTCCGGGGGCGCCGGGGTCGGTCCGCCGCTCGCCGACGACCTGCCGGGCCCGGCCCGTGACCCGCACGGAGTCGACCACGGCGAGGAAGCGGTGCCCGTCCGCGTCCGGGAAGGCGGCACGGGCCGGCAGCCCGATCCGGCGGGGGCCGAACAGCCGGGTGAACGCGGAGTTGGTGTACAGCACCCGGCCCTCGGGTCCGGCCAGCAGGGCGACGGCGGCGACGGCCCCGTCGAACATCCGCGGATCGACCGGCGCCCCGCCGACCCCGTCCCACGGTCTGTCCCCGGGCGCGTCTCCCGTCCCGGCCTCGGGGGCGTCTCCGGTCCCCGCCCCGGCCCCCGGCGCGTCCTCGGTCCCGCTCGTCGCCGTCCCGGCAGCCGGGCCGCTGCCGGGCGCGGTGACGTCCGGCCCGGGGCCGGGGCCGGGCCCGGATTCGGGCATGGCCGGTCCGGGGCCGTCCGGCCCTTCCGTGCTCCCGTCGCCCTTCACCCCTTCATCATCCCGGCGCGCGCGGTTCCCGGCCCGTCGCCCCTCGGCCGTCCGGGGTGTTGCGGCGTGGTTGACGCGCGTCGACCCGAAGGGCCAGGCTTCCTCCCGACAGGCTCCCTGACAGATGCATGACATGGCGAGCCGCCGTGCCGTGCCCTGTCACGCCCCGGTTCACGCGCCCGCTGAGGTGGAGGTCCCCCGATGCTCCTGCACACCCGCGCTCCCGCTCCCGCTCCCGCCGTGTCCGCCGTGTCACGGCTCCTGCTCGCCCTCGTCCTGCTGGTCGCCGGCCTCGCCGGTGTCGTCGCCGGCGCGGGTCCCGCCCGCGCCGACGGCTGCTACACCTGGTCGCGCACCCTCTCCCAGGGCGCGACCGGAGCCGACGTCACCCAGCTCCAGATCCGGGTCGCCGGCTACCCCGGCTACGGCGGCGTCCTGGCCGTCGACGGCTCCTACGGCCCGGCCACCGCCGCCGCGGTGACCCGCTTCCAGTCCGCCTACGGCCTCGCCGCCGACGGCGTCGCCGGGCCCGCGACCTTCAGCAAGCTGTACGCCCTCCAGGACGACGACTGCACCCCGATCCACTTCAGCTACGCCGAGCTGAACACCTGCAACACCACCTGGGGCGGCGGGGCCGTCAGCGCCGCCACCGCCAAGTCCAACGCCCTGCGCACCATGTGGAAGCTGGAGGCCCTCCGGCACGCCCTGGGCGACCAGTCCATCCGGGTGACCAGCGGCTTCCGCAGCAGCGCCTGCAACGCGGCGGTCGGCGGCGCCTCCGACAGCCGTCACCTCTACGGCGACGCCGCCGACCTCGGCTCGGGCCCGCACTCGCTGTGCCGCCTGGCCCAGCAGGCCCGCAACCACGGCTTCAACGGCATCCTCGGCCCGGGCTACCCCGGCCACTCCGACCACGCCCACGTCGACCACCGGCCCAGCCGCTACTGGTCGGCCTCGTCCTGCGGGATCTGAGCCCGGGACCCCGGCGCCCGCCCCCGCACCGCAACCGGCACCGGCCCGGCCGCGCGCAGGCGTGACCGGGCCGGTGCCGTGGGTGCGGGGACGGATCAGTAGGTGACGCCCACGTGCGCCAGCGCCTGCTTGAGGAGGACGCCGTGGCCGCCGGGCATCTCGCTCTGGACCGCGAGGGAGGCCGCCTCGTGGGGGGTGAACCAGACCAGGTCGAGCGCGTCCTGGCGGGGGCGGCAGTCGCCGCTGACCGGGACGATGTAGGCGAGCGAGACGGCGTGCTGGCGGGGGTCGTGGAACGGCGTTATGCCGGCGGTCGGGAAGTACTCGGCGACCGTGAAGGGCTGGAGGGAGGCGGGCACGCGCGGGAGGGCGACCGGGCCGAGGTCCTTCTCCAGGTGCCGCAGCAGGGCGTCCCGGACGCGCTCGTGGTGCATCACGCGGCCGGACACGAGGGTGCGGTTGATCGTTCCGTCGGCGCCGATGCGGAGCAGCAGTCCGATGCTCGTGACCTCGCCGCTGTCGTCCACCCGTACGGGAACCGCGTCGACGTACAGGATCGGCATCCGCGCGCGGGCCGTCTCCAGCTCGTCCGAACTCATCCAGCCGGGCGTGGTCTCAGTCATGTCAGACATCGCCTGATCATACTTTCCGCCACGGCCGCGCGGCGGTGATTCCGGCATCCGGCATCCGCCGTCCGGGTGGTCCGAGGAGGGCGCGGGCCGCCGCCGCGCCCTCCGGGAACGACCGACGCGAGCCGACGACTTCGGCCCCGCCGGAAGGCGCGCCCCCGCCGGCGCCCGCACGGTGTGCGACCGGGCCGCCGGCAAGGGCGTCCGCCCCCTACTTCACCGACCCGGCCATCACCCCCCGCACGAAGTGCTTCTGGAAGGCGAAGAACACCACCAGCGGCACGGCCAGGGAGAGGAAGGCGCCCGGCGCCAGGACCCCGATGTTGCTGCCGAACTGGCGCATCTGCGACTGGAGGGCGACCGTCAGCGGCTGGGACTCGCCGTCCGCGAAGAGCAGGGCCACCAGCATGTCGTTCCAGACCCACAGGAACTGGAAGATCGCCAGGCTCGCCAGGGCCGGCCGCCCCAGCGGCAGGACGAGCCGCCGGAAGATCCGCCACTCGCCGCCGCCGTCGAGCCGGGCCGCCTCCAGCATCTCCCGGGGGATCTCCGCGAAGAAGTTCCGCAGCAGGAACACGCCGAACGGCAGGCCGTACGCGACGTGGAAGAGGACGACCCCGGCCACCGTCCCGAACAGCCCCACCGCGCCGAAGAGTTTGGCCACCGGCAGCAGGCCGATCTGGACCGGCACCACCAACAGGCCCACCACCACGAGGAAGAGCGCGTCCCGGCCGGGGAACTCCAGCCAGGCGAAGGCGTATCCGGCGAGCGCCGCCACGCCGACCACGAGCAGCGTGGTGGGCACCGAGATCAGGACGGTGTTCCAGAACGCCTGGACCAGCCCCGAATCCTCCAGCAGGGAACGGTAGTTGTCGAAGGACAGCTGTGCCGGGTCGGTGAACGCCGTCCACCAGCCCTCCGCGGCGTTGTCCCGCTCCGAGCGCAGCGAGGAGAGCAGGAGCCCGGCCAGCGGGGTGATCCAGACGAGGGCGACCAGGACGAGCAGGGACTGCACGGCCGTGCTCCCCAGCCACCGCGTGACGCGCGTGGGCCTCCTCATGAGCCGCCCTTCCGGAAGCGCCGGATGTTGAAGACCATCGCCGGGACGACGAGCAGGAGCAGCAGCACGCTCAGCGCGCTGCCGAGGCCCTGGTCGTTGCCGCCGCCGAAGGAGACCAGCCACATGCGGGTGGCCAGCACGTTCGCCTCCTCCTGCACCGGGCCGGGAGCGATGACGTAGACGAGGTCGAAGACCTTCATCACGTTGATGACCAGCGTCACGAAGACGACCGTGAGGACGGGGGCGAGCAGCGGCACGGTGATCCGGCGGAAGATCTGCCGCTCGTTCGCGCCGTCGACCCGGGCCGCCTCCAGGACGTCCCGGGGCAGCGCGGCGAGCCCCGCCCCGATCAGCACCATGGAGAAGCCGGTCCACACCCAGAGGTAGGCGCCGATGATCGCCGGGGTGACCAGGGCGGGCCCCAGCCAGTCGACCCCGCCGTACCCGGCGGCGAAGTTGGCGGCCGGCACCCGCAGCCGGTACGTCCCCTCGCCGAGCCCGTCCAGGCGGAAGGTGCCGTCGGCGGCCGTCCGCGCGGACGCCACCGCCCTCCCGTCCCGGACCGCCTCGACCGTCATCCCGGGCAGCCCCTTCTCCCGGTCGTCGACGACCCCGGGCCGGCCGCCGGTCCCGGGCGTGAAGTCCAGGTACACGGTCCCCGACAGGCCGTCCGGCGCGGGCGCGGGGGCCCGCGCCGCCTCCGCGCCCGCCGGTACGGCCCCGGGCGCGACGCCCACGAAGGGCAGCACGGCGACGGAGCCCGCCCGCAGCTCACCGGTGGTGTACCCGCCGGCCGGGCCGCCGGTGAGGCCCCGGCCGTCCCGGGCGCGGGCGGTCGGGTAGGGCGACGGCTCGGCGAAGGCGTCGTGGACGCCCACCACCACCGCGTTGAGGACGCCCCGGTCGGGGTCCTGCTCGTACGCCAGCCGGAAGACGATGCCCGCGGCGAGGAACGACACGGCCATCGGCAGGAAGAGCACGAGCTTGAACGCCGTCGCCCAGCGGACCCGCTCGGTGAGCACGGCCAGCAGCAGGCCGAGCCCGGTGAGCAGGACGGGGGCGACCACCACCCAGATCGCGCTGTTGCGGAGCGCCTTCAGCGTGGCCGGGTCCCGCACCATCTCCACGTAGTTGTCCGCGCCGACGAACCGGTCGCCGCTCGCGTCGAACAGGCTGCGGCCGACGGAGAAGACCACCGGATAGGCGACGAGCGCCCCGAGGAGCAGCAGGGCGGGCAGGGCGAAGGCGGCGCCGAGGAGCCGCCTCCTGCGCAGGGCGCGGCGCCGCGGGTCCGCCGCGGCGCGCGCTTTCGGCTGCCGGTCCATGACGGGCCGGCCTCAGTTCCCGTACGCCTTGGCCGCCGCCGCCTCCAGGGCGGCCGCGGTCCGCTTCGGATCCGAGGGGTCGCGGAGGAAGTCCTGGAGCAGCTTCCACTCGCCGGCGCCCTTGGTGCCGCCGAACGCGGCGGGTGCCTGGTCGGACATGTCGAAGCGGACGGTGTCGCCCGCGGCGACCAGCGAGGCGGCCGTGGCGCGCGCCGTGTCGTCCGCGTACGCCTCCGGCTTCACGTCCTTGTTGGGGGAGAGGAAGCCGCCCGCCCCGGCCCACACCTCGGCGGCCTCGGGGGTGGCCAGGAACTCCAGGAGCCGCATCCCGGCGTCCGCGTTCTTCGCGTCCTTGAGGACGACGGCGGCGTCGCCGCCGCTGACCACGGGCGCCTTCCCGGAGCCGACCGGCGGGAAGGGGAAGAACTTCGCGTCCTCGCCCGGCTTCCTGCCGAACTCGTCCTTGGCGACGCCGCCGACGAAGTCGCCCTCGTAGACCAGGGCCGCCTTCGGCTCGGGGCCGAAGACCTTCTCCACGGAGCCGGGGAAGTCGGTCCGCAGCGCCTCGGCGGCGCCGCCCGCGACCAGCCGCTCGTCCTTGAACACCTCGGCCAGGGTGGTGAGCGCGGTGACGACGCTGGGGTCGGTCCACTTCAGCTCGTGGCGGGCGAGCCGGTCGTACTTCTCCGGGCCGGCCTGCGACAGGTAGACGTTCTCGAACCAGTCGGTGAGCGTCCAGCCGTCCTCGCCGGCGACGGCGAACGCGGGCCTGCCGGAGTCGGCGAGGGTCCGGCCCGCCGCGAGGAGTTCGTCCCAGCTCTTCGGCTCGGTGACCCCGGCCTGTTCCAGCGCGTCGGGGGCGTACCAGACCGTCGACTTGTGCGCGGCCTTGAAGTACAGGCCGTAGAAGGTGCCGTCGACCGTGCCGTACTCCTTCCAGACCGGCGCCAGGTTTCCGGTGGCGGTCGTGGCGGTCTTCTCGGAGAGCGGCTTCAGCCAGCCCGCCCCGGCGAACTGCTGGAGGACGCCGACCTGGGGGACGAGCACCACCTCGGGGGCGTTGCCGCCCTCGATCTTGCTGCCGACGAAGGTGGAGACGTTGTCGCCGGAGGGCACGAACACGGTCTTGGCGCCGGTCTTCGCGCTGAACGCGTCGAGGACCTTCTTGAAGTTCTTCTGCTCGCCGCCGGTCCACACGCCGGCGACGGTGACGGTCGTGCCGGCGAGTTCGCCGCCGGCGGCCTTCGGGTCCTCGCCGCCGCCGCAGGCGGTGAGGGCGAGGGCGAGCGCCGCGGTGAGCGCGCCGGCGGCGCGGAGGGTGGTGAGGGAGGGTCGTCGCATGGTCGTCCTTCCTTCGCTTCGATGCATTCATGTTAAGTAGCGAAGACGAAGCCATGTCAACGGTGGCGGCCCAACAGGCTTTATTTAAAGCGGATTTGGGCATGCCTGGGGAAGGTGCGGGCAGTTGGCTACCTAACGTGTAGGCAAGGGACGCCGGGAAGGGAGGGACGGGATCGCCGCCAGCTCACGCGTCAGCCGCCAGGCCCCCTCCTCCGGCGACGTCCGCAGCGCCAGCACGTCCTGGGCCACCGCCTGCACCGCCAGGCTCACCTGGTCGTACCGCGCGCTCTTCGGCCGCGGCACCGCCGCCAGCACGCTCTCCCGCAGGATCGGCAGGTACGGATGGGCCCTCACCAGCTCCGGATCCGTGTACAGCGAGGCCCGCACCGGCGGCAGCGAACCCCGCGTCAGCACCTGCCGCTGCACCCGCTCGCTCGTCAGGTACGCGAGGAAGTCGGCGGCCGTCGCCGGATGCCGCGACCGGGCCGACACCGCCAGGTTGGAACCGCCCAGCACGCTCCGGCCCGGCCCGTGCGGACCCGGCAGCGGCACCGCCCCGAACCGCCCCGCCACCCCCGACCCGGGTCGCGCCGCGTCCGCGTACACGTACGGCCAGTTCCGCAGGAAGAGCAGCCGGCCCTCCTCGAAGGCCCGCTTCGACTCCTCCTCCTTGAACCGCAGCGCCTCCGCCGGTATCCAGCCCTCCCGCACCCCGCCCGCCAGGAACGACAGCGCCGCCCGCGCCGCCTCCGCGTCCACCTCCGCCCGCGCGCCCTCCTCGCCCGGCACCGTGCCGCCCGCCGACCGGATCGCCTCCGTGACGTTCACCGTCAGCCCCTCGTACGGCAGGAACTGCCCCGCGTAGCCGTCGAGTCCGTGCCGGGGCGCCAGCGTCCGGGCCAGCCGCGCCAGCTCCGCCCAGGTCCGGGGCGGTCGCTCGCCCGCCGCGTCCAGCACGTCCTTGCGGTAGTACAGCAACCCGGCGTTGGTCACGTACGGCACCGCGTACAGCCGCCCCCGGAACGTCGCCGTGTCCACCACCGGCGGCAGGAACGCGCCCAGGTCGAACCGCTCCCGCTCCAGCGGCGCGATCAGCCCCGCCGCCGCGAACTCCGACGTCCACGCCACGTCGATGTTCAGCACGTCGAACCGGCGGCTCCCGGACCGCAGTTCGCTCAGCATCTGCGCCCGCGTCTCGTCCGCCGCGTCCGGCAGCTCGACCAGCGACACCCGCTCCGCCGGCCGCCCGGCGTTCCACTCCTCCACCAGCGGCGCCAGGTAGTCCGTGAGGTCCCCCGCCGTCACGAACGTCAGCGCACCCCGCCCCCCGGCCGCCACCGGCCCGCCCGACGGAGCGCCCCCGGCGCACCCCGCCAGCAGGACCGCCACGACCAGCACGCCCCTCGACACCGACCGTACCCACCCCATGCGCACCTCCCGGACGCGGTGCCCCGCGCGACGGTCCATCGTGGCAGGACCCGGCGCGAGCCGCATCGGTGATACTGGTCCGGCGGACCCGGCGACCGCCGGGCCACCGGCCCCCGGGCCGCCACCCACGGCCGGGAACGGCGCACGACACAGAAGGGGGAGCGCGTGCGGCAGCAGCTGCTGGCACTCCTCACCCGGGGCCCCGCCCACGGCTACGAGCTCAAGCAGGGCCTTGAACAACTCCTCGGCTCCGCCTACCCTCAGCCCAACGTCGGCCAGGTCTACGTGACCCTCGGCCGCCTGGAGAAGAGCGGACTCATCGAGGGCGAGGACGTCGAACAGACGGGCCGCCCCAACAAGCGGATCTACCGCCTGACGGACGCCGGACGGGAGGCCGTCGCCGCGTGGTTCGAGGACACCGCCGACGAACCCAGGGTGCGCGACGGGTTCTTCATGAAACTCGCCCTCGCGCCCCTCACCGGACTCGCCGACCCGATCGCCCTGATCAACCGGCAGCGGCGCCGGCACCTCAACACCATGCGCAGCCTCTCCCGGCTCGCCGCCGGCGAGGACCGCGACAACAAGATCTCCCAACTCCTCATCGAGGGCGCCATGCTGCACCTCCAGGCCGACCTCGACTGGCTGGAGCGCTGTCAGGAGGAGCTCGAATGACCGAGCCGGGAACCGCGGGGGACCCGCCCCCGCCGGGCGTCATCGTGCGGGCCGAGGGCCTGGCCAAGACCCACCGCGGCGACCGCGCCCCCGTCCACGCCGTGCGCGGCGTCGACCTCACCGTCCGCGAGGGCGAGTTCGTCGCGATCACCGGACCCTCCGGAGCGGGCAAGTCCACCCTCCTCCACCTCGTCGGCGGCCTGGAACGCCCCGACGCCGGCCGCCTCTGGATCGGCGGCGAACGCGTCGACGGCTACGGCGAGGCCCGCTGGGCGGTCCTGCGGCGGCGCAGCGTCGGCATCGTCTTCCAGTTCTTCAACCTCGTCTCCCACCTCACCGTCGCCGACAACGTCGAACTCCCCGCCCTCCTCGCCGGCGCCTCCCCCCGCACCGCCCGCGCGAGCCGCTCCGGACTCCTGGCCGAACTCGGCCTCCAGGGAAGGGAGAACGCCCTCCCCGGCGCCCTCTCGGGCGGCGAGCAGCAGCGCGTCGCCCTCGCCCGCGCCCTGGTCAACCAGCCCGCGCTCCTCCTCGCCGACGAACCCGCCGGCAGCCTCGACAGCAAGGGCACCCGCGACGTCCTGCGCCTCCTCACCCGCTTCCACGCCCGCGGCCAGACCATCCTCATGGTCACCCACGACGCCCGGATGGCCAGCGCCGCCGACCGCGTCATCAGCTTCTTCGACGGCCGGATCGCCGACGACGTCGCCCTCGGCGGCCCCGCCCCCACCCGCCCGGGGGTGACCGGAGTGCTCGACCTGGAGGACTGACCAGGACCGACAGGACCGACAGGACAGACCTGGACCGCCCGGCGGGGAGCGGGCCGGAGCAGCCGAGGAGACGGAGGGGAGAGCGCATGCGGGCGACCTGGCGGTGGGTCCACTCCGACCTCCGCACCCACCGGGGCGAAGCCCTCTTCGCCGTGCTCGCCAGCGCCGGCGTCATCGCCTCCCTCCTCCTCGCCGCCGCCCTCCTCGGCTACGCGGTCAGCCCCTGGCAGCGCGTCTTCCACCAGTCCCAGGGGAGCCACGTCTGGCTCCACGGACGCGACGGACACGACGGCTTCGGCCCGGCCGCCTCCGCCCCGCTCGCCTCCCTCGACGAGGTCGCCGCCGTCTCCGGCCCCTTCCGGACCGCCGCCGCCACCCTGGAGGCCGGCGGGACCCGCGCCGGCGTCGCCCTGCGCGCCACCGGGACCCGGCCGCCCGACACCGCCCGCCCCCTCCTCACCGAGGGCCGCTGGCTCACCGCCGGAGCCCCGCGCGACCAGATCGTGCTGGAACGCACCCTCGCCCGCACCCTGTGGGCCGAACCCGGCGAGACCGTCACCGTCACCCTCCCCGGACGCCACGGCCCCACCACCCGCACCCTGTACGTCGCCGGCGTCGCCGAGACCGCCGAGCCCCGCTACCGCGCCGGCCAGGGCAACGGCGTCGGCTGGCTCCTCCCCGACACCCTGGACCGCCTCGGCCCCGCCGCCACCGGACAGAGCGTCGGACTGCGCCTGAAGGACCCCGAGGACACCGACTACGCCGTCCAGCGCGCCGTCACCCTCCTCGGCGCCGAGCGGATCGACCGGGTCACCACCTGGCAGCAGGCCAAGGCCGACCTCGGCGGCGACGACCGGCTCCTCGGCCAGATCTTCGCCGCCTTCGGCCTCGCCGCCCTCCTCGCCGCGGCCGTCGCCGTCGCGGGCGCGGTCCGCGCCCGCATCAGGGGACAGGCGGGCGACATCGCCGTCCTCAAGGCAGTCGGCTTCACCCCCGGCCAGGTGGTCCGCGGCTTCCTCCTCCAGCACCTCGGCTTCGCCGTCGCCGGCGCGGCACTCGGCACGGCCGCCACCCTCGCCTGCGGCCGGTGGATCCCCGGCCGCGTCGGCGACGCCGTCGCCCTCTGGCCCCGCATGCCCGGCCACCGCGCGGCCGTGACCGGCGTCCCCGTCGCCGCCGTCCTCCTCATCGCCGCCGCCACCGCGCTCGCCGCCTGGCGGGCCGGCCGCGTCCCCCCGGTCCCCGCCGCACGCCAGGCCCACCCCTCCGCCCGTCCGCTCTCCGCGCTCGGCCGCCGCGCCCTCGGACTGCGCCTCTCCCCGGTCCTCGTCCTCGGCTGGCGCTCCGCCTTCACCGCGCCCGGCCGCGCCCGGGCCCTCGGCGCCACCGCCCGGCTCGCCCTCCCGATCGGCCTGATGACCGTGGCCCTCGTCGCCTGGTCGACCCTGGGGCAGTTCCGTACCGACCCGGCCCGCGTGGGCCGCGCCGCCGCCCTGACCGTGCGCACCGAACAGCCGCGTCCCGCGGCCGACCGGGCCGCCACGCTGGAAGCCGTCCCCGGAGTCGCCGACGCCGTCCCCGGCGCCGAGTTCCTCGCCCTCGTCCCCGGCCAGACCGCCACCATCACCCTGCGCGGCCTCGGCACCGCCGACGCCCCCTACCCGCACGCGA
Source organism: Streptomyces sp. NPDC014656 (assembly GCF_043084305.1). Taxonomy (NCBI): domain Bacteria; kingdom Bacillati; phylum Actinomycetota; class Actinomycetes; order Kitasatosporales; family Streptomycetaceae; genus Streptomyces; species Streptomyces sp. NPDC014656. Next base: position 164,144 of record NZ_JBIBZN010000005.1, read on the forward strand.
TCGCCGAGGGACGCGCCCCCGCCGGACCCGACGAGGCCGTGGCGGGGCAGGGGCTCCTGGACCTGCTCGGCGTCCGGGTGGGGGAGTGGGTGCGGATGACCGTCGGCGGCCGCCCGCAGATCCTCCACCTCGTCGGCCGCAGCATCGAACCCGACCACGGCGGCCGGGTCGTCTCCACCACCCTCGACACCCTCCGCGACGCCGTCCCCGGCCTCCGCCCCGCCTTCCACGCCCTCGTCCTGCGCCCCGGCGCCGACCCCAGGCGGACCGCCGCCGCCGTCGCCGCGGCCACCGGCGGGGACGCCGAGATCCGCTCCACGGCCGATCCGGCGGGCGGCGAGGACGCCCCGCGCGGTGTCCTCGCCGCCCTCGCCGCGGTCCTCGCCCTCATCGCCCTCGTCGAACTGCTCACCCTGATCGGCACCGGGGTGCGCGACCGGGTGCGCGACCTGCTCGCCCTGCGGGCCATCGGCCTGACCCCCCGCCAGATCGGCGCCGTCGTCGTCACCGCCGCCGCCCTCACCGCCCTGGCCGCCGCCTCTTTGGGCACGGCCCTCGGAGCGGCCCTCGGCCACCGTCTCGTCGACGCCGAAGCCGCCGCGACCGGCCTCGGCGCGGGCGTCGCCCGCCTCCCCGGCCCCGCGCTCCTCGGCGCCCTGGTCCTCGCCGTCACCGCGGCCGGCGCCCTCGCCGCCCTGCCCCCGGCCGTCCGCACGGCCCGCCGCCGCCTCGCCGACTCGGCCGGGGAGACCTTCTAGGACGCAGGGCGGGACGGGCCCCCGGGCCGGAGGACGCGGGCGGGCCCGCGCCGCCAGGGGTGGGACGGCACGGGCCCGGATCGGGGCGCCCCGCTCAGGGGCGCAGGATCAGCCGGATCGGATCGCCCGTCCTGCTCTCCAGCCGCTCCACCGCCTCGGCGGCCCGGGCGAGCGGCAGCTCGCCGCTGATCGATTCGGAGAAGTCGAGGCGCCCGCCCCGGACCAGCGCGAGCAGCTGCGGCAGCGCCACCGGCATGTCGGAGCCGTAGTGGCCGAGGATCCGCTGCTGGAGGTAGCTGAAACGGGTGCCGTCGGCGACGGTGAGCGGCTGGTCGGTCAGGCCCACCAGGACCAGGCGGCCCTTGGGGGCGAGGACCGACAGCGCCTGGGCGCGGACGGCCGGCACGCCGGCGAAGTCGAAGGCCGCCGCGAGGCCGGCCCCGCCGGTCACCGCGCCGATCCGCTCGCGCAGCGCCGGGTCGGCCGGGTCGAGCGCCAGGTCCGCGCCCCGGGCGAGGGCGCGCTCGCGGGCGGTGGGGTTCGGGTCGACCGCGACGATCGGGTACGCCCCGACGGCCCGCAGCAGCTGCACGGCGTGCACGCCGAGCCCGCCGGCGCCCCAGACGCCGACCGCCTCGGCCGGCCGGACGGCGCCCGTGGCCGTGATCGCGCCCCAGGGGGTGGAGACCGCGTCCGGGATGATCGCGCCCTGGTCGAAGGGGATCGTGTCGGGCAGTTCGATGAGGGCGTCCTCGGCGGAGAGCGCGTACTCGGCCCAGCCGCCGTCGTAATCCACCCCGCGGGTGTGGGTGACGCCGTCGCGGACCTCGCCCGCGTACAGCACGACGCGCTGCCCCGGGGCCCAGCGGGTGACGCCGGGCCCGGTCTCCGCGATGGTGCCGGACACCTCGTGGCCGAGGGTGACCGTGTCCCCGGACAGCAGCAGCGGGGTGAGGGTGCCGTCGATCAGATGGACGTCCGACAGGCAGACGCCCGCGGCCTCCACCTTCACGAGCACCTGGCCGGGCCCCGGCGCGGGCTTCGCCACCTCCTCGATCCGCAGGCTGCGGCTGGGGACGTGCAGCCGGGCGGCGAGCATCTGCTCCATCACGTGACCTCCTTGGCGCGACGGCGACCCGGGGGCCTGGCCCCTCCTAACGCAAGTCGCCTTGCGATGAAACGTACGCCCGCCTTCCAGGTAAAGCAAGTCACCTTGCGTTAGGCTCGTGGCATGGCCCCCACCGATCCGTCCGCCCCGCCCCTGCGCCGCCGAGGCGCGCGGATGCGCGCCGCCGTCCTCGCCGCCACCGTCGACGTCCTCACGGAACACGGCCTCGCCGGCACCACCGTCGGCGCCGTCGCCCGCGCCGCCGGCGTCCACGAGACCTCCCTCTACCGGCGCTGGGGCACCCGCGAGCGACTGATCCTGGAGGCCCTGGCCGAACAGCTCGACTCGGCCGTGCCCCTCCCCGACACCGGCAGCCTCCGGTCCGACCTCATCGGCTACTTCGGCGCCCTGGCCCGCCTCCTCGCGACCCCCCAGGGCGAGGCCCTGCTCCGCCTCGGTGCCGAACGCGACGCCACCCCGCCCGACCACCGCCTCGCCTACTGGAGCGACCGCCTCGACCGGGGCGCCGTCATGGTCCGCCGCGCCGTCGACCGCGGCGAACTCCCCCCCGGCACCGACCCGTCCCTCGTCATCGAGGCCCTCGCCGGGCCCCTCTTCACCCGCGCCCTCATCAGCGGCGCCCCCCTCGACGAGGACCTCGCCACCCGTCTGGTCGACCTCGTCCTCGGCGGCGCGCTCGCCCCGGAACCGGGCGCCTGATCCGCCGTCACGCTGCGCCACTCCGGCGGTGACCGCGATGCCGACCGCCGTACGGGACTCCTCGCACGGGCTCGCCTTCGGCGACCGCTGGTCCGGCCGCGCAGTTCCTCCGACCGGCGGAGCGTCGAACCCCGCGACCCCGGACGACCTGTGACGATGGGGGTGTCCGTCCGGGACCTCCGGGTTCTTCGCGTGAAGGAGGAGTCGTCATGTCCGGCCAGTTCGAGGCGACCGTCGACGTCGACCGCCCCGTCGACGAGGTGTTCGCGTACCTCGCCGACGGGCGCAACGATCCGCAGTTCAGCCCCCGCGTCCTCCGGATCGACCGGATCCCGGAGGGTCCGACCGCCGTCGGCACCGTCTTCCGCAGCACCGTCAAGGACGCCGGGATGAAGACCGCGCGGACCTTCCGCGTCACCGCCTTCGAGCCGCCCCGCACCCTGCGCTGGGCCGAGGAGTCCAAGAACCTCGTCACCGCGAGCCGCGGCGGCTACGACCTGGAGCCGCTGCCGGACGGCGGCACCCGGGTCCGCATCCACAACGTCCTGGAGGGGCACGGCATCGGCAAGCTCCTCGTCGGCCTCGCCCTCGGCGCGGCCCGCAAGGACGCCCCCGACTTCGGGCGGCGCATCAAGGCGGCGGTCGAGGCGGCGGTCGAGGCGCCCTGACCCGTCGCGGACCCCGGGGCCCGGGCGCGTCACCCCGCCGCCCCGGCGGGGCCCCCGTCCGTACGCCCCCGGGCCCCGCGCAGCGCCGAGTGCACCGACCACACCACCGACACCAGCGGGACCGCCACCACCGCCCCGACGATGCCGGCCGCGATCGAGCCCGCCACCACCGAGACCGCCACCACCAGCGGGTGCAGGCGTACCGCCCAGCTCATCACCAGCGGGTGCAGGACGTGGCCCTCGATCTGGCCGATGACCACGATCAGGGCCACCACCAGCCCCGCCACCAGCGGGCCCTTCGCCGCCAGCGCCACCACGGCGGCCACCGCCAGGGCGATCGGCGAACCGATCAGCGGCACGAACGCCGCCGCGAACTCCAGCAGCGCCAGCGGCACCGCGAGCGGGACGCCCAGCAGCCACAGCGCCACCCCGACGAGGACCGCGTTCACCGCCGCGACCAGCACGATCCCGTGGGTGTACCCGGTGAACGTCCGCCACGCCGCCGGCCGCCGACCGCCACCCGCTCCCGCGCCGACGCCGGCAGCTGCTCCTGGAACCACGCCCACTGGCGGTCCCCGGAGTGGATGAAGAACACCGAGGCGAACACCGCCAGGGCGAGCGTCGTCAGCACCGCCACCACGTGGTGCGCGCCGCTCACCGCCTCGCCGACCAGCGTCGAGCGGTGACTGGACAGGAACTGCCCGATCCTCGCCTCCAGATCGGTCAGGGCCTCCGGACGGACGCGGAACGGCGGCGCCTCCAGCCACCGCTGGATGCGGTCGACGCCGTCCCGGAACTCCCGCACCAGCGTCGTCCGCTCGTCCGCCACCGCCTCGCCGACCAGCGCCAGCACGCCCAGGACCAGCGCGAGCCCGCCGAGCAGCGTGAGGGCGACCGCGAGCGGCCGGGGCAGGCCGCGCGCGACGACGTCCGCGACCGGCCGCAGGAGCGCGGTGACCACGAGCCCGAGGAAGAGGGCCACCCCGATCTCGTGGAACCGCCCGAGCAGGGCGAACAGGGCGTAGACGAGGAGGCCGACGACGAGCACCCGCCACGCGTACGCGGCGGCCGTGCGGAGGAAGGGCGCCACCTGGGGCGGCCCCGCTGACTGTGGCTGCATGGCCGACGGCTACCACCGTCGGGCGCGTCGCCCCCGGCCGCCGCACCGCGTCCGTACGGCCTTCACCCGCCCAGCGGCCAACCAAGATCAATAGTATTGTCCGGAATGTATGACCCTGTACAGCCCCGTAAGACCCCGTACGACGACCGGAGGCCGTCATGAAGGACTTCAAGTACGAGCGGAAGCGCTCGCTCTCCCGGGCGGACGCCGCCGACCAGCTGTCCGCCCTGGCCGACGCGCTCCGCAAGGGCGGGGAGGCCGAACTCGGACTGGGCGGGGGCGTCCTGAACCTCCGGATCCCCGACGACCTCCGCGGCGAGATCGAGCTGTCCGTCGAGGACGGCGAGATCGAGATCGAGGTGGAGCTCAAGTGGCCCGTCCGGGGCACCGGGAAGCCCGAGTCGAAGAAGCCGGTGACGGCGAAGGTCTCCGCCGACAAGAAGACGCCGGAGAAGCCCGCGGACAAGAAGGCGCCGGCCAAGGCTCCCGAGAAGAAGGCTCCAGGGAAGAAGGAGCCCGAGAAGAAGGCGCCGGCGAAGAGGACGGTGGCGAAGAAGGCCCCCGTGAAGCAGAATCCCGCCGACAAGGCGCTCGCCAAGAAGGCACTCGCCAAGAAGGCACTCGCCAAGAAGGCGTCCGCCGACAAGGCGTCCGCGAAGAAGGCACCGGCGAAGAAGGCACCGGCGAAGAAGGCGCCCGCGAAGAAGGCGCCCGCGAAGAAGGCACCGGCCAAGCAGGTACCCGATAAGAAGGCTTCTGCGAATAAGGAGCCCGCGAAGAAGGTACCGGCCAAGAAGGTCCCCGCGAAGAAGGCCCCCGCCAAGCGGTCGTGACCGCGGGGCGGGGGCGGGCGCGGGGCGCCGGAGCGGCCGGCCGGTCAGCCGGTCGGCCGCGGGTCAGCAGGTGACGGTTCCCCTGCGCAGGGCGTGGCCGCCGGTGTTGGAGTCGTCGGACCAGTAGACGGGCTTGCCGCCGGCCACGCACTCGTCGGCGCCCGCGAGGGCGAAGCCCTCGTTGTTGACGTCGGGCATGCCGGCGGGCCGGGCGTACGCGGCGGCCACGGCGAAGGCGCCGGATGCGTCGACCTTCAGCGTCCGGTGCTGTCCGCCGCAGGTGTCGTCGCACACGGCCCACAGCCGGGACGCCTGCGGCTCCCACTGCACCTCCATGACGCCCGCCATCCCGGTGGCCACCGAGGCGACGCGGGTGAAGGCCCCGGAGTCCTGGAGCACGTAGCCGTGGACCGTCCCGGTCCCCTCGACGCCGACGAAGAACACGCCGCCGCCGTGGGCGCCGTATCCGGCCGGGGCGTACGGGGCGCCGGTCGAGGAGTCCTTGAGGCCGGCGGCGGTGAGGGCGGCGTCGGGGACCCAGGTGACCGCCTCGAACCCGGCGTTGGAGCCCGTCGGCGGCAGGTCCGCGGTGAGGTTCCACTCGCGGGTGGCGGTCAGGGTGGAGCCCGTACCGGTGACGTCGTACCGGAGCACGGACAGCCGGCTGGTGCCGGACGCGTCGCCGTTCCGCTCGCTCGCCACGAAGACGCCGCCCGCGGCGCCCGCTCCGGTGACCGTCACGCCCTCGCCGTCGGGCGTGCCGGAACCGCCGGGGAAGCGCAGGGCCTTGCCGGAGGCCCAGCCGCTCGCGGTGTCGGGGGTCCAGCCGCCGGAGCCGTCCCGGACCAGCCGCCACAGCCTGCCGCTGTTCTGCGCGGCCCACATCACGTCGCCCTCCTGGTGCAGCCCGCTCAGGTCGCCGCCGAAGACGTCCGCCGCGTCCGCCGTGGCCACCGCGCTGCCGCCGGGCCAGGCCACCGGGCCCGTACCGCCGCCGGTTCCGCCGCAGGCGTTGGCCGCGCCGAGCGTGACGGCGGCCGCCCTGAACGCCCCGGTGCCGTCGGGGCAGCGGGACCAGGACGGCGAGGAGTGGCTGCTCCAGGTGTGGCTGTCCACGAGCGTGCTGCCGTCGGGCAGGTACAGCCGCGCCTTGTCGCTGGAGCCGAGCCCGAACCTGCCGTGCACGTCGAAGGCGCGGAAGGCGCCCGGGGCGAGCGTGGTGCCCGCGGCGATCGTGTACTTCGAGCTGTTGTTGTCGTCCTTGAGGATCCAGCCGGAGACGTCGACCGCCGAGGCGCCCTTGTTGTACAGCTCGATCGAGTCCTCGACGGACCCGGTCGTGACGACCTCGTTGACGCGGATGTCGTCCGCGGGCGCCGCGTGCGCCGGCGCGGCGGTCAGCGCGCCGAGGACGAGCGCCGGTACGGCGGCGAGGGCGAGGGTCAGATCACGGCGCCGGCGGCGTGCACGCGAAACGGTCACGGAAGTCCGTCCTGGAGTTCGAGGGGCAGAGCGCCACGACGCTCGCGGCCGCACCCGAACGCCGCCCCTCCGCCCCGGGCCTCCCCCGTGAACAACGGCCGAAGCTTCCGCGCGCCCCCGGAGGGGCCGTCCGTGCTCGGCGTCGATGACCCTGCCGCGCCGTCGGGGCGCGTCCGGGGCGGCCCGGTTGATCAGGTATACCAAAAATTCCTCTGCCGGTGTGGCTGTCAAACCCTTCTCCTTCGAGATGCATGCGAAATTCCTGCTTCTAAGGTCACGGCGATCCGGCGCCCCTTGTTCCGCATCCTCGACTTGGTATACAAAACGGAGACCCGTGGTCGTCCTGCCCTCAAGGAGCCCCATGTGTGTCGACGCCACCACCGGCGCCGCCCGTCTCCTCGGCCTCGGCCTCCGCCGTGCGGGCGTCCCCGTCCGACCCCTTCCCCTCTTCCCCTTCCCCCTCTCTGTTCTCCCTTTCCCTTTCCTCCTCGCTCATGGAGTCCTCGATGCAGAAGTCCTCGGCGCCCACCGGCGCGTTCTCGCGCCGCTCGATGCTGGCCGGGGCCGCGGCCCTCGCGGGCACGACGGCCGCGGCGGCCGTCACCGCGGCCCCCGCCTCCGCCGCTCCCGCCCCCGCGGCGGGTCCCTCGGCGGCCGGCAAGGCGGACCGCGGGGCGCGCGCCGTCGTCTTCCGTGACGTCCGCCCGTTCGGCGCGGCGGCCACGGACCTGGTGGTCGTCGACGGCAGGATCGCGGACGGTCCGGCGCCCCGTGGCGCGAAGACCGTCGACGGCGGCGGCCGGATCGCGCTCCCGTCGCTCGTGGACGCCCACATCCACCCCGACAAGACGACGTGGGGCGGCGAGTGGGTCTCGCGCCGGCCGGCGGAGACGATCGCCGACTTCGTCGAGCAGGACGTGGAGCTCTTCCGGGCCCAGACCCGCTCGGTGGCGGAGCGCGCGTACGGCCTGATGAGCCACGCCGTCAGCCGCGGTACGCGAGGGATGCGCGCCCACGCCGACGTGGCCCCCGCGTACGGTCTGGCCGGTGTGGAGGGACTGGCCGAGGCGCGCCGCCGCCTCGGGCACGCGCTGGACGTGCAGATCGTCGCCTTCCCGCAGCACGGCGTCATCCGGACGCCCGGCACGGCCCGCCTCCTGGAGGAGGGCGCCCGCCGGGGCGTCGTCGACATGATCGGCGGCATCGACCCCATCGGCTTCGACCACGCCCTCGACGGGCACCTGGACACCGTCTTCGGCATCGCGGACCGGCACGGCGTCGGCGTCGACATCCACCTGCACGACGGGGGCGACGAGGGCGTCCGGGCCGTCCGCGGCATCATCGACCGCACCCGGGCCCTGTCCCTGGCCGGCAAGGTGACGATCAGCCACGTCTTCTGCCTCCCGGGCCTGTCCGACCGCGAGCTCGGCGCCCTCGCGACCGGCCTCGCCGACCAGGACATCGCCCTCACGACGGTCGCCCCCTCCCGTGACCTCGTCCTCCCGGTCGCGCGGCTGCGCGAGCACGGCGTCCGCGTCGGCCTCGGCTCCGACGGCGTCCGCGACTCCTGGAGCCCCTTCGGCAACGCCGACATGCTCCACCGCGCGCACATCCTCGGCTGGGTCACCGACGTCCGCCTCGACGAGGAGCTGGCCGACTGCTACCGGGCCGCCGCCCACGGCGGCGCCGACGTCATGGGCCTCCCGCACGCCGACCTGAAGCCCGGAGCGCCCGCCGACTTCGTCCTCGTCAAGGGGCAGGGCCTGCCCCAGGTCGTGGTCGACATGCCGCAGCGGGACCTCGTCGTCCACGGCGGCGTGGTCGTGGCGCGGGACGGCGAGTTCCTGTCCTGAGGGATCCCCGGGCCGTGGGGTCGTGATCCGGCCAGCGGGCGGATCACCGCGAAGGCGGACGACTGCCCCGTACGGCTCCGGCCGGGGCGGGCGGCCCCGCCCGCTCGCCCCGGGACCGGAAGGCGCCGGGGGAGCGCGGTCCTGGAGCGGATCGCCCCACCGGTGAACTGCAACGCCTCTCGGAAAGTTTCTGACGGGCCTTCAAGGTGACCGTCCGCACCGGCCCTTCGCGCGTCCGCCCCTCCGCCCCGAGGGGCGAACGCGCGTAGAGCGGCCGAAAGTGCGCCTTGTCGCGGCCGCCCCCGGAGCCGAGGATTCCCCTCGTAGTTGCAGTTGTCAGGTTCATGGCGGTGCGGGTCATCCCCGTGGCACCGTCGCCGATCGCACTCCACCGTGAGCCGCCCACCCAGCGGCTCGCCCCCCCATGGAGGATTCAGTGAACCGTTCGTCCCGCACCACCCGCACGAGCACCGGCACCCGCGGCGGCCGCGTCGCCAGGAGCACCCGCCTGCTCGCCGTCCTCGGCGCGTTCGTCGCCGCGACCGCCCTGGCCGTCCCCACCTCCTCGGCGCAGCAGGCCGACGCCGCGCGCGCCGACGCCGCCGCGCTCGCCGTCACCAGCGACGCCGTCCTCCGGGCGGACGTCCCCGGCACCGCCTGGTACACCGACCGGGCCACCGGCAAGGTCGTCGTCACCGCCGACACGACCGTCTCGCCGGCCGAGATCGCCACCCTCCGCAAGGCGGCGGGCGAGAACGCCGCGCACCTGAGGATCGAGCGCACCGCGGGCAAGATCAACAAGCTGATCGCGGGGGGCCAGGCCATCTACTCGGGCGGCGGCCGCTGCTCCCTCGGCTTCAACGTCCGCAGCGGCAGCACCTACTACGCCCTGACGGCCGGTCACTGCACCGACTCCGCGAGCACCTGGTACACCAACTCCGCCAACACCACGCTGCTCGGCAGCCGGGCCGGTTCCAGCTTCCCCACCAACGACTACGGCATCATCCGCCACTCCAACGCCTCCGCCGCCGACGGTCGCGTCTACCTCTACAACGGCAGCTACCGCGACATCACGGCCGCCGGCAACGCCTACGTCGGCCAGTCCGTCCAGCGCAGCGGCAGCACCACGGGCCTGCGCGGCGGCACCGTCACCGGCCTCAACGCCACCGTCAACTACGGCAACGGCGACATCGTCTACGGCCTGATCCAGACCAACGTCTGCGCCGAGCCCGGCGACAGCGGCGGCGCGATGTTCTCCGGAACGACCGCCCTCGGACTCACCTCCGGCGGCAGCGGCAACTGCTCCTCCGGCGGCACCACGTTCTTCCAGCCCGTGACGGAGGCCCTCAGCGCCTACGGCGTCAGCGTCTTCTGACCCGACGGCACCCGCCCCGGCACTTCGGTCCCCCCGGCACTCCCGCGCCCGCGTCGGTACTCCCGGCGCGGGCGCGTCCCGTTCCCGGCGGGAGGAGCGGACCGCCCGGCCGGGGACCAACTCGCCCGTCCGTGAAGGCCGATGACGGCAGCCGCCCCGGGGGCCGACGGCCGGACGGCCGGAATGAACACGGGGCGCGGGGGTACGCGCAGCACATCCAACCCATCAGGGAGGAGAAACAACATGGGCCTGGGACTGTGCATCATCCTGATCGCGGTCGGAGCCATCCTCACCTTCGCGACCGACTGGCAGGCGGAATCGGTCAACCTCGATCTCGTCGGGCTGATCCTCATGGCCGTCGGCATCATCGGGACCGCCGTCTACTCCAGCATCCTGCGCCGCCGCCGGATGGTCGTGCCCCCCGTCGCCCCCACGGTCACCGAGGACGACCGGCGCGACCTGCTCTGACGCGTACGGCCCCCGGCACCGCGGGGCCGCCGGATCAGGCGAGCGGCGGCACCGCCTCGGACGGGGGCGGAGGCCCCGGCGGTGTGCCGTCGCCGAAGGGACGGCCGCCGAGCGCCTCCCGTCCGTGGGGCGACAGCCAGCCGCGGAGGTCCGGGCCGCGCGGCACGATCCCGGTCGGGTTGAGGGCGTGGTGGACGACGTAGTAGTGGGCCTTGATCTGCGCGAAGTCGATGGTGTCGCCGAAGCCGGGGGTCTGGAACAGGTCCCGCGCGTAGCCCCACAGGGCGGGCAGCTCGGTCAGCTTGTGCCGGTTGCACTTGAAGTGGTTGTGGTAGACGGCGTCGAAGCGCACGAGCGTGGGGAAGAGCCGCACGTCGGCCTCGGTGAGGGTGTCGCCGACCAGGTAGCGCCGGCTTCCGAGCCGCTCCTCCAGGCTGTCCAGCCGCCGCCACAGCCGCGCGTACGCCTCGTCGTACGCGCCCTGCTCCTGGGCGAACCCGCACTGGTACACCCCGTCGTTGACGTCCCGGTACACGGCGTCGGCGACCTCGTCGATCTCGTCGCGCCACCGCTCCGGATACAGGTCCGGCGCGCCGTCCCGCTGGTGGGCCCGCCACTGGCTGCCCAGGTCGAGCGTGATCCGCTCGAAGTCGTTGGTCACCACCTCGCCGGACGGGACGTCGACGATCGCCGGCACGGTGACGCCGTACGGATAACCGGGCTCGCGCCGCTCGAACGCCTCCCGCAGCAGCTCGATGCCGAGGACCGGGTCCCGCCCGCCCGGGTCCAGGTGGAAGGACCAGCTGCGCTCGTCGTGCAGCGGCCCCGCCACCCCCAGCGACAGCGCGCCCTCCAGACCCATCAGCCGCCGCACGATCGCGGCCCGGTTCGCCCACGGGCAGGCCCGGGCGATGACCAGCCGGTAGCGGCCGGCCTCCACCGGACGCCCGTCGCGCCCGTCGGCCGTGAGGCGGGTGGTGAGATAGGTCCGATCGCGCTCGAACGCGCCTCCGGAGGCCATGGTCCGTCCCTCCGTCCGGGCGCCGCGCACCCGTCGTGCGCCGCCCCCGGCTGCTACCCCCGCCGGCCCGGCGTACGCGTCACGCCCCCGCCTCCCGGGGCACTCCGGCGACCGAGCCCCTCCCCACCCGACCGCGCCCGGCGTCCTCGCCCCGTGACGGACCGCGTCGTCACAGCCGCATGACGACCAGGGCCGTGTCGTCGGTGAGGCCGGCCGGGGGGACCAGGTCGGCCAGGAGGGCGTCGCCGAGCGCGTCGGGGTCGGCGGCACGGTGCCGGGACAGGGAGTCGGCGAGCCGGGCGAGGCCGGTGTCGATGTCCTCGTGGCGGCGTTCGACCAGCCCGTCGGTGTAGAGGAGGAGGACGCAGCCGTCGGTGAACGCGGTCCGGGCCTGGGGGCGGGAGACGTGTTCGGGACGGGCGCCGAGCGGCGGATCGGTGGCCCCGTCGAGGAAGGTGACGCCGCCGTCGGGACGGCACAGGGCGGGCGGGGGGTGGCCGGCGCTGCTGTAGGTGAGGGTGCGGGCGTTCCAGTCGATGAAGACGGACGCGGCGGTGGTGGATTCGGCGCCGTCGACGGAGCGCGCGTACAGGCCGAGGACCTCCAGCGCCCGCGCGGGACCGTCGGCGACGCGGGAGGCGGCGGACAGGGCGCTGCGGAGCTGTCCCATGACGCCGGCGGCGCGCAGCCCGTGGCCGACGACGTCGCCGACGGCGACCGCGGTACGGCCGCTGCCGGGCAGGTCGACGAGGTCGTACCAGTCGCCGCACACGTTCAGCGCTCCCACGGCGGGCCGGTAGCGCACCGCGGCGCGGTGGTGGCCGAGCGGCGTGGGCGCGGGCAGCATCGCCTCCTGCAGGTGGAGGGCGACCTCGCGCTCGCGGGCGTGGGCCTTGCGCAGCCGCTCGTTGACCTCCTGCAGCTCCCGGGCCCGGGTGTAGAGATCGGCCTCAAGGGTCCGCGCGCGGTCCCCCTCCGGCCGGTCGCCCCGGGCCCGGATGAGCGCGGTGACCTCCTCCACCCGGTGCAGCAGCAGGGCCACGCTGCCGTCGGGGGCGAGGACGGGGGCGTTGACCGGGCTCCAGTACCGCTCCTGCCACACGCCGGGCCGCTCGGGGTCCTCCACGTCGTAGCGCTGCAGCGCCATCGTGTCGGGCTCCCCGCCGGCCGCCACCCGGCGCAGCGAGGAGTACAGGTTGCGCATGCCGGTCGCGTCGGGATCGTCCGGGCTGTCGGGGAAGACGTCGAACAGGAAACGGCCGATGATCTCGCTCCGGGTGCGCCCGGACAGGGACAGGTACGCCTCGTTGACGTCCACGAACACCAGGTTCGGCGTCAGCAGGGCCACTCCGGCGGGAAGGGCCTGGAAGACGGCGTGGTAGTCGATGTCGGGTCCGTTCACGCTGTCACCTGCCGCACACCTGTGGCTCACGTCGGTCATGGGCGCTTCCACGATGGCACGCGCATGGCCCGCGGGCCTGTCGTGGTTCCACCGGTGGGGGACCGTCCGGCCCCTCGCGGGGACCGATCGCCCCAGGGCCCGCCGGTCCCCGAGCCGCGCGGACCGGGCCGGCTCGTCCTCGTCGTGACGGGTGCGATCCGGCGGGAAGGACGACCGCGACCGCCACGACGCCCCCGCGTGAAGACCGTGCCGCCGGACACCGGCCCGGCGGGGGCGGCCGTGCCGACGGGGCGGAGGCGGAGCGAGCCGCGTGTCGCGGAAGCGACATGTCGCGATCGTGACAGCCGCCGGGGGAGGGCGTTCGCACCGGACTCCCGGAAGGGCGGGCGAGCAGGAGTACGGGTGCTTCGCCCCGGTGGATCCGCCGGTACGCGGAGGGGAGCGCGCCGTGTCGTTCTGGCGACATGTCGTAAGCGCGGCACCGAAAAGGCTGGTGCGGTGATCGCGGGGGGCCCGAGTCTGGAGCCGCACCGCGTGTCCGTTTCCTTGTCCCCTGGAAAGGTTCCGATGCACAGACGGCTTCGCCCCGCCGCCGTTCTGGCGGCAGGCGTCCTCATCGCCACCCTGGCCCCCACCTCCTCCGGAGCGCTCGCCGCCCCGGCCCCCGCCTCCCCCCGCGTGGACCCCGCCGACCGTCCCCAGGTCACCTCCGTCACGCTCGTGACCGGGGACCGGGTACGGCTGGAGACCTTCCCCGACGGCCGGAAGGCCGTCTCCGTCGAGCCGGCCCCGGGCGCCTCGCAGACCGACTTCACCCAGCTGGAGATCGACAAGCAGGTGTACGTGCTGCCCCGCGCCGCGCTCCCGTACATCTCCTCCGGCAAGCTGGACCGGCAGCTGTTCAACATCACCGCCCTGGTCGAGCAGGGGTACGACGACGCCCACACCTCCGCCATCCCGCTGATCGCCCGCTACACCGGCGGCACGGACCCCGCGGCCGAGGGGGCGCCCGCCGGTTCGCGCAAGGGCCTGGTCATCAAGAGCCTGCGCGGCTCGGCACTGAAGGCGGACAAGAAGCAGGCAGGACGCTTCTGGAAGGCCATCGACGACGACGCGCTCGCCGGGAGCGGTACGGGGGACGGCGCCAAGAACGCCCCCGGGAGCCCCTCCTTCACGAACGCGGCCTTCGAGGGCGGCATCGAGAAGCTGTGGCTGGACGCGAAGGTCCGCGTCTCCCTCGACCGCAGCACCGCCCAGATCGGTGCGCCCGAGGCGTGGCGGGCCGGCTACGACGGCCACGGCGCGACCGTCGCCGTCCTCGACACCGGCGTCGACGCCACCCACCCCGACCTGGCCGGAAAACTCGGCGAAGTACGCAACTTCACCGAAGACCCCACCGCCGCCGACGGACACGGCCACGGCACCCACGTCGCCTCCACCATCGCCGGTAGCGGCGCCGCCTCGGACGGTGCGCGCAAGGGCGTGGCACCCGGGGCACGACTGCTGATCGGCAAGGTGCTCGACGACAACGGCTCCGGCCCGTACTCCGCCATCATGGGCGGCATGGACTGGGCCGCCCGCTCGGGCGCCGACATCGTCAGCATGAGCCTGGGCGGCGCGCCCACCGACGGCACGGACGTGCTCAGCCTCGTCCTGAACGGCCTCAGCGAGGAGACCGGCACCCTCTTCGTCGTCGCGGCGGGCAACGCGGGCGCCGACTACTCGGTGGGCTCCCCGGGGGCCGCGGAGAGCGCGCTGACCGTGGGCGCCGTCGACCGCGACGACAAGCTGGCCGTCTTCTCCAGCCGCGGCCCGCGCGTCGGGGACAACGGCGCCAAGCCGGACCTCACCGCTCCCGGCGTCGGCATCGTCGCGGCCCGCGCCGCCGGCACGTCCATGGGCAACCCGGTGGACGCGGCCCACACCGCCGCGTCGGGCACGTCCATGGCGACCCCGCACGTGGCGGGCGCGGCGGCGATCCTGGCCGGGCGCCACCCCGACTGGGACGCCCGGCAGCTCAAGGACGCGCTGATGAGCACGGTGCGCACCGCCCCCGACCAGACGGTCCACGAGCAGGGCACCGGCCGGGTGGACGTGGCCCGCTCGGTGCGCCAGCCGGTGCGCGCCACCGGCACCACCACCTTCGGCCTCCTGGCCCCGGACACCGGCCCGCGGCAGGTGAGCGTCACCTACACCAACGACGGCGACGCGCCCGTATCGCTCGACCTGGACGCGACCTTCGGCAAGTTCTACGGCTCCCCGGCCCCCGCGGGCACCATCGGCGCCCCCGCCCGGGTCACCGTGCCCGTCCGCGGCACCGCCGACGTGACCGTGACCCTCGACGCGGCCGCGCTGCCGGAAGGCGTCTACAGCGGCCGCCTCACCGCCACCTCGGCCGACGGGCAGACCGTCGCGCACACGGTTCTCTCCGCGTCGAAGGACCCCGTCAAGCACAAGGTCACCGTGCGCGGCGTCGACCGTGCCGGGCAGCCGGCGACCGTCTTCCCGCTGATCCTGCTGGGTCCCACGGGCCGCTTCGACATCGTCCACGGGGTGCCCGCGGGAGAGACCCTGACGGTGGAGGTGCCCGAGGGCACGTACTACCTGCACGGCGTCATCGCGCAGGCGACGGAGGAGAACGCCGCCCACACCCTGGTGGTCGACCCCCGCCTGCGGGTGAACGGCGCCACGGACCTGGTGCTCGACGCGCGCAAGGCGGTCCCCGTGGAGATCCGGACCCCCAAGGCCGCCGAGCAGCGGGGCCCGCTGGTCTTCTCCACCCACTGGAAGACCGCCGACCGGGAGTTCGCCAGCTTCTTCCACACCGGACACAGCGGCGGACAGTCCCTCTACGTCACGCCCACCGAGGAGTTCACCGAGGGAACCTTCGAGTTCACCTCCCGATGGCAGCTGACCGCACCGATGCTCGGCGCACGGGCGGTCGCCGCCACCGCCGCCGCCGACGTCCCGCTCCGGCTGCTCCACAACTCGCCCGCCGTGGAAGGCGTGCGGCGCCTGAGGGTGGTGGACGCCGGTCACGGACGCCCCGAGGACTACGCGGCGCTGCGCGCACGGGGCACGGACGTCCGCGGAGCCGCGGTGCTCGTGGAACTGGAGGGGGTGGAGTACGACGAGGCGGTGGCCGCGGCCGCCCGGGCCGGAGCCGCGGCCGCCGTCACCACCGTCGCCGGCGGCGAGGGGTACGCGGCCGCGACCTGGCAGCCGGTGAGCCGGCGGCTGCCCGCGATCGGGCTGTACGCCCCCCGCGCCGCCGCGCAGCGGCTGCGCGCGCAGGGCACCGTGCTGGAGCTGAAGGGCACCCCGGAGAGCCCCTACCTCTACGACGTCCTGCAGGTCTCCGCACAGCGCGTCCCCGAGCGGGTGGTCCACGAGGCCGGGCCGGAGAACACGGCCACCGTGGTCTCGCGCTACCCGGACACGGGCGGGGCCCGCTACGTCGCGGAGGACCGGCTGGCCTGGCGACCGTGGGAGGGGGAGAACGTACAGCTCTCCCTGCGGTCCCGGTACGTCCGCACCGGGCAGGCGCGGACGGAGTACCTGAGCGCTCCCGCCGACACCCGGTGGCTGCACTGGGTCAACCCCCGCAACACCTGGGCCGTCCACGCGGTGGGGACCGGCATGTTCGGCCCCCTGCGCACCTACCGGCCCGGTGAGCGCACCACGGAGAGCTGGTACGCCCCCGTGGTCCGCCCGGCGATCCCGCGAGGCGTCGAGGGGCTCGCCCACCGCGAGGGCGACCGGCTGACCATAGGGATCCCCGAGTTCGCCGACACGGCCTCCGGCCACTACGGCCACGCCCTGCCCCGCAAGGACGCCAACACCCCCTACCCCGACGAGACCCGAGCCGTGCTCCGCCGCGACGGCGAGGTCCTCGCCGAAGGCCCCCGGGCCTGGGGCGTCTTCCCCGCGGGCGGGGACGACGGCCGCTACCGGCTGGACCTGGACGTGAAGCGCACCAGCCCCGAGGGCACCCTCTCGCGGGCCACCAGCACCCGCTGGTCCTTCACCGCCCCTCGCCCGGCAGACGGCCAGGAGGCCCCGCTGCCCCTCCTCCAGCTCGACTACGACGTGGCCACCGACCTCCGGGGAGCCGCCCCCGGCTCCGGGCCCTTCGCCTTCGGAGTGAGCGCCCGCCACCAGGACGGTCTGACGGGCCGTTCGGTGAAGGGCGTGGAGGTGTCCGTCTCGTACGACGACGGCGGGCACTGGCGGGCGGCGACCGCCTCCGCCCGGGGCGACGGCGCCTACCGCGTCCGGGTCACGCACCCGCCGGCCGCCCGCACCAGCGGGTACGTCACGCTGCGGGTCCGCGCCTGGGACGACGCGGGCAACGAGGTGACGCAGGAGATCGAGCGGGCGTACGCGCTGAGGTAGCGCGCGGGCCCCGGAAGCCGCGGCCGGCCCCGGTCGCGGCTTCCGCGCCTCCTACGACAGCCAGTCGCGCCGCGCCGCCTGCCACACCAGCTGCGTACGGGTCGTCGCGCCCGCCCGCTGCATCAGCGCGGTGATCCGGCGCTGCACCGTGCGGTGACTGACCCCCAGCTGGGTGGCGATCGCCTTGTCCGCCACGCCCGCGACGACCAGGGAGAGCAGATAGCGCTCGTCGTCGGCGAGGCTGCCGCCCGGCCCCATGCCGCCGGCGAAGTCGGCCAGCTCGCCCGCCTCCGTGACGTGCAGCGGGGTCCCCGCCGCCCACTGGATGTCGAACAGGGCGACGAGGGCGTCCAGGAGCGTGCTGCCGCGGATGATCGCGGCGGTCGGCTCGCCGCGGGCGCCGGTCGCGCCGACCGGCATCAGCGGGCAGACGGCGACGGCGCTGTCGACGATGACCATGCGCACGGGGAGCGTGCTGGTGGCGCGGGCCACTTCGCCGGCGCGGATGCCCTGGGCGACGTTGTCGACCATGCCGGGCTCCTCCAGGCAGGCCCGTTCGTAGATCGCCTCGTAGCGGATGCCCTGGGCGAGCAGCTCGAACTCCTCGTCGTTGTCCTGGGCGCGCAGCGCCACCGGATCGGCCTTGCAGAACCACCGCAGGTCGCTGCGGGCGCCGTAGGCGAGCTGGCGCAGCTGCTGGCGGATGGCGCCGGCGCCGGTGATCACCTCGACCAGTTGCCCGGCGTCGTGGCGCCGCTCGCCCGCCCGGTACTCCTCGGCCAGCTGCTCCATTCCGCGCCGCGCCCATTCCAGCGCGTCCTGGCCGCGCGCCAGCAGGGGCTGCAGCGCCACGTCCGGCGGGACGGGCACGTACCGCATGCCGTCGTCGCCCGCGAGCCGCCCGACCAGACCCTTGTCGTGGAGGGAGGACAGGAGCAACGCCGCCTCGCGTTCCCGGATGCGGAGCCGCTGGACGATCTCGTCCATGTCCGCGTCGCGTACCTCCACCAGGAGGCGGTAGACCCGCTCCTCCGCCGCCCCGATCCCCGCTATCTCCAGCACGCGCCCTCTCTTCCCCTCACCGCCCACCCGAGCCGACGCCCACTGTGCCATCCATGATCGAAAACGAACACACCGTCTCCCGACCCGTGTCGGCGGGACGAGCGCTGTGCGGCGGCTGATGGCGTGCGCGTTCCGCACCGGGCGGGGGCGTCCTCCCCGGCTCGTCCGGCGCGGTGCGGATGCCGAGCCCTGGGGACGGGACCGGACAGGAGAGGACAGAACAGGACCGGGCCGGACGGTGCCGTGGCTGCGACCACCGTCCGGCCCGGATTCTTCGGGCCCGGGGTGTCAGGCCGCCGGCTCGTGCTCGCAGGCGTCGCCGGTGCCGTACGTCTCCCAGGCCGGGAAGTCGTCGTCGGAGGGAACGGCCTCGTCCGGTGCCAGCAGGCAGGCGTCGAGGGCCGTGCGGAGGGCGTCGGCGCGCAGGCCGGTGCCGATGAAGACCAGTTCCTGGCCCTGTGCGGTCTCCGGGCCGAGGACCCCGGAGGGCTCGAACCGGGCCACGGCGCCCGCCTGGGACCACAGGCCGGTCACGCGGGGACGGCTGGCGAGCCGGAAGAAGCCCTTGGAGCGCAGGACGTTCCCGTACGCGCCGCTGTCGAGGTCCTGGGTGACCAGGTTCCACAGCCGTCCGGGGTGGAAGGGGCGGCCGGCGCGGAAGACCAGGGAGGAGATGCCGTACTCCTCGGTCTCGGGGACGTGGTCTCCGTTGAGCTCCTTCACCCAGCCCGGGGCCTGCTGGGCGCGCTCGACGTCGAACAGGCCGGTGCCCAGCACCTGTTCGAGGGCCACTCGCCCCCGCACGGCGGGGACGATCCGCGCTTCCGGGTTGAGCCGGGACAGTGCGGCGCGGAGCCGGCGCGCTTCCCCCGCGTCGACCAGGTCGAGCTTGTTGAGGACGATGACGTCGGCGAACTCGACCTGGTCCACGAGGAGATCGCTGACGGTGCGCTCGTCGTCCTCGTACTGATCGAGGCCGCGCGCGGCCAGTTCGTCGCCGCCGCCGAGCTCGGCCAGGAAGTTCGCGGCGTCCACGACCGTCACCATCGTGTCCAGGCGGGCGAGGTCGCCGAGGGTGGCGCCGTCGTCCCGGGGGAAGGAGAAGGTGGCGGCGACCGGCATGGGCTCGGAGATGCCGCTGGACTCGATCAGGAGGTAGTCGAACCGGTCCTCGCGGGCGAGCCGGTCGACCTCCTCCAGGAGGTCGTCGCGCAGGGTGCAGCAGATGCACCCGTTGGTCATCTCGACCAGGCGCTCCTCGGTGCGCGAGAGCGCCGCTTCGCCGCCGCGCACGAGCGCGGCGTCGATGTTGACCTCGCTCATGTCGTTGACGATGACCGCGACCCTGAGGCCCTCGCGGTTGCCCAGCACGTGGTTGAGCAGCGTGGTCTTGCCCGCGCCGAGGAAGCCGGACAGCACGGTCACCGGCAGGCGGTCGTACGAGCTCACGGGCTCAGCCTTCGGGGCGGAGGAGGCCGCGCTCGTACGCCTTCACGAGGCGCTGGGGGACCCGGTGGACGACGCCGTCGACGGTGACGGGCACCAGCTGGGGCGTGGTGGCCTTCCACTGGGCGCGGCGGTGGCGGGTGTTGCTGCGGGACATCTTCCGCTTGGGGACGGCCATGGGGGCTCCTCGGTCTGGGTGACGGTTCGGCGAGGCTATATGAAAACGGGTCTCATTATCAATTCGGGGCGCGCGCCCCCGGCGGGAGTGCCGTCGGGGGCGCACCTCGCCCTCACCAGGAGGACTTGGTCACTCCCGGCAGGAATCCCGCGTGCGCCTGCTGCCGCGCCCGGACGCGGGAGAGTCCGAACCTGCGGAGGTAGCCACGGGGCCGGCCGTCGACGCTGTCGCGGTTGCGCACGCGGGTGGCGCTGGCGTCGCGCGGCTGCCGGCGCAGTTCCGCGAGGGCGGCCTCCCGCTCGGCTCCCGTCGAGGACGGGCGCCGGACGATCTCCTTGAGTTCCGCCCGCCGGGCGGCGTACCGCCTGACGGTCTCCTTGCGCTTCTCGTTCTGCGCGATCTTGCTCTTCTTCGCCATCAGACCTTCCCTCCCCGGGCGCGGATCCGGGCCACGGCGGCCTCGACCCCGATCGCGTCCACCGTCTTGATCGCCCTGGCGCTCAGGGTGAGGCGCACGTGCCGCCCCTCGCTGGGCAGCCAGTAGCGCTTGCGCTGGATGTTCGGGTCGAAGCGCCGGGAGGTGCGCCGGTGCGAGTGGGAAATGGTGTTGCCGAAGCCCGGCCGGGCGCCGGTCAGTTGGCAGTGGGCCGACATGGACGCTGCCGCCTTTCTCTGGAGGAGGGGCTAGTATATGGGAATGAAAACCATTCCCATATACTAGCTCCACGGCGCACGGCGAACTCCGCCCGGTGACCCGTCCCCGCTCCGCCGCGGGCGCCGGGTCCACCCCCGTCACCCGCGAGAACCGGCGCGACGGCCCCGGCCGGCCCGCCCTCCGCGAGCACGGCCCGGCCGCCGGCCGCCACGTCGACCCCCGCGAAGAGGGCCGACCCCTCCGCCCCCTGTCCCCGCCCCTCCAGAAAGGCCCCGCCATGAAGCCCGGGATCCACCCCGCCTACGAGCCGGTCGTCTTCCGCGACTCCGCCTCCGGCACCGCGTTCCTCACCCGCTCCACGATGACCAGCGACAAGACGGTCGAGTGGGAGGACGGCAACACCTACCCCGTGGTCGACGTGGAGATCTCCTCCGCGAGCCACCCCTTCTACACCGGCACCGCCCGTGTCCTCGACACCGCCGGCCGCGTCGAGAAGTTCCAGCGCCGCTACGGATCCCGCTGATGGCCCGTCAGCACCGGCTCCCGGTCGTGATCGTGGCCGGCCTCCACGCCGACGCCAGGCGCGAGGTCGTCGATCGCCTCCTGGAGACCGTCCCCGGCAGCGTGGCGCTCCACCACGACCTCGCCGACGCCCCGGACGGGACGGTCCTCCGCCTCGTCCGCGACGCCTCCGGCACCCTTTCCCGGGGTGACGCGCCGCTGGTCGACGACTGCGCCTGCTGCGCCCTGCGCGAGGACCTGGTACCGGAGTTGAAGCGGCTGGCGGACGGCGGGCCGACCCCTCTCGCCGTGGTGGAACTGTGGGACTCGGTCGAACCGAAGGCCATGGCCGAGGTGATCGCCGGGCACGGCGGCGACCGGCTCGCCCTGACCGGCGTCATCACCGCCGTGGACCCGGCGCTCGTCCTGCCGTACCTCGCCAACGGCGACGACCTGGCCGAAGCCGGTCTCGCGGCGGCCCCCACGGACCAGCGGACCGTCGGTGACACCTGGGCCCGGCAGCTGGAGTACGCCCCCGTCCTCGCCGTCGTCGACAGCGACGAAGCCGACGACGAGGACCACGCTCTCCTCGCGCAGCTGCACCCCACCGCACGGCGCGTACCGGCCGCCTCCGCCGAACTCGCCCGCGCCGCGCTCGCGGGCTTCGACGTCGAGGCCGCCGCGGCCGCGCAGCACCCCGCGTGCGCGCTGCTTCCGCAGGAAGCCGACGAGGCCGGGGTCACCACGCTCGTGTGGCGCCGCCACCGCCCCTTCCATCCCGAACGCCTCCACCGGGCCCTGGAGGACCTGTGCTGCGCCGCCGCGCGCAGTCGCGGCCGGTTCTGGCTCGCCGACCGCCCGGACACCCTGCTCGCCTGGGAGGCGGCCGGCGGAGCGCTCTGCGTCGAGAACGCAGGCCCCTGGCTGGCGTCCCTGCCGGACGCGGCCTGGGAGCTGGTCCCTCCCGTGCGGCGGGCGGCGGCCGCGCTCGACTGGCACCCCGAGCACGGAGACCGCTGCCAGCACCTCGTCTTCACCTCGCCGGGCCTCGACCGCGACGGACTGGAACGACTCCTCGAATCCTGCCTGTTGACGGACGCCGAGTACGCCTCCGGGCCCGACTCCTGGAAACGCCTGCCCGCCGCGTTCGACTCCCTGCTCGACGCCGCCTGACCCCGGCCCGCCCCTCGCGGCCGGTACGACCGCCACGGAAACGTTCACTCGAAGGAGAAGCCGTCATGGCTCGCCGCCAGGACCCCCGAAAGCCCGTGAAGTCCCGCCCCAACCCGCTCGACGCGGCCGGGATCACGTACATCGACTACAAGGACACCGACCTGCTGCGGAAGTTCATCTCCGACCGGGGCAAGATCCGCAGCCGGCGCGTCACCCGCGTGACCGCCCAGCAGCAGCGAGCCCTGGCCACCGCCATCAAGAACGCGCGCGAGATGGCCCTGTTGCCGTACGCCGCCCGCTGACGGGGACGGGCCCGTCACCCGGCCCCCGGCAGCCGATCCCGCCGGGGGCCTTCGCCGCGCGGGGGCGGACACGTCACCGCGCGGCGGCCATCGGCGACCCGGCACGGGATCCGCACTCCCGCGAGGCCGGCACGCCCACCCGGCCGGAGCCCTCCCGGCCCGAGCCGGCCGCCGGGAGCGGTGACGGCCACGACGCCTTCGTGAGCAGGACGCCGCGGGGCTCATGCGCCGCCTCGGCCGAGGCGCTGAATGAGGACTCCCGAAAGGCTGACGCGCTTCAGGTCCCGGCCGAAGCCCACCGACGGCCGGGTGCCGGCCGGCCGAGGGGGCGGACGGGTGGCGTCCGCTTCGCGATCCGCGGTCGCCGTGCTCATCCGTCTCTCGCGAATCTCCCCTGGAGCGCCCGGCGGAGACGGCCCCTCGGGACTGTCCGACGCCCCGGAGACCTGGACGAGTGCGCCCGTGCGCGGGGGTGTCACCGCGGGTTCCCGGTGACCGCGTGCCCGCCGCCGCGACGGGTTTCCCGGTCCGGGGACGCCCGAAGGACGCGGCGGCGTTCGCAGGCGCCGCTACCGGGACCCGGTGGCCGCCGAGCGGCCGTCCGACGGGTCCCCGAGGAGTTCGGCCAGCCCGCGGCGGGTGGCGGCGACCACGACGCGGTCACCGGGATGGAGGACGTGGCCGGGGTGGAGGTCCCAGAGGAGGGACTGGTGGTCACCGTCGTGGCCGGTGTTGGCGAGGTCGGGGGAGCGGGATTCGGGCTGGGCGGTGTCGAGGGCGAGGACGCGCCAGGCGCCGGGGCGGAAGGCCTCGGCGACGGTGCGGCCTTCGAGCTGCGGGTGTCCGGCGACGAGGAGGGCCGCGAAGAGGAGGACCTTGCGTTCGACCGAGATCGCGCCGAGTACCTGACGGCCCATCATGGCCCCCGCGAACGCGGGCGCGGCGAGGTGGGTGACGCTGCGACTGCGGGTGACGGCGTCCGGGTGGGCGGAGCGCAGGGTGCGGTAGACGGCGGCGGCGAAGTCGTCGTCGTACAGCCGCAGTGCGACGCGGAGGTCGTTCTTGAGGCTGCGGGCGGCGAGGGTCGCCTCCAGGTTGGTGGTGTCGGAACTGGTCAGGGCGAGCAGGGCGTCGGCCCGGTGGACGCGGGCGGCGTCGAGCACACCGTCCTCGGTGACGTCCCCGAGGACCACGGGCACGCCCAGGTCGCGCGCGAGCGGGATGCCGCGGGCGTCGGGGTCCTGCTCGACGCAGACGACGGGGATGTCGAGTTCCCGCAGCCTGGCGAGGACACGGGCGCCGATCTTGCCGAGGCCGAGGAGCACGATGTGCCCGGACAGGCCCCGGGGCGGGCGCCGCAACGCGCCGGTCGCGCGGAACGTGCCCAGTGCTTCCAGGGCGCCGGCGACGAGGAGGGGGAGCAGGGCGAGGCCGACCAGGCCGGAGAGCAGCTGGAGGACCTGCCGGGTCGAGGAGTCCTCCAAGGCGGGGTCGTTGATCGAGAACAGGTCGAGCAAGGTCAGGTACGCGGCGTGGACGGGGTCGGCGTCGGTCAGCGCCGCCGTGGTGGCCGTGAGGGCGAGCACCGCGGCGACGATCCCCGCGAGTGACCAGCGCAGGCGGGTGGAGAACACCTCGCCGAGCGGGGCGCCGCGCCGGGCGAGCCGACGCGGCGGCAGGGCGGGCCCCGCGCGCCGGACGGCTTCGAGGACGACGGTGCCACGGCCCGCCGAGCCCCGGACGGCCCGGTCGTCGGGCAGCAGCTCCGGACCCTGCGCGCCGCTCGCGTCCGAACCCTCGCTGCCGACGGGGTCGCTGGTGGTCGAGGAGAGCAGGGCCAGCGTGCACAGGCCCGGGTCGGGCACTTCGCCCCGGCCGGGCACCGGGCGTTCGGCGGCGCGCAGCAGGAGCCCGTCGGCCTGGACGACCTTGTTGGTGTCGGCGACGGCGGTGGCCACGAGCGCGGGCGCGGCGGTGTCCGCGTCGGAAAGGACGGTCGTGGACGCGTCCAGGACGGTGCGGTCGCCGCCGGACGCGGCCAGGAGGGCGGCCTGGTCGAGCAGTTCCTCCAAGTGGTGGCCGAGCTTGCGGTTGTACATGCGGACGACCAGGCGCAGTCCCGGGTTGAGCCGGCGCGCGGCGAGCGCGGCCCGCAGGTTCGTCTCGTCGTCCTCGTACAACAGGGCCAGCGAGGCGGCCCCGTCCACGCCGGCACGGAGGAGTGCCGCTGTCGTGGGGGACGGGGCGGTCTGCACGTGCACGGGAAGGACGGCGGCGCCGCTCGCGGCGTCGGGCGCTGCCGCGCTTTGAGCGGCCGTCGGCTCCTCGGCCCCGTCGGCGGGGACCACGAGGATCACCCGTCGGCGGTACACCTCGCGCAGCTCCACCGCGAGCCGACGTGCGAGCCCGTCGTCTCCACAGACCACCATGTGCCCGATGGCACCCGACGGCAGCCGCCCCTGACTCGGCACCGCGACCATGTTCCCACCCCCGTGACTCGACGCGTGACTGTCTGATCATTCACCTCGGGCGTTCCGCCGTACGACGACGGGGGCGCGTGCGGGCCGGGAACGTCGTCGCGGCCGGTGCCGCCGGCACCTGGACTCCGGGACCTCCCCGCGGCGGGAGCGCGGTACCGGCGGCGAGGGCGATCAGCCCGCCGGTCCCGAGGAGGGCGGCCCGCGCGCGCGGCCGCCCGCTCGCACAGTGCCCGCCGCGCCGCGAGCCGCCCGTCACGGTCGGCCCGCCCAGTCGTGCAGTTTCCCGAGGACGAGCGTCACGGCACCACCGCCGGCCGCGATGAGGCCGTAGACCGCGAGCATGGTGCGCCGGCCCTGCTTGCTCAGCTCCTGGCATCGTGGCGCGAACCGGACGCGCGTTCACTGCCGGACTTCGGCAGTCTTTACGCGCTCTTCATGCCGTAGCGGCGAGGGAGGAGGGGGACGGCGACGAGAGCGGCCGCGCGTGCGGGTGCTTCCTCGGGGAGGAGGCGCCCCGTCCCGGAAGGCGTGACGGTCGTCGGCGTCAAGCGCGCCGGCGAGGACTTCACCTCCGCGACCGCGGAGAGGGTCGTCGCGGCGGGTGACAACATCGTCGTGACCGGCGGGACCAGGACGGTGGAGGCCTTCCCCGAGCTGCCCTGGACTAGGATCGTGCGCCGGTGAGCCGGGAAGTCTGGTCGGCACAGTCTTCCGCCTGCCCCGAAAGAGCCCGGCCGTGCCCCTCGCCCTGCTTCCGATCGCCCTGCTCGCCCTCGCCTTCCTGGCCTTCAACGTCGTGCTCTGCGTGCGGGTGGGGCGGATGACCGAGCTGCCTCGGTGGCGGCGCGCGCTTCCCTCCCTGCTGCTGTGCGCCGCGCTCGTCGCGAGCGCGGGCCGCGCCTGGGGCGTCACCGCTGTCGCCGAGGCCGTCGCGTTCCCGCTGAACGCGGCCACGGCGCTGCTCGGGACGTACGAGGTGGACCGGCGACGCCGGCGACGTGTGAGTCCGGGTGCGGCCGCGTGAGCGATCCGCGGAGCTGGGGGCTCCTCGCCGGTGGCGCTGTGGTGATCCTCGTTCCGAGCGTTGCCGTCCTGACCGGCCGGCGGCCGTGTTTCCCGCGCGGTTCACGGGGCCCGGTGTCTCTGCTCGGCCTCACCGGGCTGTGCGTGTACGCGGGTGTCCTGGTCAACGAAATTCCCCGCGTGGCGGGTGCTTCTTCCGGCGTGCGTGCCACGTGCGCCTACATCGGGCTGGGGCTGATGGGCACGGCCGTCGGCCTGTTCATCCTCTACGACGTCCTCAGCGGTTCGGACCGGCGGGGACGGAAAGGAAACGGGGCGGGAAATGACAGACGACGGCGCATCCGAGTACGCGACGCTGTTCGCGGAGGTGGCGGCCACCGGAAGACGCCTGAACAAAGAGGAGATCGAACGGAACCGGGAAGCGGGTGAGAGGGCCGCCCGCGAGGGACACACCCTGCGGGAGCTCATCGGCGGCCATCTGGCCGCGGTCAGGACCGCCTGGCCGGAGCAGGCGCTGAACCGACGGACCGCCCTGGACCTGCTCGCCGCGGTCGAACAGTCCGTCGACGCCTTCTCGACGGGGTTCGAACGGGCCCAGCGGCTCGCCGTCCGCCAGGAGGAGGCCGAGCGCCGGGAGTTCATCGACGACCTGCTGTACGGACGCAGCGACCTGGGCCGGACGGCGGAGCGGGCGGAGCGCTTCGGGCTGCGCCTGTCCCAGGCGCACGCGGTCGCCGTCGCGCGCGGACCGAAGGCGTACACGGAGGCGGATCCGGTGCCGCAGCAGGTCGAGCGGGCGCTGATCGGAAGGTTCGGTGACCGGCACGTCCTCCTGACGACGAAGGGCGGCCGGATGGTCTGCGTCGCGCCCGGCGACCAGCCCGAGGTCCTCGCCCATTTCGCCAAGCAGGCGTTCGCCGCCACCGGCGGAGGACAAGCGGCGATCGGCCGGCCCCAGCCCGGGCCCAGGGGCGTCGTGCACTCCTACGAGGAGGCGCTCGGCGCCCTCGACCTCGCCGACCGCCTCGGTCTCGACGCGCCCGTCCTGCACGCCGTCGACCTCCTCGTCTATCCCGTCCTCACCCGTGACCGGCAGGCCATGGAGGACCTCGTCCGCAGCACGCTCGGCCCCCTGCGCTCCTCCCGCGGAGGCGCCGAACCGCTCCTCGACACCCTCACCGCGTACTTCGACAGCGGGTGCGTGACCACCAAGACGGCCCACGATCTGAACCTGTCCGTCCGGGCCGTCAGTTACCGCCTGGAACGCATCCACCGGCTGACCGGCACCGACCCCGCCGACCCCGCGAGCCGCTACACCCTCCAGACCGCCGTGATCGGGGCCCGCCTGCTCGGCTGGCCCAAGAAGGACTTCTGAGCACGGGCCCCACCGGAACCAGGAGCCATGGCGAGGTGGGGGCGCCCCGATCGGTGACCCGGCATTAAGGAGCCGTCAAGATTGCCGGTTCTCGGCAATGCGCCATCCGCTGCCGGCCCGTCACAATGCTGCCAGGGCCGGAGGCGTTGCAGCGCTGATGCCGGTATCCGGCAGGGACCTCGGGGGAGGCGCAATGGATGAGTTCGTCGGAGCGGCCGTCGGATTCCCTGCCCTGGTTCTGACGGCCGCCGTCGCCGCAGTGATCGGATTCTGGGTTCTGGTGCTCTGTCGTGCCGTCACTCCGGACGCCTTCGACGCTGATGCGGCGGCGCTGGGGTTCGGCGTCCCGGTCGCGGTGGTCGCGTCCGTCGCGATCGCCACCGGATGGGTGCTCGACCTGATCGGCATGGTCGTGCTGGAACGGGCAGGGCTGGCCGGGGCCGTGAGGCTGTCGCTGTCCGTGGCCCTGCTTCCGGTGGCCCTGTCGCTGTCCTGGCTGCTCGCGAAGCGGCTGTTCGGCCGGCGTCGGCGGATGCCGTCCGCCGGCCCGCGCCGGGGCGCCGCCGACAGTGCCGCGCCCGAACCGGATTCCGCCCGTACCTCCGTCTGAGCCGGTACGTCCTCTTCTTCGATCGACACGGGGTTCTCTCTCATGGATGCCATCACCTCGGGCATCGGCGTACTCGTCGCCGTTGCCCTGCTCGTCGCCGTCGCGGCGCTCTTCATGGTCGGCAGACTGTTCCGCAAGGTGGAACAGGGCAAAGCGCTGATCGTCTCCAAGATGCGCAAGGTCGACGTCACCTTCACCGGGCAGGTGGTCCTGCCCGTGCTCCACAAGGCCGAGGTCATGGACATCTCGGTGAAGACCATCGAGATCTCCCGGACCGGGCGGGACGGACTGATCTGCCGGGACAACATCCGCGCCGACATCCGCATCTCGTTCTTCGTCCGGGTCAACAAGACCGTCGAGGACGTCATCAAGGTCGCCCAGGCCATCGGCACCGCCCGCGCCAGCGACCAGGCCACGCTCCAGGAGCTGTTCAACGCGAAGTTCTCCGAGGCGCTCAAGTCGGTCGGCAAGCAGATGGACTTCACCGACCTGTACACCAAGCGCGAGGAACTCCGCTTCCGCATCATCGAGTTGATCGGCATCGACCTCAACGGCTACAGCCTGGAGGACGCCGCCATCGACTACCTGGAGCAGACCCCGCTCACTCAGCTCGACGCCGGCAACATCCTCGACGCCCAGGGCATCCGCAAGATCACCGAACTCACCGCCGCCGAGAACGTCCGCACCAACGAGCTGCGGCAGCACGAGCAGAAGGAGATCACGCGGCAGAACGTCGACGCCCGCGAGGCGATCCTGGAACTGGAGCGCCGCCAGGCGGACGCGGAGATCAAGCAGAAGCGCGAGATCGAGACCGTCCGGGCCCGCGAGGAGGCGGAGACGGCGAAGGTCGTCGAGGAGGAGCGGCTGCGGGCGCAGAGCGCCTTCCTGCGTACCGAGGAGCAGCTCGGCGTCCAGCGGGAGAACCAGGCCCGCGAGGTCGTCGTCGCGCAGAAGAACCGCGAGCGGGTCATCGCGGTCGAGAACGAGCGGATCGAGAAGGACCGCCTCCTGGAGGTCATCGCCCGCGACCGGGAGACCGAGCTGACCCGGATCGCGGCCGAGAAGGAGGTCGAGGCCGAGCGCCGGGACATCGCCGAGGTCATCCGCGAGCGGGTCGCCGTCGACCGGACCGTGGCCGAGCAGGAGGAGTCCATCAAGCGGCTGCGGACCGTGGAGGAGGCCGAGCGCGAGCGCCAGGCCCTGGTCATCGCCGCGGAGGCGGAGGCCCAGGAGAAGCTGGTCAAGGACATCAAGGCCGCCGAGGCGGCCGAGCAGGCCGCGGTCCACCGGGCCGCCGAGGAGCTGACCCTGGCCGAGGCCCGCCACAAGGCCGCCGACATGGACGCCCGCGCCAAGATCCGGCTCGCCGAGGGCATCCAGGCCGAGGCCGCCGCCGAGGGACTCGCCGCCGTCCAGGTCCGCGAGAAGGAGGCCGACGCCATCGAGAAGGCCGGCCGCGCCGAGGCGGACGCCACCGAGGCCCGGCTGCGCGCCGAGGCCGAGGGCCTGCGGGCCAAGGCGCTCGCCGAGGCCACCGCGATCGGCGAGAAGCTGAAGGCGGAGGCGGAGGGCCTCAACCAGAAGGCCATCGCCGTCGCCGCCTTCGACGAGGCGTCCCGCACCCACGAGGAGTACCGGCTCCGCCTGGAGGCAGAGAAGGACATCCGGCTCGCCGGACTCGAGGTCCAGCGCCAGGTCGCCGAGGCGCAGGCCACCGTCCTGGCCACCGGTCTGGAGAACGCGGACATCAACATCGTCGGCGGCGAGTCCGTCTTCCTCGACCGGCTCGTGCAGTCCATCGCGCTGGGCAAGTCCGTGGACGGCTTCGTCGACCACTCCAGGACGGCTCAGGCGCTGGCAGGCTCCTGGCTGAACGGCGAGGGCTCCTTCACCGAGGACCTCACCAAGGTGCTCGGATCCCTGTCCACGGCCGACGTGCAGAACCTGAGCGTCTCCGCGCTCCTCGCCAAGGTCATGAACTCCGGCCTGCTGGAGGCGCCCGCGCAGGGCGCCGTACCGGCGGAGACCGCCGCGCTGAACGGCGCGGCCACGAACTGACCGCCCACGGGGGTGCGGTCAGAACGGGTCCGGTGCCGGCGAACGGGGGAGTCACCGGCGCCGGACCCGTCCACCATCACGGTACAGGGAGCAGACGAGGATGAGCACCGGAATCGACCGGGACACGTACGCGGTGCTGCGTGACCGCCTCACCGCCCAGGCCGGCGAACTCGCCCGGCGCGCCGAGGCCCTGAACGCCGCGCGGATCGCGGAGTTCGGATCGGGAGAGCTGACCCTCATCCGTACGGGAAGCCTCCGGACCGAGCACGCCTCCGTGCCCCGGGACGCGGTCGCCGTCGGGGAGGACCTGCTCCTCCTCGGCCGCCACACCGCGGCCCCGGACGGCTCGGGGCCCGCGGTCGCCGACGTCTTCACCCTGTACGACCGGGACCTGAACCCGCTGCCCGAGGACGCCGTCCCCGGCCTCCTCGACGACCCCGGCTTCCGCCGGGAATTCGCGGCCCTGCACCGCTACTTCCGGGGCACCCGCCTGCTGAGGCTGCGCCGCGTGGAGGGCCGTCTGCTCGCCGTCTTCCAGGTGGGGGAGAAGCCGGGGGACCTGCGGGTCCTGCGCTGGTCGACCGGTCCCTCCGGCGCGCCGCGGTTCCTCGACGCCCAGGGCGAACGCGACCACGTCCTGCCCGCCTCCCAGGAGGTCGACTGGGTCGAGGCCGGCCGCGAGGACCACGTGCCCGGCCGCTTCCCGCACGTCGCGGTCGGCGGCGGCCGCCTCTTCGTCTCCACGGTCGGCGGGGTCCTGACCCTCAAGACGGAGAACGACACCGAGACCGCCGAGGGCGTCCACGCCGAACCGGTCGAGGAGCCGCTGCAGTCCCTGGCCGACGCGGAGGTCGCCCACGCGACCGTCGGCCCGCTCCTCCTCGTGCGGGTACGCCCCTACAAGGAAGAGGTCCGGCGGCACCTCGTCTTCAACACCCTCACGGGGACGGTCGCCCGCCTCGACGGCCTGGAGCAGGCGTGCCTGCGCCTGCCCGAGGACGCCGGCCTCGTGTTCCCCGGCGGCTACTGCCTCGCCACCGGCACCGTGAAGACCTTCGACGCCGACACCTCGGGACTCGCCTTCGACCAGGTGATCCGTTCCCCCAACGGGGAGGACCTCCTGTACGTCTTCCAGGACCAGGCCGAGGGGCGTGTCCTGCTCCTCCCGTACAACCTGATCCGCAAGGAGGTCACCACTCCTCTCGCCGGTCGCGGCCACGCGCTGCTCGACGACGGGACGATGCTGCTCCTGCGCGACGACAGCGGCGAGCCCGGGCGCGTCCACCAGGCGCAGGTCTGGCGGACCCCTTATCTCTCCGACGTCCGTGCGACGCCCACCGGTGACGGGCCCCTGGGGCGGATCGGCAACGCCGATCTCGTCCGGGGGATCTCCGACTGCCTGGCGATCTCCCGGCAGGCCACCGAGCCGACGCCGGCCGGCGAGGTGTACGGGGCGCTCCTCGCCGCCTGCGTCCGTGCGGGCGACGTCCACCACTGGCTGGGGGACCCGGCGGCCGGAGACCTCCGTACCCCGCTGACCGGACTGCTCGACACCCTCACGCAGGTCCTCGACGAGTTCGAGACCGTCACCACCCTCACCCGTCAGGCGGCGGAGGCCCTCGCGGAGGCCGCCGAGGGGGCCGCCCGGCTGTCGCGGCGGATCCACGGCGAAGCCCCCGCCACAGCGGAGGAATGGATCTCCCGCATCACCGAACTGCGCCAGGCCCAGGGCCACGTGGTGACGCTCAAGGAGATGCGGTACGCGGACGCCGGGGCGATCGAGTCCCTGGCGGCCCGGATCGAGGACGACATCGTCTCGGCCGCCGGACGGGCCGTGCTCTTCCTCGGCCGTGACGACGCCTTCGCCCCCCAGCACGCGGAGGCCGAAGAACTCACCGCACGGGCGGGGGAGTTGGCCACCGCCGCCGACGCCGGCCCCGTCGGTGACCGCATCGGCGAACAGACCCTTTCCCTGAGGGCCCTCAGCGAGATCATCACCGGCCTCGACATCGCGGACGCCACCGTCCGCACCTCGATCCTCGCCCGGATCGCCGACGTCCTCGGCGCCCTGAACCGCGCCCGGGCCGTCCTCACCACCCGGCGCGCCGAACTCCTCGAACGGGAGGGCGCCGCCGAGTTCGCGGCCGAACTCGCGCTGCTCGGCCAGACGGTCGCCGGCGCCCTCGCCGCGGCCGGCACCCCCGAGGCGTGTGACGACCAACTGGGCCGTCTGATGGTCCAGCTGGAGAACCTGGAGGCGCGGTTCTCCGAGTCCGAGGGACTCCTCGACGAGCTGGCCGAGAAGCGCGCGGAGATCCACGAAGCCCTTTCGGCGCGCAGGCAGTCCCTCCAGGACGCCCGCGCCCGGAAGGCCGAGCGGCTCGCCGACTCGGCCGGGAGGGTGCTGGAGTCGGTCGCCCGCCGTTCCGCGACCCTGAAGGACCGGGACGAGGTCCACGCGTACTTCGCGTCCGACCCGATGGTCGTCAAGGTCAGGCGCACCGCCGCCGCCCTGCGGGGCCTCGGGGACGGGACGCGGGCGGAGGAACTGGAGAGCCGGCTCGCCGCCACCCGCCAGGAGGCCGGACGCGCGCTGCGGGACCGCACCGACCTGTACTCCGACGGAGGGGACACGATCCGGCTCGGCCGGCACCGCTTCGCCGTCAACCGCCGGACGGCCGAACTCACCGTCGTCCCGTCCGGGGACACCCTGGTCCTCGCCCTGACCGGCACGGACTACCGGGTGCCCGTCACCGACCCGGCCCTCTCCGACACCCGCCGCTTCTGGAACCGCCCCCTGCCCTCCGAGTCCCCGGAGGTCTACCGCTCCGAGCACCTGGCCGCCCGCCTCCTCGCCGAGCACGGCGCCGACCGCCTGGCCGGCGAGGACCTCCACGCCCTCGCCCGGCGGGCGGCGGAGGACGCCTACGACGAAGGGTACGAGCGGGGCGTCCACGACCATGACGCGGCGCTCATCCTGGAGGCGCTCCTCGGCGTCCACGGGACGGCGGGACTGCTGAGACACCCGGGCCGGGCGCGCGCGGCCGCCCA
This sequence comes from Streptomyces sp. NPDC014656, assembly GCF_043084305.1. Classification (NCBI taxonomy): domain Bacteria; kingdom Bacillati; phylum Actinomycetota; class Actinomycetes; order Kitasatosporales; family Streptomycetaceae; genus Streptomyces; species Streptomyces sp. NPDC014656. The sequence continues at coordinate 197,261 of NZ_JBIBZN010000005.1, forward strand.
GCTCCACTGGGCCCACGCCGCGACCGCCGAGGACCGCGTCCAGTGGGCCGAGCGGGCGACCTCCCTCACCCGGGCCCGCGACCTCTTCGGCTCCGGGGCGGTCCTCGACGGACTGCGACGGGACCTGTCCGAGGCGCTCGGAGATCCGGGCGCCGCCGCGTACCTCGTCGAGGAACTCGCCGCCGAACCGGCCGGGTTCGTCGTGTCCGCCCCGGTCCGCGCGCTCCTGGAGAAGTTCCGCCACGCCGTCGGCCCCTCCGGGTACGACGACTCCCTCGCCGCCCTCACCACGCCCGGCGCACGCCGGCAGCACGTCGAAGCCTGGCTCACGGCCTATGCGTCCGCGTCCGGCGACGACCTCGACGCGGACGTGCTCGCCGAGGCGGTCGCCGTCGAGCTGTCCCCGGGTCTCGAGCGCTACGAAGGGCCGGGCACGGCCACGGCGAAGGTCACCGGCCTCCTCGGCGGCCATCCGAGGCTGACGGACCGCACCCTGGACATCCGCCTCGACGAGTTCCTCACGAGGACGGCCGCCTTCGCCGCCGTCGACGTACCCGCCCACCGCGCCTACCAGCAGCGCCGCCGGGACCTCGTCGACGCGGAGCGCGCCCGGCTCCGCCTGGACGAGTACCGGCCCCGGGTCATGCCCTCCTTCGTCCGCAACCGGCTCGTCGACGACGTCTACCTCCCGCTCGTCGGAGACAACCTCGCCAAGCAGCTCGGCGCCGCGGGCGACGGCAAGCGCGGCGACTCCCACGGCCTGCTGCTGCTCCTGTCCCCGCCCGGATACGGGAAGACCACGCTCGTCGAGTACGTCGCCGACCGCCTCGGCCTGCTCCTCGTCAAGGTCGACGGCCCGGCGCTCGGACCGCGCACGCTCACCCTCGACCCCGCCGAGGCCCCCGACGCCGCCGCCCGCCGGGAACTGGAGAAGGTCGCCTTCGCCCTCGCCGCGGGCAACAACGTCCTGCTGTACCTCGACGACATCCAGCACTGCTCGCCGGAGTTCCTGCAGAAGTTCATCCCCCTGTGCGACACCACCCGGACGCTCGACGGCCACGACCTGCGCGGCAAGCGCTTCGCCGTCTGCATGGCCGGCAACCCGTACACGGAGTCCGGGCACGCCTTCCGCGTCCCCGACATGCTCGCCAACCGCGCCGACGTGTGGAACCTCGGCGACGTCCTCACCGGGAAGGAGGAGGCCTTCGCCTTCAGCTTCGTCGAGAACGCCCTCACCTCGAACCCCGTCCTCGCCCCGCTCGCCGGCCGGGAGCGCGCGGACGTGGAACTGCTCGTCCGCCTCGCGGCGGGGGACCCGACCGCGCGCCGTGACCGTCTCGCCCACCCCTACGCCCCGGTCGAGCTCGACCAGGTCCTCGCCGTCCTCCGGCACCTGCTGACCGCGCGCGAGACCGTCCTGGCCGTCAACGCCGAGTACATCGCCTCCGCCGCCCGCTCCGACGAGGCCCGCACCGAACCGCCCTTCCGGCTCCAGGGCTCGTACCGCACCATGAACAAGATCGCGGCCCGCGTCTCGCCCGCCATGAACGACGCCGAGCTCGCCGCCCTCGTCGACGACCACTACACCGCCGAGGCGCAGACCCTCACCACCGACGCCGAGGCCAACCTCCTCAAACTCGCCGGGCTCCGCGGCACGCTCACCCCGGCACAGGCCGCCCGATGGGCCGAGATCACCGCCGTCCACGCCCGCACCCGGGCCCTGGGCGGCACCTCCGACGACCCCCTGTCCCGGGCGGTCGCCGCCCTCGGCCTGCTCGCCGACCGCATCGCCGCGGTGGAAACGGCGATCACCCGGGCGACCGACCCCCGCCACCTCCTCGCCCGCCCCGCCGGACGGCACGCGGCGTCGGCCGCCGGCACGGCGGCGTCCGCTGAGCACGGCGAGACGGCGCGGCCAGGCGTGCGGCGGCACCAGCCGGGGTAAACCGTCACAAAGGGTGCCACCCTGGTGAACCCCTCACAGGGCCGCACACCGCCAGGAGCGCGTCATGGATCCTTGGCTCGTCTGGTTGATCGTCGCGGGGGCGCTGGCCGTGGCGGAGATCTTCACCCTCACCGCCGCGCTCGGCATCCTCGGCGCCGCTGCCGCCGTCACGGCGGGAACCGCCGCCCTGGGCGTTCCGGCCCCGCTGCAGTTCGTGGTCTTCGCCGCCCTGGCCTCCCTCAGCCTGCTGTTCGTACGCCCCGTGGTGGTGCGCCGCCTGGGCGGCCCCCCGGCCGCGACCTTCGGGGTGGACGCGCTGGTGGGGCGGCCCGCCCGGGTCGTGTCGGAGGTGACGGGGGCGGGCGGCCGGGTCCGGATCGGCGGCGAGGAGTGGACGGCGCGCGCCTACGACGAGGCGCTGGTGATCCCTCCGGGCGCGACCGTCGACGTCATGGAGATCGACGGAGCAACGGCCGTCGTCTACCCCAGGGAGTGAGAGCCATGGACGTGTCCGGAGTGCTCGTCGCCGGTCTGATCCTCGCGGCGCTCGCCGTGTTCACCGTCATCAGGGCGGTACGCATCGTGCCGCAGGCCCGCGCCCGCAACGTCGAACGCCTGGGCCGCTACCGGCGCACCCTGAGGCCGGGGCTCAACCTCGTCATCCCCTACGTCGACCGGGTCTACCCGGTCATCGACCTGCGGGAACAGGTGGTCTCCTTCAAGCCGCAGCCGGTCATCACCGAGGACAACCTCGTCGTCGAGATCGACACCGTCCTGTACTTCCAGGTCACCGACCCGCGAGCCGCCGCCTACGAGATCGCGGACTTCCTCCAGGGCGTCGAACAGCTCACGGTCACCACCCTGCGCAACGTCGTGGGCTCGATGGACCTGGAGAAGACCCTGACCTCCCGCGACACCATCAACAGCCAGCTGCGCGGCGTGCTCGACGACGCCACCGGCAAGTGGGGGCTGCGGGTGAACCGGGTGGAGATCAAGGCCATCGACCCTCCGCAGTCCATCAAGGACGCGATGGAGAAGCAGATGCGCGCCGAGCGGGACAAGCGTGCGGCGATCCTGGGCGCGGAGGGGCAGCGGCAGTCTCAGATCCTCACGGCGGAGGGGGACAAGCAGGCCGCGGTCCTGCGGGCGGAGGGCAACCGCACCGCCGAGATCCTGAAGGCGGAGGGGCAGTCCCGCGCGATCGACGAGGTCTTCCAGGCCGTGCACCGCAACGACCCCGACCCGGGACTCCTCGCCTACCAGTACCTGCAGACGCTGCCCCAGCTCGCCCAGGGGGCCGGCAGCACCTTCTGGGTGATCCCCGGCGAGGTCACCGCCGCGCTCCAAGGCGTGTCGCGCGCCTTCGACGAGGCGCTGCCCCGGTCCCCGGCGACCCGGGAGACGTCCGCCGACGACAGGGCCGCGACCGAGGCCGCGGACGACGCGGCGAAGGCGGCGGAAGCCGCCGCCGAGGCACTCGCCGACGCCGCCGAGGCCGACGCCGACACGCTTCCCTTCGTCCCCGGACGGGCGTCGCACGCGCGGGACGGCAAGGAGAGCGGCTGAGGAGGCGGAGAAGCCCGGCTCGTTCCGCCTCCACCGGATGCCGGGAGGCGCCGCCGAACGCCGGGAGCTCCCGCGCGCGAACGACGCCGGCGAGGACGCCGTCACCGCTCCGTCCCCTCCCGCCCCGCGCTGATCCACGCGACGGGAACGCTCCGCGAGCCGGGGTGAGCAACAGGTGCTCACCCCCTGCACGCTGCTGACGTGCAGAAATACATGTCCCCTGAACGGATCGCGGTGTCCGGATAACGGTCGCGTCACGGTTACTGGCGGTTCCCCGCGTAACTGACGGTTGTGTGATCTGCGCCACAGGTAAAGGTGTGTGGTCTGTGTTAGGAATGCGCAACTCCGCAGGTGGCACCACCCCTCGCCACCCTCGGGGAGCGCCGGGCGAGACCCGGACGTACGACCGAGGTGATCACGCTCCGAGTCCGCGGAGACCGCTCACCCGCTCGCCGATCGGACAACGGCGTTCGCTCACAGACCGCACCCCCACACCGGCACGCCTCCCGCACGCCGGTCCTGCGCACCTGAGGTCCCCACCGTGTCACTCGATTCCTTCACCCAATCCGTCGACGAAGCCGTCAGCGGATTCTTCGAGCCGATAGCCACCTGGCTCGGCGAGGTCGTCTTCTACTCCGTGCCCGTCGCCGGCACCCAGCTCCCGCTCATCGTCGCCTGGCTCGTCGTCGCGGGCCTCGTCTTCACCGGGTGGTTCGGCTTCGTCCAGCTGCGCAAGTTCCGGCTCGCCGTGGACGTGGTGCGCGGCAAGTACGACGAGAAGGGATCGGCCGGCGAGGTCAACCACTTCCAGGCCCTGACCGCCGCCGTCTCCGGCACCGTCGGCCTCGGCAACATCGCCGGTGTCGCCGTCGCCGTCTCCATCGGCGGCCCCGGCGCCACCTTCTGGATGATCCTGTGCGGCCTGCTCGGCATGGCCACCAAGTTCGTCGAGGTCACCCTCGGCGTGAAGTACCGCGAGGTGCACGCCGACGGCACCGTCTCCGGCGGGCCGATGCACTACCTGCCCAAGGGCCTCGCGGAGCGCTTCGGCAAGAACGGCAAGACCCTCGGCAAGGTCCTCGCGGTCCTCGCCTCCTTCATGGTCCTGTTCTTCGGCCTCTTCGGCGGCAACCTCTTCCAGGTCAACCAGTCCTACGCCCAGCTCGTCTCCGTCACCGGCGGCGAGGACGGGATGATGGGCTCCTCGGCGGGCGCCCTGTTCTTCGGCGTCCTCATCGCCGCGCTCGTCGGCATCGTGCTCCTCGGCGGCATCCGCTCCATCGCCTCCGTCACCAGCAAGCTCGTCCCCGCCATGGCCGGCATCTACATCGCCGCCTGCCTCGTGGTCATCGCCGTCAACGTCACGGCCGTCCCCGCCGCCGTCTCCACGATCATCGAGGGTGCCTTCAACCCGCAGGGCGTCGCCGGCGGCGTCCTCGGCGCGCTGATCATCGGCTTCAAGCGGGCCGCCTTCTCCAACGAGGCCGGCCTGGGCTCCGCCCCGATCGCCCACTCCGCGGTCAAGACCAAGCACCCCGCCAGCGAGGGCCTGGTCGCCCTCCTGGAGCCCTTCATCGACACCGTCGTCATCTGCACCATGACGGCGCTGACCATCGTCATCGCCAACCCCGCCAGCTACGTCGAGGTCCGCAACGGCGGCGACTCCATCGGAGGCGTCACCATCACCTCCGACGCCTTCGGCACCGTCCTGCCCTGGTTCCCGTACATCCTGACCATCGCCGTCATGCTGTTCGCGATCTCCACCGTGCTGACCTGGGGCTACTACGGCCTCAAGGCGTGGACCCACCTCTTCGGCCGCAGCCGCGCCAGCGAGATCACCTACAAGGTCGTCTACACCGTCTTCGCCGTCGCCGGCTCGCTGCTCACCCTGCAGACCCTGATCGACATGGCCGACGCCGTGCTCTTCATGCTCGCCGTCATCAACATCATCGGCCTGTACCTCCTCGCCCCCGTCGTCAAGCGGGAGCTGAACTCCTTCCTCGCCTTCGCCAAGCGCCGCGACGCCGGCCTCGACTCCGGCGAGGACACCGACCAGGAGCCGGTGAAGACCACCGTCTGACCGCCCCCCGGCGGCCCGGCTCCCGAGGGTGCCCGTGTCCACCTCGCGCCTTGGTGGACACGGGCACCCTCACCCCTTGTCCGGCCACCAGCCACAGGACGCCCTGGTGAGCGCCACGGCCTGCCGATAGGCTGTGAAGAACGCATCAAGATTCACGATGCTGGTGTGCCGGGAAGTCTGGTCGGCGTCCGAGGGCCCGTGCGCCCACTCGCCGACATGCCCCGGAGGGCTCTCCCATGACCCAGGCACGCCCTCGCAAGACCGTCTTCGGACTCCTTCCCTGGCCCGAACGCCAAGCGGTCGCCGAAGCCCTGCGTACCGAGACCGTCGGCGGACTCGTACTCCTGGCAGCGGCCGTGGTGGCGCTGGTCTGGGCGAACAGCCCGTGGAGCGGCGCCTACGAGGCCGTGCGGGACTTCCACTTCGGCATACCCGCCCTCGGTCTCGACCTCTCGGTGGGCCACTGGACCGCCGACGGACTGCTCGCCGTCTTCTTCCTCGTCGCCGGCATCGAGCTCAAGCGCGAACTCGTCGTCGGCGAACTGCGCACCCCCGCCACCGCCGCGCTGCCCGTCGTCGCCGCCCTGTGCGGCATGGCCGTCCCCGCCGCCCTCTACGTGCTCACCGCGAGGGCGGGCGGCGGCTCGCCGGAGGGATGGGCCGTGCCGATGGCGACCGACATCGCCTTCGCCCTCGCCGTCCTCGCCGTCATCAGCACCCACCTCCCCTCCGCCCTGCGCGCCTTCCTGCTCACCCTCGCGGTCGTCGACGACCTCGGCGCCATCCTCATCATCGCGATCTTCTTCACCTCCGACCTGAACTTCTGGGCGCTCGGCGGGGCAGTCGCCGGCTTGGTCCTCTTCTACGTCCTCCAGCGCTTCCGGGTCCGCGGCTGGTGGTGGTACGTGCCGCTCGGCATCGCGATCTGGGCGCTGATGTACAACTCCGGCGTCCACGCCACCGTCGCCGGCGTCGCCATGGGCCTCATCCTGCGCACCACCCGCGACAAGGGAGAGGAAGCATCACCGGGCGGGCGGGTCTCCCACCTCGTCCACCCCTTCTCCGCCGGCGTCGCCGTCCCCCTCTTCGCCCTCTTCGCCGCCGGCGTCAGCGTCTCCGGCGACGCCCTCCGGCACGTCTTCACCGACCCCGAACCCCTCGCCGTCCTCATCGGCCTCGTCGTCGGCAAGATCCTCGGCATCTTCCTCGGCACCTACCTCGCCGCCCGCTTCACCAGAGCCGAGCTCAACCCCGACCTCGCCTGGGCCGACGTCCTCGGCCTCGCCACCCTCGCCGGCATCGGCTTCACCGTCGCCCTCCTCATCGGCGAACTCGCCTTCCCCGACCCGGCCCAGGCCGAACACGTCAAGGCCGCCGTCCTCATCGGCTCCCTCACCGCCGCCGCCCTCGCCGCCCTCCTCCTGCGCCGCCGCAACCGCCTCTACAAACAGCTCTACGAGGCCGAGAACCGCGACGACGACGGCGACGGCATCCCCGACTGCTACCAGGTCGAGAGCGGCGCCCACCCCAGCGGCAGCCGGTGACCGAGAGCGGATACGGCCCCGCGCTCCTGGGCTGCGCCGTCGTCGTGGCGGCCCTCGTGATCCGCACGACCGTGACGGAGACGAGGCGACCGGGCAGCGCGCGCCAGGCATGGGCCTTCCTGACCACAGGCCGGGGCCTGGCCACCTTCCTCGTGACCGCCTGCGCGCTCGCCGCCACCACCTACGCCACGGCGGGACCGACGCACCTGCCGTGGGCTCTGCTCGCCGCCCTGCTGATCGCGCACGTCACCTCGCAGAAGAGCTGACCCCCCTCTCCGGACGGTCAGACGCGCAGGTCCCGCAGCCGATAGCCGATAGCCGATAGCCGATCGCGCCGACCGACGGCATGACTGCGGCATCGGCCTCGGAGCCGCGCGGTCGTTCCGCCGCGGCACCTCAGAACGTCTCACGTGTGCGGACCGGTTCCCGCTGTGAGAGTCGGGCCAGGACGTGCATGGCCTCGGCCCGCCGTTCTTCGGGGAAGACGGAGAGCAGCTCGTCGTTGATCTTCTCCGCGGAGGGCGCGAGGGAGGCGTGCAGCATCCTGCCCCCTGCTGTCAGGGCGAGGAGGGTCCGTCGCCGGTCCGTCTCGTCCCGTACCCGGCTGATGAGGTTCTGCTCGGTCAGCCGCCGCACGATGTGATGCGTCGTCGACCTGTCCAGCGAGGTCAGCCGGGCCACCGTGCGCTGGTCGATTCCCGCTCGGTCTCTGAGGGCGTTGAGCACGGCGAACTGCTGGGACGTGACGGTCTCGGAGACGTGCCGGCTCCACAGCGAGGTGTGGATCTGCTCGGCACGCCGGATCAGGTGGCCGGCATATCGGTTCAGGTCGAGGGCTTCGGCCATCGTGGCCTCCTGCTCGGGCAGTGGTGCGCGGGGCGGCTCCGGAAGAGGCCCGCTCCTTCGGAACCACCCCGCGCGCGGGACGGGTTCAGTCGCGGCGGTGACCGGGCCGGGACGCGTACGGCGTGGCCCGGGAGCCGTCCACGCCCACTTCGAGCCTGCCGACCTTCTCGATCTCGACGACGACGCGGTCGCCGTCGCTCAGGGGACCCACTCCGGCCGGGGTTCCGGTCGCGATCACGTCGCCGGGGTACAGGGTCATCACCGAGGAGGCGTAGGCGACCAGTTCGCGGACGCCGAAGACGAGGTGCGCGGTGTTGGTGCTCTGCCGGGTCTCGCCGGCCACGTCGCAGCGCAGGTCGAGCCGGTCGGGATCGGGGATCTCGTCGGCGGTGACCACCCACGGCCCGAGGGGGGTGAAGGTGTCGAAGGACTTGCGGGTGGAGCGGTCCTCGCCGGAGCGCACGGTGATGTCCAGCAGGCAGGTGTAGCCGAAGACGTGGTCGAGGGCTTCGTCGGCGCTGACCCGCGACGCGGTCCGGCCGATGACGACGGCCAGTTCGCCTTCCTGGTCGGTGCGGACGTCGGAGTAGGGCAGGACGACGTCCTGGCCGGGGCCGATGACCGACGAGGTGGCCTTGAGGAAGACGCCGAGGTCGGCGATGGAGGTGGGGTAGTCCATCTCGGCCTTGTGGTCGAGGTAGTTGACGGGCGCCCCGATGATCTTGCCGGGGCGGGGCAGCGGAGCCTCCAGCGACACCTCCGCCAGCGGCACCCGGCGCCCGCGTGCCAGGTCGAGCTCCGGTCCGGAGCCGTCGGACACCGTCTCGACGTACTGCTGGAGCGCGCCGGCCGGACCGGCGGAAAAGGGGGTGAGCTGGTCGGTCACGTCGGTGATCGTGTCGCCGTGGACGACGCCGAGGCGTCCCTTGTCGAACAGGGCCAGACGCATCGTGGCCTCCTTGGGGGTGTCGGAGAGGGGCGGGGTGATCAGGCGCCGGGGTCGGCGTTCTCGCTGCGGTACAGACCCAGGGAGCGCATGACGGGCTCGTCGCTGTAGGAGAAGAGGACCGCGTCGGCGGACTTCGAGGTGTTCAGGTGCCGGTAGGAGGCCCAGCCCGGTACGGCGAAGGTGTCGTTCTCGGCCCAGTCCAGACGCGTGCCGTCGACGGTGGTGGCGCCTTCGCCGCGGACGACGCTGAAGATCGTCGATGCGGTGTGGCGGCGGCCCGCGCCCTGGAAGCCGGGGCGCAGTCGCTGGACGCGGCAGCCGATGGTGGGCATGACGGGGCCGCCGGTCCAGGGGTTGGTGTACTCCAGGACGATGCCGTCGACGTCGCTGCCGTCGGCGGTGTCGGCGATGGCCTCCAGGGCCCGGCTCGTCTCCTGCCAGGTGTAGCGGGTGACAGGCGAGTTCGGCCCGTCGGGCGTGATCCAGGCGGGGGTGAGGCGGCCGTGGAGGAACTGGCGGCTGCCGGCGTCGTCGGGGCGGGTCACGGGCTGGAGCCGCTGCGGGTACTTCTCGTAGAAGCCCGCTTCCAGTGCGTTGACGAGGGGGTAGTCCAGGGCGTCGAGCCAGATCATCGGCGCGTCGCCCTCGTGGGTGTGGTCGTGCCAGTGCCAGCCGGGGGTGAGCAGCAGGTCTCCGGGGGCCATGAAGACGCGTTCGCCGTCGACGGTCGTCCAGGCGCCGTCGCCTTCCAGGACGAAGCGGAAGGCGTTGGAGGTGTGGCGGTGGGCCTGGGCGGTCTCGCCGGGCAGGATGATCTGCAGTCCGGCGTACAGGGTGCTGACCGTGGCGGGCGGGTCGGTGAGCCCGGGGTTGACGAGCATGAGGACCCGGCGTTCGGCCTCCTCCAGGGACAGGGTCTGCGAGAAGCGCAGCAGGTGCGGCCGCAGCTCCTTCCAGCTCCACCGGTACGGAACGGCCCGGCTGCGGGGCTCGGCCGGGAACAGGTTGCCGTAGAACCGCCACAGCGGCGCGGCGCCGAGCTCGTCGAGGGCCTTGTAGGCGGGGTCATCGGTCATGGTGTCTCCTCGCGGTGGTTGCTCACGGGGTGATCGAGGGCTGGAGGTCGCCGGCGGGGGTCCACACCCAGGCGATGTCGTCGAAGTCCCCGGGGGCGCGGCTGGACAGGAGCTGGTTGCGCAGGACTGCGCCCATGCCGTCCAGGTGGCAGATCTCGCCGAAGCGTCGCGCGTTGGTCTGGATCGACGCGGCCCGCCCGGTCCGCAGGGCGGCGTAGGACGCGAAGGCGTCCTCCGGGGTGTCCTGTGCGCGCAGCGCGCGGCCGAGGGCCACGGCGTCCTCCAGTGCCTGGCAGGCGCCCTGGGCCAGGTACTGGAGCATGGGGTGCGCGGCGTCGCCCAGGAGCATGATGCGGCCGTGGACCCAGTCGGCGATCGGAAGCCGGTCGAACAGCGGCCAGCGCCGGTCGCGCGCGATGAGCGGCAGCGCGTCGCGCACGGCGTCGCAGCTTCCGGCGAAGCGTTCCTCCAGCTCGGCCTCGGTTCCCCAGTCGTCGGAGTCGGGGTCGTAGTGGTCGCTCTCGAAGACGGCGACCTGGTTGTAGAGCTCGCCGCGCCGGACGGGGTACTGCACGAGGTGCATGCGCGGTCCGGCCCAGACGACGACCGACTCCGTCGTGGCGTGCCGCGCCATCGCGCCCGTCATGCCGCTGACGGGCAGGGCGCCGCGGTACGCGACGTACTTCGAGCAGACGGGGGCGCCGTCGTCCACGAGGATCTGCCGGAGCCGGGAGTGCAGGCCGTCGGCGGCCACCACCGCGTCCGCCGCGAGCCGTTCGGGCGTCTCGGCGAAGTGCAGGCGCACCTCGGCCCGGGTCTGGACCGCGTCCGTGACGGTACGCCCGGTGTGGAGGGCGATCGACGGGTGTTCCTCGCAGGCGGCCAGGAGGGCGCCGTGGAGGTCGGTGCGGTGGGTGACGAGGTAGGGGTGCTCGAAGCGGCTGCGGTAGGCGTCGCCGCGCAGGTCGAGCGCGGTGACCTGCTTGCCGGTGAGCGCGTCCATCATGACGAGCCGGGGCGGGGCGACGGCGGAGCGCCGCACGGCGTCGAGGACGCCGAGTTCCTCCAGCGCCAGGGAGGCGTTCGGGGCCAGCTGGAGGCCGGCTCCGATCTCGCCGAACCGGGCGGCGCGCTCCACCACGGTCACGCGGTGGCCGGAGCGGGCGGCGGCGAGGGCTGCGGCGAGGCCGCCGATGCCGCCACCGACGACGGCGATGTGCAGGGGCGAGGGCGTCATGGGCAGGGTGCCTCCTTGAGGAGCGGGGTCGATCCGCCTCCCGCCGCGGTGGGTCTTCTGCGTCGGGATCATTGGTGTACGGACCATCGGGGCAGGAGCGGGGACGGCTCCCGGGGCGGGTCCGTGTGCGCGGACCCGCGGGGGCGGGGGAGCTGTCAGCAGGAGGCCGTGGCGCTGTCGACGGTCACGGGTGCGCCCGTGCGGGCCAGGATGTCCTCGACGGTGACGCCGGGTGCGGTCTCCACCAGGGCGAGGCCGTGGGCGGTGACGTCGAGGACGCCGAGGTCGGTGACGATCCGGTCGACGCAGGCTCGGCCGGTGAGTGGCAGGGTGCAGTCCGCGACGATCTTCGGGGTGCCGTCCTTGGCGGTGTGCTCCATCAGGACGATGACCCTGCGTGCGCCGTGGACGAGGTCCATGGCGCCGCCCATGCCCTTGACCGTCTTGCCGGGGACCATCCAGTTGGCGAGGTCGCCGGCCGAGGAGACCTGCATGGCGCCGAGGACGGCGGTGTCGACGTGGCCGCCGCGGATCATGCCGAAGGACAGGGCGGAGTCGAAGAACGAGGCGCCGGGCAGGACGGTGACGGTCTCCTTGCCGGCGTTGATGAGGTCGGGGTCCACCTCGGCCTCGGACGGATAGGGGCCGGTGCCGAGGATGCCGTTCTCGGAGTGCAGCACCACGTGCGTGTCGGAGGGGACATGCGCGGGGATCAGGGTCGGCAGGCCGATGCCGAGGTTCACGTACGAGCCGTCGGTCAGTTCGGCCGCGGCCCGGGCGGCCATCTGGTTGCGGTTCCAAGTCATCAGGCGCGCACCGTCCTCTTCTCGATCTGCTTGTCGGCCGCCTGGGCCGGGGTGAGGGGCACGACGCGCTGGACGAAGACGCCGGGCAGGTGCACCTGGTCCGGATCGAGGTCTCCCGGTTCGACGAGTTCCTCGACCTCGGCGATGGTGACGCGACCGGCCATGGCGGCCAGGGGGTTGAAGTTGGCGGAGGCGCGGCGGAAGACGAGGTTGCCGTGCCGGTCGCCGCGCCAGGCCCGTACCAGGGCGAAGTCGGTGGTGATGCCGTGCTCCAGGACGTGGGGCCGGCCGGCGTAGCCGCGGGTCTCCTTGGCGGGCGAGGCGACGGCGACGGTGCCGTCGGGGGCGTAGCGCCAGGGCAGCCCGCCGTCGGCGACCTGGGTGCCGACGCCGGCCGGGGTGTAGAAGGCGGGGATGCCGCAGCCACCGGCCCGGAGCCGTTCCGCGAGGGTGCCCTGCGGGACGAGTTCGACCTCCAGTTCTCCGCTGAGGTACTGGCGGGCGAACTCCTTGTTCTCCCCGACGTAGGAGCCGGTGACCCGGCCGATGCGTCCGGCCGAGAGCAGGATGCCGAGGCCCCGGTCGTCGGTGCCGCAGTTGTTGGAGACGACCTTGAGGCCGGTGGCACCCTGGGCGTGCAGGGCACGGATCAGGGTCTCGGGGATGCCGCTGAGTCCGAAGCCGCCGACGGCGAGCGAGGCGCCGTCGGGGATGTCGGCGACGGCATCCGCGGGTTCACGGATGACCTTGTCCATGAGGGACGGGTTCCTTTCAGGAGAGGGGGCCTGGCAGCACGGCGGACCAGCCGCCGTCGACGACGAGGTGGGTGCCGGAGACGTGGGCGGCGTCCTCGGAGGCGAGGAAGACCGCCGCCTCGGCGATGTCCTGGGGCGTGCCGAGACGCCCGAGGGGGATGTGCCGGGCGGTGTCACGCATGGGGTGGGCGTCGGCGAGGAGCTCGACGCGTGATCCTTCGGTGTCGACCAGTCCCGGACCGACGCAGTCGGCGCGGACACCGTGCGCGGCGCCTTCGGCCGCGAACCGGAGCACCGCGGCCTTCTCCGGCCCGCGGGCCGTACCCGGGACCAGGGCGACCTTCCCTTCCGGCCGCCTCATCACGCGACCCGGTCGAGCAGCGCGTCGGAGACGGACTTCACCCCGCCGTGGGAGGTGAGGCCGCCGTCGACGGGGATCTCCGCCCCGGTGATGAACGACGACTCGTCGGAGAGCAGGAACACCACCAGCGGCGTGACCTCGTCGACGGTGCCCACCCGGCCCAGCGGCGTCTCGCGGATGTTCGCCTCCCGGAAGGCGGGCGCGGCCGAGGCCGTCATCTCCGTCTCGATGAACCCGGGGTGGACGGTGTTCACCCGGATCCCCCGGGGACCGAGTTCCAGGGCGGCGGTCTTCGACAGGCCGCGCAGCGCCCACTTGCTCGTCGTGTAGGCCACGGGGTAGTGGGCGGTCAGCGCGGCGGAGGAGCCGACGTTCACGACGGACGAGCCCGGCGGCATCAGCGGGGCCAGATGCTGGATGCCCAGGAGCGGTCCGTTCACGTGGACGGCGTGGACGCGGCTCATGTCCTCGGCGGTGACCTCGCCGAGCCGGGCCCGCCAGGTGATGCCGGCGTTGTTGACCAGGCCGTGCACCGCCCCGTACGTCTCGCGCAGGTGGCCGGCCAGGGCGGCCCAGTCGGCGGCCAGGGTGACGTCGAGCCTGCGGACGCCCTCCCTGCCGTTCACGTCTGTGGCGACGACCGTGGCCCCCTCCCGCTCCAGTGCGGCCGCCTCGGCGGCGCCCTGGCCCCGGGCCGCGCCCGTGACGACCACGACCCTTCCCGCGAGGCGCCCGCCGCTCACGGCCGCTCCCGGTTGCGGCGCCGCCCCTTGGGCAGGGCGACCGGCTCGGTGCCGGGGACCACCCGGGTGGTGAGGGACCCGATCGCTTCCACGGTGAGGGTGACGGTGTCGCCGGGCCCCAGCGGCGGTGGGGCCTGCTCGCCGCTGCGGCCCCACAGTTCGGCGAGGCAGCCGCCGTTGCCGCAGGTGCCGGAGCCCAGGACGTCGCCGGCCACGATCCGGGTGCCGCGCGAGGCGTAGGCGGTCATCTCCTCGAAGGTCCAGCTCATGTTGGACAGCAGGTCGCTGCCGACCTTCTCGCCGTTGACCTCGGCCGTCAGGGCCAGCCGGAGGAACCCGTCGCCGTCGCGGTGGGACTCCAGCTCGTCGGCGGTCACGAGGTACGGGCCGAGGGTGGTGGCGGTGTCCTTGCCCTTGCAGGGGCCGAGGCCGACCTTCATCTCGGCGGACTGGAGGTCCCGTGCCGACCAGTCGTTGAAGATCGTGTAACCCACGATGTGCTCCCGCGCCCGCTCGGGGGTGAGGTCGCGGCCCTCGCGGCCGATGACCGCCGCCACCTCCAGCTCGAAGTCGAGCACGGACGACCCCGGAGGCATGGGGACGTCGTCGTGGGGCCCGTAGACCGCGTGGGGGTTGGTGAAGTAGTAGGTGGGTGCCTCGTACCACTGCTCGGGCACTCCGGATTCGCCGCTGACGGAGCGGCGCACGCCTTCGACGTGCTCCTCGAAGGTGACGAAGTCCCTTATGGAGGACGGCTGGAGGGGGGAGAGCAGCCGGACCTCGGAGACGTGCGGCCCGGGCGGGACGTCCAGGGCCGCCGAGCCGGCGGCGAGCAGGCCGGGGAGGCCGTCGGCGTCGCGGATCAGATCGGTGAGCGAGGTGACGCCCGGCAGGGGGAAGAGCGTGCCGTCGTCCTCGACGACGGCGACGCGGTTCCGGTGTCGGTGTGCGAATGCGGCGAAGCGCATGGTGCGGCTCCCAGGTGGAGGGTCGGGGACACGGGACCGGGCCTTCCGGGACGGAGGGAAGGCCCGTCGCCGGCCTTCTTCGGACGGCTCCGGTCCCGTGGGCCGGGGCCGGGAACGCGGCGGCGCGAGTCAGGGCGGGGCACCGCCGGCCGCGCTCCCGGGGATCGGACGGCCGGGGACGGTCAGACCGGCGGGGCGACGAAGCAGCCGCGGTCGGGGTCGTTGAACGACTCCTTGGCGACGAGCTCGTTCATCGGGTTGGCGGTGCCCCACTGGTCGGTGACCTCGGGCTGGGAGAAGTCGTAGACGTGCGGGTGCCAGGTGTCCTCGTCGAGGTTCTCCAGTTCGGTGGTGTACTCGACGGTGTTGCCGTGCGGGTCGAGGAAGTAGGTGAAGGTGTTGTCGCCTGCCATGTGCCGGCCCGGGCCCCAGATCTTCGTGTGGCCCGCCCGCAGCACCCGGCCCGAGCCGCGCATGTACTCGTCTATGCCGCGCATCTCGAAGGAGACGTGGTGCAGCGAGGTGTGCGGGCCCTTCGCCAGCGCCATGGAGTGGTGCTGGGTGCTGATCCGCATGAAGTGCATGACCTCGCCCATGTGGGGCGAGCTGAGCGTGTCGGACAGGCGGAAGCCGAGGTGCCGCTCGTACCAGGCGCGGGTGCGGTCCAGGTCGGGGGAGTTGAGCACGACGTGGGAGAGCTTGACCGGGATGGCCTCCTTCTCCTCGATCTTGCGGTGCTTGCGGACCGCGACGTCGGCGGAGACCTCGATGGTGCGGCCGTCGACGTCGAAGAACCGGAAGCCGTAGCCGCCGCCGGGGGTGTCGACCGTGCCGGGCCGCGTGATCAGCCGCACGCCGCCCGCGAGGAGTCGCTCGGCGAGGGCGTCGACGTCGGCGGGGGTGGCGGCACCGTACGAGACGAGGTCGAGGCGCTTCTCGTCGGCCTTGCGCAGCCGGACGACGTACTGCTCGGGGCTGCCCTCGGCGGCGAGGAAGGAGATCCCGGAGTCCTCGGCGACCTTGGTCAGGCCCCACACGCCGGCGTAGAAGTCGAGCTGCTTGTCGTAGTCGGGCACGGCGAGGTCGACGTGCCGCAGGTGGGTGAGCAGGCGGTCGTTCGTCATGGGATGCCTCCTCAGGCGGGGGAGAGGTGGAGCAGGGCGGTGGCGTTGGCGCCGCGGACGGCGTGGAAGTCGGGCTCGGACAGGTCCGCCGCGCGCAGGGCGCCGACGGGGTCGTCGGAGCCCATGTCGAAGGGGAAGTCCGAGCCGAGCAGCACCCGGTCCGCGCCGGCCGCTTCCACCAGCGCCCGCAGGACGGCCGGGTCGTGCACGAGCGAGTCGAAGTACAGGCGCCGCAGGTAACTGCTGGGAGGGTGGGCGCAGTTCGCCGACGCGTCGGTACGGGCCCGCCAGGCGTGGTCGCCGCGGCCGATGTGCGTGGGCAGGTAGCCGCCGCCGTGGGCCGCGACGATCTTCAGGCCGGGGTGGCGGTCGAGGACGCCGGAGAAGATCAGGTGGGAGAGGGCGACGGCGTTCTCGGTGGGCTGGCCCACGGTGTTGGACAGGTACCAGCGGTCGAGGCGTTCGTCGAGGGTGCAGCCGAACGGGTGCAGGAAGACGACCGCCCCGGTCTCCTCGGCTCGCGTCCACAGCGGCTCGTAGGCCGGATCGGACAGCTCCCTGCCGGGGGCGTGACTGGAGATCTCCACCCCGGCCAGTCCCTGTTCCAGGGCGTGGTCGAGGGCGGCGACGGTCTGCTCCGGGTGGTGGAGCGGGACCAGTCCCAGACCGCGCAGCCGGTCCGGCGCCGCCGCACAGTGCGCGGCGGTCGCCTCGTTGGCCAGGCGGTGGACCTTCTCGGCCGTGTCCGTGTCCGTCCAGTAGTGGTAGTGCGACGGCGAGGGGCTCACGAGCTGGACGTCGACGCCTTGGGCGTCCATCCGGGCGAGCCGGACGGCGGGGTCGGTCAGGGCGGGGATCCGGTCGCGGACCATGGGGCCGCTGACGGCGAGGGCGTCAGGGCCGTTGCGGCGGGCGTCGAGCGCCCTGGCCCCGGCGTGTCCGGGCAGGCCCGCGACGAGCGCGTCGACCTCGGGCAGCAGGACGTGGGCGTGGACGTCCACGGTGGGCGCGGTCACGGCAGCTCCCTGAGGATGCTCATGGTGGTGGCCATCAGGCCGGGCACGTCGGCGTCGCGGACGCCGTCGAGCTGCCACCGGCCGATCTGGACGGACGCCTCCACGACCGGACGGACCCGCGTGATCCGGCGCTCGTAGTAGGCCTGGAGCAGTTCCTCGTCCCACCCGTCGGCCTCGGTGAGCATCTGGGCCAGGACCCAGGCGTCCTCCAGGGACAGTGCCGCGCCCTGGGCCAGGGTGGGCGGGCAGCAGTGTGCGGCGTCACCGACGAGGACGACCCGGCCGCGGTGCCAGGAGCCCTCCACGAGCAGCCGGTCGAACCAGGTGTAGTTGACCTTCGAGGGGTCGGTGATGGTGGCGGTGATCTCCGGCCACGCGCCGCCGTAGGCCGAGGAGAGGCGGACCATCTCTTCGGCGTACGTCTCGACAGGCAGGGAGGAGCGGTCGCGGTTCTTCTCGACGACGTAGGCGTAGAGAGTGGTGTCACTGGTGGGGCAGTAGCCGGCGATGAAGGCAGGCCCCCCGTAGGCGAGGTCGGTGCGCTCGACGCCGACGGGCCGCGGGGCGGCGACGCGCCAGATGGCCATGCCGGTCGGTTCGGGCTTGTCGGAGATCCCGATCTGCGCGCGGGTGGCGGAGCCCAGGCCGTCGGCGGCGATCACCAGGTCGTAGCGGTGCTCGCCACCGTCGCTCAGCCGGACGGTGACGCCGGACGCGTCCTGGTCCAGGACCGTGGCGGTCGTGCCCAGCCGGACGGTCGCGCCGCCGGCGCGGACGGCGTCGATCAGGATCCGCTGGAGCCGGGGGCGCTGCATGCCGACGGTGGCGGGCAGGTCGTCGCCGCCGGTGCGCAGGTCGCGCTGGACGTGCAGGACGGTGCCGTCGGGCGCGGTGATGCCGACGGACCCGAAGGGGAAGCCGGAGGCCTTGACCTGGTCCCAGACGCCGAGTTCGCGCAGGACGCGCAGGGCGTTGCCCTGGAGGGTGATGCCGGAGCCGGCGGTGGCGTTCCAGTCGTCCTTCGCCTCGACGAGGTCGACGTCGATCCCGGCGCGGCGCAGCAGGATCGTGGCGGTGTTGCCGGCCGCTCCGCCGCCGATGACCAGGACTCTGCGGGGTGTGCTGCTCATGGGGAACTCCCTTGTTCCTCGGGTGGTGTGGGCCCCGGGGTTACTTGACGGCGACGGGGTTGACGGGAGACCCGACGGCGCCGGTGATGGGCAGGGGGGCCGCGGTGAGCCAGAACTCGTAGACGCCGTCGGCCGCGCAGTCCTCGGCCAGGTCCTCGAAGTCCCACATCTCGCCGATGAGCAGACCGACGTGCGGGATGACGACCTGG
Source organism: Streptomyces sp. NPDC014656 (assembly GCF_043084305.1). Taxonomy (NCBI): domain Bacteria; kingdom Bacillati; phylum Actinomycetota; class Actinomycetes; order Kitasatosporales; family Streptomycetaceae; genus Streptomyces; species Streptomyces sp. NPDC014656. The sequence goes on from NZ_JBIBZN010000005.1 coordinate 215,616, forward strand.
TGGAGCGGCTGGAAGGCGTGGTCGAACTCGTTGGGCCGCACCTCGAAGCCCCAGGTGTCGGTGGCGATCGCCGCGATCTCGCTGCGGTGCAGCCAGGACGCGGTGGCGAAGGAGAGGCCGGGGGCGGCGCCGCCGGCGTAGTCGCCCCAGCCGTCCCGCCGTACGCGGGCGAGCTGACCGGTCCGTACGAGGACGATGTCGCCGCGTCCGACGGTGACGCCGTGGGCCTCGGCGGCGGCCGTCAGGTGCTCTTCGGTGATGGCGAACCCGTCCGGCAGTTCACCGTCCTGGCCGGCCGTGCGGCCGATGTCGAGGAGGACGGCGCGGCCCGCGATGTGGGGAGCCATGTGCTCGATGCCGGTGACCTGGTCGCCGTCGGAGGTGACGACCCGCTCGGCCGGGCGCCCGTTCCACGCCTTGCCGTGGTCGAAGATGTGGCCGAGCCCGTCCCATTGGGTGGAGCACTGCAGCGGCATCGCGATCACGTCGTCGGCGCCGCCGATGCCGTGGGGGAAGCCCTGGTTGCCCAGTGCGGCGTCCGTGCCGGTGTCCAGCATCGTGTGGACGGGGTTGGTCCGGCGGCGCCAGCCCTTCTGCGGACCGTTCATGTCGAAGCGCTGCGACAGCGAGAAGCTGACGCCGCGCCGGACGAGCGCGGCGCCCTCGCGGCGCTTGGCGGCGTCGAGGAAGTTCACGGTGCCCAGGCGGTCGTCCTCGCCCCAGCGGCCCCAGTTGGAGCACTCCTCGGCGGCCCGGGCGATCGAACCCTCGGGGTCGGTACGGTTCACGACTCCTCCGCGACACACCGCGTGCGCTGCGTGCCCAGGCCCGTGACGGTGGACTCCATGACGTCGCCGTCGCGCAGCAGCCGTCCCCAGTGCATGCCGTTGCCGGCGGGGGAGCCGGTGAGGACGAGGTCGCCGGGCAGGAGCCGCGCCGTCCGGGAGGCGTACGCGACCATGCGGGCGACGCCGAAGATCATGTCCTCGGTCGACTCGTCCTGCATGACCTCGCCGTTGAGCTTCAGCGTCAGCCGCAGGTCGCCGGTGTCGCCGACGGACTCGGCCGGCACGATCCACGGCCCCAGCGGGGTGAACCCGGGCGCGTTCTTGCTGCGCAGCCAGTCCGTGCCGATCTGCGGCATGTCCCTGCGGAACACCGTCGCCCGGTCGGTCAGGTCGTTGGCGATCGTGTAGCCCGCGACGTACTCCAGGGCCTCCTCGACCGGCACCTGGTAGGCGGGCCGGCCGATCACCGCCGCCAACTCCAGCTCCCAGTCCGGCTTCTCCGCCCAGGCCGGCAGCGTCACGTCGTCGTACGGACCGGTGATCGAGCTCGGCAGGCCGATGAACACGTACGGCAGGTCCTCGGCGGCCCGCCGGTCCATGATCTCGGCCGCCTCGGCGCGCCGCTCCTCCTCGGGGCGCTCGTCACCCGGGGCACGGTGGGCGACGTGCAGGTCGATGACGTGCTGCCGGTAGTTGGCGCCCGACTGGAAGACCTGCCGCGGCTCGACGGGAGCGTGCACGCGGAACTCCGCCAGCGGCCGCCGGGAGGGCCCTTCGTCGGCCGCGAGCTCCCGCAGCCGGGGCAGAACGGCCGGCCACCGCTCCAGCAGGTCCCGCATCGTCAGAGCGGGTTCGGCCAGGGCCGTCCGCAGGTCGAGGACCTGCTCCTCGCTGTCGACGAGGGCGGGGAAGGCGGGGCCGTCACCGGCCGAAAGAGTGCCGAGCGCGAAAGGCCCGGCGAAAAGATCAGAAGCGGATTGAGGTTTCACCGACATGTCCTCCTGATTGCGGTGGGACTAATGTGGACCCGCATCGCGCAATCAGGGAAATAGATTCTGTGGATAATTGCCATCCACAATACAAATAGTGCTTGATTGTGCCGTTCCCGGAAGGGGCTCCGTACCGTGAACCTGGCCCGACTCGACCTCAACCTCGTGGTCGCGCTCCGTGCCCTCCTCGAAGAACGCAACGTCACCAAGGCGGGCCAGCGCGTGGGCCTGAGCCAGCCGGCGATGAGCGCCGCGCTGGCCCGCCTGCGCCGGCACTTCGGGGACGAGCTCCTCGCCCGCGAGGGGAGCCAGTACGAGCTCACCGCCCTCGGCCAGGTCCTCCTCGACCGCACCGCCACCGCCTACGACGTCCTCGAACGCCTCTTCACCAGCCAGGCCGACTTCGACCCGGCCACCGAGACCCGCGAGTTCCGCATCATCGCGTCCGACTACGCCGTCGACGTCTTCGGCGTCGAGCTCGCCCGTGTCATCCACGAAGAGGCCCCGGGCATCCGCCTGCGGTTCACCCGCACCCCCCTCACCGTCGTCGACGACACCGCGAGCCTGCTCAGCGCCACCGACGGCCTCCTGATGCCCCACGGAGTCATCAGCGACTTCCCCGCCACCGACCTCTACGACGACCGCTGGGTCTTCGTCGTCGCAGACGACCACCCCAGTGTCGAGGGCCGCCTCACCCGCCAGGACCTCGCCCGCCTGCCCTGGGTCACCTACCAGCGCACCTACGACGCCCCCGCGGTGCGCCAGCTCGGCATGCTCGGCATCGAACCGCGCGTCGAGGTCTCCGTCGACAGCTTCCACACCCTCCCCGCCCTGGTCGCAGGCACCCGCCGCATCGCCCTCGTCCAGGCCCGCCTCGCCCACAGGCTCGCCCCCCTCGGAGGCGTCCGCGTGGTCGAACCCCCCTACGAAGCCGTTCCCCTGCGTGAGGCCCTGTGGTGGCATCCGGTCCACACCCACGACGCGGCGCACATCTGGCTCAGGGAGACCGCGGCGAGGGTCGGGCGGCGCATCGCCGACACGCAGCTCTGATGTCTTCCCGCGCACCCTTCGTCAGGAGGGCGTGACGGGGAACCGCGCCATCAGGGGGTATCGACCCCGTGGATCTGGACCATCGTCAAACCGGATGGCGCAAGGGGTGGGCACGACGCCCGCCGGCACGCATAGTCGGGGGCACCTCCGCCCCGGTCTCCGCGCTGTTCTGGTGCGTCGTCCCGACCGGGCGCCGTCTCCGCCCCTCTCCCGCCCTGGAGTGCTGCGATGCCCGCCCCTTCCGCACCACCGCGCCACGACCACGACACGGCTCCGGCCGGGCGCCTGCCCGCCGTCATGCTCATGGCCGGCAGTTGTCTGCCCGTGCTCGGAGCGGTGCTCCTCGCCCCCGTCCTGCCCCGCATGCAGGACCATTTCGAGGGCGTGCCGGGCAGTGCGGCGCTGGTCCCGGTCGTCCTCACGGTTCCCGCGCTCTCCCTCGCCCTGCTCGCCCCCTTCGCGGGCGTGATCGTCGACCGGCTCGGCCGCAAACGCCTGCTCGTCGTCGCCACCGTCCTCTACGCGCTGTTCGGAACGGCCCCCCTCTGGCTGGACTCCCTTCACGCCATCCTGGTCAGCCGCGTCCTCGTGGGCGTGACGGAAGCGGCGATCATGACCGCCTGCACCACCCTCATCGGCGACTACTACAGCGGCGAACTGCGCAACCGCTACCTCGCCCTCCAGACCATGTGCGCCTCTGCCTCGGCCACCGTCTTCTTCGTCCTCGGCGGCGTGCTCGGGGCGGCCGACTGGCGCGCCCCCTTCTGGCTGTACGCCGTGGGCCTGCTGCTCGCGCCCCTCATGGCCCGTGTCCTGCCCGTCTCCCGACCGCCGAAGCGCCGGGACGAGACCGGGGCGCGGTCCACGCCGCGCCCGTTCCCCGTGCGCCGCATGGCGGGGATCTGTCTCCTCACCGTCTTCGGCGCCGTCGTCTTCTACACCGTCCCCGTCGAGATGGCCTACCTCCTGGACGACCTGGGCACCGACTCCACCGGCACCATCGGCGCCGTCACCGCCGTGGCCAGCGCCGCCACCGTCCTCGGCTCCGTCCTCTTCACCCGGCTCTCCCCGGACCGTCGCCACCGGCTGCCGCTGCTGCTCGCGCTGTGCGCCGCCGGCTTCCTGCTGATGGGCTTCGCCGACAGCCTCCCTCTCCTGGTCGCCGGAGCTGTCGTCAACTGCGTGGGGACCGGCCTGCTGCTCCCGTCCCTGGTCACGAAGGCGATGTCCCTTCTGGAGTTCGCCGACCGCGGGCGGGGGATGGGCCTGTGGACCGCGGCCTTCTTCCTCGGCGAATTCCTCTGCCCCCTGCTGCTCCTCGCGGGCAAGGAGCCGGCGGGCAGCCTCGCCTCCGCCGTGGCCCTTCTCGGGGTCACCACCGCCGTCCTGGCCGCCGCGCTCCTCCTGACCACTCGCCCTCCCGCTCCCGGAGGCTCGCCCGAAAGCGTGTAGCGGTGACGAGGGCAGGCGGCTGCAGAGGTCCGCTCAAGGCGGACCGGCGCACGACGAGTTCGGGCGCCGGTGCCCCATGAACGTGTTCATGCGCAGCTTGGGCCGTGCGCTCCACGAGCAGCCGGCCCGCCCGCGTGCCCGGGGACCGGGCGGGCCGGCGCACCGATGTCAACGGCACCACCGCGGCCGGGGCGAAGGCGGGATCCTCGTAGCCCACCACCGCGACACCGTGGGGAACGCGTACGCCGGCCCCGTGCAGGGCCCGCATGAGGCCGAGGGCCGGCAGGTCCTGGAAGCAGAGGGCCGCGGCCGGCCGGGGCGTCACTCCGAGGAGCCGCTGCCCGGCATCCCGGCCGGCACCCACGCTGATGCCCTCCGTCGCCGACTCTCCGGCGCAGAAGGCCCCGTCACCGGCTTCCTCCAGGGCATCCGTCCCCCCTCGACGCCCGCGGCGCGTCATCGGACCGGGTCCCGCCACGACGACGACGGACCGGTGCCCCCGGGCGAGCGGATGCGTCGCTGCGGCTCTGCCGCCGGTGCGGTCGTCGACGGTGACGGAACACGCGCCGACCGCTGTCAGGTCCTGCCCGGCGACGACACAGGCCACCCCGCGTTCCACGCAGGCCGCCGGCGCCTGCTTCGCGTCGGAGCGGGCGGCGATGACGACGCCGCGTACCTGGTGGGCGGCGAGCCGTGTGACATCGCGGCGCATGCGTCCCTGCCCGTGGCCTCCACCGCACATCGGCACACCCGGGCCCGCCTCCTCGGCCGCTCGCCCCACCGCTGCGGTGAGGGCCGCGTCGAGCGGGTCCGTCACGTCCACGCCGTACAGGGCCAGCAGTCGAGAAGAGGCGTTGCCGCGCGGTTGTCGGGCACCGGCGAGCCTGACGTGCCCGAGCGATTCGACGACGGGCATGACCGCTGCACGGGTAGGCGGGGAGACGAGTTCAGGACGGTCGAGGGCGTGGGGGACCGTGCCGGTGGACACGCCTGCCGTCCGGGCGACGTCCTTGATCCCGACACGCTGCGAAGGGCGCGTTCTCGCGACCGGTGGCTACCGGGAGCCGAGGGCAGCGGTGCTGCGCCGGACGACCAGCCGTGGGGTCATCGTGGTCTGCATGGCACGGTCGCGGCGGCCTTCGACGCGCTCGATCAGCATTCTCGCGGCGGTCATGCCCATGGTGTGTCCGGCCTGGTCGACGCTGGTGAGCTGGACCGGGGCGAGGGAGGCGATCGCGGTGTTGTTGTACCCGACCAGCGAGATGTCTTCGGGGATGGAAAGGCCCAGGTCGGCGGCGGCCCGGTAGATGCCGAGGGCGGCGACGTCGGCACCCGTCAGGATCGCCGTGGGCCGGTCGTCGCCGGACAGCAGGGCGATGCCGGCCGCGTGGCCGCCGTCGTCGGAGTAGGCGGCGTGGTGCACACGGGCGCGGTCCGCCAGTCCGTGGCGCTCCATGGCCTTGAGGTAGCCGTCGGCGAGGACGATCTCCGGGGTGCGCCGCCAGCGACCGGCCTTGTTCCCGGCCGCCGCGACCAGCGTGATGTCGCGGTGCCCGAGGGCGACGAGGTGGTCGACCACGAGCCCCGCGCCGAGGTCGTCCGCGTCGACGACGGAATCGTGCGCGTCGGAGGCGTCGTGGTGGCCGATGACCACCGTGGGGGTCGCGGAGGCCGTGGCCAGGACCTCGGAACGCGGTGTCCCGGGGGCGATGAGGATCAGACCGTCCATCTGACGGTCCACCATCGCCCGGACGGTGCGGGCCTGGCCCTCCGCGCCGAACCCGGCCGCGCCGATCAGTACCGTGTACTCGCTGTTCTCCAGCTGTTCGCGGATGCCGTCGAGGACGTCGGCGAAGAACGGATTGCGGACGTTGTCGAGCAGGACGCCGATCGTGTAGGTGCGGCCCCGCATGCCCCGGGCCGCGGCATGGGGCCGGTAGTCCAACTCCGCCATGGCCGTCCGGACACGCTCCTGCATGGCCGGGCTCACGCCGTAGGCATTGCGCATGACCTTGGACACGGCGGCGGTCGACACGCCGGCGTGGCGGGCGACGTCGGTGATCGTCACCCGCTTGGTGCCCCTGGACGGGCTGTTCGCAGCCATGAGAACCCCGGTCTCCTCACTCGATGTACAACGTTCTATGCCCTGTGCCATGAAGAGATCAACTCGAACGACAAGGCAACGTTGATGTTACGCGTCTGTGTCTTGACGACGCCAGAGGGATGGCGTCATGGTGTTGCCAGTTCGAATGGATAACGTTCTACGAACTCCATTCTGTGCGGCCGGTCTTCCCGCCGCCCTTCGCGCCTGCTGAGCGCCCCTTCTTCTCTCACGATCCCTGGGAGTCTCCAGTGCCCCACCGCACGATCCGCGCCCGCCGCCTGGCCTTCGCCTCGGCCGGTGTCACGTCCCTGGCCCTCCTCGCCACCGCCTGCGGCGGCAGCGGCGGTGGCACCTCCGCGGCGCCCAAGGACTTCACGTACCTCAGCGTCACCGAGAACACGACCACGCGGACGGCGCTGACCACGCTCTCCAAGGGCTCCTGCAAGGCCGAGGACGACGCCCTGCCGCTGAAGGTCGAGACCGTCCCCCAGGCGCAGCTCGACCAGAAGCTCCAGCTGCTCGGCGGCCAGAACGCCCTGCCGGCCATGTTCGCCGCCGGCAACGCCCCCGCGCTGACCAAGCAGCTCGACAAGAGCGGCAAGATCGCGGAGGTCGAGCTCGAACTCGAGAAGTCCGGGGGGCTCGACCAGCTGGAGCCGGCCGCGGTCTCCACGATCAAGGCGCTGTACGGCGGCAAGCTGATGGCGCTGCCGTACGAGTACAACATCGAGGGCATCTTCTACAACAAGAAGCTCTTCCAGGAGAACGGCATCACCGTCCCCGGCACCTGGGACGAACTGCAGGCCGCCGCGGACAAGCTGAACGCCAAGGGCATCCAGCCGTTCTCCGCCTCCGGCGCGCAGGGCTGGCCGCTCACCCGCCTCATCAGCGGCTACCTCTACCGCAGCCTCGGCCCCGACGCCCTCGACAAGGTCGACGCCGGCACCGCCAAGCTGACCGACCCCGAGTACGTCAAGGCCGCCGAGGAAGTCGCCGCCCTCGGGAAGAAGGGGTACTTCGGCAAGGGCGTCGGCTCCATCGACTACGACACCGCGATGAACCAGTTCCTCACCGGCAAGTCCGGCATGTTCTACATGGGCAGCTGGGCCCTCGCCAACATCGCCGACCCCGAGCAGAACGAGGTCGGCGCGGAGAACGTCGGCTTCATGCCCTTCCCCACCGTCAAGGGCGGCAAGGGCTCCATCGACCAGTACCCCTCCAACATCGGCCTCGCCGTCACCCTCGGCTCGCAGCACATCGACGACAAGACCGGCGCCTGGCTCGGCTGCATCGCGAAGAACTACGGCAGCACCGTCCTGAAGGACCACGGCACCATCTCCGGCTTCAAGGTCAACACCCCGGTCAAGGACGCCAACGAGGTCACCACCACCGTCCGCGAGACCATCAGCTCCTCCCGGCAGAACGTCCTGTGGTTCGAGGCCCTCTTCAGCACCAAGGCCACCACGATCAGCAACACCAACGCCCCCGGCCTCGTCAACGGCAGCGTCAGCCCCCAGCAGTTCATGGAGACCGTCCAGGCCGCACTCGGCAGCCAGTAACCCTCCCCGGGGACGGGCGGGCCCGCCGGCCCAAGGCGCGCCGCCCGTCCCCGCCCGGCCGGCCCTTCACCAGAAACGAAGTGGACACCACTCATGCACCGCGTACTCGGTGACCGCAGGGCGATCCTGATCCTGCTCGGTCCCGCACTCCTCGTCTACACACTGATCATGCTCGTCCCCATGGTGTGGTCGCTCGGGTACTCCTTCACCAAGGGCAACTCCATCGAGGGCTTCACCGGCAACGGCCTGGACAACTTCACCCGGCTCCTCGACGACCCGGCCGTCCACGACGCCCTGTGGTTCACCCTGAAGTACGCGGTCATCGTCACCGCCGGCCAGGTCATCGCCGGCTACCTCCTGGCCCTGCTCTACGTCTTCTTCCTCAAGAAGTCCTCCGCGCTCGTCCGCACCCTGGCCTTCTTCCCCGTCATCCTCCCCACGGTCGCCGTGGGCCTGCTCTTCCAGAAGCTCTTCCAGGTCGCGCCCCAGCCAGGACCGGTCAATTCGCTCCTCAACGCCCTCGGCCTGGAGTCCGTCGACTTCTTCGGCAGCGCGAGCAGCGCCTTCTGGGTCCTGATCATCATGGACATCTGGCGCTCGATGGGCTTCTACGCGGTCCTGCTGTTCGCCGGACTCGTCGACGTCCCCGACGAGGTCCTCGAATCCGCCCGCCTCGACGGCGCCTCCGGACTCCGCCTGATCCGCCACATCGTGCTGCCCCTCTCGCTGCCCGTCCTCATGTCGTCCCTGATCTTCAGCATCAACGGCACCCTCAAGGTCTTCGACTCCGTCGTCGCCCTCACCAACGGCGGACCCGGCAACGGCACCACCCCGCTGACCCTGTACATGTTCCAGTCGTCGTTCACCTACAGCGAGTACGGCTACGGCAGCACCATCGCGCTGCTCCTCACCGTCGTCTGCCTCCTGGTGAGCCTGGCGGTCTACCGCGTCTCCCGGCGCGACAACACGGAGAGCTGAACGCCATGGCCATCGACACCCTCCAGAAGACCGCCATCGCCACCGCTGGCCACAAGCGCCCCAAGCAGCCCCCGCTCCGCGCAGTGCGCAAGGCCGGCGGCCGCCTGTGGATCCGGCTTGCTGTCGCTGCCCTTCTGATCATCGAGGTCTACCCGCTGATCTGGATGTTCCTGACCTCGGTCAAGTCCAACAGCGACTACCTCAACAACTCCACCTGGAGCCTGCCCACCACCTGGGAGTGGGGCAACTACGCCGAAGCGTGGACCACCGGCAACATCGGCCTCTACGTCAAGAACAGCCTCCTGGCCGTCGTCCCCGCCCTCGCCCTCATCCTCCTGCTCGGCACCGCCGCGGGCTTCGCCCTGCAGATCATGGTCTGGAAGGGCCGCAGCCTCACCCTCCTCGTCTTCCTCGCCGGCATGATGATCCCCCCGCAGATGATCCTGCTGCCGCTGTTCACCATCTACTTCCGGACCGGCCTCTCCGGCACCCTGTGGCCGCTCATCCTCACCTACACCGGCACCGGACTGCCCCTGACCGTCTTCATGATGGCCACCTACTACAAGACCGTCCCCCGCGAACTCTTCGAGGCGGCCACCCTCGACGGCGCCGGCATCCTGCGCGCCTTCTGGACCATCAGCATCCCCGTGGTCCGCAACGCACTGCTCACCGTCGGGCTGGTGCAGTTCTTCTTCATCTGGAACGACCTGCTGATCGCCCTCACCTTCACCAACAGCCAGGACCTGCGCACCATCCAGGTCGGCCTGCTCAACTTCACCGGCGACTTCGGCGCCACCCAGTACGGGCCGCTGTTCGCGGCCATCTGCATCAACGTCTTCGGCACCCTCGTGATCTACCTCTTCCTCAACCAGAAGGTCATGAAGGGCCTCACCTCGGGAGCGGTCAAGGGCTGAACGTCCGCCCGCCGTCCCACCTCCCGAGCACACGAAAGGCCCCGTCCCTTGCAGCCCCTCCCGCCCTCCGCTGTGCGCTTCGAGCACCTCACGGACGGTCTCGGCATCGGCACCGGCACCCCCCGGCTGTCCTGGACCCCCGCCCCCGAGGCCGGTGACCAGTACGCCTACGAAGTCGAAGTCGAACGCCCGGGCCGCACCCACCGCACCGGCCGCGTCACCGGCTCCGATCACGTACTCGTCGCCTGGCCCACCGAACCGCTCGCCTCCCGCGAACGCGCCGTCGTCCGCGTCCGCACCTGGTCGACGGGCGACGAGGAGCCGTCGGCGTGGAGCGAGCCCGGCGCCGTCGAGGCCGGCCTGCTCGCCCCCGCCGACTGGTCCGCCGTCCCCGTCGGCGCGGCCTGGGACGAGGACCCCGCGGCACAACGCCGGCCGGCCCGCGTGCGCAGGCACTTCCACGCCGGCGACAGGCCGATCCGGCACGCCCGGCTCTACATCACGGCCCACGGCCTGTACGAGGCCGAGATCAACGGCATCCGCGTCGGCGACGAGACCCTCGCCCCCGGCTGGACCGTCTACCCCCGCCGGCTCCGCTACCGCACCCACGACGTCACCGCCCTCCTCACGCCCGGCGCCAACACCATCGGCGCCTGGCTGGGAGACGGCTGGTACCGCGGCAAGTACGGCTTCGACGGCGGCACCCGCAACATCTACGGCACCGACCAGTCCCTCATCGCCCAGCTGGAGATCACCCACACCGACGGCACCACCACCGTCATCGCCACCGACCACACCTGGCACGCGGCCCCCGGCCCCATCCTGTCCAGCGGGCTGTACGAGGGCGAGACCTTCGACGCCCGCCTCGACGACTCCGACTGGTCCACGCCGACCGCCTCGCCGAACGGCTGGACCGCCGTACGCACCGGCAGCAGGGACCCCCGGACGCTCGTCGCCCCCGACGGGCCGCCCGTCCGCTGCACAGAGGAGATCCTTCCGGTCTCTGTCACCCGAACCCCCGACGGCCGCCACCTGCTCGACTTCGGACAGAACCTCGTCGGCCGCCTCCGCGTCACCGCCGACGGGCCTGCCGGCACCACCCTCACCCTCCGCCACGCCGAAGTCCTCCAGGACGGCGAACTCGCCACCCGCCCCCTGCGCGAGGCGTACTCCACGGACACGCTGATCCTGCCCGGCGGCGGACCGTGCACCTGGGAACCACGCTTCACCCTCCACGGCTTCCGGTACGCGGAGATCACCGGCTGGCCCGGCGACCTCGACCCGGGAGCCGTCACCGCGCGCGTCCACCACACCGACATGCGCCGCACCGGCTGGTTCGAGTGCAGCGACCCGATGGTCAACCGCCTGCACGACAACGTCCTGTGGAGCATGCGCGGCAACTTCGTCGACATACCCACCGACTGTCCCCAACGCGACGAACGCCTCGGCTGGACCGGCGACATCCAGGTCTTCGCCCCCACCGCGAGCTTCCTCTACGACTGCGCCGGCATGCTCGACTCCTGGCTCACCGACGTCGGACTCGAACAGCTCCCCGACGGCACCATCCCCTGGTACGTCCCCGTCATCCCCGGCGAACCGATGTGGACCCCCATCCAGCCCGGCGCCGCCTGGGGCGACGTCGCCACCCTCACCCCCTGGGTCCTCTACCGGCGCTTCGGCGACCTCGAACTCCTGCGCCGCCACTACCCCATGGGCAAGGCGTGGGTGGACCTCGTCGAGAAACTCGCCGGCCCCGACCGGCTCTGGGACACCGGCTTCCAGCTCGGCGACTGGCTCGACCCCGCCGCCCCGCCGGACGATCCGGCCGCCGGCCGCACCGACCGCTACCTGGTCGCCACCGCGTACTTCGCCCACTCCGCCCGCCACCTCGCCCGCGCCGCCCGCGCACTGGGACACGCCGACGACGCCACCCGCTACGAGACCCTGGCCGACGAGGTCACCACGGCCTTCCAGGAACGCTACGTCCATGCCGACGGCCGGATGGCCGGCGACAGCCCCACCGCCTACGCCATCGCCCTCGCCTTCGACCTCCTCGACCGCGATCGGCGCAAGTCGGCGGGCGACCGCCTCGCCGCCCTCGTGGACCAGGACGACGCCCGCATCGCCACGGGCTTCGTCGGCACCCCCCTCATCTGCGACGCGCTGACCGACACCGGCCACCTCGACACCGCCTACCGGCTCCTGCTGCAGACCGACTGCCCCTCCTGGCTCTACACCGTCTCCATGGGCGCCACCACCATCTGGGAGCGCTGGGACGGCCTCCGCCCCGACGGCACCCTCAACCCGGGCGGCATGACCTCCTTCAACCACTACGCGCTCGGAGCCGTCGCCGACTGGCTCCACCGCGTCGTCGGCGGCATGGAAGTCACCGCCCCCGGCGCGCGGACCCTCGCCTTCCGGCCGCGGCCGGGCGGCGGCATCACCTGGGCCCGCACCCGCTACGCCACGCCCCGGGGGACCGCCTCGCTCTTCTGGGAGACCACCCCCGACGGCATCAAGGCCGAGATAACCGTTCCGCCGAACTGCGCAGCCCTCGTCGAGCTGCCCGGACAGGAGCCCCGCAGGCTCGCCCCGGGCACGCACGTCATCGAATCCAAGGAACCTGTGTGACGCATCCTCAGCCATCCTGACAAACGGCCCGGCCCGGCACGGGAATTCACCCGTGCCGGGCAAGCGCGTGTGGACGGGAAAATGCCGACCCTTATCCACCTCTTGGATGCAGGGCATCGATTATTCGTATACCTCTTTCTGTCTTCCTCTGGACGGTAATCGCGTCCATCGGGCATCGCGCGTCCGATTGGATTATTTGTGCAGGTCAGCGGCGCTCCATGAAATTACCCATGTGAATCGGGTTGACCGGAAGCAACTGTGGTTCTAGCTTTTCGATTCGCCTGAGATGCTGAACTCGAAAAGCTCAGTGCACCCCGGAAGTGCTCGCGGGACGCGGGCACCTTTCACGGGAATGCCGAGCGTTCCGGCGAAATCCCCGGACGCCGGAAAGCAGCACCCCATCGGCGGGTCGCACCGCCGCCCCCACAGTTTCGGAGAGCCGCCGTGAACCGACGCACCTTCCTGTCCGCCGCCATCGCCACAGCAGCAACCGTCACCCTTGTGAGCCCCATGAGCACCGCCACTGCCACCGCCGTCGAGCAGCGAGCCCTCGACCGCGCCGACGCCCTCCTCGCGAGGATGACCGCGGGAGAGAAGGAAGCGCTCATACGCTGCGACTTCGCTGCCCTCGCCCACCTCGGCATCCCCGCCCTGACCATGGTCGACGCCTCCGCCGGACTGCGCGGCGAGCGGAACGTCACCGCCTTCCCGGTCCCGCTGGCCCAGGCCGCAGCCTTCGATGAGGACCTGGCCCGTCGCATCGGCGTCGCCATCGGCACCGAGGGCCGCGCCAAGGGCTACAACACCCTCCTCGGCCCCACCATCGACCTCACCCGCACCTGGCACTTCGGCCGCCAGGCCGAAAGCCTCGGCGAGGACCCGCTGCTCGCCGGCCGCCTCGGAGCCGCCCTCACCACCGGCATGCAGAGCCGCCAGGTCACCGCCACCGTCAAGCACTTCGCCGCCTACACCCAGGAGGCGAACCGTTTCTTCACCGACACCCTGGTCTCCGACCGGGCCCTGCACGAGATCTACCAGGCGCCGTTCCGCCGCGTCGTCGCCGCCGCGCCCACCACCTCGGTGATGATGGCCTACCCCAAGATCAACGGCACCTTCGCCACCGAGAACCCCGCCCTCTTCGACGACGTCAAGAACCGCCTCGGCCTGCGGGGCCACACCGTCCCCGACTTCTGGGCCGGCAACGACCAGGTCGCCGCCGCCAAGGCCGGCATGGACCTCGCCGGACTCGGCCCCGGAGGAGTCAAACTGGCACCCGGCGCACTCACCGACGGCGCCGTCCCGCCCGCCCGCCTCGACGACGCGGCCCGCCGCATCCTCATCACCATGTTCGCCAACGGCCTCGTCGACAACCCCGTCCCCGCCCCGGCCCGGGACGTCAGCACGACCGAGCACAAGAACCTCGCCCACGAAGCCGCCCTCGCCTCCACGGTCCTGCTCGCCAACCGCTCCTGCGCCCTCCCGCTGCCCGCCACCCTCGCGTCCCTCGCCGTCATCGGACCCGCCGGCGCCGACGCCCTCACCGGCGTCGCCGGCTCCACCTACGTCGACCCCGGCACCTGGACCACCCCCCTCCAGGCCATCAAGGCCCGCGCGGGCAGCACCGTCACCGTCACCCACGCCCAGGGCACGGCCGGCGACACACCCCTGCCCGCCGTCCCCGCGACCGTCCTGCGCACCAGGGGCGGCACCGCGGGCCTCACCGGCCGCTACTACGCCTCCGCGCAGCCCTCCGGCACCCCGGTCGCCACCCGCACCGACAGCGTCATCGACTTCACCAGCGCCCCCGTCGAGAGCCTCCCCGCGGTCTGGTCGGCGACGTGGTCGGGCACCCTGACCCCGACCCACACGGGCCTGCACCGCTTCTCCCTCCTCCCCGCCGGCACCGCCACCCTGAAGATCGACGGCGTCACGGTCGTCTCCGGCTCCCGAGGCACCCGCCGTTTCTTCCTCGGCACCTACGACTACCCCCTGCAGGGCACCATCGAGCTCACCGCCGGCCGGAGCGCCACCATCGAACTCACCTACAGCAACGCCGTCGCCGACCCCGACCCCATGGGCCGGACCACCTGCGGGCTCACCCTCGGCTGGCAGCCCGCCTCCCTCATCCCGGCCGCGGTCCAGGCCGCCCGCACCGCCGACGCCGCCGTCGTCTTCGTCAACCGGATGGCGGGCGAGGCGATGGACCACGAACGACTCGCCCTCCCGGCGGACCAGAACCAGCTCATCACCGCCGTCGCCGCCGCCAACCCCCGCACCGTCGTCGTCCTGAACACCGACGGCCCGGTCGCGATGCCCTGGCTGAACGACGTAGAGGCGGTCGTCCAGGCCTGGTACGGGGGCCGTGGCATGGGCACCGCGCTGGCCGCCGTCCTCTTCGGCGACAGCGACCCCGCCGGCCGGCTCCCCGTCACCTTCCCCGCCGGCACGGCCCAGGGCCCCGGCACCACCCCCGCGACCTATCCCGGCACGAACGCCACCGTCTCCTACGACGAGGGCACCGCCATCGGCTACCGCTACTACGACACCAAGGGACAGCAGCCGCTCTTCCCCTTCGGCCACGGCCTGTCGTACACGTCCTTCGCCCACGGATCCCTGGAAGCCGCGTACGACGCCTTCACGAAGACGGCCACCCTCTCCCTCACCGTCACCAACAGCGGCACCCGCCAGGGCACCGACGTCGTCCAGGTCTACGCGACCCTCCCGGCCGCCGCGGCCGCCGAACCACGCCGCCTCGTCGCCTTCCGGAAGCTCACCCTCGCCCCCGGAGCCGGCCGGCGCGTCACCCTCACCGTCCCGGCCGACGACCTCACCGTCTGGAGCTCTGGGGCTTGGAAGCTCGTCCCGGGCCTCTACATCTTCGCCACCGCCCGCGACTCCCGCACGATGACCGCGCAGAGGACGGTCACCGTCAACTGACTACGACGAGACAGGGACAGTCAGGCCGGGCGTCGACCCGTCTGCACCGCGGCGACCGAGGAGGCCGCGCTGGAGCGGTTCGCCGAGTTCACCGCCCCGTGGGGCGGGAAGCATCCGGCGACCGTCATGGCGAGGACACGGACGTCCTGGGCGTCTCGGTGACCAACGCCGGCGGCCTGCACCAAGTGCCGCGGCTCCTGGACCTCGCCGGGATCCCGCGCCGCACCGCCGACCGGAAGCCAATCCGCCGACTCATGAGCCGCACCATCCCCATCCCCATCCCCATCCCCATCCCCATCCCCATCCCCATCCCCCAGAAAGGATCTCCACAGGCAGACCCGGCGGCATCACCGCAGATCCCGCCACCCAGATCCCGGACGGCTGGGCAAAGACGCCCGAGCTCCGTGACATCGCCCTGCTGCCCCGCGTCCCGGAAAGAGGCGGGCACGCCAGCGGGGACAAGACCATCGGAGTCCACCTGACCAGCGGATTCTCCAGGAGCCGCCCGGGCGGGTGCCCGGGATCGGTCCGACCCGGATCGGTTCGTATCGGTGGGATGACCGATGTGCGGCGGGGGCGGGCCCGGCGATGGTTCTCGGAGATCGTTCGTGGGTGTCCGTGGGGGCGCCCGGTTCTCGAAAGGACCCTCCTGTGGGTACGTATGCGGATCTGGTGTTCGTCGGTGGTCGGGTGGTCACGGTGGACGCGGAGTTCTCCGTGGCGGAGGCGCTGGCGGTGACCGGGGCGGTGATCAGCGCGGTGGGTAAGCGGGAGGACGTGGCCGCGCTGATCGGGCCCGGGACCCGCGTCGTCGACCTGAAGGGGGCCACGCTGCTTCCCGGGATCAACGACTCCCACCTGCACGGCTGCGCCTTCGGCATGTCGTCCCCGCCGCTGTCGGTGGAGGTCGGGCACCCGGCCGTCTCCTCCCTCGCGGACGCGGCCGAGGCGGTACGGGAGGCGGTCGGGCGGACCCCCGCCGGGCAGTGGATCACCGGGCACGGCTGGGACACCGGCTACCTCGCCGAGTGCGTCGCCGACCCGTCCCGGCACCCCTCCCGGACCGACCTCGACGCCGTCAGCCCCGACCACCCCGTCGTCCTGTACTCCTTCTCCGGGCACGCCACCTGGGTCAACTCCAAGGCGCTGGAGCTGATCGGCATCGACCGGAACACCGTCGCCCCGCCCGGCGGCGCGATCGTCGCCGACGCGTCGGGGGAGCCCACCGGGCTGCTCCACGAGGGCGCGCAGGCCCTCGTGCAGAACGCGCTGCCGCCGCTCAGCGGGCAGGAGCGCACCGACGCGATCCGTTCGACCCTCGCCACCCTCGCCCGGCTCGGGATCACCAGCTACACCGAGCCCGGCCTCGGCCCGGGCGGTGACGGCATCATGCGGGGCGCGCTGGGCACCGAGACGCTGGAGGTCTACCGGCGGCTGCTCGCGGACGGCGAGCTGACCGCCCGCGTCGGCGTCCTGCTCCTCCCGACCGGCATGACCAGCACCGCCGAGGAGTTCGCCCGCCACCTCGACGCCCTCGACCTCCCCGAGGAGCAGGACCCGCGCCGCCTCACCATCCACGGCGTGAAGGTCTTCGCCGACGGCATCGTCCCCAACAAGACGGCCTGGATGCACGAGCCGTACGTCGGCGGCGGCTGCGGCTCCCTGTGCGTGGGCGGTGAGGTCGACGACGAGCGGGTCGCGGAGATCCGGGCCATGGTCCGCCACGCCCACGCCGCCGGGTACCAGCTCGGCGTCCACGCCACCGGCGACCGGGCCATCGACACCGTCGCGGACGCCTTCGCCGAGGCCGCCGCCGAAAGCCCCCGCGACGACGCCCGCCACTACGTCATCCACGGCGACTTCCTCACCCCGCACGCCATGAAGGTCCTCGCCGCGCACGACTTCGGCGTCAACATGAACCCCACCATCAAGTGGACCGTCGCCGACATGGAGGAGGAGTTCGTCGGCGCCGGGCGGGCCGCCTACGCCTGGCCGTACCGCGACGCCCTCGACGCCGGGGTGCGCGTCGCCAGCGGCTCCGACGCCCCCGTCACCCACCCCGACTGGCGGCAGGGCGTCGCCACCATGGTGCTGCGCGAGTCCAAGGCCGCCGGCCGGGTCAGCGGACCGGAGCAGCGCATCGCGCTGGCCGAGGCGATCCGCACGTACACGATCGACGCGGCCTGGCAGGACTTCGCCGACGGCTGGAAGGGCTCCCTGGAGACCGGCAAGGTCGCCGACCTCTGCGTGGTCGACGGCGACCTGCTCGGCGCCGACCCCCGCGCCATCCCCGGCATGCCCGTCGTCCTCACCGTCCTGGACGGGCGGGTCGTGTACGACGCCCGGCCCGGCGGCGGCAGCGGCACCGGCATGTGATGCCCGGCGTCGAGTGCGGCGCCGTGGCCGGCGACCCGCGCGATTGACGTATCCCGGGCGGATGATCATCCTGGGGGAATGGCAGCACGGCACAGCGCAACGGACCTCCTGGACGCCGCCGTCCGCGTCCGCGAAGCCGCCAGGAGCGCCACCGCGGGCGCGACCGGTGTCGAGACGGTCCTGGCGGCGCTGTCGGAGGTGGTGGAGCACGACCACGCCTCCCTGGCCCGCTGGGACCCGGAGCGCCGCCGCCACACCACGCTGGCCGGCAGCTACCCGGAGGACGCCACGGCGTACATCGAGAGCCGTCTCCACCGCGACCCGGTCTTCCCCGTGCTGCGCAGCCCGGCCAGGGGCGGGCTGTGGCTCGGAGACGTCCCCCGGCAGCTCCTGGCCGCCTCGCCGGGCTTCCGGGACGTGCTCGCCCCGCTCGGCATCGAGGACGGCGTGGCCCAGTGCCTGTTCGCCGCCGACGGCCGGTACGTCGGCATGCTGAACGTCAGCATCCGCCGGCCGCGCCGCACCCCCGACCCGGCCCGCGCCGTGGTCACCCTGCTCACCGAGGCCCTCGCCGCCGCCGTGGCCTCCCGCGAGGACCCGCCGCCCGGCGGGGCGCTCCCGGGGCCCGTCCCGGGCGCGGGGCGGCCCGGCGGGCTCTCGCCCCGGGAGCTGGAGGTGCTGGCCGAGCTGACCGCCGGGCGCACCAACCGGCAGATCGCCGAACGGCTGTACATCACCCCGCGGACCGTCGGCACCCACATCGAGCACATCCTCGCCAAACTCGACCTTCCCAACCGCGCCGCGGCCGCCGCGCGGGCGGCGGCCTGGGGCATCGGCTCATCCTGCTGAGAGGGACGAGGCGAGGGCCGGGGAGAGGGCCGAGGAGAAGGCCGAGAAGGGATCAGGAGGGGGAGGGGACGTGGAGTGGACGGTGTGGGCTGGCTTCGCGGCCGGCCTCCTGATCTCGGTGGTGACCGCCCCCGTGGGGGTCTCCGGCGCCGTCTTCCTGCTGCCGGTCCACCTCAGCGTCTTCGGCGTGCCCAACCCGGCGGTCACCCCGACGAACCTGCTCTTCAACGTGGTCGCAGGCCCCGGCGCCCTCTGGCGTTACCGGCGCGACGGCGCCCTGCGCGGCCCGCTGGCCCGGCGCCTCGTCGCCGGTACGCTGCCGGGGGTGGTCGCCGGCGCGGTGATCCGCGTGTACGTCCTCCCCGGCCCGGCCGTCTTCCGGCTCCTCATCGCCGCGCTGCTGCTCCCGCTGGGAGCGTGGCTCTTCGTCCGCACCCTCCGCCCGGCCCGCCACCGGACCGGCGCGGCGGGGGAGCCGTCCCCCGGCGGTCTGACCGCCCTCGCCCTGGCCGTCGGCGTGGTGGGCGGGATCTACGGCATCGGCGGCGGCTCGCTCATCGGCCCGGTCCTCGTCGCCCGGGGACTGCCCGTCTCCCGCGTGGCCCCGGCGGCCCTCGCGACGACCTTCGTGACCTCGGTCGTCGGCGCCGCCGCGTACACCGTCCTCGCCCTGACCGGCTCGGGCGACATCGCCCCCGACTGGTGGCTGGGCCTGGCCTGCGGACTGGGCGGCCTCGTCGGCGGCTACCTCGGCGCCCGCCTCCAGCCCCGCCTCCCCGAACGCGCCCTGCGCCTCCTCCTGGCCACGCTCGCCACCGCCGTCGGATCCCTCTACGCAGCCCAGGTCCTCGTCTGAACACCTGGGCGGCGCCCCGCGCACCCACGGCGGCCCGATGACCACCCCCTGACGGTTGGACGCCCTCCGACGGTTGGACGGTCGCGCCCCGACGGTTGGACGGTCGCGCCGCGACGGCCGGGCGGTCACCCCGCCATCGTCCGCCGGTCACTCCCCGGCGAGGCCCAGCCGCTCCGCGACCGCCGTGAGGGCCTTCCCGAGGGGCAGGGCGACCCGGGCCGAGGCGAGCGTGTCGCCCCGCGTCGGATCCCGGTTGACGATCACCACGGGCGTACCCGCCTGAGCCGCCTGCCGGACGAACCGCAGCCCCGACATCACCGTCAGCGACGAGCCCAGGACCAGCACCGACGCCGCGCCCCGCACCAGCTCCCGGCAGCGCTCCACCCGCTCGGCGGGCACGGACTCGCCGAAGAACACCACGTCGGGCTTGAGCACCCCGCCGCACACCCCGCACGGCACCACGTGGAAGCCGGCGACCTGTTCGTCCGTGAGGTCGGCGTCCCCGTCGGGATTGATCGCGGCGGGCACCGGATCGAACCCGGGATTGGCCTCCTCCAGGCGCCGCGCGAGCTCCCGCCGCGCGCTCACGTCCCCGCAGTCCAGGCACACGACCCGGTCGAGACCGCCGTGCAGCTCCACGACGCCGTCGCTCCCGGCGGCCTGGTGCAGCCCGTCGACGTTCTGCGTGACGATCCCGGCGAGCAGCCCGCCCCGCCCGAAGGCGGCCACGGCCCGGTGCCCGTCGTTGGGCCGCGCGCGCCCGAAGGTGCGCCATCCGAGGTGGCTGCGCGCCCAGTACCGGCGCCGCGCCCCCAGGCCGCCGGTGAAGTCCTGGTAGGTCATCGGGGTGTGCCGGGTCAGGCTGCCGCCCTCGCCCCGGTAGTCCGGGATCCCCGACTCCGTGGAGATCCCGGCCCCGCTGAGCACCAGCACGCCCCCGGCCCGCACCGCGTCGACCACCGGCTCCAGGTCCGTCGTCCCCGGAGGAAGGTCCCCGGTCGGTGTCCAGCTCAAAGTCGGCCGCATACGCATGCGGCCAGCGTACGGAACGAGCCGCCCGCTTTCCCCTCGCCGGGAGGGGCGCGGCGGGTACGGGCCCCCGCGAGGACCGGCCGTGTCCAGGGCCCCGGGCGGGGCCGCTCCGGGCTCAGGTGGTGGACCAGTCCCGGGTGGAGAGCACGAGCAGGTAGCCGTCCGGGTCCTGGAGCGTCACGCCCCACGCGTCCCAGTACGGGTTGTGCGCGGGCACGCGCTTGCCGCCGTGCTCCTCGATCCGGCTCACGAGCGCGTCGGGGACCTCCTCGCCGAGGTAGACCACCAGCAGGTCCTCGGCGGTCGGCCGGGGCTCCGTCGGGGCGGCCGGGTCGTGGACGAGTTCGAGGTGCCAGGAGGCGCCGCGCCAGCCGACCATGAGCAGGGAGTGCAGGCCCGGCGTGCCGTCGGCCTCGTGCCGGTACTGGACGTCGAGCCCGAGCCCCGACACCCAGAAGCGTTCCGCCGCCGCGAGGTCGCGCGACGGGCGGGCGATGCGGATGTGGGCCGTGGCGTCGGCGGGCACGGGAGGACCTCCTCGTCGGGCGCGGTTCGGGCTGAACCGGCGGGCCTCCCCGAGCGTAGGGAGCTGCCGCCCGCCCGCCCATCGGGCGCTGGTCCTACGCCTGCCGGCCGACCCGGCCCGGGCTCCCGGCCGACCCGGCCCGGTCTTCCGGCCGACCCGGCCCGGTCTTCCGGCCGACCCGGGCCCCGGTCTCCCGGGCCCCGGTCTCCCGAGCCCCGGTCTCCCGGGCCCCGGCCTGCTCCCGCGTCCGGCCTGCTCCCGCGTCTACTCCGGCTCCGAGTCCGGCTCCGGCTCCGCTCCTGGTCCGGCGCCGCGTCCGGCCCGATTCCCCGACTGGCCGGCCTCCGTGACCGTTCCGGCTCCGCGCCCGGTCCGTTCCGGCGACCGCCCTGCTTCCCGTCTGGCCCTGCTTCCCGTCTGGCCCTGCTCCCCGTCCGCCCCCGCTCCCTGTCCGGCCTCGTTGCCGTCCGCCCCCGCTCCCCGTCCGCGGCCTCGTTCCCCTCCGCTCCCGCTCCGTCGCCCTCGTGGTGGTGGGCGCTATCGTCGGCGGATGTCCGAAGATCATGAGGTTCCCCCTGCCCCCGGGACGTTCGACAGCGCCATGGCCGTGTGGCGGGAGTGGCAGGAGGCCCCCTGGGGCCGTCTGCGCTACGCGACGGCCGAGGCGAACCTCGTCCGGCACGCCGAGGCGCTGGGCGACGGCCCGCTGCGCGTCCTCGACCTGGCGGGCGGGGACGGCGGGGACGCCGTACGCCTCGCGGCCCGCGGGCACCACGTGACGATCGTCGACCACGCCCCCGCGATGCTCGCCGCGGCGGCCGAACGGGCCGGGGCGGGCGGGCTGACGGAGCGCGTCACCTGCGTCGAGGGCGATGTGCACCGGCTGCCCGCCGCTCTCGCCGACGGCGCCTTCGACGTCGTGCTGTGCCACAACCTCCTCGCGTACACGGACGACCCCCGGCGCACCCTCGCCGCCTCCCTCGCCCCGCTCCGGCCGGGCGGCCTCTACTCGCTGATGGCGATCAACCGCCACTCGCAGCCGCTGACCCTCGCCGTGCGCGAGCTCGACCTGCCCGCGGCGGTGGCCGCGCTCGGCTCCGACCGGGCGGGGACGCGGATGTTCGGCTCGTCGCTGGCCCTGCACACCGCCGAGGAACTCACCCGTCACCTGACCGACCTGGGCTGCGAGGACGTGCGCCACTACGGCATCCGCAACGTCTGCGACCACATCACCGACGACGCCCGCAAGCACGAGCCCGCCTTCTACGCCGACCTCGAACGCCTCGAACTCGCCCTCACCGGCCGCCACCCGTACATGCACACGGCCCGTCTCCTCCAGCTGGTCGGCCGGAAACGCGGACGGTGACGCCCGCGTCCGCGGCGCGCGGAGGTCACGCGCCGGCGGGCTCCGCGAGCCGGTCCAGCTCGCGCATCGCCTGGGAGTGCGCGCTCATCCGGCGGCTCACCGTGCCGGTCGTGAAGAGGGCCACGCCGGCGATCGAGACGGGGAGGGACAGCCCGAGCACGGCCAGGGCCTCCGGCCAGTCGCGTTCGCCCTGGCACCAACTGCCCCGGGCGCTGCCCTGGTTGGCGGTGGAGCGGTCGGTCAGCAGGCGCGACTCGCACTGGGCGGGGTGCTTGTCGTCGGGCTTCCGGTCGACCTCGTACGGCGTGAGCAGCAGCACGGCGCACCAGGCCCACAGGAGCGCGGCCACACCCAACAGCCCCATGCCCCACTGGCTCGTCCGCCGGGCGCGGTCGCGGAAGTCGAGGTCGAAGTCACGTGATCGCATGGGCCTCGAATCTAGCAGCGGCCGCGCACGGGCCCGGGTGCGGGCCTCGCGCAGGCATTACGGGCCCGGTGGGCAGGCCGCGTGCAGGCGCGTACGGGCCGCGTACGGGCCTCACGGGGTCTCGCGCGGGCCCGTGTTACCCCGCCTTGCCCTGCCCCGCCTTGCCCTGCCCTGCCCCGTGTCGCCCCGCCCTGCCCCGTCGAGGGAGTCCACCGGAGCCCCATTGACAACACGAGCGCGTGGATCATGGCCGCCCCGGTGTTGGACCGGACGGACGCCCGGAGGCGAAGCTGATCTTCGGCAACCCGCCCCCCGCCCCCCGCCCGTGAAATGAGGCCGTCCCGTGGACGACGTGTTCGAGACGAAGAGCGGCGCGGTCCGTGGATTCCGGGCCGCGGACGACGTCGTCGCCGTGCTCGGCGTCCCGTACGCCGCGCCCCCGTTCGGCGCCGACCGGTTCCGGGAGCCGCGCCCGACCCCGCCGTGGAGCGGGGTCAGGGACGGTACGGCCTTCGGGCCGGTCGCCCCGCAGTCGGCGGAGCTCCCCGGCGCACCCTCCTGGTCGCCCGGCGACGAGGACGTCCTCACCGTCAACGTCTGGACCCCGGCGCCCCCCGCCGGCCGACTGCCCGTCCTGGTCTGGATCCACGGCGGCGCCTACACCTTCGGCTCCTCCGCCCAGCCCGACTTCGACGGCACGGCGGCGGCACGGACCGGACTGGTCGTGGTCACGCTGAACTACCGGATCGGCTTCGAGGGCTTCGGGCACGTGCCCGCCGACGCCGACGCCGACGCCATCGCCCCGCCCGACAACCGTGGCCTGCTCGACCAGATCGCCGCCCTGCGCTGGGTCCGCGACAACGCCGCGGCCTTCGGCGGCGATCCGGACAAGGTCACGGTCGCCGGCCACTCCTCCGGCGCCACCTCGGTGGCCTGCCTGATGGTGATGGAGGGAGCCCGCGGCCTGTTCCGCCGCGCCATCGCCCACAGCCCCGCCAGCCCCTTCCACACCCGGGACATCGCCGCCTCCACCACCCGCGAGATCGCCGCCGCGGCCGGCTGCGACGCCACCCCCGCCGGCCTCGCGTCGGCGACGCCGCAGGCCTTGGTCGCGGCCTCGGACCAGGTGGTCGAGGCGTACCGGAACGACCCCGCCTCCGGCTCCCGCCACTACGACCCCTCCCTCTTCGCGCCCGTCCTCGGCGGCGCCACCCTGCCCGCCGACCCCCTCACGGCCCTCGCCGCGGGAGCGGCCCGGGACGTCGACCTGCTGGTCTGCCACACCACGGAGGAGTACTGGCTCCTCGACGCCGTCGGCAGCTGCGCGAAGCTCACCACCGACGCGCAACTCGACCGCTTCGCCGCGGACTTCGGACTCGCCGGGGAGCTGGTCGAGGGCTACCGCTCCGCGCTGCCCGGCGCGCCCGTCACCGACGTCCACCTCGCGCTCTTCGGCGACCTGCTCTTCGGCGAGTTCACCCACCGGCTCGCCGAGGCCCACGCCGCCGGCGGCGGCCGGGTCCACCGCTCCGTCTTCGACCGCCGTCGCGGGGGAGCGGACGGCGCGGCCGTCCGGGCCTGGCACTGCGCGGACATCCCCTTCGCCTTCGGCAACCTCGACGACCCCCGCCTCTCCTTCCTCATCGGAGGCGCGCCCGCGCCCGAGGACCACGAGCTGTCCCGCCGCATGGTCCGCGCCTGGTCCGGCTTCGCCGCGACCGGCCACCCGGGCTGGCCCCCGATCACCGGCACCACCGAGCGGACCGCCCACGTCTGGACCGCCGGGGACCAGCCGGTGACGGACCGCCCCGTCCCCGACCGAGCCCTCTGGGCGCACACCGAATTCCCCGTCCTGCGCCCCTGAAGGCGCGCGGGCGGAGCGGCGTGAACCGGTTGCGGCGGGAGCCGGCAGGCATGGCAGGCCCGTTGGCCCCGGTGGCATGGACGGCGGCCCGGAGGGTGCTTCGGGAGGGACGTGGCGGGCGACGCTACCGGCCGGCGGCCTCGCCCAGCAGCCGGGCCGCCGCCTTCGCCGCCCCGTCGCCGCGCACCGCGTCCCGTACGGCCTCCGCCCGCGCGCGGGTCTCGGGGCGCAGCGCCGGAGCGAGCGCGGCCGTCAGGGACCCGGGCGTCGGCTCCGGGCCGTCGTGGGCCGTGCCGATCCCCAGGGCGGCGACCCTCCCGGCCCAGTACGGCTGGTCCCCGCTCCGGGCCACGACCACCTGCGGCGCGCCGGCGCGGGCGGCGGCGGCCGTGGTGCCGGCGCCGCCGTGGTGCACGACGGCGGCCACGCGCGCGAACAGCGCCTGGTGGTCGGTCTCGCCGACCGTGAGGCAGTCGTCCCCGCCGTCGGCCGGCTCCAGGCCCGCCCAGCCCCGGGCGACGATCACGCGGAGCCCTTGCGCGCGGACCGCCTCGACAGCCGCCCGGGCGATGTCCGGCGCCGCCGCACCGAGGGGCGTGCTGCCGAAGCCCACGTACACCGGCGGCGGGCCCGCCTCCAGGAAGGCCGCCACCTCCGGGGGGAGCGGACGGACGGCGGCGCGCGGACGGAACCACGCACCGGTCTGGACGACGTCGAGGCCCGTCGGCGGCCAGGGACTCAGGGCCGGGTCGGCGGACAGCCAGGGGCGGTCGGTGAAGGCGTGGCCGCGGACGTCGTCCACCGGGGGGAGGCCGAC
The DNA here is from genome assembly GCF_043084305.1 of Streptomyces sp. NPDC014656. NCBI lineage: Bacteria > Bacillati > Actinomycetota > Actinomycetes > Kitasatosporales > Streptomycetaceae > Streptomyces > Streptomyces sp. NPDC014656. Next base: position 241,131 of record NZ_JBIBZN010000005.1, read on the forward strand.
GGAGTCCCTGAACGCGCCGAGCATGGCGCCGAACATGTCGTTCGCGAGGCGGGCGTCGAGGTCCCACAGCTCGTCGTTGTCCTTCACGTCCGGCGGCAGCGGCCGGCCCCGCCGGCCGGGCGGCGGCTGGTGCGGGGCCGGCAGGACGACCGGCGTGTGCGTGGCGTACACGTAGCGGACGCCGAGCCGGTCGGCCACCGACCGAGCGCCCGCCGTGACCGGCAGCGGGCCCGTCGCCACCAGCACGTCGCACCCCTCGGCCGCCTCGGCGACCGGCCCGAACTGCGCGCCCATCAGATCGGCCGCGCGCTGGGCCAGGCCCACCGCGGATCCGGGCCGCACGGTCGTCACCAGCGGACGCACCGGCGCGCCGACCGGCACCGACGGCACGCCGCAAGCGGCCAGCAGCTCCGTGAACTCCTCGTCCGGCGGCGCGCACACCCGCACCTCCGCGCCCGCCTCGCGCAGCCCCACCGCCAGCGCGGCCATCGGCTCCACGCTCCCGCGTGCCCCGTACGCCGTCAGCACCACCCGCATGCCGCCGCCCCCACTTCTCCGCCAGGTGCCGTCCCAAAATCCGCGCCCGGGCGGTGCGACCGACCTGACCTGCGGGCTCGTGCAGGGGTGCGATTGTCGGTCGCGCGTGATAGTCACTACATCCACGGGGCGGGACGATCATCAGCCACCCCGTGCGAACAGAGCAAGGGGTGGGGACATGGCGTTGCTCCGGGACCTGGGGAACACGCTGGGAAGATGGACGGGCCGGCCCGTCGCGCGCGTCGACGAGGGCGCGGGGGACCCGGACGTCCGGCGCGTCCGCGAGGCCGCCGAGGCCGCGGACTGGGCGACCGTACGGGACGTGCTCGACGCGCGGCCCGAGAGCGAGGACCGCACCGGCCTCCTCTGGGCCGCCGGGGACGTCGCCGGGACGGAGCGGTGGATCGCCGACGTCGTGGCGGCGGAGCCCGGGGCCGCGCTGCCGCGCCTCGTCGCGGCCGTCCGGCACATCAGCTGGGCGTGGGAGGCGAGGACGGGCGCCCGCGCCCAGCACGTGTCCCGCGAGCAGTTCCGGGTGTTCCACGAGCGGCTGGACACGGCCGAGACCTGGTTGTACGAAGTGGCCGAGCGCGAGCCCGGCTGGACGTCGCCCTGGTACGCCCTCCAGGTCACCGGGCGCGGTCTCCAGGTCGGACAGGAGGTGGCCCGCCGCCGTTTCGAGGCGACCGTGCGCCGGGACCCGTACCACCTGGGGGCGCACCAGCAGCAGTTGCAGCAGGTCTGCGAGAAGTGGAGCGGCTCCCACGAGGAGATGCACGCCTTCGCCCGGACCGCCGCGTTCGGCGCGCCCGCGGGGACGCCCCTGGGCCAGCTCGTCGCCCTCGCCCACGTGGAGCACTGGCTCGCCCTCGACTCCGGAGCCGACGCCCGCTACATCGGGCAGCCCCAGGTCATCGCCTCCCTGCACGAAGCGGCCGACCACTCGGTCCGCCACCCGGACTTCACGACCGGCCGAGGCCGGATCCAGGCGCTCAACGCCTTCGCCATGGCCTTCTCCCTGGCCGGTGACCACCGGGCCGCCCGGGAGTGCTTCCAGGCCACGGAGGGGCGGGTCACCGAGTTCCCCTGGTACTACCTGGACGGCGACGACCCGGCCAAGGCCTTCAGCAAGCACCGCTCCGCCGCCGGACGCTGAGGGGAGGGCGGCCGAGGGGGCGGAGAGGGCGGGGGAGGGGCGCCGGTTGGAGCCGGTTGGAGCCGGTCGGAGCGGAACGGCCCGGGCCGACGCGCGGCTCGTACGCCTCGACCCCGCTGCCCTACCCGGCACGGGACCGATGCCGGTCCCGTGCCGGTGCCGGGCACCAGCGCGATCCGCGTACCGGCTCCGCCGCCCAGCCCGCCGCCCCCGGCCCGCTCCCACCCTTACGTTCGCCCTCGCCCTCACCCGTACCCACCAGCCCGCATCCCCGCCCGCGCCGCCGAGCGCCCGGGCGCGCACCCCGAAGGACTGCGTCAGGTGTCCCACCCCGAGACTCCCCCGACCTCCCCGGCCGCCGAGACCGCCCACACCTTCCAGGTGGACCTCCGCGGCCTGGTCGACCTGCTCTCCCACCACCTCTACTCCAGCCCCCGCGTCTACCTGCGCGAACTCCTCCAGAACGCCGTCGACGCCATCACCGCCCGGCAGGCCCTCACTCCCGGCGCGCCCGGCACGATCACCGTGCGCACGGGGGACACGCTGACCGTCACGGACACCGGCATCGGCCTGTCCGAAGCCGACGTGCACCGCTTCCTCGCCACGATCGGCCGCAGCTCCAAGCGGACCGCCGACGGGGCGCTGGACGGCGCGGGACTCGACGCGGCGCGCGGCGAGTTCATCGGACAGTTCGGCATCGGGCTGCTCGCCTGCTTCGTCGTCGCCGACGAGATCACCGTGCTCAGCCGCTCCGCCGCCGACCCGGCCGCGCCCACCGTCGAGTGGCGCGGCCACTCCGACGGCCGCTACACCATCCGCACCCTGCCGTCCGCGACCCTCCCCGAGCCCGGCACCACGGTGCGGCTCGTGCCGCGCGCCGACAACGCCGAGTGGACCAGCCCCCAGCGCGTCGTCTCCCTCGCCCGGCACTACGGCGGGCTGCTGCGCCACGAGGTCACCGTCGTCGACACGCGGGGCGAGACCCACCGCGTCAACGACGCGCCGCCGTGGGAGCGGACGCACCGCTCCCCGCTGGCCCGCCGCGAGGCCGACGCGGCGTACTGCCGCGAGCTCTTCGACTTCACCCCGCTCGACACCATCGAGCTGGACCTGCCGGCCGCCGGACTGCGCGGGGTCGCCTACGTCCTGCCGACCGCCGTGAGCCCGGCGCAGCGCGCCGGACACCGCGTCCACCTCAAGGGCATGCTGCTCACCGACCAGGCACCCGAACTGCTCCCCGAGTGGGCGTTCTTCGTGCGCTGCGTCGTCGACACCACCAGCCTCCGCCCGACGGCCTCCCGCGAGTCGCTGTACGAGGACGGCACCCTGTCCGCCGTGCGCGACGCCCTCGGCGACCGGATCCGCGACTGGCTCACCGGCCTCGCCGCCAGCGACCCCGCGCTCCTCCACCGCTTCATCGACACCCACCACCTCGCGGTCAAGGCGCTCGCCCGCTACGACGACGAGCTGCTGCGGATCGTGCTGCCCTGGCTGCCGTTCGAGACCACCGACGGCAACGTCACCCTGGAGGAGTTCGCGCGGACCCACCGCACGCTCCTCGTGACGCGCAGCGTCGAGGAGTTCCGCCAGGTCGCGCCGATCGCCTCCGCCGCCGGCCTCGGCGTCGTCAACGGCGGCTACACCTACGACCGCGACCTCGTCCACCGGCTGCCCGAGATCCGCCCCGGCACCGCCGTCACCGACCTCGACCCGGCCACCGTCACCGCCCACCTCGACGCCGTCGACCCGGGCGCCGAACTCCGCGCCGCCGCCTTCCTCGCCATCGCCCGCGAGACCATCGGCGTCCACGACTGCGACGTCGTCCTGCGGGACTTCCAGCCCGTCACCGCCCCCGCGCTGCTCCTCGACAACCGCGACGCCCGGCACGAGCGGACCCGGTCGGGCCTCGCCGCCGACAGCGACGGCCTGTGGGCCGACATCCTCGGCTCCCTCCGGAACGAGACCCCGCGCGCCCAGCTCGTCCTCAACCACCTCAACCCGCTGGTCCGCCAGGCCCTCACCATCGGCGAACGCGGCCTCGCCGTCACCACCGCCGAGGCCCTCTACGGCCAGGCGCTGCTGCTCAGCCGCCGCCCGCTGCGCGCGAGCGAGAGCGCCCTGCTCAACCGGGCCTTCATGGGCCTGCTCACCCACGCCATGCACCACCCCGGCACGGCCGGCCCCGGCTCCGGGCCCCGGAAGGAACTGTAGAGATGCTGGACACTCCCGAGGCCGTCGTCGAGGCGCTCCGCGAGAACCACGAGCGCCCCCACGGACTGCCGCGCACCATCACCGCCGAGGAGCTCGTCGAGGCCGCCGAGGTCTTCGAGAAGCCCGACGTGCTCGTCACCGCGCTCCTCGAACTCATGACGGCGTACGAGTTCACCGGCGAGCAGCGCAAGTCGCCCGTCGCCTTCGCCCGCATCCTCAAGCTGTGGGACTCCACCCCCGAGTCCTTCAGCCCCTACGAGGCCCACCAGGTCTTCTGGCGCTTCAAGTGGGTGACGACCTCCCTCCTCCAGGTCCCCGAGATGCCCCTGACGGCGATCGGCGGCTGGCTCGACCAGATGCGCGACCGGTACGAGGCCGCCGGCCACGGCGTCCAGCCTGTCGCCGCCATGCGCTACCACCTGGCCCGCCACACCGGCACCGGCGTCGCCGACGCGTACGACCTCTGGGCCACCCGGCCCCGCACCGACCTCAGCGACTGCGAGGCGTGCGAGACCCGGCACCACGCCTGGCACCACGTCGCCGAGGGCGACGACGCCGCGGCCCTCGACAGCTGGCGCCCCGTCCTCGACGGCGGACAGGTCTGCAGCGAGGAACCGCAGATGAGCCAGGCCCGCGCCCTGCTCCCGCTGCTGCGCGCCGGCCGCACGGACGAGGCCCGCTCCCACCACCTCACCGGCTACCGCAAGGTCCGCGGCAACACCGGCACGCAGGCCGAGGTCGGCCTGCACCTGGAGTTCTGCGCCCTGTCCCGCAACGAGGGCCGCGGCCTGGAGATCCTCGCCGAGAACCGGCCCCTCTTCGAGGCCGAGGGCGCCCCGCTCGACCACCTGGACTTCCTCACCGGCGCCGAGGTGTTCCTCGCCCGCCTCGTCGAGGACGGCCACGACGACACCGCCGTCGCCGGCCCGCCCGGCCGCGACTGGACGGCCGCCGCGCTCCTCGCCCACGTCCGCGCCGAGGCCGGGCCCCTCGCCGCCGCCTTCGACGCCCGCAACGGCACCACCGCCGTCGGCGACCGCCGCCGGGCCCGGCTGGCCGCCCGCCCGCTCCTCGACGAGCCGCTGCCCCTCGGCCTGCGCGCCGGCGCCCCGGGCGGCGCGGCCGGGACCAGGACGACGGCCGCGGCCACGGCTCCGGCCGCGAGCTCCGCGGCGGTGGGCGCCACCCGGATCGAGATCCCCGAGGACTTCGCCGCGCTGGTGCGCGAAGCCCGCCGTCTGTCCCGCGACGGCCACCCCGGCGACGCCCGGCTCTGGACGCGGATCGCGGACCGGCTCGCCGGTGCCGGCGAGCCGCACGACGACGCCCTGGGGCCCGAGGACCTCCTCCGCGCCGAACTCGCCGAGCAGCGGGCCCAGCGGCACTGGACGGACGACCGGCACACGGCCGGAGCCGCCGAACTCGCCACCGCCGTCGAGTACTTCGAGCGCCTCCGGATGCCCTGGCACGCGCTCTCCGCCAGGGCCCGCGCCTTCGCCTGGACGGCCGCTCCGGGCTCGCGCGACGGGGACCACGCCGTCCCCGACCACGCCGTCCCCGACCACGCCACGGCCCGGGCCGGGCTCGACGAGGTGCTGCGGGAGACGGAGAAGCTGCTCGCCGACACCCCCTTCGACGCGGAGCCGCTCGGTGCGGCCGAGGCCGCGTTCGGCACCGACCTGCGCGCCGAGCGCACCCTCGCGTACCTCTCCGTCCGCTACTCCGACGCCTTCGCCGCGTACCAGGAACTCCTCGGCGCGCTGAACCGGGCGAACACCCGGAAGGACGGCACGGAGGACGGCGAGGAGGGGGACGGCGGGGAGAACGGCGAGGAGGGGGACGGCGGGGACGGCCCGGATCACGAGGTCCAGGCCCTCACGCGGCGGTTCGAGGAGCGCGTCGACGTCCTCGCAGCGGAGGGCCTGCGCCTCGGCCACCCGCACCAGAGCGCCAACGCACGCCAGTTCCGCGCGGACGTGACGGCCCGCCGCGGTGCCATGGCCGACGCCGAGCGGGAGCTGCGCACCGCCCTCCAGGACCTCGAAGCCGCCGCCCGCCCGTGGCGCCGGCCCCGCCCGACGGCCCTCCTCGCCCAGGTCCTGCTCGCCCAGGACCGGCCGGAGGAGGCCGTGGAGCTGCTGCACGCCGCGATCGCCGACGCCGTCGCGTACGACGACGCCTCGTTCCGGCTCGCGCCCACGTACCTGCTGCTCGGTCACGCCTCCACGCGCCTCGGGGACCACACCGGCGCCGTCCGTCACCTCTCCGAGGCCGCCGCCCGCTTCGACCAGGAGGACGAGCCCGGCGACGCCACCGAGGCGCGCCTCCAGCTCGCCGACGTGCTCGCCCGCTCCGGACAGCAGGCCGACGCGGTCGCCGTCCTGGAGTCCGTGCTCGCCGACGACGCCGCGACAGGCGTCGACGGACGCGCCCTCGCCCAGGCCCGCCTCACCCTCGGACGGGGCCTGCGCGACCTGGAGGAGTACCTTCCGGCCGCCGAGGAACTGCTCCGCCTGGCCGACACCGTCGCCGGCTGGCCGGAGGAGGACCGCGGCCCCGTGCTCACCCTGGTGGCCGCCGAAGCCGCCACCACCCTCGCCCTGGCCGGCCGCTGGGAGGCGGCCGACACGGCGTACGAGCGCGCCGTCGCCGCCCACGCCGAGGCACCCCACCCGCCCCTGATCCTCCTGATGATGCGCGAGTTCGCCCGCCTCACCATGAGCACCCGCGAGGCCGAGGGCACCGGCACGGCGCTGGAACACCTCTCCCGCGCCGACGCGGTCCTCGCCGCCCTCCCGCCCGGGGACGAGGGCTTCGCCGTCTGGTACGAACGCGGCGAGATCCACTACCGCCGCGCCCGCGTCCTGGCGGAGGCCGGCCGCCACGAGGAAGCCCTGCCGCAGGCCGAGGCCGCGATCGCCGCCCACGAGGAGGGCGGCGATCAGGGCGAACTCCCGCGCGCCGAAGCCGTCCGCGTGGCCGCCCTGATCGAGGGCGACGGCCTCGGCCGCACCCACGAGGCCATCGCCCGCCTGACCACGGCGGCGGCCCGCTGCCGCAACTCCGGTCACCCGGAAGCGGCCCACGTCCTCGACGCCCTGCGCCAGGAGTTCCTGTCCCGCTGACGACGCACGGAGCGGGAGGAGCGGCGGCCCCGGCCGGGAGGCGGCCGGGGCGGGCTGTCAGTGGCACCTGACAGGATCACCGGCATGACGCCGCTGCTCCTCTCCGACATCGAACGGGCCGTCCGCGACAGCTGGAGCGCCGAGACGTGCACCCCCGAGTCCCGGTCCCGCTGGACCGGGGACAACCCCGCCCGTGACCAGTGCGGGGTGACCGCCATGGTGGTCAACGACCTGCTGGGCGGCGAACTGCTCCGCGGCGAGGTCCACGTCGACGGCGTGCGGGTGGACTACCACTGGTGGAACCGTCTGGGGGCGGGCGTCGAGATCGACCTCACCCGCGAGCAGTTCGGCCCCGGGGAGACCGTCACCGCGGGCACCGTGGTGCCCCGCCCGCCGTTCGCCGAGTGGCGCAGGCTCCACGCGGAGTACACGCTCCTGCGCGAGCGGGTCCTGCGGCGCCTCGGCGTGCCCCCGGGGGCCGACGAGCCCCCCGGCACCCCGGCGTCCGGCGGCGGCGCGGCATGACGTCCACCGGGACACTGCTGGCGGGCCTGCGCGCGTGCATGGCCGAACTGGCCACGCCGGTGCGCGTGTACGTGGCGGCCGGGCGGTTCACCGAGCCGGAGCCCGACCTGCCGGAGCTGGCCGCCCGGATCGGCCTCCTGCTGGCCGAGATGGCGGCGGACGAGGAGTGGCGGCGCTTCGCCCCCGGATACGCGCCCCCGCCGGTCCCGGAACTCTGCGCCGCGCTCGAACCGCTGGAGCCGCACGACGCCGCCCCCTTCCTGGCCCGGCTCGCGAGCGTCGACCTGTACTGGCCGACGCACCGGCACCTGCCCGCCGAGGTCGCGGACCGGGCGGCGGACCGGGCGGTCTCGCTCCTCGGCCCGGACGCCAGTTGGTGGACCAACCACGACGAGGAGTGCGGCGCCGTGAACGGCGTCTCCCCGTTCGTCGACAGCGTCGTCGCGGGGACCGACGGCGAGCACTACGCCGTGGCCCTCCAGGTCGCTCCCGACTGACGCGCGGCGGGCCCGAGGGCTCAGCCGCCGGATGCGGGTGTCCGGCCGTCCGACGGGGAGCCCTCGTCGAGGAGGACGGCGAGGCCGTCGAGCAGGCGCTGGAGCCCGAACTCGAAGAGGTCGTCGAGGTCCAGGTCGTATCCGGACCCGGCGAGGCGCGCGAGCCCGGGGTACCGGCCGCTCTCCAGGGTGGCCCGGAAGGCGGACTCCTGCGTGCCCATCCACTCCTCGCTGTCGAGACCGCTCTGCGCCTCCGCCTCCCGCTCCGTCTCCAGGTTCTGGGCGAGGCCGCGGATGTAGTTGAGCAGCGTCAGGTGCGCGGTGAAGGCCGACTGGTCGTCGAGCCCGCGGGAGTGCAGGGCCTCCAGGACCCACTCGCTGTACACCAGCGCCGAGGTGATCAGCTGGGGCCGGGTCAGCGAAAGGGCCGGGGCCAGCCAGGGGTGGCTGCGGAACAGGCCCCACAGCTGCCGGGCCGCCAGCTCCATCGGCTCCCGCCAGCCCGGCGGCGGTTCGGCGGGCAGGGGGCGCTCGCCGATGGCCGCGTCCATCATCCGTACCAGCAGGTCGTCCTTGTCGGTCACGTGCCGGTACAGCGACATGGTTGCCACGCCGAGCTCGGCCGCCACCCGGCGCATGGAGACCGCCGCCAGTCCCTCCGCGTCGGCGACGGCGACGGCTGCGTCCACGATCCGGGCGAGCGTGAGCCCCGTCTGGCCGCCGGCCGCCGCCTCGGACGGCGGGGCCGGGCGGGCGGGGGCGGCGGACCGGACCGGACGTGCCGCGCGGGCGGCGGGCGCGGGTGTGGCCGCGGGCGCGGAGCCGGGTGCGGGGGCGGAGGGGGCCGACGCCGTGGCCGTCGCCGTCACGACCGTCCCGACGCCCGGGACGGCGTGGACCACGCCCTCGCGGCGCAGCTCGGTCAGCACCTTGGTGGCGGTCGCCATGGCGACGCCCCACTGCCGGGTGATCTCCCGGGTCGAGGGCACACGGTCGCCCGGTGCCAGTTCCCCGGTCTCGATCCGCCGCCGCAGCTCGCCGACGATCCGGCTGTAGCGCGGTACCGCTCGTCCACCGTCCACCGACACTCCTCCGCACTAGTGCACCTGGATGCGGCCCATCCTAGCGGCCGACGGTGGAAGATCCCGCGCGTCGGCCCGTCACTCCCTCGACCGCACTAGTGCGGTAATCCTCAACAGTACAGCATTTGCGGCCACTTCCTGCTTGCGCACTACCTTGCGTACGGCGTACATTCGCAGTCATGACGAAGAACGAGATCCTCATCAGCGGCGCCGGCATCGCGGGAACGGCGCTGGCGTACTGGCTACGCAAGGCGGGCTTCGCGGTCACGGTCGTGGAGCGGGCGCCGGCCCCCCGCCCCGGCGGACAGACGGTGGACCTGCGGGGCGCCGGCCGCACCGTCATCGAGCGCATGGGCCTGATGGACCGGGCCAGGGCGGTCACCGTCGACCAGCGGGGCCTGGCACTCGTCGACGGGAGGGGCAGGATCACCGCCCGGGTGCCCGCCGACAGCTTCGGCGGCGAGGGGATCGTCTCCGAGATCGAGATCCTCCGCGGCGACCTCGCGCACCTGCTCCACGAGGCGACCCTGCCGGACACCGAGTACCTCTTCGACGACACCGTCACCGGCATCGACCAGGACACGGACCCGGACGCCGTCACCGTCACCTTCGAGAAGGCGGCCCCGCGCCGCTTCGCCCTCGTCGTCGGGGCCGACGGCACGCACTCCGCCGTCCGCGCGCTCGCCTTCGGGCCGGAACGGGACTTCGCCCACCCCCTCGGCCTCTACACGGCCTGGTTCACCGCCCAGGACGACCTGGACCTCGACGGCTGGTACCTGATGCACAACGCGCCCGGCGGCCTCGTCGCCTCCGCCCGCCCCGGCCGCCTGCCCGGCGAGATCAAGGCCGGCTTCAGCTTCCGCTCCCCGCCGCTCGCCCACGACCGCCGCGACACCGGGGCCCAGAAGGAGATCGTCGCCCGGCGCTTCGCCGACGTCGGCTGGGAGACCCCCCGCCTGCTGCGGGCGATGCGCACCGCGCCCGACTTCTTCCTCGACGGCATGGCGCAGGTGCGCCTCGACAGCTGGTCGCGCGGCCGCGTGGCGCTGCTCGGCGACGCCGGCTACTGCGCCACCCCGCTGACCGGCCTCGGCACCAGCCTCGCCCTGGTCGGCGCGTACGTCCTCGCCGGTGAACTGGCCGCGGCGGAAGGCGCCCACGACACCGCCTTCCGCCGCTACGACACGGTGATGCGCCCGTACGTCACCCAGGCCCAGGAGCTCCCGCCCGGCGGCGCCGCGGGCTTCGCCCCCACGAGCCGCCTCGGCATCCGGATGCGGGACCTCTCCATGCGCTCGATGACGCGCTGGCCGATGCGCGCCGTCATGGCCGCGCAGTTCGCCAAGGCCGGCGACATCGCCCTGCCGGAGTACGCCCTCGGCGCGCCGCGCCCGGCGACCTCCCGGGCGGGGCGCTGACCGGGGCGGGGCCGGGTGTCAGTGCATCAGCAGCAGACGGGTCTGGGGCACCAGCTTGCGGTTGACGCTGGTGCTCTGCACGAAGATCGTGAAGTCGGCGTTGTGGTCGGGCTTGACGCGCACCTCCTCGTCCGGGAGGCCGAGCAGCGCCCGGGCCTCGGGCCCGGTGTAGACGCGGTCCGTCTTCCGCTCCAGCACCGCGATCCGCTTCCGGGCCTGGATCTTCTCGGACTTGCTCAGCTGGTAGTAGGCGCACCCCGTCTTGTACGTGTGCCCGGACTCGGTGACCCACTCCCGGATCGCCGCGTCGCGCGCCACCGGGATCAGCCGGTACGCGGACGCGTCGACCGGGGTGAGGCCGGCCGCCTCGATGGTCTCCTTGTTGACCGCCTCCGCGCCCATGGAGAACACCGAGCGCGACCCCCGGATGCCCTTGGTGCGGCCCACCATGAACTTCTCCGTGGCCTGCTGGATGACCTGCCCGGCCTCCTCCAGGCCCTGGGTGCTCGTCGCGTCCCAGATGGCGACGTTGTCCTTCGGGAAGCCGCAGTTCATGGCCTGGCGCTTGCCCGCCTGGTCCGGCACGAGGACGGCCAGCGTCCAGTTGTCGCCCTGCTGCTCGATCATCTTGGACACGGCCGCCACGAGCGTGGCGGGGCTCTTGCTGGGCGCGTCCGGGCAGCGGTGACTGGCGTTCTCCTGGCCGTCCGTCAGCACGAACGTCAGGAAGCTGTGGTCGCCGTACAGCTGCGCGGTCTGCGCCAGCTCCCGCTGCGACTTCAGCGCGGCCGCCAGCAGCGCCGTCATCCCCCTGACCTTGTACATCTCCTTCAGGGACGGCATCCGCAGCACGTCCTTGTCGTAGATGACGCACTTCACGTCGTTCGCGAACACGTACACCGTGACCCGGGTCTCCTGGTCCAGCTCCCGCGACCGGCGCGCGAGGTACGCGATCTGCTGATCGGCCACCTCGACGACCTTGTCCCGCAGGTGCGACATGGACGAACTGGCGTCCAGCACGAGCGCGACGTGATTGATGTAGTTCTGGTTTCCGGACACGGCCAACTCCCTGTCTCTGCCGACTTGATACCCCTACCGTCTCACCCGCCACTGACAATCGGCCCGGCCCCGGAACCGCCCCCACCGCCCCGGCCCGAGGCGCGTCAGGAGGCCGTCCGGGGCGAAGCCCCCACGCCTCGCGGCCGGCTGCCCCGCGCGACCGCCGCTACCCGGCCGGCTGCCGGCCGGGCCCGTCCCACAGCTCGGTGCTGTGGCTCGCCACGAGCGCGCCGATGCCGGTGAGCAGCGCCTCCGCGGGGAGGGCGTCGAGCCGCCGTCCGTCCCGCAGGCGCACGGAGACCCGGTCGGCGGCGGCCTCCCTGGCGCCGATGACGGCCTGGTAGGGGACGAGGCGGGCGGCGCGGACGCGGGCGCCGAGGGTGCCGCGGTCGGGAGCGGCGACCTCGGCGCGCAGGCCCAGCGCGGTGCAGCGGCCCGCGAGGGCGGCGGCGTGCGGCAGTTCGGCTTCGGAGACCGGGAGGACCGCCAGCTGGACGGGGGCCAGCCAGGCGGGGAAGGCGCCGCCGTGCCGCTCGACGAGGTGGGCGACGGCCCGCTCGACACTGCCGACGATGCTGCGGTGGACCATGACCGGACGGTGCCGGGCCCCGTCCGCGCCGACGTAGCGCAGGTCGAACCGCTCGGGCTGGTGGAAGTCGACCTGGACGGTGGAGAGGGTGGACTCCCGGCCGGCGCCGTCGGTGACCTGGACGTCGATCTTCGGACCGTAGAACGCCGCCTCCCCCTCGGCCGCCTCGTACGGCAGTCCGGAGGCGTCGAGCGCTTCGGTCAGCAGGGCGGTGGCCCGCCGCCACATGCCGGGCGCGTCCACGTACTTGCCGCCGGGCCCGGGCAGCGAGAGCCGGTACCGGCTCGGCACGACGCCCAGCGCCTCGTACGCCCTCCGGATCATGCCCAGCGCCGCCCGCGCCTCCTCGGCGACCTGCTCCAGGGTGCAGAAGACGTGGGCGTCGTTCAGCTGGATGGCCCGCACGCGGGTCAGCCCGCCCAGCACCCCCGACGGCTCGGAGCGGTACATGCCCCCGAGCTCGGCCATCCGCAGGGGCAGTTCGCGGTGGCTGCGGGAGCGGGAACGGAAGATCAGCGCGTGGTGCGGGCACAGGCTCGGCCGCAGCACCACCTGCTCCCCGCCGAGGTCCATCGGCGGGAACATGTCGTCGCTGTAGTGCGACCAGTGGCCCGAGATCTCGTACAGCTCCCGTTTGCCCAGCACGGGCGAGTACACGTGCTGGTACCCCGCCCGCCGCTCGGCGTCCCGGACGTACTCCTCCAGGGCGTGCCGTACGGCCGCGCCGGCGGGCAGCCAGTACGGCAGGCCCGCTCCGATCAGCGGGTCGGTGTCGAACAGGCCGAGCTCGCGGCCGAGCTTGCGGTGGTCGTGCACGGCGGTCTCCTCGCGGTCGAAGGGCGGGCGACCACGGCACGAAGCCCCGGGGCACTCGCCCCGGGGCTTCGGACTGAGACAACGGTCAGCGCGCCGGGACACTCTCCGGCGTCGTCGTCTCAGCGGCATGCTTCATGCGGGAGACGGTAGCGAGGCGTCCCGGCGCCCGCACCCCCATTTTCTTCCGCGGGTTCTTTCGCGGGAGCGGAGCCGCCGCTTCCGCGCGGCGGCTCCGCCGGGGCCCGAGCGCCCCTCCGCCGGGCCCTACTCGGTGCCCTCGACGGGGAACTCGCCGTCCTCCGGGAACTCGCCCTCGGTGAACTCCTCGTCGCCCGGCGCCACGGCGCCGGCGAAGGCGCCCATCAGGTCCTCCGGCTTCAGCTCGGTGGCGCCGGCCGGAGCGGTCGGCTTGGTGCCGCCGCTCAGCTTGAGGCCGAGGCCGAACTTCTTCACCTCGGCGTTCTCGGTCAGCTTGGCGAGGTCGACGTACACCTCGGTCAGCTCGCCGTTCTTGAGCGTGAAGTCGGCCGTGACCTTGCTGTCGGGGGCGTCCTTCAGGTCGGCGGCCGTCGGCAGCTCCACGCCGGGCGGAAGCTCCTTGGACAGCGGGCGGATCTCCCCGAAGAGGTCCGTGATCAGGGTGCGGAACGGCGCGGTCGCCGAGATGTGCTCGGTGCCGTCCTCGCCGCCGGCGGTCGTGAACTCGACGTCACGGGCGACGACCTCGCGCAGCGCCTCCAGCAGCTTCTTCTGCGTCTTGGGGTCCAGCGACGGCTCGGCCGACGCCCCGGCCTCCTCGCCCAGCTCCTCCTGGCCGGCCTTCTCCAGCGCCTTGTAGTCGAACTTGACCCACTCGCCCTCCAGCACCTTCTTGAAGGCGCCGGCCTCCTCGGGAAGCTCGTCGGCGGGCGGCATGGGGGTGCCCATCGCCTTGCCGAGCGACTCGGCGTCGGCCCGGACGTAGGCGTAGTCGCCGATGACCCGGTACTCGAGCAGGTCGCCGTCCGGGGTGCTGAACTTCATCGCCATGCCGACGAAGTCGTCCTCCCCGGCCTCGCCGAGCGGCTTCTTCGACTCCACCGTGACGCTGATCTTCGCGCCGCTGATCAGTTCGGCGGCCTCGTCCGGGATCTCCTCGCCGGGCTCCGGGTCCGACCCGGCGTCCAGCTCCTTGAGCGTCCGGGCGTCGACGTCCAGGTCCAGCTCGAAGGAGAGCGACGTCTCCTTCCCGAGCTTCTCGAAGGCCTGGTCCAGCTTCTTCCCGGCGGACAGCTGCTCGACCGTCCCGCAGGCGGCCGAACCCGCCAGGACGGCGCCGACGACGGCGGTGGCGGTGAGGGTCTTGCGTATGGCGCTGATGATGGTCTCCTCGAGGGTCCGATCACGGCGTGATCACCCACGGAGACTCACGGCCCGCCCACAGGGTTGTACGGCTGACGCGATCTTCACGGCATTTCCCGGAACGCGCCCGGACGTCCCCTTCCGGTCGCGCCCCCGACGCCTTCCCGCCGCCCGACGGCAACCTCCCCCACCGCCCCACGGGCCGGCTCCGCTCCCGCGAGCCCGGGGACCCGCCGCTCAGCCGGCCGGCGGCCCCGCGACCCGCACGCCGAACCACTGCTCCGCGCCGTACTCCTCGAAGCGCTCCACCTCCGCGAAGCCCAGCTTCGCCGCGAGGCGCACGGCGCGGCCGTTGGCGGTCCGGGTGGAGAGCACCACGGGCTCACCGGGCAGCGTGGCGGCGAACCAGTCGAGGACCGCCGCGCACGCCTCGGCGGCGTACCCGTGTCCCCAGGCGTCCGGCAGGAACATGTAGCCGAGCTCGGCCTCCCCGCCCTCCGGGCGGACGTGACCGGGACGGTCCGCGCCGCGCCGGTCGAGCGTGACCATGCCGATCATCGCCCCTTCGCGTTCGACCACGAAGAGGCCGGGGCGCCGGCCGGGCACCTCGGGCATCGCCCGGTCGAGCTCGTCGCGCGGCCGGGCGCCGCCCACGTACGTCCCCACCTCCGGCGAGGCGAACAGCTCGACGAACGCCGCCCGGTCCGGGGCCGCGGACTCGCGCAGCACGAGCCGTCCGGTGCGTATCGGTGCGGGGGGCCAGGAGTCGGGTCCGAGTTCAGTCATGACGCGCAACCTACCCCGGCACCCGCCGGAACGAGCCCGGGCCGCACCCGCCGCCCGGCCGTCCCGTCGCCGCCGTCCCGGTCGCGCGGCGGGCGCGGACCGACAAGATCCACCATCGGGCCGTGCGCGCGGCGGCGACCGCACTACAGTCGGCGGCGTGGACCCACTGAGACCAGGCCAGGACCCCGCGCGCATAGGCGACCACACCCTGCTCGGCCGGCTCGGAGCGGGCGGCATGGGCCAGGTGTACCTGGCGCGCACACCGGACGGCGGACCGGTCGCGCTGAAGGTGATCCGGGAGGAGATCACCGGACACCCGGAGGTACTGGCCCGCTTCCGCCGGGAGGTCGCGACGGTGCGCGCCGTCCGCAGCCCGCACACGGCCCGGCTGGTCGACGCGTCGCTGGACGAGGCGCCGTACTGGCTCGCGACCGAGTACGTCCCCGGCCCGACGCTCCGTCAGACGATAGGCTCACAAGGCCCTTTGGACGCGGAAGCGTGCCGGAGGCTGTTCGCGGAGCTGGCGCTGGCGCTGGCGAGCGTGCACGCCTACGGGGTCACCCACCGGGACCTGAAACCGCAGAACGTCATCCTGGCCCCCCAAGGCCCTCGCCTGATCGACTTCGGGATCGCGCGCGGCCCGGACGACACGGCCCTGACCCGCACCGGCGCCGTGCCGGGAACGCCGGGCTTCACCGCGCCCGAGGTGCTGCTGCGCAACGAGACGTCCCCGGCCGCCGACGTCTTCGCGCTGGGCGCGACCATGGCCTACGCGACGACGGGCCGGCCCCCCTTCGGCGACGGCCCCGCCGAAGCGGTCTCGTACCGCGCGGTGCACGAGGACATCGACCTCCCGGAAGCGGCGGACGGCCACGACGACCTGCGGGCGCTGATCCGCGCCTGCGTGGCGAAGGACCCCCAGGACCGCCCCGGTACCGCCGAGGTGATCGCGCGCTGCGCCGCGCCCGGCGACGCGGCCCTGCCGCCCACCAGCATCGACCCCGCCCCGCCCACGGCGAAGACCGCCGCCCCGGCCCCCGTTTCGGCCCCCGCCCGGTGCTCCGGCTGGGGCACGGTGGCGCTGGTCCTGGTGCTGACCGGCGCCACGGGCGCGGCGGCGTGGCAGCAGGGCTGGGGGAGAGGGGAGCCCGGCGGCGGTACGAGCGGGGCGCAGGGCGCACCGAGCGAGCAGGGCCCCGCCCCGCGGGGCACGAAGAAACCGGCCCCCGCACCCCGCCCCGTCGAGGCCGCGTCCGCCTCGGACGTCCGCTGGTCCCTCTCCGAGGACCCCGAGCAGGCACGGCTCGGTGCCGGCGCGTGCGACCGTCCCCCGGAGGCGGGCCCCGCCGGCAGCACGTCCTCGACCTCGGTCACGTACACCTCGGGCGAGCCCTCGGTCGACGTGAGCTTCGCCTTCGAGGGAGACCGGAGCTACCGCCTGGTAACCGGCGTGAAGCCGCCCGGAGCCAAGGGCTTCGGCTACACCTCCCGGCCGGTGCGACTGGGAGAGACCCGGAAATCCCTCACGTACCCCCGGGACTTCCCCGGCGCCCCGCCCGTGACCTCGAAGGCCGGCGACTGGACGGTGGTCGTCTACGACGCGGAGGACGACGACAGGGCCGGGTGGAAGCGCTTCGGCTGTACGGGCTTCCGCGCGGTGCCGTCCTCCTGACCGCCTGCCGCCGGGAGGGGGCGGGCGGGCACGGCCGCGTCAGTCCCGTGGGAACCCGGCCTCCCGGGCGAGGTCGTGCCAGCGGGCTTCCCCGCCGGGCAGCGGCCAGGCCCAGGTCGGCCGTTCCATGGTGCGCAGCTCTTCGAGACGGCGGGCCAGCTCGGGACCGGCGAGGGCGGTGCCGTCGGGGACGGTGGGGCCGTGGAGGGCGCGGAGCCGGGCGAAGCGGTCCAGTTCGTCCTCGTAGAGGTCCACGGCGTCCTTCGTGCGGGCCGCCAGGTCGTCGCCCGGCAGGGCGCGGCGCAGCTCCAGCAGCGGGGGCTCGGCGGACTCGGCGATCGCCGCGGCGAGCCGCGCGTGGCCGTCCAGGACGAGGTGGCAGTCCAGCCCGCTGACCCACCAGAGCAGGACCGGCGGGAGCGTGCCCTCCCGCACCTGCTTGCGGTACGCCTTCACCCGGCCGTCCTCGGGGCCCGGCATCGGGCGCAGCGGGAGGACCTCCCAGGAACCGGCGTGGTCGAACCAGTCGAGGTAGCCGTCCGGATGGCCCTCGACGAGCATCGATTCCCAGTACGCGGCGTGCGGGACGGCCGGGTCCCGCCACCGCAGGAGCCGGTGGCCGGGCGTCAGCAGCCACCGGCCGTCGTGCAGGGGACCGTCCGGAGCGTCCCCGAGGTACCGCGCGAAGCGGTGCGCCCACCGCTCCGGGCTTCCGGCCAGGGCACGGGCGGCGTCGGCGCGCGGGGGCGGGACGAAGGACCGGTACGCGTCGGTCCGCCGGAAGCCCACGCCGTCCAGGTGCTCGTCGACGACGGCGAGCAGCACCGGCCGCGAGAGCTGGGCGAGCAGCAGCCGCCGCCCCGCGCCGAAGACGCACAGACCCGGCCGGCGGCGGTCCCCCGGCTCCAGGGCGAGGCCCGTCCACGCACCGTCGTCCCGGGTGAGGTCACTGCGTCGCACGCGCTCAGCGTAGACGGCGCCTCCCGGACGTCGCCCGCCGGTCCCACCGGCAGACCGGCGGGACCGGGGGGACGGTGGCGCGGCGGCGCCGCGCCACCGGGCTCAGGCCGCGTTCGGGCCGACGTCGGCCGTCGTCAGCGGGCGGCGGACCGGTGCCAGGGTCGTGTACTCGTCGGCGCCGACGTCGCGGGCGGTGCCGCGCGCGTGGCCGTCGGCGTCCTCGGGGACGGACAGCGAGGTGAGGGTGGCGGCGTCGACGGCCGGGCTGCCGGCGGTGAGCCGGCTGACGCCGTCGGCGTCCTTGCGGAGCAGGGGGTCGACGCGGCGGAAGCCGCCGGCCGGGATGGTGCCGTTCGCCGCGGCGCCCCACAGGATGTTGCCCTGCCACGTGAAGCCGCTGGTCGTGCCGAGGTTGACGAGGCTGCCGCTGGAGGCGACGAGGATGTTGTCCGCGACGACGACGTCGCGCGGCTCGTAGGTCCGGCTCTCCCCGGAGAGCGTCGCGGAGTTGCCGACGAGCGTGTTGTGCGCGATGACGGCCCGGTCGCAGGCGTCGTTGCCGCGCCGCTCCTCGGTGGTCTCGCCCTCGTGGTGGTCGCGGGTGGTGCCGCTGCCGATGACGATGCCCCGGGAGGTCGTACCGGAGATGTGGTTGTTCACCACGAGGTGGTCGTTCCCGTACAGGCGCACGCCGTTCTCGCCCCCGAGGATGTGGTTGCCGGCCACGGTGGTGACGTTGCCGTGCCGCAGGACGATGCCGCCCTTGTTGTCGCGGAGCGTGTTGTAACGGATGGTGTTGCCGGACGACTTGACCGAGATCGCCTCGGGGTCGCCGTCGCAGCGCTCGAAGAGGTTGTACTCCACGAGGGCGTCGGCGACGGACAGGGCGCGGTGGCTGACGCCGAGGCGGATCGCCTCGCCGCCGTTGGCGCCGGTGTAGGCGTGGTCGGCGAAGTAGTTGCGGAAGACGTGGGTCCGCTGGGCCATGGCGGTGGTGCCCGGCCCGTCGACGACGAGGAAGATGCCCTGTGTCGTCCGGTGGTGGAAGTAGTTCCGGTCGACCTTCACGTCGTCGCCCCGGACCGTCACCCAGTCGAGGCCCGTGCTGTCGGCGAGTTTGAAGTCGTTGCGCGTCAGCCGGATGCGGGAACAGTCCGCCGGGACGGCCAGGGTGGTCGTCTGCCGGAAGGCGAAGCCGCTGAGGGTGATGTTGCTCGACCCCGACAGCACGAAACCCACGGGCCCGTTGAGCACGGCACCGCCACGGCTGGCGGACACGATGGTGATCGGCGCGTCCGTGGTCCCGTGCTTGCCGGTGATCCGGATGCCGGCCGACGGGACGGTGTAGGAGCCGTCGGCGAGCACGATCCGGTCCCCGGGCCCGGCCGCGTCGATCGCCCCCTGCAACGCGGCGATGCTGCCGACGTTCACGGTCCCGGCCGCCGCGGCCGTCCCCTGCGCCAGCCCCGACAGGGGCACGGCCGCCGCGGCCGAGCCCATCAGGGTCCCCTTGAGAAACGTACGTCGTCGCATGATGCCTCCTGGTGTGGTCCCCTCCAGCTTCGACGCCGCCCCTGCCGTCTCGCTGACGCCCCGCTAACGCGCGCCCACCGTCAGCACCTGCGGTGCCACCACGCCGACTCCGGGTCCGGCGCGGGCTCGTGGTGCGTCCGCCGGAGGAGTGCGCCGTCCAGGCGCCCGACCCGCGCCCGCAGTTCGGGGGCGGCCCTCGGCGGCAGCAGACGCATGGCCTCCTGGAGCTTGTCGCGGGCCCAGCCCCCGCCGCAGCAGGCGCAGGTGAATTCGTCCTCCCACCGGCGCCACCGGCGCTTCGTGCCGGCAGGTGGGCCGTGTCGCCGGCGGCGAGGGCCGCCGGCGCGCCGAGGCGCCGCTCGTACGGGTCGAGCGCGTCCGGCTCGTCGAGCAGGGGGCGGAGGCCGCCCCGGGCGGCGAGCCGGTGGGTGGTGACGGCGGTGAACCTGAGCCGAGCGGAGTGGGGCAGGGGTTCGAGAGCGGCGAGCGGAGGACCGGCGGTGGTGATCATCGCGGGCATCGTGCCCCGGCTGCCGTGCTCCTGCCCAACGGGAATCGGGGCCGCCGTGACGTGCCGACGTCGATGTCGGATTCCTGCCGGACGCGCCCGCCGCCCGCTGATTGGCTGGGGGCATGACCAGCACCCGCCCCGCCGCGCTTTTCCGCTCCCTCCACACCCCCGCGCGTCCGCTCGCGCTCGCCAACGCCTGGGACGTCGCCGGCGCCCGGATCATGGAGGCCGCGGGCGCCCCCGCGATCGCCACGACCAGCGCGGGCGTCGCCTGGTCGCTCGGAGCCCCGGACGGCGACCGGATCTCCCGGGACCTGGCGCTGGACGCCGTCGCCCGCATCGCGGCGGCGGTCACCGTCCCGGTGACCGCCGACATCGAGGGGGGCCACGGTGAGACCCCCGCCGAGGTCGCGGACACCGTCACCCGGGTCCTGGAGGCCGGTGCCGCGGGCGTCAACATCGAGGACGGCACCCGTCCGCCGGGCACCCTGGCCGCCCGGCTGGAGGCCGTCCGCGCCGCCGCCGACCGGGCGGGCGCCGACCTCTTCGTCAACGCCCGCGTCGACACGTACCTGCTCGGACTGGGCGACCCCGCCACCCGGCTGCGGGACACGCTGGAGAGGGCCCGCTCCTACGTCGACGCCGGGGCGGACGGCATCTTCGTCCCCGGGGTCACCGACCCCGACCTCATCGCCGCCCTGACCGGGGCCCTGACGGTCCCCCTCAACGTCCTGGCGGGCCCCGGCGCCCCGTCCGTGAAGGAGCTGGGCGCCCTCGGCGTCGCCCGCGTCAGCCTCGGCTCGGGCATCGCCGAGGCCGCCTACGCCGTGGCCCGGCGCGCGGCCCGCGAACTCTACGGCGCGGGCACCTACGACTCCCTCCGGTCCCTCCAGCAGGACCTGGACTACACGCACCTCAACGACCTGCTCGGCACGACCGGTTGACCCGCACCCGTACGGGTGCGGGCGGCGCGTGAGGGGACGGGATCGGCGCGACGGCCGGGAGGACGTCGGGCGCGAGCGCGGGGGATCGGGGGATGGGGGGATCGGGGGAGGGCGGGACCGATCGCGGCACGGCCCCCAGCCCGTGCGACAGGTCCTCGATCCGGGCCCGGCGGGCCCGGGGGAAACACGGTGGCCCCCCGCCCGCCGGCCTGGGACGATGACGGCCGTTTCCCAGCGGAGGGCAGTCGTTCGTCTTCGTGTGTGCGGGATGCGGCGCCGGGCTGACCGCGCCGCTCGCCCGGGTGGTTCTGCCGGTGCACGCCCGTCGGGCGTACGGGAACGGGGTGCGGCTTCCCGTGCTCATGGAGCCGGGGACGTTCGCGGTGGATCCGGAGCCGTGGGGCCGCGCGGCGGCCGGTGCCGAGGGCGGGGCGGGGGCCGGGGCCGAGACAGGGTCCGTCGTCGTCGCTCCGGGGGACGTCCGGGGCACCGTGCTGGTCCCCGAGCGGGGGTGCGGGTCCTGCTGCGGCCTGGACGGGTCCGACGGCCCCGACATGAACTGCGCGGCGTGCGGCCTTCCCGTGGCGCGGCGGATCGACGACTGCTCGCTCTGGCAGGCGGTCCGGTTCGAACCGGGCGCCGTGCGCCGTCGGCAGGTCGCCGACGTCGTCCTCCTGCCCTGGGCGACGCTGGTGCGCGAGGGGGCGGCGACGCCCCCGCTCCACCGGCTCGCCACCTGGGGGCGGTGGAGCACGACGTCCGAGTGGTGGTCCTGGACGCCGCAGTGGTACGCAGCCGGTGCCCAGGCCCTCGCCCACCTGCTGGCGGCTTCGGAAGGGCGCCCGGTGAGCCTCCCGGAGGGCCTGGTCGCGGTGATGTTCCGACGCGCCCTGGACACTGTTCTGGGCACGGGCCCGGCACTTCGGCGGGCCGTCCTGGCGGGGCCGGGGCTGCCCGTACCGGACGGGGCGGCCGACGTCCTCCTCGTACCGGTCCATCCGCAGACGGGGGAGACCTGGCAGCCGGGGGGCCGGAAGGCCGGGGGCGAGGCCGACGGGGCGGCGTACCGGGTGCCGCTGCCGTTCGGCGTCTGGCTGTGGCTCGCGTCGCCGGAGCGGGACCTCCCCCTCCCCGCGTCGGGCGGGCTGCCCGACGGGGTTCTGCGCGACGACCCGCCCGCCCCGCGCCCCGACCACCTCTTCGACGTGGACCCGGGGGTGTTCGAGGCCACCCTGGACCGGCTGGCGGCGGTCCGGGGACCGTGGCTGCGCGAGCCGGCGGGGAGGCTTCCCCGGTACGTGGGCGCCGGCGGCGCCTGACGGGACGGCCGTGCCGGACGCGGCCCCGGCGCTCCGATGATCGGAACGACCGACGATCACCCCGCTATGCTGCCTCGTTCCAGAGGCCAGGAAGGAACCCCAGCATGAGCAGCGCCACCTCCCCGTTCCCCGCTCGGATCGAGCTGACGGGAGAAGGGCTCGTCCTGCGCGACTGGACGGAGTCGGACCTGTCCGCGATGCCCGCGCTCTTCGACGACCCGGACGTCGCGTACTGGACGCCCCTCGCCTCCCCCTTCGACCGGCAGGCCGCCGCCACCCGGCTGGAGCGGGACCGGACGCTGCGGGCGGAGGGGACCACCATCCTGCTCGCGATCACCCTCGACGGCGGCGCACCGCTCGGCGAGGTGATGCTGCGGCGCCTCCCGGACGGCGTGGAGCTCGGCTACGCCGTCGGCCCCGCCCACCGGGGCCAGGGCCTGGCCGTCCGCGCGGTGCGGGTCATGGCCGCGTACGCCTTCGAGGAGCTCGGGGCGGAGCGGGCGGTCCTAGAGCTGGAGGCCGAGAACGCCCCCAGCGTCGCCGTGGCCACGAAGGCGGGCTTCACCCTGCTCGACGTCCCCCTCATCGAGGGCCAGGAGAAGGGCCGCCCCTTCGCGCTGCAGACCTGGGAGCTGCCGCGCACCTCCTGACACGGGCGGGGGGCGCGGCCGTGCGGCCCCGCCCCGCTGTCGGCGAGGAGGGGCTTCGTCCGCCGGCAGCAGGGCCGCTCGTTCTGCCGCTGGGCCTGCCGGACGGAGCGCTCACGCGGGAGTGACCCGCCGCTCAGGCCTGGTCCTGCGCGTACTGAGCCGCGTACCAAGCGGAGTCGATGGCGGGGTTGCGCAGAGCTCCCCAGAACCGGTCGTCAGGTATCGGCGGCAGCGGCGGACCGCCCAGGTCCGCGTGGAGATCCGCCCGCCAGTCGACAGTGAAGTGGCTCCGGAGCTCCGCGCTCTCGTGCACGGCCCTGTAGGGGGACCCCCAGAGACCGAGCGCCATCTTCTCCGCGGCCCACCTGAGCGGGCGGTTTCGGCCGGTGTCGGCCTGCGCGAGCACCGCGCGGAGGCGCAGGGCGAGCGGACCGGTCTGTTCCGGCCGGGGCGGGGCCGCACCGCGCTCCCACGCGGTCAGGGCCGCTTCGACCTCCGGGCAGTCGTTCAGGCCGGTTTCGACCGCCAGTCTGCGCAGTTGCTTCTGGGCGGCCTCGACCACCCGCTCGTACGGCAGGATCGCGATCAGCGCACCGAGTTCCTCGTGTCCGTCCAGGTAGCTCACGTGGAGGAGGTCGGTGGGGCTGTAGGACAGGTCCAGCTCCGGAAGCTGCTCGTCCGGTGCGGGAAGGGGCTCGTCGGCACTGTACTTCGGCCTGGCGGGCAGAGGCGTTTCCCGGAACAGTCGGCCGTTGAACGTGACGACACCGGCATCCCGGCCTCGCTCCAGCAGGGCGGCCTCTTCGGCCAGGTACGCGCCCAGCGAGTCGGCCTCCCCGAAACCGGTGCCGGTCTCGTCGAAGAACCGCCCGACCGCGCCGGAGGATTCCCGCCCGGTGCGGCAGTCCACCAGAAGACCGTCCGACGTCACGTCGTAAGAACCGAACTTCACGTAGTCGTGAAGCCAATAGCCCTCGTCCTCCCCGTCGGGGCCCTGGTCGATGCCGCGCATGAACCCGGTGTCCCCGAGGATTCCGCTCACCCCGAGCAGCCGGTCGCCCGAGCTGAACCGGAAAGCCTCGGGCCCCTCCAGCGCCCCGTTGTGCCGGAGGAGCGAGGCGACCAGGTCCGGAGGAAAGGTGACGCCGAGTTCCTCCTGCGCCGCCGCGATCTCGTCGTCCCCTGCGGGCGGCTGCAGCGTGGCGAACGTGCGGGGCGCGTGCTCGCGCAGCCACGCGTCGATGCGGGCCCACGAGGCCTGGACCAGGTCTGTCGTCATAGGACTGACCCTAAAGTCCGCCACTGACAGCGTGATCGGCGCTCCTCGGTCTCGTCCGCCGTGTCGGCGTTCGGGCCGGTAATTCGCCGTGGCCCCTTGTCCCGGCTCACCAAACCGTCGACACCGGATCTCCGGGCACCGGCCCACGGGCTCACTCGCCGAGTGAAGCGCTCGGTCACCCCCGCTCCGCTCCGGTGGCGGCCGTCTTCGTCCGGCCCCGGGGTCGAGACGGGCAAGTTGATCGGATGTGCGAGAGGGTGGGTGCGGAGGAGTCCGAGCGCCAGGAGGCGCTCGCATCGAGGGTGCGCAATGAGCTGTCCGCCGCTGGTCTTCCCGTCCTCACGCCCGGCCTGGCCCGCGTTCTGGCCAACGGCGCGGAGGCGGAGGTCGATGACGGGGCCGACGCTGCCGGCGGCGTGTACGTGGGCTGGTTGGCCAGCCCCCGTCTGCGGGAGTGCACGGGCCGCGCCTTCCGCCTTCGCTTGCCGGACGATCCCCTCCTGCGTCACTCCGGCGAGATCGGGGCCGCGATGACGCGCTCGACGGCCGCGACCCTCGCCTCCACCGGATTCGCCGTCGAGGACGCGGATGACGGGTACCGCTCGCACCCACTGCGGGTGACCGGCGGGCCCGCCCGAGCCGCACCCATGTGGGCACTGCGTGACGACGAAGTGGCCGTGCTCGGCTGGTAGACAGTCGGTCCGGGCGACAGCGACGGCTGATTCGCGCGGTATGCGGCCCCGCTCGGCGGGCCGGAGGGCCGCCAGGTGTGACGTACGCGTGCGGGTCCTTGGCGCCTTGACCCACCAGGCGCTGAGTCGGCGGGAGTTCATCCCGGTGGCGGTGGCGGTGGCTGTGGAGGTGGCGGTGAGCCGGTGCTGCGGCCGGGCCTCGGCCAGGCCGGGACACCGGCATCGCCGCAGACCGAAGGCCCGCACTCCCTGGGGGAGATCGTGCCGTCGCCCCCGCCCGGTCCGCACACCCCTTTTTCCGCTCCAGGGCGCCGTCCGGGAGAAGGCCGACAGCCAGGCGGTCCGCCGAACACGAGCTCCTACGCGACCCAGCAGTAGACGCCCTGGTTCTGGCGCCGGGCACCGCTGACGAGAGCAGCCAGACCCCCTACGATCGCGTCCGCTATTTCCGCGCCGATGACCTCGCCGTCCTCCGCGCGCAGCCGAACCCACGAGGCGGCCGCGTCGCTCAACCCGGTGGGCGTGGAGTCCGCGAGCGCAGTGGACAGCCGAGGCGATAGTGCGAAGACGACGCCCCCGTCGCCGTCCTGCCCGGCGACGATCCGAGGCTCACCGGCCTCGACGAGCTCCTCGAAGCCGCCGGCCAGAAGGCACTCCCACTCGACCACGGCCTCTTCGGGATCGAAGTTGCCGAAGGAGAGCGACTCGAACGCCCGTCCCGGCCCGGACCGGAGAGCCAGGCTCGCTGACGCGTCGTCAGGAGCGGCGAAGAACTTCACGATGGTGCTCACCTGGGCATCATGCCCGACTCCAGGAGCCGGTTCCGGAGCCGGCCCATGAGCTCTGCCCTGGCGCCTCCACCGACTCCGATCAGCCGGTCCCCGGGTCCGGTGGGCACGGCGTGACCGATGCCGGCGCCGGCCGGCTCGGCGACCACGCCGGCTCGCCCCTGTCCGGGGCGAGTTCGGCGAGGTCCGTGTCCGCGAACGGCTCGCCCGGTTCGTCGCGGATCCGTATGCCGGGCAGTCCGTCGGTCGTGACGGCCATCACGGGTCATGAAGGCCGACGTCACGCTCGCCCTGGACGCGCCAACGGTGTCGCACGGCCGGCGGGGGCGGGGCGGGGGCGGTTGTGGTCAGCCCCTCCTCCAGGACCGGAGCTTCTCGGGGTTGAGCACCGCCCAGATCCGGCGGATCCGGCCGTTCGCGATGTCGAACGCGTAGACCGCCAGGACGGCTCCGTCCATGTGTGCCGCCAGGCCGGGCTGACCGTTGACCGTGCACGCGCGGAGGACCAGCCGGTCCGGGGCGATCCGGCCCGCGAAGAAGCGGGCGATCTGCTCGGCTCCCTCGATCGGGTGGGGCAGGGCGGAGACGAGACCGCCACCGTCCCCGACGGCGGTGGCGTCCGCGTCGAGCAGCCCGAGGAGGGCGTTGATGTCCTTCGCCTCCCATGCCTCCTTGAACTCCCTCACGACACGGGCCCGTTGGGCGGTCGGCGCCACGGGGGCCCGCGAGGCGTCGACGCGGCGGCGGGCCGAGGAGGCCAGCTGGCGGCACGCCGCCGGGGTGCGGCCGACGATGTCGGCCACCTCGGCGAACGAGTAGCGGAAGACGTCGTGCAGCACGAACGCCACGCGCTCCGCCGGCGTCATCGCGTCCAGCACGACGAGGAAGGCCATGCCGACCGACTCGTCGAGCGTGACGCGGTCGGCCGGATCGCCGGTGCCGCCGTCCCCCGCGCCGGCCGGCCACTCGGCGGGCGTGGGCAGCGGCTCGGGAATCCACGCCCCCACGTAGCGCTCCCGCCGCGCCCGGGCCGAGCGGAGCACGTCGAGACAGATGCGTCCCGCGACCTTGGTCAGCCAGCCGCCGGGGGACGCCACCGCCTCCCGCTGGCGCGGCGACAGCGCGTACCAGCGGGCGTACGTCTCCTGGGCGACGTCCTCGGCCTCGGCGAAGGACCCCAGCATCCGGTAGGCGAGGTTGATCAGCCTGCGGCGTTCGGCGGTGGGGCTGGTCGTCATGGTCGCGCGGCTCCTTCGGTCGGTTCTTCCTCCCCTATGACGGGACGGCTTCCCGGAATGTGACGTGAGTGCCAGTGCCAGTGCCCGTACCCGTGCCCGTACCCGCGCCTGGTGCGCCGCGTGCGTGGCGGGCGGGCCGCTCGCCTCACATTCCGCCGGGCCGTCTCGTCCTCCTGTCAGCCGAACACGACCGGAGGAGTACGCGATGACCACCCACGAGTCCGAGATCCGGGCGCTCCTGGCGCGCCGCGCCGAGGCCCAGCAGACGAAGGACATCGACCGCCTGATGTCCTTCTACGCAGCCGACGCCGTCTACTACGACGCGGTCCCCCCGCTGCGGTTCACGGGGACCGACGAGATCCGGCGCAACTTCCTGCGCTGGTTCGACGGATACGCCGGCCCCATCAGCCTGGAGACCCACGACGTCACCCTCGCGGCCGGAGGGGACACCGCGTTCGCGCACATGCTCCACCTGGACTCGGGGGAGCGCAGGGGCGGGCTCCAGGCGTCGATCTGGGTGCGGGAGAGCGTCTGCCTCCGGCGGGCGGACGGGGCGTGGTCGATCACGCACGAACACGTCTCGATCCCGGTCGACCCGGCGACCATGACGGTCTGGCTCCCGACCGGCAAGGACCAGCCGTTCTCGTTCGGCGCGGCACGGTGAGGGGCGTCCGCATGGCCGGCCTCCGCGCCTCGGCGCTCGGGAAGTTCGCCGCCGCCTCGCTCGCCGCGGTCGCGGTCGGGGCCCTCGCCGCCGACGGCGCGCAGGCCGGCGACCCTCCGCGGAAGGGGCGCGTCGAGGTCATCGAACTCACCGTCCGGAACGACCAGTACACCTCGGTCGACCACGGCCCCGCGGGACCGAGCCTCGGGGACACGGACCTCTACTCCGGCACCGGCGTCGAGGACGGCCGGGACGTCGGGCGCGGGGGCGGGACCTGCCAGGTCATCCACGTGCGGGGCGCGGCGGTCACGTCGCAGTGCGTGATCACGATGGAGGTCGCGCGGGGGTCCCTGACGATGCAGTCGCTGTGGACGAAGGGCGCGTCCCCGCTCGACATGGCGATCACCGGCGGCACGGGCGCGTACGCCGGCGCCCGGGGCGTCGCCCGCTTCCACGACATCGCGACGCCGGACGAGCGGGTACGGCTGGAGATCCTGCGCTGAGCGCGTGGCGCTGCCAGGGGGGCGTCCCGTCGACCGGTCCTTCCGCGCCGGTCGACGGGACACCCCCGAGGGCGCCGGGCTCGCGGGGCCGGTCCTCCGCCGATCCCCGGCGTCCGCGACGGGACGCCCGCCGGTGGGTGGGGGCGCGCTGCCGGTGGGGCGGGGTGGGACGTGTTCGCGGGCGGCCCGATCTTCGGTGCCCTCGGCCGCAGTACTCTCCCGGGCATGACGGGATCTCGGCACGCCCCCCTCGAAGAGGAGACGAAGGACCGCGCGCACGTCGGCGGGCGCGGCTACGGCGTTCCGGCCGCCGGTGCTGCTCCGGGCGGGGGCCGCATGACCCCGCCCGACGTCGAGACGGCCCTCGACCGGCTGGACGTCTGCCTGGAGGCCCTCCGGGACGGTGCCGAGCCCCGGGGCGTCCACGCGGCGCCGGGCGGCGGGGACACCGAGGGGGAGCTCGTCCGGTGGGCCCTCGACCGGCTCCGGCGGCTTCCGCGTGAGCCGCACGAGACCTTCGTCCGCGAAGTGGGCGGACTGCTGCGGGAGTTCCGCCGCCGCCGCTGCCCGTGGAACGCGGCGGCGCTGCGGCTGCTGGACGACACGTACACCTTCGCCGCGACCGGTCCCCGCCTCCACGACGACTGGGCGCACGACGTCCGTGCCGTGATGCACCGGTCGGTGGACGACCCCCGGGGCTGGATCCGGCTGGACGGCGACCGGGTGAACGACGCCCGCGGCACGTGGCCCGCGTACCCCTTCGACCCGCCGCCCGCGTCCGGGTTCCCGGCGCGCCTCCACCCCCTCGGCGTGGGCGCGGCGGTCGGGGCGCTCGCCGTGATGGCCGAGGAATGGCAGGCGGAGCCCGCCCCGGTCCGGACGCGCCCCGACCGCGATCGCCTCCTGGCGGACGCCCGGACCCTGCTCGACCGGTACGGTCCCGGCGCGCGGTACTGGACCAACGCCATCGCCACCGGTGCGGCGACCCCGGACTTCGTCGGAGCGGGCCTCGCGGGCACCCGGTCCCACGGCTTCGTCACCGGCGCGTACGTCAACGGGCTCGACCTCTTCGACGACCTGGGCGTGATCGCGGTCGGCGCCGACGAGGTGGGCGTCTTCTGGTCCTTCGGGGCCTACTGACGGCCTCGGAGCCGCATTCGGAACCGGAGCGGGTGCAGGGCCTCACGCCCCCGGCGTAACGACGTTAACGTTCTACTTGAAACGCCGTTCCCCATGGCGTAACGTTGTTTACGTGAAGACGGAAACTAGGATTCTCGAAGCGGCTGCCGCCCTGCTGGTCGAGTCGCCGGCCGGCGACATCTCGATCCGTGCGGTGTGCGAGGCCGCGCAGGTCGGCGCCCCGACGCTCTACCGCCTCTTCGAGGACAAGGACGCCCTGCTGGCCGCCGTCGTCGACCACGGCTTCGAGCGGTACCTCGCCTCCAAGCGCGCGGCGGTGCCGTCCGGAGACCCCGTACAGGACCTCCGGGACGGCTGGGACAGCCACGTCGCCTTCGCGCTGGCCCAGCCCGCCTGCTACAAGCTCATGTACTCCCCGGCCCTCGCCGGCCGGCCCGAGGCCGCCCGCGAAGCACACCGCATGCTGACGGCCGTCATCGAGCGGATCGCCGCCGCCGGGCGCCTGAGCGTTCCGGTCGACCGGGCCGCGCAGATGGTCATGGCGGCGAACGTCGGCCTGGCGCTCTCCCTGCTCTACCGGCCCGAGGTCAACCAGGACCCGGTCCTCTCGGACAGCGTCCGCGACGCCGTCGTCGCCGCCATCACCACGGCCCCGGCCGCCCCGCCGGCCACCGAGGCGTCACCGGCCACGACGCTGCGCACCCGGCTGCGGCAGGACCCGCCAACCGGCTTCACCACCGCCGAGAACGTCCTGCTCCAGGAATGGCTCGGCCGCCTCGAAGACCCCCACGCCTGAGAAGGAATCCCCCGATGAACACCTCCACCCCCACCCCCACGTCCGCCCCTACCTCCGACGCCGTTTCCGCGCCCCGGGTCGCCCTCGTCACCGGCGCCTCCGGCGGCATCGGGCGTGCCACGGCCCTGCGCCTCGCCCGGGACGGCATGGCGGTCGCCGTGCACTACGCCGGCCGCAAGGCCACCGCCGAGCAGCTGGCCGAGGAGATCACGGGGGCGGGCGGCCGCGCCGTGGCCGTCGGCGGCGACATCGCCGACGAGACGGCCATGGAGGCGCTCTTCGACGAGGTCGAGCGCGCCTTCGGCGGCATCGACGTCGTCGTCAACACCGCCGGCGTCATGCTCCTCTCGCCGGTCGCCGAACTCGACCTGGACGCGCTCGACCGCATGCACCGCACCAACATCCGGGGCACCTTCGTCGTCTCCCAGCAGGCGGCCCGCCGCCTCCGCCGCGGTGGTGCCCTCATCAACTTCTCCACCACCGTCACCCGCACCGGCTTCCCCGCCTACGGCGCGTATGTCGCCTCCAAGGCCGCCGTCGAAGCGCTGACCCCCGTCCTGGCCCGGGAGCTGCGCGGCCGCGACGTCACCGTGAACACCGTCGCCCCCGGCCCCACCGCCACCCCGCTCTTCCTCGACGGCAAGGACGAGCAGACCATCGACCGCCTGTCCAAGGCCGCACCCCTGGAGCGCCTGGGCCGGCCGGAGGACATCGCCGAGACGGTGGCCTTCCTCGCGGGCCCCGCCCGCTGGGTCAACGGCCAGACCCTCTTCGCCAACGGCGGCCTGGCCTGACCTCCCGCCCCGCCCCAGCCCGTAACCCCCCTCCCCCCGAAAGGGAAGTGGCCCCCATGAGCACTCCTCGCACCGTCCTCGTCACCGGCGCCTCCAGCGGCTTCGGCAACCTCACCGCCCGCGCGCTCGCCCGCGCCGGCCACACCGTCTACGCGGGCATGCGCGCCACCACCGGCCGCAACGCCCCCCGGGTGGCGGAGCTCGCCGCCCTCGCGGCCGGCGAAGGGACCGACATCCGCGGCATCGAGATGGACGTCCAGGACCAGGCGTCCGTCGACGCCGCGGTGGCCCGTGTCATCGAGGAACAGGGCCGCGTCGACACCGTCGTGCACAACGCCGGCCACATGGTGCTCGGCCCCGCCGAGGCGTTCACCACCGAGCAGCTGGCCGACGCGTACGACGTGAACGTCCTCAGCACCCAGCGCGTCAACCGGGCCGTCCTGCCCCACCTGCGCGCGCGGGGGAGCGGCCACCTCGTCTGGGTCGGTTCGTCCTCCACCCGCGGCGGCCACCCGCCCTTCCTGGGCCCGTACTTCGCCGCCAAGGCCGCCATGGACGCCCTCGCGGAGAGCTACGCCGCCGAGGTCGTCAAGTACGGCATCGACACCACCATCGTCGTACCCGGCGCCTACACGAGCGGCACCAACCACTTCGCCCACGCGGGTGCCCCCGCCGACGAGGCCACCGCCCGGGCCTACGACGCCCGTTACGGCACCCTGCGCGACTCGATGGCCGACGCCCTCGCCGGGATCTTCCCCGACGGGCACGACGTGGGCGAGGTGGCCGAGGAGATCGTCCGGGTCGTCGGCCTGCCGGCCGGTCGCCGTCCCTTCCGCACCCACGTCGACCCCAGCGAGGACGGCAGCGAGGTGGTCTCCACCGTCTACGACCGCGTCCGCGCCGAGTTCTACCACCGCATCGGCATCCAGGAACTCCTCCCGGCGCCAGGAGCGGCCCGCTGACCCGCTCGGCCCGCCGCCCCCTGACCCGCCGCGTCCCCTGCCCGGTACGGAGCCATGAAGGACCACCACCCCCACCCGCCCTCGGTCGCCCCTCCCGCAGCCGTCGTCTTCGTGCGCCGCCCCGACGGCCTCCGCCACCGCTTCGAACGCGAGGGCGAGCGCAACGGCCGCCCCGCCTATCGCCGCACGGACGGACACGTGTGGTGCCTCTGGTCACCGGCGGAGGACTGGCACTGCGAGCTCGCGGACGGCCTCCTCACCGCCCGCCCCCTGGACGCCCCGGCCGGCGCCCCGCACCCTCCGGCCACGGTCTGGCGCAGCTTCAAGGGCGACCGCTCCTACCTGTACGACCTCCGGGCCGACGCCTGAGGAAAACGCGTCGACAGACGCCGTACGGATCGGGGAGGCTTCGCGCGATGACGAGAATCGACGACACACCGCCCGCGTGGGACGAGCGCACCCAGCTCGCCACCTTCCTCGACTACGCGCGGAACACCGCCCGCGCCAAGTGCGACGGCGTCTCCGAGGAGCACGCGCGCACGGCCCTCCTCCCGGGCTCGCCGCTGATGACCATGAGCGGGCTGATCAACCACCTGCGCTGGGTGGAGTACTACTGGTTCCGGGTCGTCTTCCTGGGCGAGGAGGACCAGGGCCCCTGGACCGAGGAGGACCCCGACCGCGAGATGCGCGTGGCGGTCGACTTCCCGCTCCGCGACCTGCTCGACGAGTACGCCGAACACAGCGCCGCCCACCGCGAACTGGTCGCCGCCCACAGCCTGGACACCCGGGCGGAGCGCCCCGTCCGCGACGGCCTCCACGTGGACCTGCGCTGGATCCTCCTCCACCTGACCGAGGAGACGGCCCGCCACAACGGCCACCTGGACATCCTCCGCGAACTGCTCGACGGCTCGACGGGCTAGGAGCGGCCGCCACCGGCGGCCGGGGTCACAGCGCGACCAGCCCGGCCGCCGTCTCCTTGAAGCCGCAGCCGTCGAGGTAGAACCGGCGGAGGTCCTCCTCGAAGTCGACGTGCAGCCACGCGCACCCCGCCGCCCGGGCGTGCTCGGCCGCGGTGGCGACGAGAGCGGTGCCCACGCCCGCCGACCGGCACCGCGGGGCGACCACCGTGTCGAGGAGGAAGGCGTGCGCCCCGCCGTCCCAGGCGACGTTGACGAAGCCGACCAGGGCGCCGTCCCCGTACGCGCAGACCCAGCCGAGGCTGTGCCGCTCCAGCCGAGTCCGCCAGTCGGCCCGCCCCACCGGGTGGCCGAACCCCTCGGCGTGCAGGCGGTCGAGCGCCGCGTTGTCGAGGGGCCCGCGCCACTCGTACAGGATCGTCATGTGGCGCATCGTAGGCGGTGGGCGTCCGTGCGCCGGAGCGTCCAGGAGTTCCGCTTCAACGTCCCGTACGTCCGGCGAAAGGCCGCCTGCCCCGGGACGGGGCGAGTCGGGCGGCCTTCGCGGTCCATACGGAGTCCGGGGCGAGCCGGCTCCGGTCAGCGCGCAGGGGCACCGGCCACGCCGCTTCGTCGACCTGTTGCCCGGCATCGGCGGACTGGTCCGCGTACGCCTTGTGGACGGCGGCCAGGCTCCTCTCCTCGGAGCCGGGCCGCAGACGGGTGCGGATTGTTCGGAGCCACGGCCGCGTTGGTGCGCCCCAGCCGCCCGGAGAGCGTCTTCACGGACTCGCCGTGCTCGATCAGCAGCCCGGCGCGGTGATGCCGCAGGGCGTGGGGCCCGGTGCCCTTCGGTGTACCGGCCTTCGCACAGGCGGGCCGCCAGGACCCGTCCACGAAGTGCCTGTGGACCACGGGCCCGCCCCGCTCGCCCAGGCCGAGGCCGAGGCCGAAGGCGGCCTCGACGGGATCGTCTCGGTCGCCCCCACGATCGTACGGGCCCCCCGCACGCTGCCGGGCCCGTACCGTCCGCCGTCGTCCACCACCGTCCGCCACCGTCCGCCGTCGTCCGGCCCGCCGGCCGATGGCCCCGTGTTCCGGGGCGCCGCACGGCCCTCTCGGCTGTCCTGGCAGACTCGCGACTCGTGAAGATCAAGATGCTGCGGGGCTCCCTCGTCGTGGGAGCCCTCGCCCTTTTCTGCTCGGTGCTGTTCGCCCTGCCGGCGAATGCCGCCTACGACAACTGTGAGAAGCCGTCCCTCTGCCTCTACCAGGGCGCCGGCGGTACCGGTGAGAGCCTGCGGCTCCCGGTGGACGGCACCGCGACCGTCACCGGCTCCGGCTGGGACGACAAGGCCGTGTCCGTGTACAACAACACGCCGTTCTGGGGCTGCGTGTACGCGAACACCTATCTCGGCGGGGTCGTGGAGCCGGTCCCGCCGGGTGCCCGCAGTGACCTGAGGACGCTCGGCCTGCAGGTGACCTCGCACAAGCTGGCCCCTTCGCAGGGCTCCTGTTTCACGGGGTACGAGCGCTGCCCCGAGGGTCAGCTGTGCATCTTCAAGGAGCCGAACGGCCGGGGCGGGATGTACGGCACCGCGAACGACCACGCGGGCTACCTCGCCGGTGTCTGGGCGGACAACGTGCGCTCGGTCGTGAACCGCACCGACAAGACCGCCTGCTTCTTCAACGACGCCTCCTGGGCCGGCGAGTGGACGGGGACCGGGCCGCCCGCCGCCAGGGCGTACAAGGTCCACGCCGGCGACAGCACGTCGCTCACCGCGCCCTTCGACCTGTCCTTCCGGTCGCACCGGCTCAGGACGCCGGACACCGACCTCGCCACCGACAAGGAATGCCTGTCATGATCCCCTCCGTACACCGCCGCGGCGCGCGTCTGGTGGCCGCGGCCACCGCGCTGGGTTCGGTGCTCCTGGTCGGCACCTCGGGCCCGACGCGGGCCGCCGAGGAGCCGCCGACCGCGCCCGGACTGCCGCGCTGGACCGTCCAGACCGCGGACAGCAGGCTGCTCGCGCCCGGCGTGGAGTACTTCCGGTACAAGGAGACCTCTCCGATCGCGCAGCGGACGTACCCGCGTGAGCTGAACGTCGTCCGGATCGACCCCGCCCGCGGCGCCCTGCGGATCGAGAGCACCTTCGGCCGGAAGGCCGGAACCAGCGAGACCGTCCGGGACATGGTGGACGCCATGCCGGAGCTGCCCCTCGCGGCGATCAACGGCGGTTACTTCCTGAACGAGGGCACCCCGGACACGACGGACGCCGTGCCGGAGACCATCCAGACCCTCGGCGCCTCCGTCCGCGACGGGGAGGTAATGGGAGCCTCCTGCGCGCTCGCCAGGAACCGGTACAGCGTGGTGCTCCAGTACGGCGTTCCGTACGTCACCCGGCTGGAGACCGACATCAGCGTGACCAGCAGCCTCACGGAGGAGGGCAGTCCGTACGGCGAGGCCACCCAGCGCGTGGACGACGTCAACCGGAACCCCGGCGGCGCCCTGGGCTGCCCGCGCGACGCCGACGACTCCGCCGGCGAGGCGGGCCCGTACGAAGACGCCTACGGCAAGGCCCAGACCGCGTACACGGACCCGACCGAGTTCGTGCTCTTCAACTACTCCTACCGGACGGCGACGCCGAAGCCGGACGTCAACAAGAACATCGCCGCCGACGACCAGGCCGGGTACGAAGTGGTGCTGGACGCCACCACCGGCGTGATCGTCGACGGCGGACCGGGGCGGGGCGGCCGTCTGGTCGGCAAGGGCCAGTACGTCCTCCAGGCGATCGGGGACCACCAGGTCGACTGGCTGCGCCGGCAGCACCAGCAGGAGGCCGCGCTCACGGTCACCCAGAAGCTCTGGGACCACCGCTTCGACGCCGACGGCGTCAAGCGGGAGATACGCCTGGACGAGACGGTGGACGTCGTCGGCGGCGGTTCGCTGCTCCTGCGCGACGGCGACAACAGGTACAAGAGCGCGGGGTCGACGGGCTACGCCCACGGCAGCTGCGCCCGCCTCTACGACGAGAACGGCCTGAGCAAGGTGCTCACCGCCGCGACTCCCCAGGCCAGGACGGACTTCTGCCGGGACTCCCGCACCGCGCTCGGCGTGGACGACCGGGGCCGGACCGTCATGGTCACCCTGAGCGGACCGCGGGACCACTACGCCCCCGACGGCGGGTTCCTCGCGGAGGTCACCGAACCGCTGGAGGCCCTCGGTGTCATGGACGCCCTCAACCAGGACGGCGGCGGGTCGTCCACGATGCTCCTCGGCGGCGACACGCGTCCGGTGAACGGCCTGAGCGACGGCCCGGCCCCCGGAGTCGAGCGCCGGGTCTACGACGCGGTCTACGTGGCCACCGGCGGCAGCCCGGTCGTCGGCTGAACGTATCGACCCGCAAGACCGTTGACACGGCTCAGGGGCGGGTGTCCGTCGAGTGCGGCGCGGCGGCGGACCCGTCCACGGGCCGTGGGACGGGACGCGCCCCTCTCCGCGGCCACTTGTGCCACGGGGCGGCCCGCCAGGACGCGTTCGACCTGGATCCGCCTGCCGTGAACGGCCAGCCGGGCATGACGGTGGGACACGAAGACCTCCGTGTGTGGTGAAGCCTGGACACCTCCACTCCACCGCACCGGAGGTCTTGGCCATGATCAAGACCAAGCGGCGTCAACAAGACCCGTGATCAATGCACCGGTCCGTTCATCAAAAGGGGATCTTGGTGGTGCGGTGGGCGCCCCCTCGGACCACGGAGGGAATCCCGATGCCGTGAACGGTCAGGTGCCGCTCCATCCGGGCCCTGAGTCCCTGCCGGCGCTTCATCTTCACGGCCTCGGCGTACGCCGACTTCCCGAAGGCTCCAGTCATCGTCAGGTCGAGCTCGCCCCGCGCGAACAGCACGTCGTAGAACGGCGCGAGCGTCTCGTCCGTGTACGCGAATTGGCTCATGAGCAGCTGCAAGGGCGTCCCGTAGTCCTCCGCCACGACGTTGACGCCGGCGCCGGCGTCGAGCAGACGGTTCGCGATCGCGCTGCGCGCGTCAGGGGCCGCGTTCGTCAGCGCGCCCACCAGGACGCTGCGACCCTTCACCTCGGCGTTCGCCCGCGAAGGGTCGTACGCGTCGAGGAACTCGCTGAAGGAGGCCGTCTGCGCGGCGTGCACGATGTCCATCTGCGGCGTCCGGTGCGCCGGACGCCATGCTGCCCCGGAACCGGCAACAGCGAACGGTCGATCTGATGGACCCATGATCCGCCGGGTGGTGCCTGGACCGGGACGGCCGCTCAGAACGCGAACCGCCGAAGCGCGAAGGAGGGCACGGAGAAGTGACCGCCGCCCGTGGCAAGTCGACCGGCGCCGTCCGCGACCCGAAGCCGCACGCCGCGGAAGGCCACCAGGAGCCGATCGGCTCCCGGTTCCCGCGCGGGGGCGCCGAAGCGGGCCGGGGCGAAGCGGTAGGCGCTGCCGGAGGAGCAGACCTCGCCGGCCAGGAGCAGGCCGCCGGTGCGTGCCCGGTACCGTGGCCGCATGGTCGAACGCCTGCCCGCCGACGTGTCCGAGGTGCTCGCGCTGGTCCTGGACCAGGACGGTCCCGTGCACGCCGCGCTCCGTTCGCAGGTGCCGCGTCTTCGGGTGACGGGGCGCTGCGGGTGCGGGTGCGGCACCGCCTATTTCGCGCTCGACACCGGATCGGTGGAGCCGGCTCCGGTCAGGGCCGGCCGGTTCGTGGCGGCGGAGGCCGTGCTGTACACGGAGACCGGCGCATGCCCGGGCGAGGTCCTGGTCTTCACGGACGACGGCTATCTGTCGTGGCTGGAGGTCTGTTCGTGGAGCGACGACATCGAGGTGGACCTCGCCGCCGCGCGCACCTGGCTGCGGGCCGGCCGCCGGCCCTGACCTCCGCCCGGCGGACGCCGGAGCGGCCCGGCGGGCGTCACACGTCCAGGATCGCCTGCGCAGCCGCGCCCGCCGCCGCCGGTCGGCCGCTTCGACGGCCTCGTACAGGGCCTGGTGGGCGTCGGCCGTGGAGTGGCGCATGCCGTCGGCCAGGACCGTGTCGCGGAGCGCGGCGCTCATCGTGGTGCGGAGGCCGAGCGGCAGCGGGTTGCGCCCGGCGCGGGCCACGCACAGGTGGAAGTCGCTGTCGGCGTCGAAGTGCCGCCGGCGGCGGCGCACGATGGCGCGGATGCTCTCCAGGTCCTCCTCCGTGCGGCGCTGCGCGGCGAGCCGGGCGGCCAGGAGGTCCAGGCCCTGGCGGACCTCCTGGGCGGGCTCGACCCCGTCGGCGTCGACGGCGACCGCGACGGCCGGCTCGACGTGCTCTTCGCGCTCGCCGAGCGGCGCGTCACCGCCCTCCTCGCCGACATCGACCACGCCCTCCTCGACACCTGGCACGCGGACGACCGGGCCTCGACCGGTCGGAGGGGTACGCCCTGAACGGCCCGACGGCGGTCTTCGGCGCCGAGGACCGGGCCTTCATCCGCGACTGCGCCCTCACTCAGCTCGTCCGCAACGGCATCACCACCGCGATGCCCATCGCGGCCGAGGCGCACTCCCACTGGGCGGAGGCCTACGACGACCTCGCCCGGGTGGCGGACGGCGCGGCCCGCTTCGGCCTCCGCGTGTACCTGGGCCCGAGCTACCGCAGCGGCGTCCCCGTCGTCGCCCCCGACGGCACCGGCACCCTCCACTGGCGGCCCGAACGGGGGAGCGGGGCCCGGCGGACGCGATCCGCTTCGTCCGCGACTTCGACGGCGCCCACGGCGACCTCGTCCCCGGCGCCCTCGCGGACCCGGTCGTGGTCCGCCTCGACGGCCCGCGCACGGGCCCGGTGGACGACCCGGTCCGCACCCCGCTGGTGGACACCCCGGGCGCGGACGCCGACACCGTCGTCATCAACGGCCGCACCGTCCTGCGGG
Source organism: Streptomyces sp. NPDC014656 (assembly GCF_043084305.1). Lineage (NCBI taxonomy): Bacteria > Bacillati > Actinomycetota > Actinomycetes > Kitasatosporales > Streptomycetaceae > Streptomyces > Streptomyces sp. NPDC014656. The sequence continues at coordinate 279,533 of NZ_JBIBZN010000005.1, forward strand.
CCGGAAGGATCCCCGGCGCCGACGAGACGGCCTGGCGCGTCCGGGCCCAGGACGTCTTCGACCGCGTGAAGCACGCCTGCGCCGGCCGCGACTGCCTCCACCGCGGCACCACCGCCCGCTTCCCCGCCCGGGGCGAGCCGACGGCGTGAGCCGCGGTCACCAGCGGTTGCGCGCCTCCTCGGCCCAGCCGACCAGGCCGTCCAGGGCGACCTCCGTGCCGTCGTCGGCGAGGGCACGGCCGGTGAACCGGCCGAAGCACTGGTGCGTCTCGTTCGCCACCAGGCCGAGGTTCGTGCGCGAGACCTTCTCGTGGAACGGGTGGAACCGCGCGTCCACCCGCTCCCCGGCGATGTGCCACGGGCGCAGCCAGTCGGACCGGTCGTAGGACCACCGCAGCTCCTCGCCGATCTTGTGCAGCCGGCCGTCGACGACCAGCGCGTTCTCCGTGACGCCGGTCCCGTCGGTCCACTTCCCGCCCAGCTGGACGGCGCGCCCGGGGGCCGCCCCGGCCGCCCAGTTCCAGGTGACCGCGTACGGCCACTTGCCGCGGCCGTGGTCCAGCACGGCGAACGCCTCCGGGCCGCCCACCTCGTGCGTCACCCCGCGCAGCTCCAGCGTGCCGCGGACGGGGCGGCCCACGTCCTTGACCGTGTACTGGAACCGCCGGGCGCTCCACGGCACCACCACGCCGAGCGACTCGTGGCCCGGCGGACGCGGCACCTCGACGTCCAGCCGCACGCCGTCCGCCGCCGCGTGGACCGTGTCGCCGTCCGGGCCCTGCCGGATCAGGACCGTCAGCCCGGCGGCGCGGACCGAGACCTCGCCCTCGCCGCTGCGCGCGGGGAAGCGCGAGCCCCGGGCCAGCGGGACCACGACGTCGGTGGCGGTCTCGCGGCCGGTCGCCCGCTCCAGCACGTAGAGGCCGTGCACGCCCGCGTAGTCCAGCGAGGAGGCGACCAGGCCGACGATGTGGTCCGGGGTGACGATGCCCCAGTACTCCCAGCGCTTGGCCCGTCCCCAGCCGCGCAGCTCGGCGGAGTGGAGGGGACGCCGGGTCCATCCGACGGCCGCCGGGTTCAACCGCCCGTCGGGCAGGCACAGGTCCACGGGGGAGGTCAGCTCCGGCTCGTGTGTCATCCGCGCAGGATAGTTCCGGGCACCGGGCGGAGCCGCCTCCCGCCGCTTGCTGACACTTCGTCAGTTCTGTGCGATGCTCCGCGCATGACCGCAGACCACCGGCCCCCGCGCCCCTCCGGTCCGCCCCCCGACGCGTTCGCCCCCGCCCGGCTGGGACCCGTACGGCTGCGCAACAGGGTCATCAAGGCGGCGACCTTCGAGGGACTCGCCCCCGAAGCCCTCGTCACCGACGAGCTCATCGAGTACCACCGCCGTCCCGCCGCCGGGGGAGTGGCGATGAGCACGGTCGCCTACTGCGCCGTGGCCCCCGAGGGCCGCACCCAGCGCGCGCAGGTGTGGATGCGGCCCGAGGCGCTGCCCGGACTGCGCCGGCTCGCCGACGCCGTCCACGCGGAGGGCGCCGCCGTCTCCCTCCAGCTCGGACACGCGGGGCCGGTGGCCGACGCCCGCTCGAACCGGCTGCCCTCGCTGTCGCCGATGGGCGGGTTCAACCCGGTGAGCCTGCGCCGCGACCGGGCCGCCACCGCCGAGGACCTCGACCGGGTGGTCCGGGCCCACGCCCTCGCCGCCCGCCTGGCCGTGGAGGCCCGGGCGGACGCGGTGGAACTGCACCTCGGCCACAACTACCTGGCCAGCGCCTTCCTCAGCCCCCGGCTCAACCGCAGGACCGACAATTACGGCGGCCCCCTGCGCAACCGGGCGCGCCTCGCCCTGGACCTCGCCCGCGCCGTGCGCGCGGAGGTGGGCGACCGGATCGCGATCACCGCGAAGCTGAACATGACCGACGGGGTGCGCGGCGGCCTCTCCCCGGCCGACAGCCTCCAGGTGGCGCGCTGGCTCCAGGAGGACGGCTCGGTCGACGCCCTCGCCCTGACCGCCGGAAGCTCGCTGCTCAACCCCATGTACCTGTTCCGCGGCGACGCCCCGGTCAAGGAGTTCGCGGCCCGCTTCCCGCTGCCCCAGCGGCTGGGCCTGCGCACGGTCGGCCGCTCGTTCCTGCGGACCTACCCGTACGAGCCGCTCTACCTCCTGGAGGACGCCCGAAGGTTCCGCGACGCCCTCGCGCTTCCGCTGATCCTCCTCGGCGGGGTCACCGACCGGGAGGGGACGGACCGGGCGATGGCCGAGGGCTTCGCCTTCGTCGCCATGGCCCGGGCCCTGCTCCGGGAACCCGACCTGGTGCGCCGCCTGGCCGCCGCCCCGGAGACCCGCTCGCGCTGCGTCCACTGCAACCGCTGCATGCCCACCATCTACACGGGCACCCACTGCCCGCCCGCCGCCCAGACCTGACCGCCGGGGCGGAACGGGCGCCGGCGGGAGCCCTCCCGCTCCCGCGCCGGCATCCCGTGCGCCACGCCCCGCCGCATCCGGCGGGCTCCGCCCCGGCACGGCGCGCGGCCCGGTCAGGGACGGCCGGCCGGCCGGGGCGGGTCGCCGGGCAGCGTGACCGTGACGAGCAGGCCGCCGCCCGGCCGGGCGACGAGCTCCAGGCCGCCCCCGTGGGCGCGGACGACGCTGTGGACGAGGGCGAGGCCGAGGCCGACGCCCGCGTGCTCGTCGGTACGGGCCCGCTCCGTCCCCCGCTGGAAGGGCTCGGTCAGCGTCGGCACCAGCTCCGGCGGCAGCACGGGGCCCGTGTTCTCGACCCGCACCACCCCGGTGCCGTCCCGTTCCTCGGTGTGGACCGTCACCGTGCCGCCCGCCGGCAGGTTGTGGACGACGGCGTTCTGGACGAGGTTCGTCATCATCCGCAGCAACAGCTCCGCCGAGCCGCCGGTCCGCGCCGCCCCGCCCGTCACGTCCAGCGCGATCCCCCGCTGCTCGGCGAGGGGGAGCAGCGTCTCGGCGGCCTCCTCCGCGACGAGGGACAGGTCGACGCCCTCCCGCGCGAAGGCCCCCCGGTCGCTCCGGCTGAGCAGCAGCAGCGCCTCCGTGAGGTCGATCGCGCGCCGGTTGACGGTCTGGAGCCGCTCGATGAGCTGCTCCCGGTCCCGCGCCGGGTCCTCGCGGGCCACGTCGAGCAGAGCCTGCGAGATGGCCAGCGGCGTGCGCAGCTCGTGCGAGGCGTTCGCGGCGAACCGCCGCTGCTCGGCGACGTGCGACTCCAGCCGCCCGAGCATCGAGTCGAAGGCGTCGGCGAGTTCGCGGAACTCGTCCCGGCGCCCCTCCATGCGGATCCGGTGCGACAGCGAGCCGCTCCCGGCCGTCCGCGCCGCGGCGGTGATCCGGTCGAGCGGCGCGAGCATCCGGCCGGCCAGGAACCACCCCCCGACCAGCCCGAACACCAGCAGGAAGCCCATCGCCACGGCCGCCGCGGGGAAGAAGGTGCGCACCAGGAGCCAGCGGTTGGGCGAGACCCCGAGCAGGCCCTGGGGATTGTCGGGCACGTAGCGCAGCAGGAACCCCCACACCACGGCCAGCAGCAGCGCCCCGGCGACGGCGAGGAAGCCCGCGTAGCTGAGCGTGAGCTTCAGCCGGACGCTGAACCCCGGGAGCCTACGCATGCGGACGGCCGGCGCGGGTCCCGCCGGGCTCGGCGTCGATGCGGTACCCGACCCCCGGCACCGTCGCGATGACCCACGGTTCGCCGAGCCGTTTGCGCAGGGCGGAGACCGTGATGCGTACGGCGTTGGTGAACGGGTCGGCGTTCTCGTCCCAGGCCCGCGCCAGCAGCTCCTCGGCGCTGACGACCCCGCCCTCGGCGGCGACGAGGACTTCGAGCACCGCGAACTGCTTCCGGGTGAGCGCCACGTACCGCCCGTCGCGGAAGACCTCCCGGCGGAAGGGGTCGACGCGCAGGCCCGCGAGCTCGCGGACCGGGGGCCGGGCGTGGGCGCGCCGCCGGTCGAGCGCCCGCAGCCGCATCACCAGCTCCCGCAGCTCGAACGGCTTGGTGAGGTAGTCGTCGGCGCCCAGGGCGAAGCCGGACGCCTTGTCGTCGATCCGGTCGGCGGCGGTCAGCATCAGGATCGGCATGCCGCTGCCGGAGGCCACGATGCGCCGCGCGACCTCGTCGCCGGACGGGCCGGGGATGTCACGGTCGAGGACCGCGAGGTCATAGGAGTGGAGGCGGAGCAGTTCCAGGGCGGTGTCCCCGTCACCGGCGATGTCGGCGGCGATCGCCTCCAGCCGCAGCCCGTCACGGACGGCCTCCGCCAGGTACGGCTCGTCCTCCACGATCAGTACGCGCATGCCCGAAGCCTAGGCAACCGCGCGGGTCCGAGGCGTCCGCGCGTCCGCGCGCGTCCGCCACCAGCGGCGCGACGCCAGTCCGGCCAGTACGGCTCCGGTGGCGTTGACCAGGACGTCGTCCACCGACGTCACCCGGTCCAGCGGGAGGACGTACTGCGCGGTCTCCACCAGCACCGAGCAGCCCGCGCCGAGCGCCAGGATCCGCGGCGCGGACGCCAGCGCCGCGAACCGCACGGGCGCGAAGAACCCGAGCGAGGCGAAGACCAGCAGATTGCCGACGATGCCGAGCGTCCCCATCGCGACCAGGTCCCGCAGCGGCACCAGGCTCAGCCGGGGCGGCACGACACCGGCCCCGCCGCCCGGCATCATCGTCATCCACAGGAACGGCAGCGTCCCGTGCACCATGCCCACCTCGGCCAGCGACAGCCGCCACGCCCCCGCGACGCCGGCGGCCCGCCGCCGCCACGCCGCCGCCCACGCCACCAGGACGGCCAGGGGCACCGTGACCAGCGTCATGAGCACCACGCCGTTGAACGTCCCGAAGCAGCCCTGCCACCGCCCGGCCACACACGCCGGAGCCGCCATCATCAGCGGCCCCCGCACGGCGAACAGCCCGCTCGCGAGCACGAGCGCGAGGACCGCGAAGCCGAGGAGCACGGGTCCGCGGCGCGTCGTTCGGGCCGGCGCCGCCGGGGACGCGGGCGAGGGCGCCGGCGGGGCTGCGGGCAGGGAGGTGTCACTCTTCATGCGCCCATGGAAGGGGGCGGGCGGTTGCGGGGGCGTATGAGCTTTTCGATACGCCCGCGATACGTGTGACGAGCCGGAGGCGCCGCCCCCGCGGGGCCGGGCGGCCCCGCGCGACCGACGCCCCCTACGGCCCCGCTCGCAGCCAGGTGACGCGCGTGAACGTCACCCTCTCGACGTCCCCGGCGAACCACTCCACGAGCACGGCGTGGCCGGGGACGTCAAGGTCGTACACATCGCCCCACCGGTCGACGGGGCTCGCCCCGGCCGGCACGGCGCCCCGCTCGTGCGCGGCCGTGATGCCGGTCAGGGCACCGATGGTCGCGGCGAAGGCCGCGGGCGCCTCGGCGGACATCACCGAGAGGACGGCGGCCGCCTGCTCGCTCAGGCCGTGGCTCACAGGGCCCCGCTCAGCGAGGCGAGGACGTCGTCGAGCGGTCGCACCGCGCCGCCCGCACCGTCCCCCTCACCGCTCCGCAACACCCCCGCCTGCGCGCGGTCCGCGTCGGTACGGCTAGTGTCGGCGACCGCCCGCAGATGCCACCGGTCCATCACGGCCAGCTGGGCGTCCCCCGCCTCCGCGGCGAGCAGCTCCTCCAGGAACCGCCCCTTGCGCCCCGGGGCGAGGGCGGCCGCGATCGCGTTGGCGGTGCGGGGGATGCCGGGCTCGCCGGACCGGGACGGGGCACTCACGGCGGCTCTCCTTCAGGTCGGACGCACCCGGGTGAACGGGCGTCGGTTCCCACGGTAGACCGGCGACCGGCTGCGCGGCCGTCGCCGGTCCTCCGCCTCCCCCGCCGCGTGATCCACCGTGCGCGACGGGCGCGGGGCCTGTGGCCGTACCGGGGCCTGTGGCCGGCCGGGGAGCGCGGCCACAGGCCACAGGGCGACGGGGCGCCGGGGCGGTGGGGTGGTGGCGGGGGTGTCAGCGGCGGGAGCGGGAGAGCCGGGGCTCCTCGTCCTGTTCGTCCCCGTCCTCGTACGCGTCCTCGTTCTCGTTCCCGTACTCGTCTTCGTAAGCGTCTCCGTCCTCCTCTTCGTCCTCCTCTTCGCCTTCCTCCTCGTACGCGTCCGCGTTCTCGTCGTCCTCTGGATAGTCCGCCTCCTCCTCGTCCGTCCCGGCGTCCTCTTCGCCCTCCCTTTCTTCCTCCTCGACGGCTTCCTCGTGGGTGACGACGACTTCGCCGTCCTCGATCCGGCCGCGCCAGCCGTCGGGTTCCTCGTCGGTGAGGGTGACGAAGCGGTCGAAGTGCTTCAGGTCCAGGCGCATGCGGCGGCCCTGGGCCCGCCAGATGTTGCCGGTCTTCTCGAAGAGGCCCGAGGGGTAGTACTCCACGACCAGCAGGATCCGGGTCAGGGACGGCGCGAGCTCGTGGAAGCTGACGCATCCGCGCGTCGTCCCCTTGGCCCCCTCCGAGCTCCACACGATCCGGTCGTCGGGGATCTGCTCCTGGACGGTCGCCTTCCAGCTCCGGGTGGAGGGGCCGACCTTGACCTTCCAGTCGGAGGCCGTGTCACCGCTCTGCGAGACGCTGCGGACTCCCTTGGCGAAGCCGCTGAAGTCCTCGTACCGCGTCCAGTGGTCGTACGCCGTGCGCAGCGGCACCCCGACGTCGATGGTCTCGACGATGTTCATGGACTTCCCGCCGGCCTTGCGGCCCTTGCCCTTGCCCTTGCCGCCGAGGAGGCCGGAGCCCACGTCCTTGACCTTGTCCTTGATCCCTTCGAAGGTCTGGCCGAGCACCGCCTTCGCCGGGGAGTCGCCCTGGATCAGGCGGCCCCCGACGCCCGCGAGGCTGCCACCGTTCTCCGCCACGTCGTAGAGGCCGTCGGTGAGGTCGCCGACCTTGTCCACGGCCTTGTCCGCCAGCTGGCCGGCCTGTGCGGTCAGATAGCCGCCCACCTCCTCCATCAGGCGGTCGAACCCCGACCGGGTGTCGCCGTCGCCCTGCTTGCTGGCCATGATTCACCTCCGGGTCGCGGGCTTGCGGCGGGCCGTGGTGGCGGCCGCGCTCTTCTTGGCCGTGGACTTGGCCGCCGGGGCGCGCTTCGTGGTCTTCTTCGCGGCGGTCTTCGTGGCCGCCTTCTTCGACGGCGCCGCCTTCTTCGTGGCCGTCTTCTTGGCCGCCGGCTTGGCCGCCGTCGTCTTCTTCGGCTTCGTGGCGGACGAGGCCGCCGTCGACTTCCGCGCCGGGGTCGTGCGGTCCGCGGTCTTCCGGGCCGTCGGCTTCCGGCCGGTGCCCGTGGACCCCCCTGCCTTCTTCGCCGGAGCGGCCCTCCTGGCGGGGGTCTTCCCGGCGGGAGCCCTCTTGGCCGGAGCCCGCTTGGCCGTGCGGGGCGGCCGTCGGGGAGCGGGAGGTTCTTCTTCCTCCTCTTCCTCCGCTCCGGGCTCTTCCTCTTCCTCTTCCTCGGGTTCCTCGTCCTCGGGTTCCTCCTCTTCGAGCTCCGCTTCGGGCTCTTCCTCTTCTTCCTCCTCTTCCTCCTCCGCGTCCTGGTAGGCCTCCTCCTCGTCCTCGGGCTCCTCGTCGTAGTCGCCCTCTTCCTCGGGCTCCTCGCCGGTCTCCTTGTCGTCCCCCTGCCCCAAGGCGAGCGTCCGGTCGCGCAGCGAGTCGGCCAGCAGGGACATGCGCCGGTTCGCGGTGGCGACGAGCGCCTTGCGGCCGGCGTCCAGGGCTTCGCCCCGTATCTGCTCGCCGAGTTCGGCGACCTGGGGCATCTCGCTCAGTTTCTTCAGGCCCTGGGTCGCGAGTTCCCTCGGTTCGAGGCCGAGGCGGCGGCCGGCGGCGTACGTGATCAGGGTGAAGGCCAGGCGGCCCTTCTTCGCCCGTCCCAGTACGTAGCCCCCGGCGACCGCGGCCGCCAGGGCGATCTTGGTCGTGTCCTGCATGAGCCTTTCCCTTCGCGAGGTGCGTGCGCGGTCCGCCACCACCCCGGCGCCGCCGTGATCCTCCCGGAGGCGGACGACGGGCCGGCACCGCTCGCACGGTTACTACGGGACTGCTCCCTCCAGTGCCAGACATGCCTCGAAAATCACTAATTCCGTCATATAGGCATTACTGGCGTTTTCTGTGGGATCGGGCGGGCAGGCTAACGGGTCAGCCTGCAAGGAGAGTGCTTATGGCGCCAGCAGAGCCGGCTCGCCGCCGACGTCGCCCCTCCGACGGGGACGCCCCGACGGGCCGAGGCGTGAGCGGCGCGGCCAAGGCGATGCGTTCGGCGGTCGAGCAGCTCTCGTGGCTGCTGGGCCGCGTCCCGGAGTCGGTGTCGTCCCTCCGGCCGACCGAGGACGGCTGGGAGGCACAGGTCGAGGTGCTCGAACTGGAACGGATCCCGGACACCACGAGCATCCTCGCCAGCTACAAGGTCGCGCTCGACGAGCAGGGCGACCTCATCTCCTACGAGCGGACCCGGCGTTACAGCCGGGGCGCGATCGACCGGCCGACCTGACAGGGCCGGCCCCCGGGAAGGGAGGCGGCCATGACTGTGGCGCCACAAGGCGGAACCGACCTCTCCAGGAGTTCCGGCGGGGGCACGGGCAACCTCTATGACGTTCTCGAACTGATCCTCGACCGCGGTCTCGTGATCGACGTGTTCGTCCGGGTCTCGCTGGTCGGGATCGAGCTGGTGAAGATCGACGCACGGATCGTCGTCGCCAGTGTCGACACCTACCTGCGCTTCGCGGAGGCGTGCAACCGCCTCGACCTGGAAGCCGGCCGCAAGGCCCCCACCCAGCTCACCGACGTCGTCGGAAACGCGGTCGAGAGCGGAGCCAAGGGCAAGTCGAAGGGCGCCGTCGGCGGCGTCGTGGAAGCGGTGAAGCAGTCCCTCACCGGCGGTTCCGACGACGAGGAGCCGGACGAGGAACCGGACGAGGAACCCGAGGACGAGGCCGAGGAAGAGCCCGAGGAAGAGCCCGAGGAAGAGCCCGAGGCGGAGGAAGCGCCGCGCCGACGGAGGCCGGCACGCCGAACCCCGCGCCGCACCGCGCACCGGGAGGGCGAGTAGACGATGCCTCTCTACGTGTACACCATCACCGCCGCCGCCCACCCGTGCCGTACGGAAGGGCTGACGGGCGTCGGCACGGAGCCCTCGCCCCTGCGTCAGGTGATCGCCGGACCCTTGCGGGCGGTCGTCTCGGACGTCGACGAGGAGATACGCCCCCGGCGCCGGGACCTGGCCGCCCACCAGCAGGTCCAGGACCGCCTCATGGCCGAGGGAACGATCCTCCCGCTGCAGTTCGGCTACGTGGCCCCCGACGACCAGGCGGTCGCTGCGGTCCTCGAAGAACGGGCCGACGCCTACCTGGAGGCCCTGGAGCGGGTGCGCGGCTGCGCCGAGTACCACGTCAGGGCGGACCAGCAGGAGGACGCCCTCCTGCGGGACATCCTCCAGGAGGCCCCCAGAGCGCGGCAGCTCAACGACCGCATCCGCGCGGGCGACGCCGACCCCCGGCTGCCGCTGGAGCTCGGAGAGATCGTCGCCACCGAGGTGCGCGCACGGCAGGAGGCCCTCGCCGCCGACCTGGTCGGGACGCTGATCCCCTTCGCGCGGGACCACAACGTCCGGGCGCCGGTCGCCGGAGACCTCCTCAATCTCTCCCTCCTGGTCCACGACGACGAGAAGGAGTCCTTCCTGCGGGCGAGATCCCGCCTCGCCGAGCGGACCCCGGACGTCACGTTCCGGTTCAACGGGCCCCTGCCGCCCTACAGCTTCGTGTAGCACCCGACGGACGACGGACGACGGACGACGGACGACGAACGGCGGAAAGCCGGAAGAGACCGAGAGGAAGAAGAAGGAGAAGGAGGAGGAAGAGCCATGGGGCTGCTGACCGGCCTGCTGACCGCGCCACTGGCGCCCGTGCGGCTGGCGACCTGGGTGGCACGGCGCGTCGTGGACAGCGCCGAGGCCGAGTACTACGACCCCGCTCCCGTCTACGCCGCACTGGGCGAGCTGGAGGGCCGGCTCGAACGGGGCGAGATCGACCAGGCGGCCTTCGAGCTTCAGGAGGACCGGCTCCTCGACCGTCTCGACGAGATCAGCCGATTCCGGCAGAGCCGAAGCGGCTGAAGCGGGACGGGGAGCACGACGAGGAGCGCGACCGAAGGAGGACGAGTACCGTGACCGACCCCCTCGCCGAACGGCTCGGCCCCCTGCCGTCACGGGCGGCGCCGATGGCGTACCCGCCCTCCTCCGGGGGGACCAGCCTCGCCGACATCCTCGAACGCGTTCTCGACAAGGGCATCGTGATCGCCGGCGACATCCGCATCAACCTTCTCGACATCGAGCTTCTGACCATCAAACTGCGGATCCTGATCGCGTCCGTGGACAAGGCCAAGGAGATGGGCATCGACTGGTGGGAGCACGACCCGTCGCTCTCCTCCCGGAACGGCGGCGACCGCCTCGAAGAGGAGAACCGCCGACTGCGCGCGGAGGTGGAAGCCCTGCGCCGCGAACGGCTGGACCCCGCCGCCCCGCCCGAGAGCGCCGAGGCCGACGAAGCCGGTGAACGCGGCGAACGCGATGGCCCCGGCACGGGGCGGGCCGGGAAGCGGAGGTCCGCGCCGTGAACGGCGAGCAGACCCCCGCCTACGTCTACGTCTACGCCGTGGCCGCCCCGGCGCCCCGGCTCCCCGCGCTGCTGCCCGGCGTCCACGGTGTCGAGGACGCCCCGGTCACCCTCCTGGCCCCCCTCGACGCCGCTCCCGGCGCTCCCGCGTTCGTCACCAGCCGGGTCCCCGCGACCCACTGGAGCGAGGACGTGCTGAGGACGCGCTTCGAAGACCTCGCCTGGCTGGAGGGGACCGCCCGGGCGCACCACCACGTCGTCGAGGTGCTCGCCGCGCACACCACCGTGCTGCCCCTGCGGATCGCCACCCTCTACCGGGACGACGACCGGGCCCTCGCGGCCCTGCGGGAACAGCTTCCCGCCTTCGCCGAACGGCTCGCCCTCTTCGCCCGCCACACGGAGTACGGCGTGAAGGCCTACGTCGCTCCCGACCCTCCCGACCCTCCCGGCCCGGGAGCGCCCGCCCCCGAGGCCGGCACCGGCACCGCGAGCCCCGCGCCCCCCAGCCCGGGGAAGGCATACCTCCAAGCCCGCAGAGCCCAGCACCACGCCCGTGAGGACCGCTACCGGCAGGCCGGGCGGGCGGCGGAGCGCATCGCCGCCACGGCCGCCCGATACGCCACCCGGGCCGTGCGGCACCCCGCCCAGACCGGCCCCCTCGGCCGGGGCGAGCGCGGCGAGCGGGGCGAGAACGTCCTCAACGACGCCTACCTGGTCCCGGACGGCCTGGCCGACGCCTTCCGCGCCGCCGTCATGGAGACCGTCAGTGACCTGCCCGACGTGCGCGTCGAGGTCACCGGCCCTTGGGCGCCCTACTCCTTCGCCACGCTGCCGGTCCCCCCCGCCCCCACCGGCACCGCCGAGACTCCCGGACCGCGACCATGAGCCTCCCCGAACGAGAACCGCCCCTGCCCGGCCGGCAGGTCGCGCTCGTCGACCTCCTCGACCGGCTCCTGGCGGGCGGCGTCGTGATCACCGGCGACATCGTCCTGTCGATCGCCGACATCGACCTCGTACGCGTCTCCCTGCGCGCCCTCGTCACCTCGGTGAACGGCTCCGGAGCCCCCCTGCCCCGGGACGGCCGGCCATGAACGCCGACCGCGACCACGACCGCGGCCGCCGTGCCCCCGGGCGCCCTCCGGCGTCCGACGTCCCCGGTGACCCCCTCGTACGTGCCTTCCGGCTGCTCCAGGCGCCTCCCCCGGCCCCCGGCGAGACCCCGCAGCCCGCGCGCCGGATCCGCACCGACCCCGACGCCGTCGGCGAGGACCTCCTCAAACTCGTCCTCACGCTCGTCGAGCTCCTCCGGCAGCTCATCGAACGGCAGGCGCTCCGCCGCGTCGACTCGGGCGAGCTCACCGACGAACAGGAGGAGGAACTCGGGGCCACCCTCCTCGCCCTCCACGACCGCATGACCGAACTCTGCGCGGAGCACGGATACGCCCTGGAGGACCTGAACCTGGACCTCGGCCCCCTCGGCCCGCTGCTCCCTCCGGAGCGCTGAGGGCCGCAGCACCGAGGGCGGGCCGGGGGGCGGTTCCGGAAACGGCCGGGGGACGACGGGGGCCTTCCACTCAGGCGCGGGAACGGTTTCCCGGGTCCGAGGGCGCTCTGCACCAGGCGGCGGAACGCCTTCGGCAGCAGGGCGGCGCACCCCGCGCGGAACCCCCCGCGTACTCCCCACACCAGAAGCCGCAGGCACTCCTTCGCCAGCCGCGCGGACATCCTGCGGAGGAGGGCCCGGGGCGTCCACCGGGCGGTTCCCCCGCGCCCGCCCCACCCGGATCCGCGGGACCCCGAGCCGGGCCTCACGCGTGTCCCCCTCAGAGCCCCGCCGTGGCGGCGGCCAGTTCGTCCACCACGTCCGTCAGCAGGCCGCGCCGGCGGAAGACGGCACGCTGCCGGGTCGCACCGCCGCCGTCCCTGCGGATCCGCTGCCACTGGTCGTCCACCCAGTCGGTGTCGCCCGACGCGTCGAGCCCCGGACGGGCGAAGCCGATCAGCTCGCCGAGCAGTTCCCCGGCCGGCCGCCGCCGGCCGTCGGCCGGATCGAGGCCGGCCCCCGCGAGGCCCTGGGCGGCGGCGAGCCGGTGGGCTTGCGCGAGACCCGCGTCCGGCACGGCCGGCGGCGGGACGGAGGCGTCGACGCGGTCCAGGAGGACGGCGGCGAGCCCCCGGGTCAGGAGCGCGAGCAGCACCACGGTGTCGAGCCGCGCGTTGGCGTCCGCCACCCGGACCTCCAGCGTCGGAACGTGCTCGGACGGCCGGGCGTGCCAGTACACCATCCGGTCGTCGAGCAGCGTCCCGTCCCCGACGAGCCGCGCGACGTGGGAGAGGTACTGGGCCTCGGTGAGGAGGGGGGTGGGGCCCACGGTCGGCCACCGCGCGTGCTCGACGGCACGCCAGCTGTGGTGACCGGTGTCCAGCCGCTGGGCGTACGGGGAGTTCCCGGCGAGGGCCTGGAGGAGGGGGAGCCACGGCCGCATGTGCAGGGCGAGGGCGAGGGCCCGCTCGCGGTCCAGGGACCCCAGGTGGACGTGGCAGCCGCAGACGAGGCCGTCGTCGCGGACGAGCCCGTCGTCCCGCGTGACCAGAGGGCGGAAGCGGCGGGCCATCAGCCGGTACCGCGCGGTGTCCGTCACCGTGAGCGGCTCGTCAGGGGGAAGCGCGGGGGTGCCGCACGCCACCGGCACGCACCGCGCCTCACGGGCGGCCGCCACCACGACGGACCGGAGCCGGGCGAGCTCGGCGCGCAGCCGCTCCCGGCAGGCGGTGGCCTCGGTGCAGACCTCGATCTGCGCGTTGAAGAACTCGGTCTGCACCTGCCCGCCGAGCTGCCTGGCAGCCAGGCGGATCACCTGCGGCGCCCGGTTGACGGGCGCCCGCGTCAGACGGTCCACCAGGACGAACTCTTCCTCGACACCCAGCGTCAGGATCTTCATCTCGGGGTTCCTCCCTCGCGCCGCCCCTACCCGGCCCCGGCCCCCTCATGCTGGGCGGCCCGCGCGGCACGGGGGCCGGTTCGGACGCCGCGCACGGGGCAGACGCGAGGCGGACGCGGTGCGGACCGCCCCGGAGCACCCGCGGGCGGCCGGCTACGACGGAAAGGGGTCCGTGATGGACGGGATCGTCCTGCTGCGAGACGACCACAAGACCGTGGAGAAGCTGTTCAAGGAGTTCGAGCGGGCCGGGGACGACGCCCGGGACCGGAAGCGGGAGATCGCCGACGAGGTGATCAGGGAGCTCACCGCGCACGCCTGGATCGAGGAGCAGGTCTTCTACCCGGCGGCGCGGGAGGCCGCTCCCGAGACCACGGACCACATCCTCGAAAGCGTCGAGGAGCACCACGCCGTGGTCTGGATGCTCTCGGAACTCGACGGACTCGACCCCGCGGACGAACGGTTCGACGCGAAGATGACCGTCCTCATGGAGAACGTGCGCCACCACGTCGAGGAGGAGGAGAAGGACTGGTTCCCCGACGTGCGCAAGGCCATGGGCCGCAACCGGCTCCTCGAACTCGGCGACCGGATGGAGGAGGCCCGGAAGAACGCGCCGGGCAGCCCGCTGGACGTCCCGAGCGCCGACGAGTGACCCCGTGGACACGGGCCGCCGGCGGGCGGCCCCGCAGCGATCCAGCAGCTCCGCCCCGTAGGGAGATGGACGCCATGACCACACCGAGCAACCCCGACCCCGCACCCAGGCCCACCCCCCAGGACGCCGCCGCCGGTGGAGTCCAGCCCGGGGAGACGCCGCCGGCGGAGTCCGGAACGGGCACGGGGACCGGGCCGTACCGTCCGCTCCGGCGCGGCTGGGCGGCGGGCCCCCTCCTGGCGGTGGGGGTGGTGGTCCTCGCCTTCGCCCTGTTCTTCCTCGTGTACGCGATCATCCTCGTGACCAACTGAGCGGGCCGCCCCCGCCCCCCCCGCACACCCACCCCAACCGCACGACGAACGGAGCCGGTCATGGTCCCCGCGGCCCAGCCCCCCGAGCCCGAGCAGCCCGACGAGTCCGAGCAGCCCGACGAGTTCGATCCGGACAACGCGATGGACACGGACCCCGTCGACGACATGGCCACCCCCGGCTACTCGCCGCCCGAGCACCCCCGGGGCGTCACCCGGCACGGCACCACGCGGCGGGAGCAGCGGGAGGGCGAGCCCCTCGACAGCCGGCTCCGCCAGGAGGTGCCCGAGGAGCAGCCGCCCCAGGACGACGGCATCGGAGACCTGCCGGGCGGAGAGGGGGAGCCGGTGGACGACGAGGCCGGCGCCACCCGGGCGGGCCGGCTGGCCCCCTTCGCGGCCCGGCCGGGGCACGTCGACCGCGCGGCCGCCCGTGACGTGGGCCCCGACGACGGCACGGCCCCGGCCGAGGAAGCGGCGATGCACGTGGACACGGCGGTGGACGGCCCGGAGCGGCGACCGGAGGACGACGACCCGCCGCGATAGCCGCCCACCCCGCCCCGACCGGCTGCCCGAGCCCCGCCCGCGCCCGGACCTCCTGACGTGAGGATTTCTGCTGACAATTCAGCTACAGGACAAGGGTGTTGACTTCCTACTGGCCGGTACCGATGATCGCGGCCATGGCAGCAACCACGGACCCGCTCCCGACCTTCCCGCCCGGCTTCCTCTGGGGCGTCTCCACCTCCGCCCACCAGATCGAGGGCGACGTCGCCGGGCGCGTCCCCTCGGTGTGGGACGCCTTCAGCGCCGAGCCCGGCCGGATCAGGGACGGCTCCACCGCCGACGTGGCCTGCGACCACGTGGCCCGCTACCGCGAGGACGTGCGGCTCGTCCGCGACCTGGGCGTGGACGCGTACCGCTTCTCGGTCTCCTGGCCGCGGGTGCTCGCGCCCGGCGGGCTCGACTTCTACGACCGGCTGGTCGACGAGCTGTGCGCGCAGGGCGTGCGGCCGGTGCCGACGCTCTTCCACTGGGACCTGCCCCTGGAGGTCGAGGAGGCGGGCGGCTGGCTGGAGCGGGACACCGCGGCCCGCTTCGCCGCCTACGCGTCGACCGTCGCCGAACGGCTCGGCGACCGCGTCCGGAAGTGGATCACCCTCAACGAGCCCGCCGAGCACACCCTGCTCGGCCACGCGCTCGGCGCCCACGCGCCCGGCCGGAAGCTGCTGTTCGACGCGCTGCCCGCCGCCCACCACCAGCTCCTCGCGCACGGCCTCGCCGCGGGCGCGCTGCGCGCCGCCGGTGCCACCGACATCGGCATCGCCAACTCGCACGGCCCGACCTGGGCCGCCTCCGACAGCCCGGCCGACACCGAGGCCGCCGACCTCTACGACCTCCTCCTCAACCGGCTCTTCTCCGACCCGCTGCTGCTCGGCCGCTACCCCGACGGATTCGGCGAACTCATGCCGGGCGGCGACGTGGACGCCGACCTGAAGGTGATCTCCGAGTCCACGCTCGACTGGTACGGGATCAACTTCTACCAGCCGACGATGGCGGGCGCGCCCGACGCCGGGGCGGTGGAGTTCTCCGGGCTCACCCTGCCCGCCGGACTGCCCTTCTCCGTAAGGGAGATCGAGGGCCACCCGGTGACGGACTTCGGCTGGCCCGTGGTCCCCGACGCGTTCACCGAACTCCTCGTCTCCTTCCGCGACCGCTACGGCGACCGCCTGCCGCCCCTGGTGATCACCGAGAACGGCTGCGCCTACGACGGGTTCGACGACCGGGCCCGCATCGCCTACCTGGACGGCCACCTGCGGGCCCTGCACCGCGCCATCGGGGCGGGGGTCGACGTCCGCGGCTACTTCCACTGGTCGCTGATGGACAACTTCGAGTGGGCCGAGGGCTATACGAAGCGCTTCGGCCTCGTCCACGTCGACCACGCCACCCAGAAGCGCACCCCGAAGGCGTCGTACGCCTGGCTGCGGGACGCGCTGAGAGCACAGCGGGCATGACCGCCTCCGCCCTGGAGGAGCCCGCCGGGCGGGTCGGGCGCGGCTGGACGGCCGGCCTGTCGCTGGCCAACGGAGCGATCTGGGTCGGCTGGTACGGGCCGCTGCAGATCCTGCTCGCGCAGCAGGCCGAGCGGTTCGCGCCCGGCACCGGACTGCCCAAGGAGTCGCTGCTCGCCTGGGTGACCGGCGTCGGCGCGCTGGTGTCGCTGGTGGCCAACCCGCTCTTCGGAGCCCTGTCGGACCGGACCGTCTCGCGCCACGGGCGGCGCACCCCGTGGATCGCGGCGGGGACGGCGGGAGGGGCGCTGTCCCTGCTGCTGCTCGGCGCGGCGGACGCCCTCTGGGCCGTGTTCCTGGGCTGGTGCCTGGTGCAGCTGACGCTCAACGCGGCGTTCGCCGCGATCACGGCGGCCGTACCGGACCGGGTGCCGCGCGGTCAGCGCGGCGCGGTGGGCGGCTGGCTGGGGGCGGCGCAGATCCTCGGCGTCGTCGCCGGCACCGGGCTCGCGACGGCGGCCGGGGGAGTGGGCGCGGGCTACGCGGCCTGCGCGGTCTTCACCCTGATCGGCGTCGCCCCGTACCTCCTGCGCCACCCGGACCTGCGGCTCGCCGCGGCCGACCGGCCCGCCTGGTCCTGGCGGGGGTTCCTGGCCGGCTTCCGGCTGAGCCCCCGGGCCCACCCCGACCTGGCCTGGGCCTGGCTGACCCGCTTCCTCGTCAACCTGGGCAACGCGCTCGTCCTGCTCTACCTCTTCTACTACCTCCGCGACCGGCTCCACCACCCGGACCCGGAGACCGGTGTCCTCGTCCTGACGGCGGTGAACGGAGCGACCCTCCTCGGCACCGTCGTGGCGGGCGGGACCTGGTCGGACCGGGTGGGCCGCCGCAAGCCGTTCGTGCTGTGGTCCGGGGTCCTGATGGCGGCGGCCGCGGCCCTGCTCGCCGGCTGGCAGACCTGGCCCGGCGCGCTCGTCGCGGCGGCCCTCCTCGGCATCGGCTTCGGCGTCTTCACCTCCGTCGACTTCGCCCTCATGACCGACGTCCTCCCGAAGGCCGCCGACCGCGGCAAGGACCTCGGCGTCATCAACGTCGCCAACTCCCTGCCCCAGGTCGCCGCCCCCGTCCTGGCCGCCCCCCTCGTCACCCACCTGGGCGGCTACCGCGCGCTCTACCTGGTCGCGGCGGGCGTGGGGCTGCTGGGGGCGCTCCTGGTACGGCGGATCAGGGCGGTGGACTGAACGGGCCCCACCCGCCGGAGCGGCGGCGGCTCCCGGGACTCAGCCGCGGTGACCGAAGAACTCGACCTCGGCCACCGCGAGATGGCGGCCGCGCCCCGTGCCGTACGCGGTCTCGGGCGTGACGCGGATCCGGGTCACCCCCGAGCCGCGCAGGTCGAAGGTCTGCTGGCCCGGCTGGTCCTTGAGGGTGATCCGCCGCGTCGACGTGTCCCCGTCCGCCGAGACCACCTCCACCACGATCCGCGCCGGCCGGGCCTGGGTCAGGAACTCGTCCTTCTTCGCCGACGTCCCCGCGAAGACCACCAGCTTCGTCACGCGCACCCCCGGAGCCCCGAACTCCGCCTCCAGGACGGCCCCGGGCGCCGCCACGGCCCAGTAACGGTTGGTGAACCCGTCGAAGGCGGCCGCCGCCGGATGGTCCTTCAGCGCGGCGGAGGCCCGTACCGCCGACGGCGGCAGCGACTCGGGCGGGCTCGTCTCCTCCCGCGCCAGGCCGAGCAGCCGCCCCGCGTACGGCAGGCCGAACCAGATGCCGCAGGCGACGAGGACGAGGACGAGCGGCAGCACCACCCGGGGTCCGCGCCAGGCCCGGCGCGGCCGGGTCCCGGCGAGCGGGGCCGGCCGGCTCCGGCGGCGGGGCAGCCGCCGCCACCAGGGCAGCGGGGCCTCGGGCGGCGGCCCCGGCGCGAGCGGCAGCGCGCACCGCACGCACAGGGTGCGGCCGGCCGCGTTCCCGGAGCCGCAGCCGGGGCAGCGGAGCTCCGGGGCGGCGGCCGCCGGGGCCCCCACGGGCCCGGAGCGCGGCGCCTCGGGCGGCGGCCCGGGCACCGGCGCCCCGGCCTCCTCGCCCGGCCGTCGCAGCCCCGCCCCGACCGGCGCGGCCACGGGCGCCTCGGGCGGCGGCGCGGACGGGGACGCGGACGGCGCCGGAGGAGGGACCTGTGGAGGGACCGACGGAGGCGCGGACGCCCGTCCGCGTACGCGAGCGGGTACGGGCGCGGGCGCCGGTGCGGGCCCCGGCACGGCCACCGGTGACGCGGCAGGCGGCGGGGGAGCGGCCGGCGGCGGAGGAGCTGGCGAGGCCGGAGGAGCGGCCAGCGGCGGAACAGCCGACGGTGGGGGAGCCGCCTGCGCCGCCCCGTCACCCGCACCCGCCCCGGCACTCACCCCTGCACCCGCGCCCGCGCCCGCGCCCGTCCCCGGCTCCGCCCCGCCCGCCCCCTCCTCCCCGTCCCAGTCCAGGAACGCCCCGCAGGAGGCGCAGAACGGTGTTCCCGGCGCGTTGCGCAGGCCGCACGTCGGACAGGTCATCCGGCACCTCCGGGCAGCAGTTCCAGCGTGAAGCCGACGTGCGCCGGGATCTCCGCGGTGATCAGCTCCTCCAGGCGCGCCCGGTCGGCGCGCCCCGGGTCCGGCAGCCCGACCCGGACCGTCACCCACGGACGCGGGGCGCCCGGGAAGGGGGTGCCCGGGGTGGGCGACCAGACCGTGCCGCCGCTCTCGGCGATCTCGACCCGCGCCCCGCCCGTCTCCAGGCGCAGCGCCTCCGCGAGGCCGTGCAGCGTGCCGCGCGTGCGGTGCCGGTCCACCGCGCCGAGGACGGCGGCGCGGCGCCGCTCCGGCGGGCCGCCCTCGCGCGGCTCCACGGCCACCCACCCGGCCAGCCAGTCGAGGAAGTCCTCGGGCGCGGTGCGCGGGTCGAGGTGGGCGGGCAGGTTGTCCATGGTCAGCAGCACCGGCGCCAGGACCTCGTCGAGCCCGGCGAGGAACCGGGCGAGGAAGCCGTGCTCCAGGTAGACGGCCGGCAGCAGGTCGATCAGCGGGTGGGGGCTCGGCAGCCCGGGGACGTCGGCGCGCACGGCGGTCAGACCTCCCGGACCCGCAGCTGGTGCTCGTACGAGAAGACGAGGGCGTGCCGGTCGAGGGGGATCCGCCCGTCGGGCACCTCGGTGCGCTGCCCGGTCACCGGGTCGGCCCGGTAGAGCCGCACGTCGTCGACCAGGTCGACGCCCGGGACCTGCTGGAGCACCGCGTACGCCTCGCCGGTCTGCACCGGGCGGCCGA
Organism: Streptomyces sp. NPDC014656; assembly: GCF_043084305.1. Taxonomy (NCBI): domain Bacteria; kingdom Bacillati; phylum Actinomycetota; class Actinomycetes; order Kitasatosporales; family Streptomycetaceae; genus Streptomyces; species Streptomyces sp. NPDC014656. The sequence goes on from NZ_JBIBZN010000005.1 coordinate 299,385, forward strand.
AGGGCCAGCCGGCGCCGGCCGGGCCGCCGGTGAGCGCGTTGAAGTACCCGTCGAGGGCGGCGAGGGCCTCCTCCCGCACCCGCCCGGCGACGGCGCCGCGGCCCGCCTGCACGGTCGCGACGAAGGTGACGCCCTGGTAGAACGGCGGCTCCACCACCACCCGCGCCCCGATGGGACGGCGGGCTTCCAGGTACTCCGCGATCCGCGCGAGGGTGCGCGGCGGGGGGTCCAGCTCGTCGAAGGCGATCCGGCCCCGGGCGTCGCTCCGCCCGGACGGCACGACGAGCAGCCGCACCCCGCCCTCGGCGTCGTCGGGGACGCAGTGCACCCGGGCCGCGTCGGGGGCCACCTCCCGGGCCAGCAGCTCGTAGTCGCGCGGGACGACGGCGCGTCGCAGGGTCCGCAGGGTGAGCGGGCCACGCACCCGCGCGCTGTCCACGGTCTCGCCGTCGACGCCGCCCAGCGCGGGGCGGCGGTTCTCCACGCGCGCCACGAACGGCACGGTGCCGCGCAGCACGCGCAGGGTGGAGCGGGCCACGTTGCCGCGGACCCCGCCGCCGGTGCGGTAGGCGCGCACCCGGACGGTCGCCCCCTTGTCCGGCACCTCGCCGAAGTGCCGTACTGTGCCGTCCCGTTCGCGGACGGCCGGGCCGAACTCGACGCGTCCGGTGCCCTCGTCGAGGGTGAAGTGCCGGTCGGCGGGCCCGGAGTGGGCGAAGTCGTCGACCCGGGTCCACGGCGCGCCGGTCTCCTCGGTGCCCTCCGGCGGGGTCACCTCCAGGGCGAACTCCCCGGGCACCACGGGCGGCCGGGCGACGGTGAAGGACTGTCCCGCCACCCCCTCGGCCGTCCCCAGGACCTCGCCGGTGATCCGCTCGGCGTGCTCGGCGGCCACCGTCGCCCCGATCGTGAAGGCCGTGATCCCCCGGACCACGGGCGGCGCCACGTACGTCGGCTGGTCCGGTGCCGCCGCCACCAGCCGGCAGCGCAGCCAGCCGCCGGTGCGCCGGACGATGCTCAGCGGGGTGTGCGTCGCCGGCAGGTGCAGGATCAGCTCGCCGGACCGGTTGAAGCCGCCGGTGTCGTCCTTCTCCACCTCGCAGGCCGTCCACCGGCGCCCGTCCCACGCCTCCCACAGCAGCGGCGGCCGCAGCGGATCGACGCCGACGCCCTGCACGTCGCAGTCGAGGCGCAGCACCACCACCCCGGCGGGCACGGCCGCCGACAGGCCGACGTAGAGGGCGTCGCCGGGGGTGGGCGCGGGCGAGAAGCAGGGCACGTCACGGCGGAGCGCCAGCTCCTCGGTGCGGTCCACGGCGGCCGCGTCCGCCCCGGCGCCGCCCGCGGCCCCGGCCGCCGGCAGGGTCGCGAGCGCCGCGTAGGCGCACGGCACGATCGTCAGGTCCCGGGTGGTGGCGAAGACTACGGCCGGCTCGGTCTCGGTGCGGACCGTCGCCACCTCCGTACCCGCCCGGACGGACACCGGCTCGGGCTGCGGCGCCGACAGCCGGAAGGTGACGTCCGTGCCGGCGGCGGTCGGCGGGTGGAGCCGTACCCCGATGAGGTCGAGGAAGGCCCGGTAGCTCTTCTCCGGCACCCGGTTCACCCGGTAGACGAGCTGGTCGACCATGGTCGCGAAAGCCTCGATCAGGGTCACGCCGGGGTCGGACACGTTGTGGTCGGTCCACTCCGGGCAGCGCCGCTGCACCAGCCGTTTGGCCTCGTCCACCAGGCCCTGGAAGTGCCGGTCGTCCAGATGGGGGCTGGGCAGGGTCATGCGCGGTCCTCTTCCGGGATCACATAGAACGGGAACACCAGGTTCCGGGGGTCGTTGGCGCCGCGCGGCGTGTACCCGATGTCGATGTACAGCACGCCGCCGTCGACCTCGTCGAAGCGGACCGCGACCTCCGTCACCTCGATCCGGGGCTCCCACCGCTCCAGCGCGAGGCGCACCTCGTAGGCCAGCTGCCCGGCGGTCCCCGCGTCGGCGGGCGCGAAGACGTAGTCGTTGATCGCGCAGCCGAACTCCGGCCGCATCGGCCGCTCCCCGGGCGAGGTCGCGAGGATCAGCCGGATCGACTCCTCCAGCTCGCGCTCGCCCCGGACGAGCGCGATCGACCCGGTCGCGTCCGTGTGCGGCGGGAAGGCCCAGCCCGCGCCGACGAACTCCTGTCCCATGGTTCCCCTCAGCCTCCGATCAGCACGGACGGGCAGCCCGACACGACCGCCGAGCCGCACGCGGACAGGTCACCGGCCCGGGCGGCGGGCCGGCCCCCGATCAGCACCGTGGTGGAACCGGGGGGCGCGAGCGCGGACGGCGGATGGGCGGCCGGCGAGGAGCACTGGTGGGCGGTGCCGACGGTGGCGGCGGGCTGCCCGCCGATGAGGACGGACGTCACCCCCGGCGGGCCGATCACCCCCGGGTGCGCGGTCGGGTCGCCGACCCGCGCGGCTGCTCCCTGTGCCATGTCTCCCCCTCCGTCCCCGTCAGTTGATCTTCACCAGGGGCGCGCTGACCGAGAGCGTGGTGCCGCCCTTCAGTTCGGTGCGCCGGGTGCCGTCCACCGTGACCGTCGCCCCCTGGACGTCGAGCGCGCCCCCGGTCGCCAGCCTGACCGCGCCCTGCCCGCCGTCCACCCTCACCCCCTGACGTGCCGTCACCGACACGCTGTCGCCGCTCAGTTCGAGGTCCCCCCGTTCGGCGGCGACGCTCACCCCGCCCGAGGCCGTGATCGACACCTTCTCCTTCGCGGTGATCCGCACCGCTCCGTCGCTGCCGATCGTGACCGCCGTCCCCGACTGGTCGAGGTCGATCGTCAGCTTCCCGTCGCCGGTGCGCAGCTTCACGCCCTGCGCCCCGCCCGCCGCGTCGAGCAGTTCGAGCCTGTGCCCGCCCTTGGACGCGAAGGCGCGCCGGTCGACCGCCCCCGACGTCGGGTCCACGGCGCCGCCCCCGGAGGGCCGGTCCTGGCCGTTGTAGAGCCCGCCCAGGACGTACGGCCGGTCGAGCCGCCCCAGTTCGAAGCCGACGACCACCTCGTCCCCGACCTCCGGGATGTACGGCTCCCCGCCGCCCGTTCCGGCGGCCTGCGCGGTCCGCGCCCAGTCGCTCGTGTACTCGTCCGACAGCCAGGGGAACGTCACCTTCACCCGCCCCGAGCCCTCCGGGTCCTGAGTGTCCGTCACCGTCGCGTTCACCAGCCCTCCGGCCCCGCCGCCCCCGGACCCGTGCCCTCCGGCCGGCCCGCCGCCCGTGAGCCCGTACAGCGAGCGCTCCTGCTGCCCCGACACGGTGATCCACGTCTCGTACCCGCGGACCGCGTCGAAGACGTGCCGCGAGGACGTGACCGTGTACCGGCCCTCGAAGGGAGCGCCGACCGCGTTGAGCGCCACCGCCGTGCCCGCCCGCACCTCCGGGTTCCCCCGGATCACCGCCTCCAGCTCCGCGAACGAGCCCGCGATCCGCTCGGCGAGCGCCTTCGCCGCCCGGTCCACCCGCTCCTGTGTGCCGTAGCCGCCGTCCGTTACCACGTGCCGGGCCTCGCCGAGCGGCGCCGTCACCTGCTCCGCCGTCACCCCGAGCGCCAGCGTCGCCGACGCGCCCGCCGGAGCCCGCCCCACCAGGGCCCGCTTGCCCCGCACGTCCCAGCCCCGCACCTCCACCTCGGAGACCTGTTCGGCGGCCGACACCGACGCCCGGCAGCGCAGCAGGTTCGCCCCCCGCTCCAGGACCAGCGGGTCCCGGTCCGCGCGCGCCGACGCGTCCGGCGCCCCGCCCGCCCCGGCCGGCTTCACCACGTGCAGCGCCCCGTCCCGCACGTACGCCTGGGCACCCGCCTCCTCGGCGAGCCCGCGCACGAACGCCCAGTCGCTGACGTTGGCCTGCGCCACGTGGTCGAGCACCGGACCGGCCACGTCCACCGTGCCCGGCTTCAGCCCCGCCCGCTGGGCGACCTGGGCGACGATGTCGGAGAGCGTCATGTTCTGGTACGCCGCCACCCGCGCCCCCCGCAGCAGCTTGTACGTCTCGTCGAGCCCGCGCACCACCGTGTACGTGCCCGACTCGTCCAGCTCCAGTTCCAGCGCGGTGACCACCCCGCTGAGCAGCGACCGCGGCTCCGTGCCGCCCCCGCCGCGCGCGAGCAGCGAGATCTCCGTGCCGACCGCGATCCCGCCCTGCGCCAGCAGCACCGCGTCCGGGTCGCGGAACCGCAGCAGGAACAGGTCGGGCAGCGTACGGCTGTCGTCGACGTACCCCTCGACCAGGGTGTTCATCAGCCGGGCCGGCAGCGGGCTCCCGCCCACCTCGACGACGAGCGCCGAGGCGACGCCGGGCGCCGCCATCACGGCTCCCGCCGGGCGGCCCGCGCCGACTCCGCGCGCAGCCGCCCGAGTTCGTCCTGGGCGGGAAGCAACAGGTGCGTGCCCGGGGCGAGCCGGAGCGGATCGTCGATGCCGTTGGCCTCCGCGATCACCCGCCAGGCCGCCGGGTCGCCGTACTCGCGCTGCGCGAGGGACGGCAGCGAGTCCCCGGCCGCCACCCGGTGCGTCCGGCGGGCGGTGAGCGCCCCCGACGTCGGGTTCTGCCCGGGCGTCTCCCCGCTGATCTCCTCCATCGTCACCAGGCAGACCGCCCGGATCGGCACCCCCGAGGTCGTGAACAGCGTGTACTTCGCCTGCACTTGGCTGACGTAGCCGGGAAAACCGGTCAGGCCGCCCCAGTGGAACACCACCCACGGCGGCGACGACCGCTGCTGCTGCCGGCTCTCGCTCGTCGGCACGCAGCACGCGAACAGCCGCTCCACGGAGTCGACCACCCGGGTGTCCTGGGTGTCGCCCGCGTCGAAGAACATCTCCACGGTCAGCTTGCTGGGCTGCGAACCCTGGTACTCCGGCGGCCCCGCGCTCTTCGCGCCCTTGGCCGGGGTGCGCTTCCACGCCGCCGCCTTGGTGAGGCTCAACTCCTTGGGATTGAACTGGAACTCGATCCGCCCGCACGGCGCCCCGGGCGTCAGCCCGCCGCCCGACGGCGGCGTCCGCAGCTCCAGATAGGCGTGCTCCAGCTTCGGCCGGGCCGAGCGGCCCTTGCCCGCGGAGGCGACGCCCGAGGTGCCGGCCGCGCTGAAGGCGATGGGGGAGCCGGGTGGGGTCATGGCGGATCAGCCCTCCATCACATAGCCGTGGTGGGCGATCTCGATCGTCTCGATCGCCACCTTCGGCGACTCGGGCGTGAAGGAGGGACCGGTCCACCGCACCGGCACCACTTCGAGGAGCCCCCACTGGGCGACCTTGCGCCCGTCCCCGGTCCGCGCCTCGATGTGCGCCGTCCTGCGGGTGAAACCGGTCGTCATGCTCGCGAACCAGCGCGCCACCTTCTCGGTCTCCCGGGTGAGGGGGCGCGAGAGCTTCACGTGGGAGTACTTGAGGCGCGTCGGGAGCTGCCAGACGTGCCCGTTGTTGCCGCCCTCCTCGCGGGTCTCCAGGACCACCTCGCAGCCCAGGCCCTCACAGGTGTTGAAGGACCCGAGCTCGATGTCGTCGATGGTGACGACGAAGCAGACGCTGACGGCGGGTTCGTCGTTCTGGGCGGCGGTGGCCATGGGGGTCGCTCCTTCCGTTCGCGTGCGCGTGTGCGGGTGTCCGGTCAGAACCGGGTGTCGATGAGCCGGCCGGCCCGTTCGCGTTCCAGCCGCAGCTCGGCCTTGAGGAGCCGGGCGAGCGAGGGGTAGAGGGCGCGGACGAACTCGTCGGTGACGGGGGGAGTGCCGGGCGCGGCGCCGGGAGCCGTGGTTCCCGTGGTGCCCGTGATCTCCGTGGTGGAGGGGCTGTCGCCGGTCCCGGTGCCGCCCTCCGGTTCCGGGGCGGGCAGCGGGTCGGGCGCGTCCGCCGGAGGGACGTCCGGGGGCGGCGGCTCCTCGGTCGCCACCTCGCGCTGGACGAAGGCGGACGGTGGCGGCGGCCGGTGGGCGGCCGGTGGCGGCGCGAAGACCACACTGCCGTCGGCCATGCGCTGCGCGACGCCGGCGGCCACGGCCACGTCACCGGCGTCCCGGGGAGGGCGGGGCGCCGCCGGAGCGGAATGGCCGGTCGCGCGGCGGGCGGGGGCGGTCGCGTCCGGCACGTGGATCCGGCGCTGCACGGCGGGAACGCCGGAAACCGGGGAAGGAGGGGTGGGAGCCTCCCCCCGGCTCTCCCCCCGGCTCTCCCACCGTACGGGGACGGCGGCGGGCCCGGGCGACGGGCCGACGGCCGGGGGAGCGGTGTCCGGGGCCACGGTGCGCAGGACCAGCGGCCGGTCGGCGAGGAGCGGCGCCACCGGTTCGGGGGCGGCCTCGGGCGCGGTCGCCGGTGCCGGTGCCGGGATGGGTGGCGGTACGGACTCCGGTCGTACGGGGACGGGTACGGGGGCGGGGGCGGGCACCGGAGCGGCGTCCGAGGCCTCGCGCTGGGCCGTCGGCGGAAGCGCGGAGAGCGGGGCGCCGAGGCCGGGGGCACGGCGGGGCGCGAGTGCCGGTGACGGGAACGGCGATGGCGACTGCGCTGAGGACGGTGGCGGTGGCGGTGTCAGGGCCCGCTGGACGGGCGGTACGCTCCCGCCGGCGGCCTCCCCGGCAGCCCCAGGACCGGCGGTGCCGGATGCCGGGACGTCCAGCAGCGGCGGCTGCTCGCCGACCAGCGGGCGTACGGAGGGCCCGGCGGCTTCGACGTCTCCGGGCCCGGCACCGGCCGCGTCGGCATCCACGGCACCGGCACCGGCGGCCCCGGACTCGACGGCGCTGGTCCCGACGGCCTCGGCGCCCTCCGGGACCGACGGGCCCCGGGGCGTCTCCGCCGCCCTCTGAAGCCGCACCGCCTCCGGTGCGGACGGGCGAGGCGCGGGGGCCGGTGCGGGCCCGGCGGCCGTCCGCTGGACGGGCTCCAGGGGCGCGGTCCTCCCCGGCGCGGGCGCTCCGGGTTCGCGGACGCCCGCCGGGGTCCGGCCGCCGGGGACCGCGGGCCCCGGCGATCCCGGGGACGGGGGCCCGCCGGAGGCCCGTACGGGAAACTCCACCACTGACCGCTGGACGGAGGTCGTCACGCCCCGGACGAGTCCGCCCGGGGCCTCGGCGCTGACCAGGTGGCCCAGCGGGGTGGACAGGGCGGTCGGCTGCCGGGTGGACAGTCCGCGCTCGAAGGCGGACGGATCGGTGACCAGCGCCGTCGCCCCCAGGACCCGCTGGATCGGCGGGAGTTCGACGACGTCGAACCGGTCCTCGCGGGGCGCGGACGGCCCGGGTGGCGCGGACGGCCCCGCCGGGCGTTCCGTACCCCGTCCGCCGCGCAGCCAGGACAGCAGTCCCATGGTTCCCGTCCCTCCCCGTCGTCGCGTCGGCCCGCCGTAGCCCCGTAGCCGGTGGCCCCGTCGTCCTGTCGCCCGTCGCCCGTCGCCCGTCGCCCGTCGCCCGTCGCCCGTCGTCCGTCGCCCGTCGTCCGTCGTCCGTCAGCCTCCGCCGAGGCGGGCCGCCTGGGCGACGAACCTCTGGCGTTCCGCGTGCTCCAGGTCGAGGAGCTGGTCGAGCGGCCAGTGGAAGTGGTAGGCGAGGTACGCGACCTCCTCGTACAGCTGGTCGGCCGCGTACGTCGCTATTCCCCCAGGCGGCCACCGGCGAGGTCCACCGCGAACTCCTCCCGGCAGGACGGACAGGTGACGGCGGCGCGCGTGTGCCCCTCGGCGTTGACGCGCCGGTAGAAGTCCTGGAGGAAGGCGAGGTCGGAGGCGAACAGGTCCTCGATGACCCCCGGATGGATGTCGTCGACCGCGCCGATCCTGGTGACGACGCGGGAGATCAGCACCACCGACAGGTAGGCGGAGTTCTCCCGGACCCGGTCGTCCCGCAGCGGCACCAGTTCGTCGCGGGCGGTCGCGAGCCGCATGACGCCGTCGCGGTGGACGGTGCCGTGCTCGTCGACGTACCCCCGGGGCAGCCGGAACGGGAACTCGGTCCGCAGCCCCTTCGTCCCCTCGTCGTGGTCCGCGTGCGAGGGAGCGGCCGCCGCCGTCGCGCGCCGCATCAGTCGACGTCCATGCTCTCGTACGTGATCACCAGCTTCTCCGTCAGGACGGAGGTGTCACCGGCCTTGAGCGCGCCGATCTCCAGCGACTTGGGCCACGCGTTGATCAGCTTGTAGCGCTTGATGGGGAGGCCCTCGTAGTCGTAGACGATGATCGCGCCGTTGCGGCGCGCCTCGCCCATGCGGCCGAACCGGGACTCCTTGATCCACCGCTCGAAGCTGTTGTCCTCGGTGAGGCCGCGGGAGACCGTGACCTCGCCCGCCTTCGGCCGGCCGGGCAGCTTCTTGATCGCGTACTTTCCGTCCGCGGTGTTCTGCTTGAGCTCGATGACGTCCTGCTCCATCTTCAGGCCGCTCACCTCGGTGATCTGCCGGATGATGACGCTGTCGAACTCCAGGCCGAAGGAATGCCCGACGGAACTGTCGAGATCGGGAAGGGGCACGAGGGACTCCTCACTCGTCGACGGCACCGGTGCCGCTGGTCAGCTGGGACAGGCGGAAGACCACGAACTCGGCCGGCCGGACCGGGGCGACGCCGATCTCACAGACCACGTGGCCCGCGTCGACGCTCTCCGGCGGGTTCGTCTCGCGGTCGCACTTCACGTAGTACGCCTCGTCCGGGGTCAGCCCGAACAGCGCGCCCTTGCGCCACTCGTTGACGAGGAAGGCGCCGACGGTGCGGCGGATCCGCGCCCACAGGGCGTCGTCGTTCGGCTCGAACACCACCCACTGGGTGCCCGCGAGGATCGACTCCTCCAGGTAGTTGAAGAGGCGCCGCACGTTGAGGTAGCGCCAGGCCGGGTCGGAGGACAGGGTGCGCGCGCCCCAGATCCGGATGCCCCGGCCGGGGAAGGCGCGGATGCAGTTGACGCCGATCGGGTTGAGCCGGTCGTGCTCGCCCTTGGTCAGCTGCGTCCGGAGGGAGACGGCACCCCGCACGACCTCGTTGGCCGGGGCCTTGTGCACCCCGCGCTGCTCGTCGTTGCGCGCCCAGACGCCGGCGACGTGGCCGCTCGGGGGGACCGGGGAGACCCGGCCGGTGGACGGGTCGGCGACGTCGATCCAGGGGTAGTAGAGCGCCGCGTACCGGGAGTCGTAGCCGGCCCGCTCGGAGCGCCAGCCCGCGATCTCCTGGGGGCTGAGCCCGGGCGGCGGGTCCAGCACGGCGACCCGGTCGCCCATCAGCTCGCAGTGCGTGATGAGCGCCTGCTGGACGGCGATCACCCCGTCGAGGTCGATCAGCCCGCGCTGGTACGCGCTCATCAGGTCCGGCACCGCCACGGTGGTGACGTCCTCCACCGCCTCCAGGCCGCCGATGCCGGAGCGGCGGTCGGCATCGCCGACGTACGCCTCGGGCGAGAAGGACGCGCCGCCGCCCGCCGGGGCGGGCAGGGCCGGGGCGAGCGTGACCGTCTGCGGCGCCGGACGGGCGGGCGCGGCGCCGGTGCCGGGCTCGGTGATCTCGATGAGCGCGGAGGCGGCGTTGACGCGGGTGGCGACGTTCTCCTTGCTGCGCTTGGTGGTGACCGAGGGGTAGGTCTCGACCGCCTTGCCGTTCTGCGCGACGACCAGCCGGAAGGCGTCGGACGGCGGGTCGTCGCCCTCGACGTCCGCGACCTCGACGGTGATCGTGCCGGTGACGCCCGGCCGGGCGACGACGGAGTACGCGCCGATGGCGGTCGGGCCGCCGGCAGCGTCCACGGCGGGGCCGGCGTCGCCGGGAGCGGCGGTGCCGTCGTCGACGCGCACGACGTAGCAGGTCCCGCCGCCGTTGGCGAAGAAGCCGTACACCGAGGCGGCGAGGTACGTCCCCTCGACGAAGTCGCCGAAGCGGCTCACGAACTGGCTCCAGTTCGTGACGAGGACCGGCTCGTCGAAGGGCCCCTTGCGGGCGAAGCCGACGAAGGCGGCGACGGAGGTGCCCACCCCCTCGATCGGACGGGAGCCGGACTGGACCTCTTCGACGTAGACGCCCGGGGACAGATACGACGGCATACGGTGCTCGCTCTCCTCTACGTCACTCCTCGACCGGGGAACCGCTCCCGCTGAACCGGGCCATTCTCACCACCGGGACGATCACCCGGAACGGATGAGCGGCCGCCCGCCTGGGCAGCGTGAACTGCCCGAAGGTGCAAGGGAATCGGCGCCGCACGGATCCCCCGCCGCTCTCCGCGCGGACGCGGCCCTGCGGGCAGCCTGGCCGTGCGGTCACGGCTACCGGGAGGGCACGGATGAAGGAGGTCCCGGAGAAGAAGCCGACCGGACGCACGCAGGCCGACGCCCCGGCTCCCGCACCCGCACCCGGTCTCTCCCCGCACCACGTGCAGCGCCTCCAGGGCGCGGTGGGCAACGCGGCGGTGGCCCGCCTCGTGGCCCAGCGCTACACGGCCCCGGTGAAGACCCCCGCGAACGCCGCGCCCGGTTTCCGGCGGGTCGGCGCGGACGTGGCGGCGAAGAAGCGCACCGTGGCCGCGCACGCCCCGGCCGCCGCCGAGTCGAAGTCGGCGCAGGACGCGGCGGTGGCGCCCCCGGACGACAAGGAGGCGCAGGGCAAGGCCGCGAACGCCGAGAAGATGAACGCGGCGAAACCGGGGGAGTTCGACAAGGCGGCGTTCGTCGCCGCCGTCGACAAGGCGATCGAGGCGCAGGCGCCGAAGAACCTCGACGAGGCCGACAAGTTCTCGAAGTCCGGCAAGGCCGACAAGGTGAAGGAGGAGGTCGACGGCAAGGTCACCGACGGCAAGAACACCTCCGCCGAGGACATCGAGACGACGACGAAGGCCCCGCCGGACACGTCGGCGGCGAAGGACAAGCCCGTCACCCCCCTGGCCCCGGACAACGCGCCCGGCAACCCGGGAGCACCCAGCGCCGCCGACGCGATCCCGGCGAAACAGCCCCCGGCGGTGACGGACTTCTCCCAGGGCCCGGCGGAGAACGACAAGGCGATGGCCGACGCCGAGGTCACCGAGGAGCAGCTGGCCAAGGGCAACGAGCCGGAGTTCGACGACGCCCTGAAGGCGAAGAAGACGGCGGAGACCGATTCCGCGAAGGCCCCGGGCAAGGCGCACACGGCCGAGGACCAGCAGCTGGCGACGGCGAAGGCGGGCGCGGCCGCGGCGGGCGCCCAGACCATGAACACCCTGACGGCCACCCGGGCGGCGGCGGGCAAGGCGGTCGACGGCGGCAAGGGCGAGACGAAGTCGAAGGACGAGCGGAAACGGGCCGAGGTCACCGCGAAGCTCCAGAAGGTCTTCGACGCGACGAAGAAGGACGTCGAGGCGACGCTGACGGGCCTCGACCAGAAGGTGGACACGGCCTTCACGACGGGTGAGAAGTCCGCCCGGGACGCCTTCACCGCGGACCACAAGGCCCGCATGAAGAAGTACAAGGACAAGCGCTACTCGGGCCTGATGGGCAAGGGCCGCTGGCTGAAGGACAAGTTCGCGGGCCTGCCGAAGGAGGCGAACGACCTCTACCAGGAGTCCCGCAAGCTGTACGTGGCCCGCATGCGCACGGTCATCTCCTCCGTCGCGGACACGATCGGCGTCGAACTGGGCCGCGCGAAGGCGAGGATCGCCCAGGGCAGGTCGGAACTCAAGGCGGAGGTCGACAGGCTCCCCGCCGACCTCAAGGCCTTCGGCGAAGAGGCCCGGCAGGACTTCGCGGGCAAGTTCGAGGACCTGGAAGCCACCGTCGACGAGAAGTCGGAGCAACTGGTCCAGGACCTGGCCAACAAGTACACGGCGGCCCTCAGCGCCGTCGACGAGGAGATCAAGAAGCTCCAGGAGGCCAACAAGGGCCTCATCGACAAGGCGAAGGACGCGATAGCCGGCGTCATCAAGACGATCAACGAACTGAAGAACCTCCTCCTCGGAATCCTCGCCAAGGCCGCCTCGGCCATCATGAAGATCATCAAGGACCCGATCGGCTTCCTGGGCAACCTGGTGAAGGCGGTGGGGGCCGGCCTCAACCTCTTCATCACCAACATCGGCGAACACCTCAAAAAGGGCCTGGTCTCCTGGCTCCTGGGCACGGCGACCAAGGCCGGCCTGGAGATCCCCGAACGCTTCGACCTCCGCGGCATCATCACCCTCATCACCTCCCTCCTCGGCCTCACCTGGGACAACATCCGCACCCGCATCACCCGCAAGGGCGTCCCGGAAGAGGCGATGACCGCGGTCGAGACGACGGTGCCGGTGGCCCAGTCCCTCGCCAAGGAAGGCCCGGCGGGCGCGGTCAAGGAGATCCAGGCGGAAGCGGGCGACCTCAAATCCACCATCCTGTCCAAACTGACGGAATACCTGGTCCCCACCGTCATCATCGCCGGCGTCACCTGGATCCTCTCCCTCCTCAACCCCGCCTCCGCCTTCGTCCGCGCGGTCAAGGGCATCATCGACATCGTCACCTTTGTGGTGAACCAGGGCGCCCAGATAGCCGACTTCGTCAACGCCGTCCTCGACGCGGTCATAGCCATCGCCAACGGCGGCGCGGCCGGCGTCCCCAAAATGGTAGAAACCGCCCTCGCCGCAAGCATCCCCCTCCTCATCGGCTTCCTCGCCTCCCTCCTCGGCATCGGCAACCTCGCCAACAAGGTCAAATCCGTCTTCCAGGCGGTCTCGAAACCGGTCAACCGAGCCATAGACAAGATCGTCGACTTCATAGCCAAGAAGGGCAAAGCCCTCTGGCAGAAGCTGAGCAGGAAGAAGCCGCGACGCGAGGATGGTAAGCCGGCAGCGCTGGGCGATACGGGAAAGAGGGAAACGCGGTCCAGGAATGAAAGAAAAGCCATCGCGGAATCGTCCAGGCTGTTGGCCGGGAACCCTGACAAGGCGACCGCGACGGCCAAGGTCGCTGACATCGGCAAGAGGAATGCGGTGCCTTCGCTGCGCTTGGTGACGGAGACGTCGACGCCGCACACGGAGAAGGTTCACGTGCAGACGATGACGACCCCGACGTACACGCTGGGGCTCGCTCCGCCTTATGTGGGCCAGTCCATGGGGCTGTTGATCTCCGCTCTGCAGGGTATGACGGACGAAGAGCGCTGGCGGCATGCCCTCTTGCGGAACAAACTGCACCCGGCGGAGACTCCGGCGGATGCCGCGGTGCGGGCCGAGCAGGCGAGGAAGTCGCTACGTATCAAGCACAGTCTCAACGAGGTGGCTCTGGACGCTGTACTGACCATGCACGACGGAGCCCATTCCAGGTTCAGTACGTTGCGGGGGGAGGAGGGGATCGGTGGCCATACATATCAGAAGCACATCAAGGGCAAGGGATACCTTGCGGGCTACACGCTACCCAACGGTTTCGCGGTGAACAGTTCGAAGGGCGCGCTTGCCGCCCGCCTCCTGGTGGGCTATCCAGGAGAAAGCGCCCCTCCTCGCTCTAGCTACTTCGAGAGCCTCGGGGAAGCCGACGGGGCGATCGGGGCCTGGATGAGTTCGCAGTGGAAACCGTTCATTCGGTACGAGGTCGCCAAGGGCGGGAACCGGACCCCCAGGTTCCCTGCCGCGGTCGGCTTCGCCCTGGTTCGGAACCCTGCGGTCCCGGACGTGATGAACAAGCTGCCGCGCTGGCTCGGAGGAGCCTACCGTGGACCGCTCTATCCAGGTGATCAGCGTGCGGAGCGTCCGGGCCTTCCCCCGCTCACCATCAGCGAGAGTTCCTCGCAGGTACTCGTGCTCCTCCGCATGGATCCCGATATGCCTCAAGGCTGGCATATCCATACGTCTTATCCAGACAAATGATCAATGAGGTGAAGCCTTGTCCTCCAATAAACGCCGCAGGAAGCAAGATGGGGAGTACAGGTCTGCCGGAGAGCCTTACACGGGAGATTCTCCCGGTATCGAATGCTTCATCGAGTGGCTGCTCGTGTACTGTCTGGACACGTCAGTCGATGAGGCTCAGTCGTCCTGGCGCGGGTTGATCCGTAGGCGTCCCGAGAGGGCGGCGGTGGAACTCTCCTGCATTACAGCAGTGGCCGAGGACCCGCCACCCGACCTCCTGTCCCTGATGCAGCAGTACGGTGCGGTTCATCTGTATCCCCTGCGGAAGAAGGCAAGGACGCCCGGCACGCGGGCGGACTACGTGGAGTGGCTGCGGCAACGGGTCCATGAATTCACCGAGATCGCTCAGGCCGAGGGCTTGAAGGCGCCAGGTGTCGACGATCTCCGCGAGGACTGAGCCCGGAGCCGGCATTGCGGTGCCGTGAAAGCCTGCGGCCTCATCGCGCCGAGCTGCATCACAGAGGGGGACCGGCCGGCGTCAGCATGCCCGTATACCGCCCGAACTCCGAGGCCAAGGTCAGCCGGCCCAGTTTCTGGTACTCGCGCTGGATCGCGTGGATGAGCATCGGCATCGTCAGAGGGGTGCCCGCCTCCGCTGCCAGGTACGCCGCCGTTACCGCGATCGAGCGGATGTTGCCGCCGGAGAGTTCGAAGGCTTCGGCGCAGAAGGCCAGGTCCAGGTCGGTCGCGCGGGGGAGGTTCGGGCCCAGGGTGCGGTCCCAGAGGAGGAGGCGCTGGGGGGCGTCGGGGACCGGGAAGTCGACGATGAGGTCGAGGCGGCGGGTGAAGGCGTCGTCCAGGTTGGCCCGGAGGTTGGTGGCCAGGATGGCCAGGCCGTCGAAGGACTCCATGCGCTGGAGGAGGTAGGCGGACTCCACGTTCGCGTAGCGGTCGTGGGCGTCCTTCACGTCCGAACGTTTGCCGAAGACGGCGTCCGCCTCGTCGAAGAGGAGGACGCCGTTGACGCCCGCCGCTTCCGTGAAGATCCGTTCGAGGTTCTTCTCCGTCTCGCCCACGTACTTGTCGATGACCGTCGCCAGGTCGACCGTGTAGAGGTCCAGGCCCAGGTCGGCCGCGATGACCTCCGCGGACATCGTCTTGCCCGTGCCCGAGTCGCCGGCGAAGAGGGCCGCCACGCCCCGGCCCCGGCCGCCGCCGGGGCGCATCGACCAGGTGCCCAGGACGTGGTCGCGGTGGCGGGCCCGGGAGGTGAGTTCGCGGAGCTGGGTCTCCGTGTCCGGGGGGAGGACCAGGTCCTGCCAGCCGACGGCGGGTTCGATGCGGCGGGCCAGGCGGTCGAGGCCCGCCGCGTTCTGGGCGCGGGCGCCCTGGCGCACGTGGTCCGCGGTGACCTCCGCCGCCTCCAGGCGGGCCTTCTGCACCGCCGCCCGCGCCGACCGCACGATCTGTTCCGGGGTGAGGAGGAAGGGGGAGAGGAGGTCCTGGACGGGGAGGGCGACGTCCTCCCCGGCGCTCTCGCGCCACAGCTCCGCCCGCGCCTCCGGGCCCACCCTCGGCGCCCTGAGCAGCAGCGGAGGGGCCGTCGACCAGGCCGCGTCCCAGGGCAGGCGGCCCACCATGACCACCCGCACCGGCAGGTCCGTCACCGCGCGCAGCAGTCCGGGGCGCTCCCGGGCCACCGCGTCCACCGGGGCGCAGACCAGGCCGGCGCCCGTGAGGCGGGCCTCGCGGAGGAGGCAGCGGACGGCCTCCGACGGGGCCGGGTCCTCGGCCAGCCGGGCCAGGTCGACGGCCAGGACCGCGCGGCCCGCCGCCTCCAGGGCCGACGCCGCCAGGGCCGTACCCGCTCCGCCCTGGTCCTCCTGGAGGTAGACCAGGCCGCGGGAATCCGAGGACAGGAAGCGGGCCAGGGGGACCGGATCGCCCACGCGGCGGACCGCCTCCCACGGGGCCCGCACGTCCGCCAGCCGCGGGTCCGGGGCGTCGTCGCCCAGGAGGTATGCCGTCACCCGGTCCGGGACGCGCAGCGCCCGTCCCAGGAAGGGGCGTTCGCGGTCCTCCACCAGCAGCAGTCCGCCCGCCCGCAGCGGCGCCCGCTCGCCCAGGCGCGCCCGCGCCTCCCGGTCCGCGTGCGGCATCCCGCACAGGCCCAGGGCCAGGCCGGCCGAGGGCCTGCGGCGCGTCACGTCGTCGTTGAGGTAGCCGTAGAACGACTCGAAGCGGTCGTCGAGGTCCGGGAGCAGCGCGATCAGCAGGATGTCCACGTCCAGGGCGGACAGGCCGAAGTCCCGCGCCAGCGAGCCCAGTCGGGAGTCCGGGGCCGCCCGGTCCGCCGGCTCCGGCGGGGGGAAGGTCCGTGGCGCGTCCAGCAGCCGCTCCACCGCCTCCTCCGTGAGGTACAGGCCGCGGAAGGCGTCGTCCGGGTCCGGGTCCGTCGCGCGGCGGGCCTCCACCGCGCGGCGGATCCTCAGCTCCATGTCCCGTGCGCGGGCGAGGAGTTCGGCCGTCACGTGCCGAGCCCTTCGCCGAGGCGGACCTCCAGGCCCCCGTCGCCGACCGGCGGGCCCGCCGCGTACCTCGGCGAGGCCGTCACCGGCACGCTCACCACCAGGTCCAGCGACGGCTTCAGTTCGCCGCCCAGCGCGCTCCACACGTCCGCGAAGGACCGGTCCTCGGGCGGCGGCAGCGCGATCGACAGCGGGACGGCGACGCCGAGCTCCGCGAGCGTGCCGGTGAGACGGGCCGGCGGTAGCGCCTCGTGGCGGAGCAGGCAGGCCAGGAGGGACGAGAGCAGGCGGTGTTCGTCCTCCGGGCGCTTGGTCCAGGCGGTGATCAGGTACGACAGTTTGAAGTAGCGGGGCGGGCGGCGGCGGGCCACGACCACGCCGCGCTCGTCGTACTCGTTGTGCAGGCCGCGCTCGCGCCGCCGCATGTCCTCGCGGATGTCGTACAGGTACAGGTTCACCATCGGCGCGTTCACCTTCGCCGCCCACTCGCGCGTGGGGGCGTCGAAGACCACCGCCACCTGTCCGCCCTCCAGGACTTCCGCGCGGATCAGGGAGCGCAGGACGTCGTCGACCTCGTGGATCAACGGACCCTCACCCCCGGCCCGCGAAGTCCGGCGGCTGGAGCGCGTGCCGGACGACCAGCACGGGTTCCTCCAGGCGTTCCAGGCGGGCGACCTCCGCGCGCAGCGACCGCGGGCCGGTCCGGTCCTTGCGCAGCACGAGGACCTGGGCCTCGAAGCGGCCGTCGCGGCCCACCGTGAGGGGAGCGGCGTCGGCGGTCAGGCCCGTGGACCAGACGAGCCGCACCCGCTCGCCGGGCGGGAAGTCCGTGCCCCGCACGGCCACGGGCTCGCCCGGCCTGACCACGCGCGGCGTCACCTCCAGGCGGGGCCGGGTCACCCGCAGCGGGGCCGTGGCCGTGTTGTTCCCGGTCTCCGGGTCGGGGGGCAGGCTGTTCGCGGTCGCCCGGACGGTCCCCGACAGGGCCTCCTGGTAGGTGGCCGTCTGGGTGACCACCACCTGGCCGCCCGGGGGGACGGAGCAGGGTGCGGCGGCCGTGCACCGGTCGGGGCGGGAGAGGGCGCGGCCCGGCCCGGAGGGCCACGTCGTGGCGAGGACGATGCGCCGAGCGGTGTCCGGGCCCGCGTTCGTGAGCGTGTAGCGGGCGGTGACCGGCCGGCCGGTGTAGGCGCGCGCGGGGGAGAGGGAGACGGACACGGCCACGTCGGCGGCCGGTGGCACGGGGGGCGGCGGATCGGTTCCGGGCGGCGGTGTGAGCGGCGGCAGGACGCGGAAGACGGCGGTGTCCGTTCCGGTGTTGCCGGCCCCGTCGGTGGCCGTGCAGGTCACGGTGGTGCTGCCCACGGGGAAGAGGGAACCCGACGCGGGGGCGCAGGCCGGCGTCAGCGGGCCGTCCTTGGCGTCCACGGCGGTGGCCGTGTAGTCGATCGTGGTGCCTGCGTCGTCGCCGGACCGGGCGAGGCGGTCGTCGAGGGTGACGACGGGCGCGGTCACGTCGTTGACGGTGATCGAGATCTCCTGCCGGAAGCCGGGGTCGGCGGCGGCCGCCCCGATCGCGGCGGTGTCCGGGGCCTGGGTGCCGAGCAGGAACTCCACGGTGCAGGTGAGGGTGGCGCCCTGGGGGGCGTCCGGCGCGACGGTGATCGTCTCGGCGAAGTCCGCGGTCTCGCCGCTGACGACGTCGCGCGTGGGCGGGTCGAGGGTCACGGAGAGCGCGGGGTCACAGGCGGTCAGGCGGTGACCGACCCTGGTGGGCAGGTTTCCGAGGCCCTCGACGACGGCCTCGGAGACCCGGTCCGGGTCGATGCCGCTGAGCTTGCGGCCGCCCGTCGCCTCGATGATGCGGGTGGCCTGGCCGGGGGTGGTGCGCGGGTTCTCGATCTGGTCCTCGATGCCCGCGTAGCCGGTGCCGTCCAGGCCGTCGCCGACCGGGGTCTCCACGTCGACGCCGAGGACCCGGGCGTTCTTGTCCTGGAGGGCGAAGATCGTGTCCTCGATGGTGTGGCCGTTGCTGGGATTGTGGCTGGAGGCGTCGCTGACGAGGACGATCACCGGGCTGGAGTTCTCCCGGAAGACGGTCTCGCCGCCGGCGCCGTGCGCGATCTGCCAGAGGCCGTTGATCCAGTCCTCCGACGGCCCCATGCTGCCGTTGCCCCGGCCGATGCCCAGGGCGTCGACCCCGTCGCGCAGCCGGGCGTCGTCCTGGGTGAGTCCGGCCGTGACGTCGAATCCGGCGCCCGGGTCGACCTGCTGGTCGCCGAAGGTCGCCACCGCGAACCTGGCGTCGGGCCGGCTGGACCGCACCGTGGAGATGATGTCCGACAGCCCCGCCCGTACGTCGGTGACCACCGGCTCCATGCTCCGCGTCCCGTCCACCAGGAGCACCACCTCCGGCATCGGCGGCACCACCGGGGTCCTTACCCGCTTGTCGACCTGGAGCGACGCGCCGGGATCCAGCGCCTGCGACACGACCGCCGGAGTGACCGGCTCGTCGGGCACCGGCACCGCCGAGGCGGACGTCGACGCCGGTACGGCCCCGGCCGCGAGCAGCAGCAGGGCCAGTGCGGCCCGGGCGGGTGTGCGGCGACCGGGCCCGCGGGACGCCGACGGCCCCGTACGCCCGGACGACTGGAACCAGCGCACGGCACAACCCCCTCGACCTCGCGTCGCTCGACGGCCCGAGGATGCCGCACCGGGCCCTCGCTGTCCTCGTGCCCCGAGTCACCTTCGGGGGAAGGGAGTTCTGCCCCTACGGGCAGGCGCGGGGCGGGCGGGCCAGGGGCGGGCACGCCCGGGGCCGCCGTTCAGATCAGCCCCTGGCGCATCGCGTACGCCACCGCGTGCGAGCGGTTGCGCAGCTGGAGCCGGGTGATGACCGCGTGCAGCACGTTCTTGATGGTGCGCTCGGAGTACGAGAGCTTCGCGGCGATGTCCGCCGTGTCGTAGCCCTCCGCGACCAGGCGCAGCACGTCCACCTCGCGCGCGGCGAGGCCCGTGAAGTGCAGACCGCGCGGGCCGAGGACCTGGCCCTGGAGCCGGCCGACCTCCTCCAGGAGGCGTCCCACCAGGTCGGAGGGGAGGTGTCCGGCGCCCTTCGCGACCGTGCCGATCACGTGCACCAGGTGTTCGGGCGTCGCCTCCGCGCGCCGGATCACCCCGGCGACCCCGCACTCCGCCGCGCTCACGAGCTTCTGCTCGTCGATGTCCGTCGTCACGAGCACCGGGCGCGAGGTGCTGGTGCGCCTGATGTGCCGCAGCAGTCGCAGCACGTCCTCGTCGACCGTGTCCACCACGAGCACGACGACCTCGGGTGCGGGGTCCGCCGTCTCGCTCCATTCCGTCACGTTGATCTCGGGCCGGGCGCGTAACTGACTCGTCACCCCCGCCCGTGAGATCGGGTCCTGCGCGCGCAGTGCTACCGCCGTACGTTCCATGGTCCGGCTCCCCCCGGGCAGACGAAGGCCGGCGCGAAGGACGCGCGGGCCCCGTGACAACCATCAGCAACGTCAACAACGCCAGTCTCTCTGGTGGTTCGGCGGACGGGAGATTCCCTGACTGCTCGTCATGAAAACTGAATCGTTGCTTCGGGCACGGAATCTGCCCGAAAGTGTTCCTTCTCCGACGATGCTGTGGAGGAGCCCGGATCCTACGGTGCGCCCATGAGTCTTACGGCAAGCCTCGACGCATCGTCCGTCACCGCCGTACCGGGTGAAGGGACGAGCCTCCCTCTTCAGGTGCGCAACTCCGGAACCACGGTGGAGGAGTACCGCTTCGAGGTGGCCGGAGCCTGTGCCGCCTGGACGACGGTGGAACCGGCGACCCTCTCCCTGTACCCCGGCAGCGCGGAGACCGTCTCCGTCTCCTTCCGGCCGCCCCGCGACCCGTCCGTGCCCGCGGGCGAGACGCCCTTCGGCATCCGCGTGGTCCCCACCAGCGACCACGCCGAACCCGTCGTCCCCGAGGGCCGGGTGACGGTCGCCCCGTTCACCGAGGTCACCGCCGAGCTGGTCCCCAGGGGCTCGCACGGCGTGCGGCGCGGCGCCCACAAGGTCGCGGTCGACAACCGGGGCAACGCCCCGCTCACCGTCGCGCTCACCGCCCGCTCCGGCACCGAGCGCGCCGGGATCGCCTTCACCCGCCCGGAACTGAGCATCGAACCGGGCCGGGCCGCCTTCGCCGAACTGCGCGTCAAGCCCGCCAAGCGCCTGTGGCGCGGCACCCCGGTCGTCCACACCTTCCAGGCCGTCGTCGCGCCGCCCGCCCCCGAGGGCGAGGAACCGGCCGCGCCCGTCGTGCTCGACGGCTCCTACCAGCAGGAGGCGATCCTGCCGCGCTGGCTGCCGCGCGCCCTGATCCTCGCCTGCGTCCTCGCCCTGGTCCTGGCCGGATTCTGGTACGGCATGCTCCGGCCGGCGGTGAAGTCGGCGGCCCGCGAGGCGATCACCCCCGAGGTCATCGCCTCCGCGACCTCCGGCCCCGGCGGGGGCGACGGCCGGACCGGCGGGCAGACGGGCGGCGGCTCCGGCGGCTCCTCGGCCGCGCCGACCCCCACCCCCACCCCGACCCCGACGGCGAGCGCGAAGCCCACCGCGAAACCGAGCGCGAAACCGAGCGCGAAGGCCACCGCCAAGCCGCTGCCGCCCGCCGAGCCGACCAGCGCGCAGGTCCAGGTCAGGGACGGTGTCGGCGGCGGATCGCGGAGCGGTACGGCGCTGACCGTGCCGGCCGGGAAGACCTTCCGGCTCACCGACATCCTGGTCCAGAACCCCCAGGGCGACGCGGGCACCGTCGTCATCACCGGCGACGGGGGGTCCCGGATCCTGACCCTGGCCCTGGAGAACTTCCGCGACTCCGACTACCACTTCGTCACCCCGATCCTGGTGCCCGCCGGCGGCCAGGTGACGATGACCGTGGACTGCCGCAAGGTCGGCCGCCCGGTCAACGCCCCGGCCCCCGGCCGCTGCGCCGAGGCCCTCTTCCTCGGCGGCACCATGCAGTCCACCAAGCCCTGAGGACCGGGCCCTGCCCGGGGCCCCGCCGAGTCCGGCCGGAGGACCCGCCCGTGCCCGCCCGGCCCCGGGTCCCGCCCTGCCCGCTCCGGGGTCCCGCCCGCGTAGGCCGGATCCGCTGTCGTGGATCCGGCCTACGCGGGCGGGGCCTCTTCCTCCTCCTCGGCGCCCGCCTCCGCCGCCCGCTGCACGAACGAGCCCTGGACGTCGGCGGGCTGCTCGTCCTCGTCCTCCGTGGCGGCCCGCTGCACGGCCGGCGCGGCGGCCGGGGAAGCGGCCGGGGAAGCGGGCGCGGGGGCGGCGGGCTCCGCCAGCACCCGCTCCGCGTTGGCGACGGCCTCCCGCTCGAAGCGGTCCGAGGGGTCGCTCACCCGGATCCCGCCGGGCGCCTCCGAGCCCTCGACCGGTCCGCTGCGCTGCTGGATCACATGGGTCAGCTCGTGCGCCAGCGTCGTACGCCCCCGCGGCGAGGCCGGGTCGTACGCCTCCCGCTGGAACACGACGTTGTTGCCGACCGTGTAGGCGTGCGCGCCGATGCCCTTGGCGGAGGCGTCCGCGGCGGCGTCGGTGTGGATCCGCACGTCGGAGAAGTCCGCGCCCATCCGGGCCTCCATGTCGCCGCGGGTCGCGGTGTCGAGCGGCTGCCCGCCGCCCGAGGCCAGCACGTCGTGCACCGGTGACCGCGCGCCCTCCTCGGCCGCCGCCTCGGGCACCTCCTCGGCCGCCGTGCTCCGGCTGCGCTGGACCATCGCCCCGACGGCCCCGTTGCCCACGGCCCGCTGGAGCGCCCCGAGTCCGGACGCGCCGACCACGTCGGTGCGCCCGGTCGCCGCGGCCTCGAAGAGCCGTGCCGCACCGGGGCCGCCGTCCTGGGCCCGGTCGTCACGGAGCCGGTCGTCGCCCGCGGGCCCGGGGCCGTGCTCCTGGTGGTGGTCGTGGTCGTGGTCGTGCTCATGGCCGTGCTCGTGCTCGTACGCACTCATCGTCAGCTCCCCGGACGGTTCGCGAAGGCGTCCTCCACGGGGGCGCGAAGCCCCCCGGCCCCCAGCGTCCCCACCCGCCCGTGCCCCCGTCCAGGCCGCGTCCGTGCCGTCGGGGGCAGGAAGCCCTGCCCCTTCGCGCACGGTCACACCGGGGCGGCGACGGCCTCCGTCCTCCGCACGCGAATGTGCCCCACACCCGAAGGTGTGGGGCACGAGCGGAGCAAGGGGCCAACGGCCAGTCGGCTCTCCCTCCGTGCTTCCCACCGTAACGGCCGCGCGCCCCCCGTGACGAACCACTTCGGAAGGCATGGCCCGAACGAGTGACGCCGGGCGCCGGGGCGGCCGGTGCCGGCTCAGGCGGAGAACGAACCGGCGCCGCCGGGCACGTGGGTCCCGAAGCCGGGCTGGACGGCGACCGACGGTCCGAGGCAGAACGGGTTGCCGTAGATCCTCACCGGCCGGTCCGTCTGGTTCGTCAGCACGTGGGCGACGGCGGGCAGTCGCTGACAGCCGGCCGGGTCCCGGTAGACGTCCAGCGGCTGGACCTCGGTCGAGAAGACGACGACGTCGCCGGAGGCGGCGGCCTGGGCGGATCCGGCCAGGCCCAGTACCGCGCCCGCCGCGACCAGGGAGATCAGAACTGCTCGTGTACGCATGGTCATCCTCATCACAGAAGATCCCGCACTGGACGCGGGCTCGCTCCACAGCTACCGGTCCGCGATGTTCAAGATCCACTCGAAGCGTCCGGATTCACTCTCCAGGCGCAGGAGGACCCGGCCACGGGGCGGGACGGTTCAAAGGCCGAGGCCGAGGCCGAGGCCGAGGTTGGGGGAGGGGGCGGGGTCGGGTACGGCGTCGGTCACGCGCCGGCCGCTTCGGAGGCTTCGGAGGCTTCGCGCGCGATGCGGTCGAACTGCGCGCCCATCGCGTCGGCGAGGGCCTGCGCGGCGGAGAGCGGGCGGACCATGACGGTGAAGTCGTCGATCCTGCCGTCCTCGTCGAGGTGGAGGAAGTCGCAGCCCTGGATCCGGCGGCCGTCGACGGTGGCGGTGAAGACGAGGGCGTGGTCGCGGCCGTTCGGGTCCGCGATCTCGCGGACGTAGGTGAAGTCCTCGAAGACGCGCATCACTCCGCGCAGGATCGCGGCGGTGATGGCCTTGCCCGGGTACGGCTTGAAGGCGACGGGGCTGGTGAAGACGACGTCCTCGGCGAGCAGGGCCTCGATGGCGGCCTCGTCGCGCTGTTCCACGGCCTGGCTGAAGGGATGCATGAGCGAATCTCCATAGTAAATTAAGTGAATAAGTGACTCGGAGGGTATGGCGGAGAAGAGGGCCTGTCCACCCCTCCCGCGCCGAAGGGCTTGCTGCTTGGATCGGGGACGCCGGGGCCGCGGTGGTCACGGCGGGGGGATCGGGGGCAGCATGCGGCCGCACGACGTCGTGGACCAGCGGTACGAACTGCTGGCCGTGCTGGGCGGCGGAGGCTTCGGAGAGGTCTGGCGGGCCTACGACAACCGGGTGGGGAGGCCGGTCGCGGTCAAGATCGGGCGGCACCGGTCGGCCGAGGAACGGCGGAGGTTCGCCGCCGAGGCCCGCCTCGCGGGCAGCCTCCAGCATCCGGGCATCGTGGCGCTGTACGACTACGGCGAGGTCCACCACGAGGGAGCCGCCCTCGTGTACCTGGTGATGGAACTGGTCGAGGGGGAGACGCTCGGCGCGATCCTGGGGCGCGGGACTCCGCCGCCGGAGACCGCCCTCCGCTGGGCCCGTGACATCTGCCGGGCCCTGGCGGCCGCGCACGACCTCCAGGTCGTCCACCGCGACGTCAAGCCCGCGAACGTGATCATCACGGGGCCGGGCGCCGGCCGGGCGAAGGTCCTCGACTTCGGCATCGCCAGGCGGGAGGACGAGCCCGGCATCACCGCGACGGGCCTGGTCGTCGGATCCGCGCCGTACATGGCACCGGAGCGGTGGGTCCACGGCGCCCCGGTCGACGGCCGCGCCGACCTCTACGCCCTGGGGTGCGTCCTCATGGAACTGCTGACCGGGCAGCACCCCTTCCCCACGCGGCACCCCCACGAACTGCTCGCCGCGCACGCCGTGACGGAACCGCCGGTACCCAGCTCGCTGCGCCCCGGACTCGGCGCGGCCGTCGACCTGCTCGTGGCGGACCTGCTGGCCAAGGACCCCGCCCGCAGACCCGCCGACGCCCACGAGGCCGCGACGCGCCTGGACGCCCTGATCCGCGAGGCGGCGCGGGGGACCGCCGGGCGGGAGCGGCCCCCCGCCCCTGCTCCCGCGCCCGACCTCGCCCCCGCTTCCGACCCTCCTCCCGCTCCCGGCCCTGCTTCCGCCCCTGCTCCTGTTTCCGGCCCTGCTCCTGCTCCCGGCCCCGCTCCCGCTCCCGACCCCACCCGCCGGGTCGACTCCGACGACGCCCTGCGGGCGCACCTGGCGGCGCGTCTGCGGGAACTCCTGGGCACCGACCCCGACATGGGCGGCGTGTTCCTCCAGCGCCTCGACCACCTGATCGCGGACACCGGGAGCGCCCTCGGCGCCGACGATCCGCTCACCGTCGAAGCGGCCTACCAGCGGGCGATGTACCTCTTCCAGCAGGCGGACGACGCCGGTGCGCTGGAGTCCCTGCTCCCCCGTCTGCTGCGCGTCCTCGGCCGGGACCACCGCCGTACGATCGACACCGAGGCCGCCGTGACCGGATCGGTGGCGGCGCGGGGGAGCGGCGACGGCCGGCACCTGATCCCCGGCCTCCGGGACGTCATCGGGCGGGCGACGCGCGTCCTGGGGCCCGGCGACCCCATCACCCTGCTCGCCCGCCTCGACCTCGCGGAAGCCCTGGACCGTGAGTACGACGCCGATGGCCGCCCCCTGACCGGCCCGCGGGAGCGCACCCCCGAGCGGTGCGCGCGCCGCCGCGAGCAGCTGGTCCCGCTCCTTCCCGACCTGGAGCGCGGGCTGGGCGCCGAGCACCCCCGGGTCCGCGAGGTGGCGCTCCGCCTGGCCCTGGACACCTACGCCCTCGGCGGGTACGGCGAGGCCCTGGCGTACTACGAGCGACTGCTGCCGGCCAATCCGGCCGCCCTGGCCAGGATCGACATGGGCCTGCGGATCCAGCACGCCCACTGCGTGGCCGAGGCCGGGGACCCGAAGCGCGCGGTCGCCCTGCTCGACGCCGTGCTGGCGGCGCTCTACACCCGCGGGGACGCGCTCTCCGCGCAGTACGACGCGACGGCCCGGGCCCTGCGCTCGGAGGTGAAGAAGCGGGCGCGGACGCGGCGGCGCGGCCGGCTGCCCCGCTTCTCCCGCTGACTCCGCCTCAGGGGCCCTGCCTGCTCCGCCTCGGGGTTCCCGCTGACTCCGCCTCAGGGACCCCGCCGGCTCCGCCTCAGGGGTTCTGCTGGTTCTGCTGCACGACGCCGCGGGTGGAGAAGGTGACCGGGTCGCCGCCGGTGAAGTCGCCCGGGGGGATGCCCGGATGGTGGCCCCGCTTCGCGGGGGGCCGCTCGTCGCGGGCGCCGAGGGTGAGGCGCGAGACGATGCGGTAGCGGTCGCCGCGGTAGAGCGAGTGCACGTACTCCACCGCGCGGCCGCGGGAATCCGTGGTGAGCCGCTCGAACAGGAGGGCGGGGGACAGCTCCGGCACGTCGAGCAGGTCGGCCTCGGCGCGGGTGACGACGGTGGGCTCGATGGACTGCACGGCCTCGCTGACCTGGACGCCGTGGTGGTCCCGGAGGTGCTCGTAGAGGTCGCCCTGTTCGAGTTCCCCGCTGGTCAGCCCGGGGGCGAGATCGGCCCGGACGTGGAGGTGCTCGATGGCCATGGGGGAGCCGTCCACGAGACGGAGGCGGGCGACGTAGAGGATCTCGGCGGCGGGCGAGACGCGGAGCTTGCGGCTGACGCGGGCGCCGGCCGGGAGCGTGCGGAACTCCAGCAGCCTGCTGGTCCACACGCCGCCGGCCTGCGGGAGGCTGAAGGAGTTCCGGTCGGAGATCAGCTCCTGGGTGATCTTCTCCGCGGCGACGAACATGCCCCGGCCGTGCTCGCGGACCAGCAGTCCCGCGACGACCAGCTCGTCGACGGCGGCGCGCAGGGTGGGGCGCGACACGCCGAGCCGGGCGCAGAGGACGCGTTCGGACGGGATGGCGTCGCCGGGGCGCCCGGCCTCGATGAGTTCGAGGATCGCGTCACGGACCCGCTCGCGCTTGAGCATCGCGCCGGAGGCTGCAGCGTCGATCTCCATAAGGCTCTCGTTCGTCGTCGGGAAGAGTTAGCTGGTCAACCTTAACTGGTCCACTGGTCAGGTTTCAATGAGGCCTGCATCTGTCCTGTCATGTGCCTTCTTCTGGTCGCTGCTGGCCAAAAACCCTTGCTGTTACGGGGGTTGACGGTGTCATTGGTCCATGCCACCTTCATCTCGCGCCAACTGGTAAACCCCTGACAGGTCAAGTGGTCAGCTCGGGGTTTTCCTCCGTTCCCAGGCTCCCCAGAGGTGAATCGTGAAGCACCGCCCCCTCGCCCTGCTCGGCGCCCTGCTGCTGAGCACCGGACTCGTCGCCTGCTCCTCGTCCGGTGACGGGCAGAACGCCGGCGGGCCCACCGTCCTCGACGTCTGGCTGATGCGCGACAGCGTTTCGGACGCCTTCCAGAAGGAGTTCGAGACCGGCTTCGAGAAGGCCCACCCGGAGATCGACGTCAGGATCCAGATCCAGGAGTGGGAGGGCATCGGCGAGAAGGTCACCGCCGCCCTGGCCAGCAACGACGCCCCGGACGTCATCGAGGTCGGCAACACCCAGGTCGCCCAGTACGCCCAGAGCGGGGGGCTCACCGACTTCAGCGGCAAGGTCGCCGATCTCGGCGGCGACTTCTGGCTCGACGGCCTCGCCGAACCCGGCGCCTGGGACGGCAAGCAGTACGGCATCCCCTACTACGCCGCCAACCGCGTCGTCATCTACCGCACCGACCTGTTCCGGAAGGCGGGCATCGACGCCACGACGATCAGGACGCGCGACCAGTGGCTCGCCGCCACCGAGAAGCTGAACCGGGACGGCGTGCAGGGCATCTACCTCCCGGGACAGAACTGGTTCGCCCTCGCCGGCTTCGTCTGGGACGAGGGCGGCGACCTCGCCCTCCAGGAGGGCGGCGGATGGAAGGGGGGCCTCGACAGCCCCGAGGCCATGCGGGCCATGGAGTTCTACAAGCGGCTCCAGGCGCTCGGCAAGGGCCCCAAGGACTCGGACGAGTCCCGCCCGCTCCAGGCGGAGGTCGTCGCCAAGGGGCAGATCGCCCAGGTCATCGCCACCCCGGGCGGCGCCAACGTCATCGCCCAGAACAACCCCGAACTCAAGGGCAAGCTGGGCTTCTTCCCCATCCCCGGCAAGACCGCCGACAAGCCCGGCGCCGTCTTCACCGGCGGCTCCGACCTCATCGTGCCCGCCGTGGCCGAGCACCAGGACGAGGCGTACGCCTTCATCAAGGAACTCACCGGCGACGCCTGGCAGACGAAGCTCGCCCTCGCGATGAGCTACGTCCCCAACAAGACCACGCTCGCCACCGCCGTGGCCTCGGATCCGGGCGCGGCGGCCATGGCGGCCGGCGCCGCCAACGGACACGCCACCCCCAACACCCCCCAGTGGGCCGCCGTCGAGGCCAAGAACCCGATCAAGGACTACATGACGGCCGTCCTCACCGGGCGCGACGCGAAGGCCGAGGCCGCCAAGGCGTCCCGGTCCATCACCACCACGCTGAACAGCGGTTCCTGACGGATGACGAGCCGATCCGCCCGGCGGCCCGGGCCCGCGCGCCGCCCCCTCGCCCTCGGCCCGTACCTGCTGATCGCCCCCGCGGTCCTGGGGATGCTCTACCTCCTGCTCTACCCGTTCGGCCGGGCGCTGCTCATCTCCTTCCAGGACTTCGGGCTTCGCCAACTGATACGCGGCGACGCCGAGTTCGTCGGGCTGCGGAACTACCGGACCCTGCTGACCGACCCGGTCTTCTGGGAGGTCGTCCGCCGCACCTTCCTCTTCATGGCCGTCAACGCCGCCGCCATCATGGTCCTGTCGACGCTGGTCGCCCTGATGACCGAACGCCTCGGCAGGATCGGCAGGACCGTGGTCCTCAGCTCGCTCGTGCTGGTGTGGGCGGTGCCCGTCGTGGCCGCCACCACCGTCTTCCAGTGGCTGTTCCACTCCGAGTTCGGCATCGTCAACGAGACCCTCACCGACCTCGGCCTCCACTCCTTCGAGGGGTACGCCTGGTTCGCCGACGGCCGGGCCGCCTTCACCATCCTCGTCGTCCTCGTCGTGTGGCAGTCGGTGCCGTTCGCCGCCATCACCCTCTACTCGGCCCTCGTCACCGTCCCCGGGGAACTCTACGAATCCGCCCGGCTCGACGGCGCCGGAGGACTGCGGATCTTCCGCTCGGTCACCTTCCCCCTCGTGCGGCCGATCTTCATGCTCGTGCTCTCCCTCGAAGTGATCTGGACCTTCAAGGCGTTCGTCCAGATCTGGGTGATGACCCGGGGCGGGCCGGGCGACGCGACGACGATCCTGCCCGTGTACGCCGTGCAGACCGCCCTCGCCCACCAGCGCTACGACCTGGGCTCCGCCGCCTCCATGGTCACCCTC
Source organism: Streptomyces sp. NPDC014656 (assembly GCF_043084305.1). Classification (NCBI taxonomy): domain Bacteria; kingdom Bacillati; phylum Actinomycetota; class Actinomycetes; order Kitasatosporales; family Streptomycetaceae; genus Streptomyces; species Streptomyces sp. NPDC014656. Next base: position 328,341 of record NZ_JBIBZN010000005.1, read on the forward strand.
CTGCTCATGAGCGGCGTCCTCGTCCTCTACTTCCGCCGACTGTTCCGCCAGGAGGGCGAGCACCTGTGAACACCACCCGCGGACGCGCCCCGCGGCGCGCACTGCGCCGGCTCCCGCTGTACGCGGCGGCCACCCTGACCGTGACCGTCTGCCTCTTCCCCGTCTACTGGATGGTCGCCACGGCCTTCAAGCCGTCCCGCGACATCCAGTCGTACGAGCCCCGGCTGATCCCCGCCGAATGGACCTTCGACCACTTCCGCACGGCGGTGGGGGCCGACGGCTTCGCCCTCTTCTGGCGCAACAGCGCCCTGGTCACCCTCGGCGCCGTGCTCCTCGCGCTGGTCGTCGCGCTCGGCGCCGCGTACGCCGTGGCCAGGCTGCGCTGGCGGGGCCGCCGCCAGTTCATGCTGGCGGTGTTCATCGCGCAGATGGCGCCGTGGGAGTCCCTGGTCATCCCCGTCTACATCATCTCCCGCGACACGAACATGCTCGACCGGCTGCCCACCCTCACCCTCGTCTACTTCATGATCACCCTGCCGTTCACGGTCGTGGTGCTCCGCGGCTTCATCGCCGGCATCCCGCCCGAACTCGAAGAGGCGGCCCAGGTCGACGGCTGCACCCGCGTCGGAGCCTTCCGGCGGATCGCCTTCCCCCTGCTCGCACCGGGACTGATGGCCACCTCGCTCTTCGGCTTCATCACCGCCTGGAACGAGTTCACCTACGCCAACTTCCTCATCATCAAACAGCAGGACAGCCGCACGCTGCCGGTCTGGCTCTCCTCCTTCCAGACCACCTTCGGCACGGACTGGGGGGCCACCATGGCCGCCTCCACCCTCTTCGCCCTGCCCGCGCTGATCGTCTTCCTCGCCCTCCAGCGCCACGTGACCTCGGGCCTCACCGCCGGAGGCGTCAAGGGCTGACCGACACGCCGCCACCACCCCGTCGCTTCCGCGCCGCGCGGCATCCGGCGCACGGACCGCGCGCCCCCGCAGAACACCGGAGACCCACCCCGTGGACCTGCCCCGCCCCGACCGCCCCGACCTCACCCTCGTCCCCCGGCCCGGCCGGCTCTCGCCCCGCCCCGGCCGCTTCCCCCTCGACGCCGCCACCCGCCTGCGCGTCGCCCCCGGCGCCGAACGGGCCGCCGACCTCCTGCGCGGCTATCTGAACCCCGCGACCGGCCTGCGCCTGGAGCACGCCGAGGACGGCACCTTCGTCCTCGCCCTCGACCCCGCCCTCACCGGCCTCGGGGAGGAGGGGTACGGACTCACCGTCGCCGCCCACGGGGTGCTCCTGCGCGCCGCCCGCCCCGCCGGCCTCCTCCGCGGCGTCCAGACGGTGCGCCAGCTCCTGCCCCCCGAAGCCCTCACCGCCCCGACCGGCCGGGACCCCGGCCCGTACGACCCCGGCGAGCACGGCCCGTACGGCTCCGAGGCGTACGGATCCGCGCCCCCCGGCCCCCCGCCGCCCCGGATCGAACTCCCCGGCGTGGAGATCACGGACGTCCCCGCGCACCCCTGGCGCGGCATGCTCCTCGACGTCGCCCGGCACTTCCAGCCCGTGTCCTACCTCCGCCGCTTCGTCGACCTCCTCGCCCTCCACAAGCTGAACGTGCTCCAGCTCCACCTCACCGACGACCAGGGCTGGCGGATGCCGGTCGAGGCCTACCCGAGGCTCACCGGGACCGGAAGCCGGCGGGCGCGGTCGATGGTGGGCCCCGCGGGCAGCGGGCGTTTCGACGGACGCGCGCACGGCGGCGCGTACACCCGCGCGGAACTCGCCGGCCTCGTCTCCTACGCCGCCGCGCGAGGGGTCACCGTCGTGCCCGAGATCAGCGTGCCGGGACACGTCCGGTCCGCCCTGGCCGCCTACCCCGAGCTGGGCAACTTCCCGGACCGGCGGCTCGACGTGTGGACCGAGTGGGGCGTCTGCCCCACCGTGCTCGGCGTCGGCGACCACGTTCTGGACTTCTTCCGCACCGTCCTGGACGAGGTGATGGACCTCTTCCCCGCCCCTTACGTCCACCTCGGCGGCGACGAAGTGCCCACCGGCGAATGGGAGTCCAGCCCGGCGGCGATCGCCCGCGCCGCCCGCGAGGGGCTGGCGGGCCCGCGCGAACTGCACGGCTGGTTCACGGCCCGGATGGCCGACCACGTCGTCCGGGCCGGCCGCCGCCCGGTCGCCTGGGCCGAGGACGGCGCCACCCTGCCCCTGTCCTGCACGGTGATGAGCTGGCGCACCCCCGAACACGCCTGGGCCGCCGCCCGCCGGGGCCACGACGTCATCCACGCCGACCACCGCCGCACCTACTTCGACTACGCCCGCGGGCCCGGACCCGACGAGCCGGCCGCCCAGCCGGGCCACACCACCGACCTGCGGAGCGTGTACGGCGTCGACCTGCTGCCGCCTCCCGGCGAGGCCGGGCTCGCCGGCAGGATCCTGGGCGTCCAGGGCCAGCTGTGGACCGAGTTCGTCCCGACGCCCGCGCACATCGAGTACCTCACCTACCCCCGCCTGTGCGCCCTCGCCGAGCGGGCGTGGACCCCGACCGGCGACTGGGGGGACTTCCGGACCCGGCTCGACGGCCACCGCGCCCGTCTGACCGCCCTCGGCGTACCGCACGACGCCCTCCCCGCCCGGACGGCACCCGCCCCCGCGTGAACCGGCGGCCCCGGCCCGTCCCCACGACCCCTTTCCGCTCCCTCCCACCCCCCCCGATCCCTCCCGCCGGCCAGCGGGAGCGAACGAAAGGAAACCGTCTGATGAGCACCCGTGCCACCAGCCGCGCCGCCCGGGCGGCCCTCGCGCTGGCCGCGATCGCCGGCAGCGCCGCCCTGGCGACCTTCCCGCTCACGACCGCCTCCGCCTCCGGCGGCGGGATCGCCGTCCAGTACCGGACCAGCGCCTCCGGGGCCACCGCCGACCAGAGCGAGCCGTGGCTGAAGGTGCGCAACACCGGCACCACCGCCGTGGCGCTGAACCAGGTCAAGGTCCGCTACTACTTCAAGGCCGACTCGCCGACCGCCACGTACCGCTTCGCCTGCTCCTGGGCGGTCAAGGGCTGCTCGGCCGTCACCGGCACCTTCGGCACCCTCGCCAACCCCACCGCGACGGCCGACCGCTACCTGGAGATCGGCTTCACCCCCGCCGCCGGGACCCTCGCCCCCGGTGCCGACACCGGTGACATGCAGCTGCGCTTCTACCAGTCGAGCTGGCAGACCCTGAACCAGAGCGACGACTACTCCTTCGGCGGCGCGCAGACCGCGTACGCCGACTGGACCAAGGTCACCGCGCAGCTCGCCGGCGTGAACGTGTGGGGGACCGCCCCCGCGGGCAACGAGCCGACCGACCCGCCCACCACGCCGCCCACCACGCCCCCCACCACGCCTCCCGGCGGTGGCGCGACCCTCTTCGACGACTTCTCCTACACCTCGCACACCGACCCGGCGCTCGCCTCGCACGGCTGGAGCGTCCGCTCCAACTCCGGCGGTCCCGGCGTCCCCGGCGCCACCTGGGACCCCTCCAAGGTCACCTTCGTCAACCAGAGCGGCAACACGGTGATGAACCTGGAGACCTCCAGCGCCGGCACCGGAGCCACCACCACCCACACCGAAGTCCTCACCAAGGCCACCAAGTTCAAGAACGGCACCTACGCGGCCCGGGTGAAGTTCTCCGACGCCCCCAAGTACGGCCCCGACGGCGACCGGATCGTCCAGACCTTCTTCACCATCAACGACCTCAAGGCCCCGATGGCCGACGACTACGCCGAGTACGACTTCGAGTACCTGCCCAACGGCGGCTGGGGCGAGCCGGCCAACATCCTCTACACGACCTCCTGGGAGACCTACAACCCCGACCCCTGGCAGGCCGTCAACCAGCACAGCGAGAGCCGCACCACCTTCGCCGGCTGGCACGACCTGGTCGTCACCATCGACGACAGCAGGATCACCTACTACGTCGACGGGGCCGTCTTCGGCACCCACGACGCGGCCTATCTGCCCGAGCGGCCCATGTCCATCAACTTCAACCAGTGGCTGATCGACCTCAACGGCCAGACGTCGACCACCCCGCGCGCCTACGACCAGCAGGTCGACTACGTCCTGCACGTCAAGGACCAGGTCCTCACCCCGGCCCAGGTCACGGCGAAGCTCGCCGCCCTGCGCGCCGCCGGTACGGCCTTCGTCGACGAGGTCCCGGCGTCCTGACACCGTGAAGGGGAGGGATCCGCCGCGGCGGATCCCTCCCCTTCACGCCTTCTCAGGGCGTCACTGCCCGGGCGCGGTCGTCGCCCCGGTCCGCGAGGACGCCGCCGTCGGGGCGTCGCCCAGGACGAGGGCCTTCGCCCTGCGGAACTCCTCCTCCGTGATGTCGCCGCGCGAGCGCAGCTCGGAGAGCCTGGCCAGTTCGTCGACGCTGCCGGACCGGGCCGTGCCCGAGGCGGTCTCCCGGATGTACGCGTCGAAATCCCGCTGCTGTGCCCGCGCCTGGGCGATCTCGCGCCGGCCCATGTCCTTGCCGCGGGCGATCACGTACACGAGCACGCCGAGGAACGGCAGCAGGACGACGAAGGCCAGCCAGCCCGCCTTGGCCCATCCGTTCATCTCGTGGTCCCGGAAGATGTCCATGATGATCCGGAACAACAGGATGAACCACAGGATCCACAGGAAGAACCAGAGCATGCTCCAGAACACGCTGAGCAGCGGGTAGTCGTAGGCCAGGTACACGGTCTTCTCCGTTCTGGTGACCACGAGGTCGGGAAGGCGCGGTGCGCCGCCGCCGTGCCCGTCGCCCGGGCAGGGGCCCGCACTGCCACGGCCGTACGGATCCCGGACGGTGGCAACCGGACGGAATATCCGATATGTGGCGTATTGACCGTACCGTGTGATCCGTCGGCTGTCTCGCGCGGCGTCAGCGGCGGGCCACGGAACAGGACGGCGGCCCCGACGTCCTCCACCGCGACCTCACCACCCGTCCCACCTCGCCGAACCGAACCGCCGCGACCGGGGGAGTGAACCCCGCCCGGACCGCCCGCGCGGTGGCTAGGGTGGCCGTGGAGGGGGAGGTGTGTCGCGATGGGCCGGACGGACGCGGGGCCGGAGCGGTCCGGGACGGTGCGCGGGGGGCTCGGGGTGACGGCGGTCCTCGCCGCGCTCGTGGTCGCGGCGCTCGGGGCGCGGTACGGCGGGGACAGCGGGCCCGGGAGGGCGGACGTCCGGGTCCGGGGGCTGACGGACGGAGCGGGGCCCGCCTGGCGGGCCTTCGCCGGGGGCGTGGACTTCCTGGGGGAGCCGGCGGGGGCGGCGGCGCTCGTCCTCGGCACGGTCGCGGGGTGTCTGCTGCTGCGGCGACCCCGCGCGGCCGTGCTCGTCGTGGCCGGGACCGGTGCGGCCGTGGCCGCGACGACGCTGCTCAAGCCCGTCGTCGGACGGACCATCCACGGCGGGCACCTCGCCTTCCCGAGCGGGCACACCGGCTTCCTCACCGCGTACGCCCTCGTGGTGGCGCTGCTCGTGACCGGCCGGCTCGGTCTCGGGCGGACGGCCGGCCCGTCACTCGTCCTCGCCGCCGGGGCGGCGGCCGGCGCCGTCATGGGCTGGGCCCAGATCGTGCTGGACGCGCACTACCCGACCGACGTCGTCGGCGGCTGGTCCACCGCGCTGGCGGTGGTGCCGGCGACCGCCTGGGCGGTCGACCGGGTCGCCGGCACCGGTCCGCGGGCGGGGCGCTGAGCCCCCGTCACCTCAGGCGCGGGGGCGGAACACCGGTTTCACCGGCCGGCCGGTCAGCCAGGGGGTGGCGTCGCCGTCGTCCAGCGCCTTCCGGTAGACCGCGCAGGCATCGGCCACCACGTCGACGGTCCGGTCGACGTCGGCGTCGGTGAGGGCGGCGCTCACCACGAAGGACGGGGCCAGCACCCCGCCCGCGAGGAGCCGGTGCAGGAAGAGGGTCCGGTACTCCTGCGACGGCCGCCCGTCCCCGTCGAGCGTGGCGAAGACCAGGTTGCTGGGGCGGCCCCGGACGACGACGTGGTCGCCGACCCCCATGGCCGCCGCGGCCCCGCGCACCCCGGCCGCCAGCCGCTCGCCGAGGGCGTGCAGCCGTGCCGTGACGCCCTCCTCGACGTAGGTCTCCTGCACGGCCGTCGCGGCGGCCAGCGCGTGCGTCTCCGCGCCGTGCGTGGTGGACAGCAGGAAGACCCGGTCGCCCGGGTGGCGCAGTCCGCCCCGCTCCATCAGCGCGCGCCGACCGGCCAGCGCGGAGACGGCGAAGCCGTTGCCCAGCGCCTTGCCGAAGGCGGAGAGGTCGGGGACGACGCCGTACAGGCCCTGGGCCCCCGCCTCGGACCAGCGGAAGCCGGTGATCATCTCGTCGAAGACGAGGACGCACCCGTGCCGGTCGGCCAGTTCGCGCAGTCCGGCGAGGTAGCCGGGCGGGGGCTCGGTGTGGGTGGCGGGTTCGAGGATCAGGCAGGCGATCTCGTCCGGGTGGCGGGCGAGCAGCTCCTCCGTGGCGGCCAGGTCGCCGTACGGGAAGGTCACCGTGAGGTCGGTGGTGGGGGCCGGGATCCCCGCGTTCATCGGTGTGGTGCCGATGAACCAGTCGTCGACGGAGAAGAACGGATGGTCGGCGCAGAGGGCCACCAGCGGGCGGCCGGTGGCGGCACGGGCCAGGCGCACCGCGGCGGTCGTGGCGTCGGAGCCGTTCTTCGCGAACTTCACCATCTCCGCCGTCGGCACCGTGGCCAGGAAGCGTTCCGCCGCCTCGATCTCCACGACGGACGGGCGGACGAAGTTGCCGCCGCGGTCGAGTTCCCGCCGCACCGCCTCGGTCACGCGCGGGTGGGCGTGGCCGAGGCTGACCGACCGCAGCCCGGAGCCGTACTCGATGTAGCGGTTGCCGTCGAGGTCCCACACGTGGGCGCCGCGGCCGTGGCTGATGACCGGCGCGAGGTTCTCGGGGTACTGGTCGTCGCCCTTGGCGTAGGTGTGCGCGCCGCCGGGGATCAGGGCGTGCAGGCGTTCGTTCGCCGCGCGCGACCGGGGGAGCGCGAACTCTTCGGTGTCCATGTCGGCCTCAGCCCCCGATCCGCTTCAGGGCCTCGGCGAGGCCGGGCGCCTGCCGGTCCCGCAGGGACACCGAGGTGACCGGCAGCGGCCAGGGGACGGCGAGCTCCGGGTCGTCGAAGGCGATCGTCACGTCCTCGGCCGGATCGTGCGGGCGGTCGATCCGGTACGAGGTGTCGGCGGTGTCGGTCAGCGCCTGGAAGCCGTGCGCGCACCCCGCCGGGATGTAGAGGGTGGCCTGCGTCTCGCCGGACAGCTCGAAGAAGGCCCGCCTCAGGAAGGTCGGCGAGTCCGGGCGCAGGTCCACGACGACGTCGAAGACCCTGCCGTACGAGCAGCGCACCAGCTTGGCCTCGCCGGCGCCGGAGCGCAGGTGCAGTCCGCGCACCACCCCCCGGACCGAACGGGACAGGCTGTCCTGCACGAAGGCGTCCGGGTCGATCCCCACCGAGCGGACGACGTCGGCGTCGAAGGTGCGGCAGAAGAAGCCGCGTTCGTCGGCGTGGGGCGTCGGCTCGAAGAGGTGGGCGCCGGCGATCTCCGGGACTTCGGTCGCTTTCATGGGGTCTCCCGCGAGGTGTGGAGGGGGTCGGCGGCCGGGAACAGGGCCGCGGTCAGGGCGGTGAACTGCCGGTCGAGCTGCCCGGCGGCGACCGCGTTCCGCTCGGTCAGGGTCCGCCGCAGCTCCGGCGCGCGCTTCTCCAGCTCCAGGAACTGATCGAGCAGCCGATCCGCGTCGACCTCGCGGGCCGGATGGCAGTACGAGGCGAGCCCCATCCGGGCCATGAGCGCGTCGCTCTTGGCCGCGTAGCTGAGCGCGAGCGTCGGCGCGCCGGCCTTCAGCGCGCACACCAGGTTGTGGTACCGGGTCGCCACCACCGCGTCGGCGGCGGCCATCTCCTCCATCAGCCCGGCCAGCGAGTCCGCCCCGGCCGCGGTGACCAGCGGCGAGTCCACCGCGTCGAGGATCGCGGCGACCACCGGCGCGTCGCACGCGTCGCCGGTGAGCAGCCGGACCCGCCGGCCGTCCGCCGCCAGCGCGCGCACGAAGCGGGTCGTCCCGTCGAGGTAGCGCCGGTGGATCTCCTCGGCCCCGGCCCGGTCGTCGTCACCGCCGCGGAAGGCCATGACGCCGACGCAGACCGTCCCCGGCGGCCCCGTCGGGGCAGGGGCCGGGGGCGGTGCCTGCAGCGCGAAGGCGAGGTCCGGGTGGACCCCGTCGCGCGCGGTGTCCACGCCCATCGCCCGCATCGCGTCACGGGACGGCTCGTCCCGGTACGACCGGTACGCGGCGAGCCGCGCCGACCACCGCACCAGGGTCCGCGTCGCCCGGTTGCGGATCGGCGCGGCGCCGACCCCGACCAGCGCGACCCGGGTGCGGGTCAGCCGGCCGCTCGCGCAGAGCAGGAAGAGGGCGTACGGGAAGCCCCACGGCCGCAGCGGCAGCGTGGCCTCCAGGACGCCCATGCCCGGCACGATCACCACGTCGTGCCGGCGCACCCAGACCGCCGTGCGGACGGCGTCCACGAGCTTGCCCACCCCCTTCCCGGCGACCGCGCCCGCACGGGACGCGGTCCGGTACTCCCCCCGGTACCAGTGCAGCCGGGCCGCGGGGATCCCGTACCGGGCCGTGACGGTCTCGGGGCCGCCGCACAGCGCGTCGACGACCGCCTCGGGGTGCGCGGCGCGCAGGTACCCGAGCACCGCCTCCAGGGAGCCGTCGTTGCCGAGGTTGCCGGAGCCGAGCAGGCCGAACACGCCCACGCGGACCGCGCTCACCGCCCCCGTCCCTCGCGCCCGGCGACGAGGGCGTCGACGGAGACGGCGAGCGCGGCCGGGTCGACCGGGGCACGGTCCTCGACCCGCTCGCCGGCCCCCGGCCGGGCCCGGCTGACCGCCCAGTCCACGAGGTGGCGGTAGCAGGCGCGCCGGTCGGCCGGGGACAGCGGCGCCCGCCGGATCGCCGCGACGAACCCCCAGACGTACTCGGCGAGCAGCCGGGGCGTCGGGTGCAGCGGCCCGGCCCGGCGCGGGTCCAGGTTCACGCACCGGGAGCGCTTGGACGGGTTGGCCCGCTCGGCGCGGGTGGGGTGGTCGCGGCGGAAGTACAGCAGCTCCGGCACCTGGTGGAAGGGGCCGTGGAGGCCGATCTCGCTGACGAAGGTGCGGTCCGCGTGGTGGTAGCTGTCGTGCGGCTTCACCCGGCGCAGCACGTCCGCCCGCATCACGCCGTAGAAGTCGTCGCCGCCGGGCTCGAACAGCATGCTGCGGAAGCGCGTCGGCGCGTGCGGGGAGGCCGTGGCGAGGCCGTACGCGTACGGCACCCTCACCTGGCCGTCGCCGTCGATGACCGCCTGGTCGGCGTGGGCGAGGATCACCTCCGGCCGCTCGTCGAGCGCCTCCACGCAGCGCCGCAGCAGGTCCCGGGCGTACAGGTCGTCGTGCGAGGCCCACTTGAACAGCTCGCCGCGGCACTGGGTGAACACGTGGTTGTGGTTCGGCGCCGCGCCGATGTTCCGGGGCAGCCGGAGGTACCGGATCCTCTCGTCCCGCGCGGCGTACGCGCGGCAGATCTCCTGGGTGCCGTCGGTCGAGGCGTTGTCGGAGACGACCAGCTCGAAGTCCTCGTAGGTCTGGCCGAGCAGGGCGTCCAGCGATTCGGCGAGGTACTCCTCGCCGTTGTACACGGGCAGGCCGATGCTGAGCCGGGGTCCGGCGGTCATGGTGTCCTCACTTCACGGTTCGGGTTCCGGTGGTGCTCGCGCAGGGCGGACCGCAGCTGGATCCACCACACGGTCGAACTGGCCAGCGTCGCGGCGGCGACCCCCCAGGCCGAGCCGGCCGCGCCGGCCGCGGCGGCCCCGCCGAGTCCGCCGGCGGCGTAGCCGGCGGAGGCGAAGAGCTGGGCGCGCAGGCTGCGCCGGGCCGCGCCGAGCGCGCGCAGCCCGGCCGCCGCGCCGGTGCCGAGGCCGGCGCCCGCGACCCCGAGGGTGGCCGGCACGACGAGCGCGGAGGCGGAGGGCCAGACGTCGTCGAGCACGAGGGCGCCGGCCCGGTCCGGTACGAGGAGCAGCGCCGCGCCCCACAGGAGCGCGGCGACGGCCTGCCCGCCGCCGAGGAGGAGGCAGAACCGGCCCAGCCGCTCCGGCGCCCGCCTCAGCACCCGGGCCGCCTCCGCGACGGTGACCAGGGACAGCCCCATCAGGACGGCCAGGAACGGGCCCAGCAGGAGCTCGGCGCCCCGGACCGCGCCCACCGCGCCGACCCCGGCGAGCGCGCCCAGGCCGTAGGCCCGCAGCTGGCCCGCGCCGCTGAGGCTGACGTTCTCGGCCAGGTACCGGTAGCCGAGGTCGCGCTGCTCGCGCAGCCACCCCCGGGCCCGGGCCACCCGGGGCCGGATGCCGGACTGGAGGCAGCCGTACGCCGCGGCCACCGCCGCGGACCCGCCCCAGGCGAGCACGAACGCGGCCACGCTGCCCGCGCGGGCCGCCACGATCATGGCCGGGACGAGCGCGACGCCCCACACGACGTCGTTGACGAACGCCTTCCGTCCGTCGCCCGCCGCGAAGAACGCGAAGCGCCAGGCGTCCTGGAGCAGCAGCGCCGGCAGGACCACGCCGAGGCAGGCGAACGCGGGCCCCACGCCGCCGCCGAGGGCGAGGCCGGCCGACAGGCACACCGCCCCGATGACGGCGCCGACGGCGAGCGCGGCGCCCGACGAGCGGGCCACCGCCGCCCGCCAGGACGCCTCGGGCACGCTGCTGAACCGCACCACCAGCGGGTCGGTGGCCAGCCCGCGGGAGACGTTGAGCACCACGCCGTAGGTCACCCAGGCGAGGCCGAACACGCCGAACGCGGTCACGCCCAGCGAGCGCGCCACGTAGACGCCCACCGCGAAGTTGGACGCGCTGGACGCCGCCTGGTCGGCGAGCCCCCAGGACAGCCGGCCGGCCAGGGCCCGCCGGCCGGATCCGGCCGGCGCCGCCGTCTTCTCCTCCTTCTCGGTGGTCACCGGCCTCACGCCTTGATCAGTCCGGCGGCGCGCAGCGCGTCGGCGGCGTCGGCGACGGTGTCGAACGGCAGCCCGGACCGCTCGGCGACGTCCAGCAGACCGTGCTCGCCGTCGGAGAGGCTGAGCACCCACAGCATCGCCATCTGCGCCTGCTTCGCGTCGCTGCGGCCGCCGAGGGACCCGTACAGCCCCCGTCGCCCCAGCTGCGGCTCGCCGTACGGGCTCAGGTTGAGGTACCGCCGGTCGCGGTCGAGCACCGCGAAGGCCTCGCGGCACACGGCGAGCGTGTCCTCCATCGCCTCCGGGGAGACGAAGTCCGGGTCGTCCGCCGAGGTGTGGTACTCGGGATAGCCGGCGTACGGCGTGCGGCTGAGCGAACCCACGCCGAGGTCGAAGCCGGGCGAGCAGTACTGCCGCTCGTCATAGCCGTACGGCGTGAACTCCTTGATCTGGTGCGGCCGTCCGGACGTCTCCAGGACGTACCGCATCACCCGGTCGATCCCCGCGTCGCCGCGTCGGCTGCGCTTGTACGTCAGGCGGCCCCGGTCGCCCGCGCAGGCCAGCACGAGCCCGTGCCTGACCCGGTCGATCCGCTCCGCGTTGCGGGCCAGCCAGGTGATCGCCCCGATGGTGCCGGGGGCGAAGACGAAGCGGTAGGTGTAGTGCGGCGTCCGTTCCGCCAGCGCCCGGGCGAGGTGCACGGCCACCGCGACGCCCGCCAGGTTGTCGTTGGCCAGCGACGGGTGGCAGACGTGACAGGAGACGATCACCTCGTCGGCGACCTCCCCGGGCACCACGTGCTCGGCGTAGGTGAGGTGCCCGTCGGCGAGCGTGGAGTCGATCCGCACCTCGTAGTCGCCGTCCGGCAGCCCGTCCAGGGTCTCCTGCGCCAGGCAGAAGCCCCACTCCGGCGTGTAGTAGCTGGTGCGGTACGGCACCCAGGACGGGTGCTCCGGCAGGGTGTGGAGGTGCTCGCGCAGCTCCGACAGCGGCAGCGTGGCCGACACCGGCACGCTGTAGCCCAGCACGTGCAGGCTGGACGCGGCGAAGTCGACGACCCGCCGGCCGGAGCCGTCCGCGACGTAGGCGTCCCGGATGTTCCACTCCTGCGGCACCGTCCAGTCCAGCACCCGCGTCCCCGTCGGCACCTCGTGCACCTGGAGCGGGACGTACTCGCCGACGATGTCCAGGGTGGCGCGCACCCCGTCGCCCGTGATGCTCCGGCACAGCGGGTACAGCCGCTTGACCAGCGCGTGCATCTCCTCGCCGGGCGTCGTCATCGGCGCCGCCGCAGGGTGCCGTCGACGGCGCCGGTGTCCGAGGCCGCCCGCAGCACGGCCAGCCGGGTGAAGCGCCGCTCGAAGTCCTCCCGGGTCAGGCCGTGTGCGCGGTAGGCGTCGGCGAGTTCGAGCGCGCCCCGCTTCACCGTCCACTCGCAGTCGAAGCCGGGGACCGCGGCCCGGAAGCGGGAGAAGTCCACGCGGTACGACCGCGGGTCGGCGCCGGTCTCGCCGGTGATCACCACCTTCGAGCCCGCCACCGCCTCGGCGACCTGCCCGGCGATCTCGGCGACCGTCACGTTGTTGGTCTCGCTTCCGATGTTGAACGCCCGGTCGTGCACCGCTTCCTGAGGAGCCGTCAGGGCTGCCGTGAAGGCGCGGGCGATGTCGGCGGCGTGCACCAGCGGACGCCAGGGCGTGCCGTCGGACAGGACCAGGACCTCGCCGGACAGCAGCGCGTGCCCCACCAGGTTGTTCAGCACGATGTCCGCGCGCAGCCGGGGCGAGAAGCCGAAGGCGGTGGCGTTGCGCATGTACACCGGGGTGAAGTCGGCGTCGGCCAGCGCGCGCAGGTCGTCCTCGACCCGCACCTTCGACTCCGCGTACGGCGTCACCGGCCGCAGCGGCGCGTCCTCCGCCACCAGCTCGTCGCCGCCGGCGGCGCCGTACACCGAGCACGTCGACGCGTACAGGAAGCGCCGCACCCCGGCGTCACGGGCCAGCCGCGCCAGGCGCACCGACGCGTGGTGGTTGATGTCGTAGGTCAGCTCCGGAGCCAGCGACCCCAGCGGGTCGTTGGAGAGCGCGGCCAGGTGGATCACGGCGTCCACCCCGGCCACGTGCCCGGCCGTGACGTCCCGCAGGTCCACCCGGTGCCCGGCCGGGTCCGCGGGCACCGGGCCGAGGACGCAGTCGGCGAAGAGCCCGGAGTCGAGGCCGACGACCTCGTGCCCGGCGGCTTCGAGGACCGGGGCCATCACGGTCCCCAGGTAGCCCTGGTGTCCGGTCAGCAGTACGCGCACGGTTCATTCCCCCAGGTCGAGAGTGAGTTTGGTGACGTCGAACGCCTCGGCGTACCGCGCCTGGCACTCGATGCCGCGGATCCGGGCCAGCCCCAGGAAGGCCTCCCGGTCGTACCAGGGCCGGTGCCGCTGCGAGGGGTAGTGCTCCTGCAGCAGCCGGACCTTGTCCTCGGCGGTCCGCGGCGTCAGCGGCTGGTACGCGTTCGGGCGGCCCAGGTCGCCGTCCCACTTGACGATCTCGTAGCCGAGCACCAGGTGGTCGCGGAAGGCGGTGGGGACCAGCCGCGCCAGCCCCCGGTGGTCCTGGTGCGCGTCGGCCGTGCGCGGCGCCAGCACCACGTCCGGCTCCGTCGCCGCGCGCAGCTCCTCGACCGCCGCCTTCGCCTCGTCCCAGTACGCGGGCAGCCGGCCGTCCGGCAGCTTGAGCACGGTCAGCCGCAGGTCGGCCCCCGGGCAGAAGGCGGCGAGCGCGGCCCGCTCCTCCCGCTCCCGCTCCCCGCCGCCGCCGGAGAGCACCAGCGCGTCGACGCGGACGCCCGGCCGCGCCCGGCAGACCGTCAGCAGCGTGCCGCCGGCCCCGATGGCGATGTCGTCGCAGTGCGCGCCGACCGCGACGACCCGCTCCAGGGGACGGGTCCCGAGCCCGATCACACGCCCACCCCCGCGCCGCCGCGCTCCCACACGGCCCACGGCCGGTCGCCCCGGGCGTACGCCTCGTCGAGCGCGGCCTTCTCCTTCACGGTGTCGGTCGGCTTCCAGAAGCCGCGGTGCCGGTGCGCCACGAGACGGCCCTCCTTGGCCAGCCCGGCGCAGCCGTCGGCGACCAGGTCCCCGCCCTCGGGTATGTGGTCGAAGACCTCCTGGCGGAGCACGAAGTAGCCGCCGTTCTCCCACAGCGGCAGGTCGCTCACCGGCGTGATGCCCCCGACCAGGCCGTCCTCGCCCAGGTCCACGCAGTGGAAGGACGACTGCGGCGGCACCACCATCATCGACGCGCCCGCGTCGCGCCGCTCGAACCGGTCGATCATCTCCGGCAGCGGGGCGTCGGTCAGCACGTCGGCGTAGTTGGCGAGGAACATCTCGTCGCCGTCCAGGTGGTGGCGCACCCGGCGCAGCCGCTCCCCGATCGGCGACTCGATGCCGGTCTGCGCGAAGGTGATCGTCCAGTCGGCGATGTCGGTGGACAGCAGCTCGGTCCTCCCGCCCCGCAGCACGAAGTCGTTGGACGTCGTCTCCTCGTAGTGGAGGAAGAAGTCCTTGATGTGGTGGGCGCCGTAGCCCAGGCACAGGATGAACTCCGTGTGCCCGAAGTACGCGTAGTAGCGCATGACGTGCCAGATCAGCGGCCGGGGGCCGACCATCGCCATCGGCTTGGGCACGTCGTCGGAGGCGCCGGCGCGCATGCGCAGCCCGTAACCGCCGCAGAACAGGACGACCTTCATCGCGTCACCTCGACGATGCTCAGTTCCGGGATGGGGAAGACCAGCCGGCCGCCCCACTCGTGCACGTAGGACAGCTGCTCGACCAGCTCGTCCCGCAGGTTCCACGGCAGCACCAGCACGTAGTCCGGCCGGTCGGCGGCGATCCGCTCGGGCGGCAGCACCGGGATCCGGGTGCCCGGGGTGAACCTGCCGTGCTTGTACGGGTTCCGGTCGACCGTGTACGCGAGCAGGTCGGGCCGGATGCCGCAGTGGTTGAGCAGGGTGTTGCCCTTGCCCGGCGCGCCGTAGCCGACGACCGTCTCGCCCCGCTCGGCCGCCTCGATCAGGAACCGCAGCAGGTCCCGGCGCACCTTGGCGACCCGCGCGGAGAACTCGGCGTACCCGGACAGCTCCTGGAGCCCGGCGGCCTTCTCCCGGTCCAGGACCTCGGCCACCCGCGCGCTCGGCCCGCCCGCCGCCTCTGCCGGCCGGGCCCACAGCCGGATCGACCCGCCGTGCGTCGGCAGCAGCTCGACGTCCACCAGCGCGAGGCCGCCGCTCGCCAGGGCCCGGATCGCGGACGCGACCGTGTAGTACTGGAAGTGCTCGTGGTAGATCGTGTCGTACTGGTTCTCCTCGATCAGCGTCAGCAGGTGCTGCACCTCGATCGAGACCCAGCCGTCGTCCGCGACCAGCGCGCGCAGCCCCCGGGTGAAGCCGACCACGTCGGGGATGTGCGCGTACACGTTGTTGGCCACGACCAGGTCCGCCGGACCGTGCCCGGCCCGGACGTCCGCACCGGTCCTCGCCGACAGGAACTCCGTCACCGTCGGCACGCCCGCCTCCCGCGCCGCCGCCCCCACGTTCACCGACGGCTCGATGCCGAGGCAGCGGATCCCCCGGTCCACCACGTGCCGGAGCAGGTACCCGTCGTTGCTCGCCACCTCCACCACGAACGCGTCGGGCCCGAGCCCCGCCCGCTCCACCGCCCCGTCGACGAACCTGCGCGCGTGCTCCACCCAGGACGTCGAGTACGAGGAGAAGTACGCGTACTGCGTGAACGTCTCCTCCGGCGTGATCAGCGGCGGGATCTGCGCCAGCCAGCACTCGGTGCACACCCGCAGGTGCAGCGGGTACGCCGGCTCGGGCAGGTCCAGCCGGTCCGCGGCGAGAAAGCTCTCGCACGGCGGGGTCGCCCCCAGGTCGACGACGCTCCCCAGCGCCGCCGAACCGCAGAGTCGGCACCGTGTCATCTACTGCCCCCCATCGATTCCGTCCGCCCCGCGATCGCGGCGCGGTACTCCTCCACCAGGCGCTCCAGGCCGACGGCCGGGCTGAACGCCCGCTCGTACCGCAGCCGGGCCGCCCGGCCCATCTCCCGGTTCAGGGCCCGGTCGGTCGCGACCCGGCGCAGCCGGTCCGCCAGCGAGGCGGGATCGCCCGGGCGGTGCAGCAGCCCGGTCACCCCGTCCTCGACGAGTTCCACGAAGGCGCCGTGCCCGGCGGCGACCGCGGGCACCCCCGCCGCCATCGCCTCCGCCACCACCAGGCCGAAGGTCTCCAGGGACAGCGAGGGCGCCACCACGGCGACCGCCCGGGCGACCGCCTCCCGGCACCGCTCCGGGTCGTACAGGCCGACGTACCGCACGTCGTCCCGGTCCGCGGCCCAGGCGGCCACCTCCCGGTCCAGCGGGCCCGCGCCGGCGATCACCAGCGGCACGCCGACGCCGCCGTCCGCCGCCAGCAGGTCCCACGCGGCCATCAGCGGCCGCACGCCCTTCGCCTCCGCGAGCCGGCCGAGGAAGAGCAGGTGGTCACCGCCGCCCGACCGCACCGGGCCCGGGTCCGGCACGAAGTTGTGCTTCACCACCAGCCGTTCGGCCGGCATCCCGGAGCGCACCAGCACGTCGCGCTGCGCCGCCGAGATGCAGAAGAACCGCTCCACGCCCGTCCACCAGCGCCGCCGGTTGACCGCCAGACCGACCGCGAGCGGGACCGTCGCCAGCCGGGAGTTCCGGTAGCAGCCGTGCCGGACGGCGGGCAGCGGCGCCCGGGGGCCGACGCACTCGCCGCACTCCCGGCCGTCGCGGTGCAGCGTCCCGGGCGGGCAGACCTGCGTGTAGTTGTGCAGCGTGGCGACGACCGGCACGCCCGCGTCCGCGCAGGCGGCCAGCACCGCGGGCGACAGGAGCGGGAAGACGTTGTGGACGTGCACCACGTCCGGCCGGCCGGCCCGCAGCCGGGCGGCCAGCTCCGTGCGGACCGCCGGGTTCCACGGCACCAGGAACGGCACCGCCGCCTTGCCGAGGAGCGACCGGCCGGCGATGGAGTCGCTGCGCCGCTCGAAGACCTCGACCCGGTGGCCGGCCGCCCGCAGCAGCGCCACCTCCTCGTCGACCACCCTGTTCTCCCCGCTCGGCTGCGCCGAGGAGTAGCGGTTGTGCACCACAAGGACATGCACGTTCAGGTCACCTCCTGGCCCATCGCGGGACGTGTCGTGCGGGAACGCCGGCCGCCGGCGGGCGGACGGCGGGGGAGGGGGCCACCAGCAGCGAGGCGGCCAGGGCCAGGTGCAGCAGGTACGCCGAGGCGTCCCCCAGCCCGACCTCGGTGTACGACGACAGCGCGCAGTAACTGATCAGGAAGATCGCGCAGGCCCTCGGCAGCGACGGCGGGCGCAGCAGCGCCACTGCGCCGAGCACCACGAGCAGCGCCGCCACCAGCACGACGCCGACCAGCCCCTGCTCCTGGAAGACGGCCAGCCAGCTGTTGTCGATCGGCAGCCCGTCGAAGGACTTGTCGCCCAGCCCCGTGCCGAACACCGTCTCCCCGGGCGTCCGGGGCGACGCGAGGAGGGAGTCCCAGACCTTCGCCCGGCCGGTGAGGTTCGAGAAGTTCTCCCGGCTCTGCCCGCGCAGGAACCACGTCCGCAGCGCCGAACCGAAGACCACCGCGGCCACCGCCGCGCACAGCACCGCCCAGGCGAAGAGCCGGCGGGCGGCGGCACTGGTGAGGAAGAGCGAACCGATCGCGAGCACCAGGCCGATGAGCAGCCCCAGCGTCGCCGTCCGGGTGTGCGTCATGGCGAGCAGCACCAGCGACGGCACGACGACCACCGCGGCGCCCGCCGCGGTCGTCCGGCGGCCCAGCAGGAGCAGCACCGTGAGCCCGGTGACCACCGCCGCGTACTGCCCGATCTGCGGCGGGGTCAGCGGCCACAGCGCCCCCACGAGCCGCCCGCCGTAGTACTCCGGCATCGCCGTCCCCGGGGCGACGGCCAGCCCGGCGGCCACGAGCCCGAGGACCGCGAAGTACATCCGGATGTGATGGCGGACGAAGACCAGGCCGCCGTCCCACCAGCGGGTGAGCAGCCACAGGGTGGCGACGAAGAGCGCCAGCCGGGCGCAGCGGAACAGCGCCCCGACCCCGACCTCCAGGTGCACGCCGGCGATCACGCTCGGCACCAGGAGCAGGGTCAGCAGGAACAGGAAGGCGCTCGCCCGGACGCGCACCGGGCGGTTGACGGCGAGCGCCAGCGCGAACGCCGCGACCAGCGCGCCCATGGTGAGCATCTGGATGAGGGAGCGGGGCAGCGGGACGACGGTCTTCGCCCCCGCCGAGCCCAGCGTGTTGAGGGCCAGCAGCGCCCACGCCACCCCGACGGCCCTCGGGGTCCGGTCCGCGGTCATCGGCCACCGCCGCCCGCGTCGAGGGTGCTGCCCGCGTCCTGCCGGTACGGCGCGCCCCGCCACCGCCCGAAGCCGAGGGACCGGCCCGGGTCGCGGGCGACGAACGTCCACGGTCCGACGTACGCGTTGTCGTGCCAGCGGTTGTCCTGCCCGTGGGTGATCGCCTCGGCCACCCCTCCGCCCAGGTACGGCGACCAGTCCGGCGAGGTGCCGCGGCCGGCCAGCACCGCCATGCGGCCGCACGCCGCCGCCGGGCACGGGACGGCGGCCGGGTCCAGCGCGAAGCGGTTGCCGTGGACGTCGACCCGCCGGGTCTTCCAGCGGCAGTCGGAGCGCAGCGGCGGGGCGGCGATCGCGGGCGGCGCGCAGCGCGCGGTGGACCCCACCAGGCGCGTGCAGTAGCCGGCGGAGGTGTTGGACGGGCTGTTGCAGAACCGGTCGGCGTCCTCCCACAGGGTGATGCCCGACCAGTTGTCCTCCAGCAAGTTGTGGTGGATCTCGATCCGGTCCGTGCGGGCCGGGACCCGGGGTTCGCCGCCGGACTCGGAGACGTACACGGCCGCGTGCGGGAAGTCGTCGCCGTCGTCGGCGGCCGCGCGGCCCTCGACCCGGTTGTTCCGCCGGATCGTGTTGTTCCGGACGACCGCGTTGTAGCTGGTCTCGTAGATCAGCGCGGCTCCGTCGTTCTCCTCGATCAGGTTGTCCTCGAAGAGGAAGTCGTTGTTGTTCGTGTCCGCCCACAGCCCGGCCCCGCGGTTGCCGTGCACCCAGTTGCCGCGCACGTCGGCGCCGTCGATCGCCCAGAACTTGACGCCGGCGGTGCAGCCGCAGCCGGGCTGCCGCCGCTCCCAGTCGTCGGTGTTGTTGCCGGTGATCTCGTTGCCCTCGACCACCAGGCCCCGGACGGAGTCCCCGGTCTTGTAGGCGTTCATGCCGTACTGGCCGTTGCCCCGCAGACAGCTGGCGCGCAGCACCTGCCGGGCGCCGGCCATCAGCCCGGCACCGGAGTTGTCCTCGATCCGCAGGTGCTCGATCACCCACCCGTCTGCCATGTCGTGGTTGACCACGCCCTCGTCCTTCGGCGCGACGAAGCCCCGCACGGTCAGGTGCCGCAGGGTGACGCCGGCGGCGGTCCCGCCGAACGCGTACTGGTTGGCCCCCCGGCCGTCGAGCACCGCGCCCGGCGCGCCGAGGTACCGGTTCCCCTCCTTGGTCTCGACCTGGGCGTAGGCGCCGGGGCCGAGGGTGTGCGTGCCCGGCCGGAGCCAGAAGGTGGTGCGCGGCGGGCTGCTGTCGGTCTTCGCCGCCAGGTCGCCGACGACCGACGGGTCGACCGTCACCGCGCCCGCCGGTGCCGTGGTGGGACCGGCCGCCGGCGCGTCGCACACCCGGGCCACGGACGCCGGGGCGCCCACGGCCACGGCGGGCGCCCCGGACGCGGAGGTCCCGGCCGGTCCCGCCGGGGCATCCGCCGCGCCCGTGCAGCCGGTCGCGGCCAGCAGGAGCAGCACCAGGGGCGCCGCCGGCACCGCCCGGTGCCGCCGCTCTCTCACCACGTGCCCCCCTAGCCGTGGAACCTGAGCACGGTGGTGAACCCCGCCGCGCCGTCGGCGGAGCCGGTGCCGACCAGCGCGGTGGCGGGTTCCTTGCGCCCGAAGCCCGCCGAGTACCAGCCCAGCGGCGGGTCGCTCTCGCCGCGGTGCGCCCGCCACGACAGCTCCCCGGGCAGGTCGAGCACCGCCGACCGCTCCTCGCCGTCCCGGCTCCAGCGGAGCAGGGCCCGGTTCTCCACCAGCTCCGCCGTGACCGCCGGTCCGAGGTGGAACGCCAGGCGTACCGTCCCGGGCTCGCCGCGCACCTCGTCGACCACCCGCAACTCCCGGCTCGCGGCCGTCAGTTCCACCCGGCGGCGGTGCACCACCCCCGGGTAGCCGTCGTGCTCGGCGCACCAGCGGGCCACGGACCCGCCGGAGGCGTCCGCGACCAGGACGCGGGTGCGGGCGTGCCGGGTCCACAGGAACGGGCCCCCGGAGACCGACTGGTCCTCGCCGCCCCACTGGAGCGTGTTGTGGGCGAGGGTGGACCGGAAGTAGCTCCGCCACTCCGGCTGCCCGTGGTAGCAGTACGTCCCCGGGTCGGCGAGCACGTCGACCCCGTCGTGCCGGACCTCCACGGACAGCGCGTCCGCGTGGGCGTGCGCCGCGATGGACAGGAAGCCGTGCGGACCGCCGTCGCAGCGGCACCAGATCCCGCCGGGACCGCGCAGCACGGTCATGCCCGCGTCGGCGAAGTGGGCCGGCCGGGCCGACGGGCGCCGCACCGCCGGGGCGCCGCCGCCCTTCGCGTACGGCCGGAGGAGCGCCGCCAGGAGCGGGGTGCGCACATCGGTGCCGGTCACCTCGGGCCACCAGGGCAGCCGGCCGAAGACGGCGTCCCCGGTGGCCAGCAGCGAACCCCAGCGGTCGGTGCCCGCCCCGTCCAGGACCAGGCCGTGCCCGTCGTCCGCGTCGCCCTGGCGCGGCGGGCGCAGCCGCCCGTCGACGACGGCCGCGAGCGCGTCCGTCATCCGCAGCAGCACCAGCCGGACCGTGCCGGGGACCGGCACGCCGGCCCGGTCCGCCTCGGCCACCGCGGCCAGGCCGAGTTCGAGGACCAGCCCGTGGTACTCGGTGGCCAGCTCCCGGTTGAGACCGGAGCCGAAGGTGTTGGCGCGCAGCTGCCGCTCCAGCGAGCGCAGCGCCTCGGCCCGCCAGCGCGCCGAGGCGGGGAACCAGCCGAACGCGCAGGCCGCGGCGAACTGCCCGGCCGTCTCGGCGATCACGTGGTTGTTCGCCGAGGACCCCCGGCTGGGGAAGGCGGCCAGCCAGCGCTGGTGGTGCCAGATCTGGCGGAGCGCCACCGGGTTCTCCTCGAACAGCCCGGCCGCGCCCGGCCAGCCGTCGAGCAGCCGCCGGACCCACACCCACGACAGCAGCCGGATCCCCAGCTCGATGCCGCTCGTCCAGTGCACCCCGCGCAGCGGCGCGTTCGCCGCCCACCACGACCGCAGGTGGGCGGCCACGCGCTCGGCGTACCGCTCGTCCCCGGTCAGCGCGTAGGCGGCGGCGAGCACGGTGAGGTACTGGTGCCGGGACAGCTCCCAGATCTGCTTGACGTCCCCGACCGCCTCCTCGTCCCGGTACGGCACGTCGAAGGCGTAGCCCCGCGGGGCGCGGCGCCCCGTCTTCGGGTCGTGCCACCAGTCCGGGGCGACCAGGTCGTCCCGGACCACCCCGAAGAACCCGGCGTGCCCGGCCATCAGCCGGTCCGCCTCGGCGACGAGGCGCTTCGCCGCGTCCGGGGCCACCGCGTCGAGCGCCCCCGCGGGCAGCACCGCGGTGAAGCGGGCGCCGGTCACGCGCGGCACGGCCGGCCGCGCCGACCGCCACCGCCGCCTGCGCACCGTGTCGCCCACCCGGCCGCCGACCTCCCGCGGCCCCATCCGGGACAGCCGCCGCAGGTACCAGCCCGCGCTCGTCGTCATCGGGCCGCCGCCAGCGACACGGGCACTCGGGAGGCGAGGGCCGTCCGCACGGCGAGGGTGGCGGCGGTCGTCGCGACCAGCGACTCCAGCGGCACCGGCATCGGCCCGCCGGTCCGCACCGCCCGGACGAACGCGGCCAGTTCCGCGTTCTGCCCCTTGTCCCGCGCCTTCGGCAGCCGCGAACCCACCCACCCCTTGCGGCGCCCGTCGTACACGGCGGCGCGGACGAAGTCGTCGAACCGCAGCACCCGGCCGTCCGCCACGAGGTCCAGCGTCTCCTTCGGGAAGCCCGGCGCACCGCCGGTGACGTAGCTGATCGTGGCGGTGGACCCGTCCGGGTAGCCCAGCACGACCTGCGGGTCCTCGTTGCCGGGCGGGGAGACCGCGTACACCGAGACCGGGTCGGCGCCCAGCAGCCAGCTCGCCGTGTCGATGAAGTGACCGCCCTCGCCGGCGAACCGCGAACCCTCGGACCCCTGCCGGAGGTACCAGCTGCCGTGGTCGAGCCGGCCGGCGTTGACGAGGTAGCGCAGGGACGCCGGACCGGTCCTGGCGCCGAACCGCTCCTTCGCCTCCCGCAGCAGCGGCGAGAACCGCCGGTTGAAGCCCACCTGCAGACGGTCGTTGCCGGACTTCTCCACCGCCGCGAGCACCCCGGCCAGCTCGTCCTCGGTGAGCGCCAGCGGCTTCTCCACGAAGACCGCCTTGCCGGCGAGCAGCGCCCGCCGGGTGAGTTCGGCGTGGGAGCTGTGACGGGTGACGACGAACACCGCGTCGACGGACGGGTCGTCCAGCACCGCGTCGAGATCGGTGGTGGCCCGGCCGAAGCCGAACTTCCGCCGGGCGTTGGCCGCGGACAGCGCCGTCGTGGTGACGACCGCGGACAGCTCGACCCCCTCGCGCCCCACCAGGTGCGGCAGCAGCATCGACGACGCGTAGTTCCCCGCGCCGACGAACGCCAGCCGCACCGGCCGCCCGGACACCCGGGCCGGGACGGGCCCGCCCGCACCGCGCCGCACCTCGGGCACGGCGACCTCAGGGGCCGCCGCCTCCTCCACGTCCCCCTCCGGGTACCGGAAGAGCACCGCCACGGCCTTCAGTTCGCCGTCCTGGAGGCTCCGGTACGTCTCCACGGCCTCCTCGAAGCCGGCGACGCGGGAGATCAGCGGCTCCACGTCGACGCCGCCCCGGGCGAGGAGGTCGAGGAAGCACGCGAGGTTGCGGCGCTCGGTCCACCGCACGTAGCCGATCGGGTAGTCCCGGCCCTCCAGCTCGTACTCCGGGTCGTAGCGCCCGGGGCCGTAACTCCGCGAGAAGCGGACGTCCAGCTCCTTCTCGTAGTACGCGTTCCACGGCAGGTCCAGGCGGCACTTGCCGATGTCGACGACCCGGCCCCGGTCCCGGCACAGCCGGGCAGCCAGCTCGACGGGCTGGTTGCTGTCCCCGCCGGCCGCCAGGTAGACCTGGTCCACACCGTGCCCGCCGGTCAGCCGGGCGACGGCGTTCGCCACGGCGTCGGAGTCCGGGTCGCCGCAGGCCTCCGCGCCCAGGCGCTCGGCGAGCGCGCGGCGGGCCGGATCGGGGTCGACGCCCACCACCCGGACGCCGGAGGCGGTGAGCAGCTGCGCCACCAGCTGCCCGATCAGCCCGAGGCCGATGACCAGCGCCGTCTCGCCGAGCCGCGGCTCGCCCTGGCGGACGCCCTGGAGCGCGATCGAACCGACCGTCCCGAAGGCCGCGTGCCGGGGCGCGAGACCGTCCGGCACCGGCGTGTAGAGGTTCTTCGGCACCCAGTTCAGCTCGGCGTGCAGCGCGTGCTCGTTGCCCGCGCAGGCCACCAGGTCGCCGGCCTTCACGTCGTCGACCCCCGCGCCGACCTCCTCGACCACCCCGCACAGCGAGTAGCCCAGCGGCGTGTACGAGTCCAGCTTCCCCATCACCTTGCGGTAGGTCGCGGGCACCCCGTTGGCCGCCACGCTCTGCACGACCTTCGCCACCTGGTCCGGCCGGGACCTGGCCTTCCCCACCATCGACATGCCGGCCTCGGAGACCTTCATCAGCTCGGTGCCGGTGGATATCAGCGAGTAGGCGGTCCGGACCAGCACTCCGCCCGGCTTGCACCCGGGCACCGGCACGTCGAGCAGCGCCAGTTCGCCGCTCTTGTAGTTCTGCACTACCTGTTTCACCGAAGTCCTCTTGTCTCTACGCAGTGAGGGAAGGGCCCTGGCCGGCCTTGGAGGTCGCGCCGCGGTACCAGTACTCGAGGGTCAGCACGTGCCACAGATGCTTGGAGTGGTCCCGGTGCCCGGCCGCGTCCTCGGCGACCAGCCGCCGCAGCGCGTCGCGGCGCAGCAGACCGGAGCGGACCAGCTCGCCGTCGTTCACCACCTCGCGCACCAGCGGCGCGAGGTCCCGGCTCATCCAGGCCCGCAGCGGGGCGCTGAACAGGCCCTTGGGCCGGTACACGATCTCCCGGGGGAGGACGGAGGACGCCGCCTCCTTCAGGACGGCCTTGCCCTGCCGCCCGACGATCTTGCGGTCGCCCGGCACGGCGAACGCCGCCCGGACCACCTCGACGTCCACGAACGGCACCCGCACCTCGGTCGACGCCGCCATGCTCGACCGGTCCGTGTAGGCGAGGTTCAGCCCCGGCAGGAACATCCGGGCATCGGCCAGGCACATCCGGTTGACGAAGTCGTCCAGGTCGTTGTCCCCGTACACGTCCGCGTGCTCGGTCAGCACGTCGTCGACCGTCCCGGCCAGATCCGGATCGACCAGGCCCAGCAGCTCGTCCCGGTCGTACATGGTGTAGCTGCGGCGGAAGGCCGTCTCCTCCGGCAGCTCGGCGAAGGACAGGAACCGCTTCGCGAAGCGCACCGACCGGTACCCCCGCCGGGCCGAGGCCACCGGCAGCCGGTCCACCGCCCGGGACAGGCCCCGCCGCACCGGCCCCGGCACCCGCTGGTAGCGCAGCGCGAGCAGGTTCGCCAGGTGCTTGCGGTACCCCGCGAACAGCTCGTCCGCCCCCATCCCCGACAGCATCACCTTCACCCCGGCCTCCCGGGCCGCCGAGCAGATCAGGAAGGTGTTGATCGCGGCCGGGTCGCCGATCGGCTCGTCCAGGTGGTACGTCATCCGCGGCAGCAGGTCGAGCACGTCCGGAGCGATCTCGATCTCGTGCAGCTCGACGCCGAACCGCTCCGCCACCCGCCGGGCGTGGCGCAGGTCGTCCGGCATCGCCTCGAACCGGGCGTCCTCGGCCCGGAACCCGATCGTGTAGGCGGAGATCCCCGGCCGGTCCCGGGCCGCCAGCGCCGTCAGATAACTGGAGTCCAGACCGCCGGACAGGAAGGTCGCCACGGGGACGTCCGAGAGCAGATGGCGCCGGGTCGCATCCTCCACGACGGCGGCCAGGTCCGGCAGCTCACCGCTCCGCGCCCGCTCCCGGCCCTCGGCGGCGACCTCCCGCAGGTCCCAGAACCGGCCGCGCTCCACCCGCCCGTCGGGCAGGCACCGCAGCCAGCTCCCCGGCGGCAGCTTCTCCGCCTCGCGGTACGCGCACCGCGAGTCCGGCACCCAGTAGTACAGCAGCGAGGCGACCAGCGCCGCGTGGTCCACCTCCAGCGAGCCGCCCGTCGCGGCGGCCAGCGCCTTGAGCTCGGAGGCGAACACCAGCCCCCCGCCCCGCCGCAGCAGGAACAGCGGCTTGATTCCCAGCTGGTCCCGGACCAGCACCAGCTCGCCCGTCCGCTCGTCGAAGATCCCGAAGGCGAACATCCCGCGCAGCCGGGGCAGGCAGTCCGTGCCCCACCGTCGCCACGCCTCCAGGAGCACCTCGGTGTCCGACGTCCCCCGGAAGCGGACCCCGGCCGCCGCCAGTTCGGCCCGCAGCTCGGGCGCGTTGTACAGCTCCCCGTTGTACGTCAGGACGAGACCGTCCGAGACCATCGGCTGGGCGCCCGTCTCCGACAGGTCGACGACGGCCAGCCGCCGGTGCCCCAGGTGCACCTCGCCGTCACCGAGCGGACGGCCGTA
Organism: Streptomyces sp. NPDC014656; assembly: GCF_043084305.1. Lineage (NCBI taxonomy): Bacteria > Bacillati > Actinomycetota > Actinomycetes > Kitasatosporales > Streptomycetaceae > Streptomyces > Streptomyces sp. NPDC014656. The sequence goes on from NZ_JBIBZN010000005.1 coordinate 354,387, forward strand.
CCGGCCCGCCCCGTCCGGCCCCCGATGGGCGAGGGTGTCGGTGAGCCGGTCCGTCACGGCCTTCCCGTCCGGCCACCGGTACGTGCCCGCGATGCCACACATGTCTACCGCGCCTCCTGGTCGCTGTCCGGGACCCGCCCCGCCCACATCGGCGGCCGCTCCGTCCGCCACCTGCCGATCCCCGCCCGCTCCGCCGGCCGGCCGCTCCGCCCCGGCGACGCGCCGGGCGGCCCGTCCCACAGCGTGCCGTCGGTCCGGTCCCGCGGATCGGGATCGACCAGCACCACGCCGGCCACCGGGATCCGCTGGTCCGCGAGCTGCCGCGCCACCGTGTGCAGCCACGCGGCGCTGCCGTGCCCGGCGCGCACCACGAGCACCGTCCGGGCGCCCAGGTACGGCAGGTCCGCCCACGCCGCTCCGGGCGACACCGAGCCGACACCGATCCGCCGCCCCCGGTGCGACAGATCGGCGGCCCGCTCGCCGTCGACCACCACCGGATCCCCCGGCCGCGGGGCGCGGCCGGCGAGCGGCAGCCCGGGCAGCCCGTCGACGACGACCACCGGCCCGTCCGCGCCCAGCGCCCGGCCGAGGTCCAGGGCGAGCTCGGCCGTACCGCGCGCACAGCCCAGCTCCAGCAGCGACACCGGCTCCGCGGAGCCGCGCACGGTCCGCGCCAGGGACCTGGTGAGCCGTTCGCGCGCGTCCCGCGCGTACCGGCGCCGCCACGGCCCGGCCGGACGCGGCAGCTCCCCGACGACCGAGGCACCGAGCTGCGCCGCGATCTCCCGGCGCAGCACCGGACGGTCCGCCACCACCGTGCCGACCGCCGCCACCGCCAGCCCGAGGACGAGCCCGAGCACGGTGCCGATCGCGGCGTTGACGGCCGCGCTCCGGGGCAGCGAGTGCCGCACCGCGCGCGGCGCGTCCACGACCTGCGTACCCGCGACGAGGTGCGGCGTGCCGATCCGCGCCTCGGCCGCCCGCTGGTCGAAGTCGGAGATGCGCGAGGTGAGTTCGGCCCGGCGGGCGAAGAGCGACTCCATGTCCGCCGACGCCTTCGTCCCCTTCTCGCCGATCGTCCCGTTGACCCGGGCCAGTTCCTCCCGCATCCGGTCGCGCTGGTCGAGCAGGGCCTTCGCCTCGGCGTCCGCGGCCTCCCGGATCCGCCGCACGTGGTCCGCCACGAACGCGTCGGCCAGCGCTCCGGCCCGGGCCACCGCCTCCGCGTCGCTCTCGCCCGAGACCGTGATCTGCAGCAGGTTGTTGGTCAGACCGAGGCCCTCGTAGTCCCGCATGAAGTCCTCGGGCCGCACCGGGGAGCCGAGGTCCCTCAGGGCCGCACCGGCGATCCGCGTGGTGTGCAGCAGCGCCGCGTCGGTGCGGATCAGCGTCCCGGGATCGTTCGGCTGGTCCTCCTGATGCGCCACCAGCAGCTTCACCGTCGCCGTCGGCGGCGGCACCAGCACGAACGCCAGCACCGCGCCGGCCAGCAGGCCGAGCAGCGCCAGGGACGACCAGAGACGGCGCCGCCCGCGCACCGCGACCACCAGCGTGTGCAGGTCGATCAGCGGAGCGGCGGCCACCGGCTCCCCGTCCGTACGCCCCGTCATCGCACACCCCCCACCACGTCCTCGCCCACGGCGGGCACCGGCGCCCCGGCACGGCGCGGCCCGCCGCCCGGCCGTGCCGGACGGGTCCGCACCGCGCCGGCCAGGACGAGGCCGACGACCTCCTGCCCGGCGTCCGCGCACGCCTCGGCGACGCCCGCCAGCTCCGCCGCGGTCCAGCTCCCGGGGCTCACCACGACCACCGCGCCCGACTCGTCGTCACGGTCCGGCAGCAGCGGATGGGCCACCGTCACCCCCACCAGACGCAGCAGGGGACGCCCCCGGTCCGAAGGGCCCGGGGCGGGACCGCCCCCGGCCTCCGCGACCAGCTGCCCGGCGGCCCGGCGGGCGATCTCGTCCCCGTCCGGGACGACGACCAGCAGCCGCCGGGCGGCCGGCAGCCGCTCCCCGAGACGGGCGTACACCCGCCGGTAGCGGATCCGCCGGCCCGACTCGTCGCCGGAGGCCCGCGCCGCCGGGACGTCCCAGCGGACGTCGACGCCGAGCAGCCGGCGGAACCAGGCCCGCGGGCCCCGGCCCTCCGGCCGGTGCACGGGCCGCCGGCCGGCCACGTCGACGCTGCCGACGAGCACGGTCCCCAGGGCCGCGGCGATCTCCGGCTCGGTCCGCAGCCGACGGCTCATCCGCGCGGCGGCGAGGTGACCGACGACCGCGAGGAGGAAGAACAGCACCGCCCCGGCGGCGACGAGCTGCGCCCTCGTCGGCGGCGCCTCACCGGCCGGCCGGGGCGCCGGGCCCATGACGACCATGGTCGCCTTGCCGGACCTCCCCGCGGCCGGATCGGTCTGCTCCAGCTTGGTGAGGGCGTCCCGCAGCGCGGTCCGCAGCTTCTCCAGCTCGGTGCGCGCCTGCACGCTCTCCACCGTCCGCCCCGGGTCGGCCGCGTCGGCCAGCTCGGTGATGCGCCGCCCGGCCCGCTCCACCGCCTTCCGCAGCGCTTCGAGCCGGGTCTCCGCCTCCGGGTCGGTGGTGCCGCCCACGACCCGCGTCGCGAACGCCACGAACTCCCTGGCCGTCAGGTCGGAGAGCCGCTGGGCGCCCTCCGGGGTGCCGGCCGTGCCCGAGATCCTGATGATGTTCCCCTCGGCCGCCTCCGCGCTCAACCGCTCCCGCAGCTCGACGCCGTCGGCCCCGCGCGGGCCGAGCGCGCCCGCCACCCGGTCGACCACCACCGAACTCGTCGCGACCTCCGCCTGGGTCAGCAGCTCGCGCTCCTCCCACGACCCCGGCAGCAGCACCGACACCGAGGCCGTGTAGCGCGGCGGGACCAGCAGCGAGACGCCGTGGCCGGCGAGCGCGCCCACCAGGGCGAGGAGGACGAGGAGCCGCCGGCGCCGACGGAGAATCCGCCCGAGGGTGACCAGGCGTATCGTGTCGTCGCTCAACTGCGCGGCCTCGTCCCTGCCCGGCCCGGGGCGCCCGCGGACAGCGCGGCGGCGTAGGCGGCGAGCAGCGCCCGCTGGGAGTTCCGCCAGGCGAGCGGACCCCCGATCCGCTCCTGGCCGATCTTGCCCATCAGGGCCCGCTTCTCCGGGTCGTCGAGCAGCAGCGCGATGAGCCGCGCGAACTCCCCCTCGTCGTTCGCCGGCGCGTAGACGGCCGCGTCACCGGCGGAGACCCGCGCCTCCTTCAGGTCGAACGACACGATCGGCCGGCCCATCACCATGTACTCCAGGACCTTGTTCATGGTCGACACGTCGTTGAGCGGATTGCGCGGGTCGGGGGAGAGGCACACGTCCGCGGTGGACAGGTAGCGGGCCAGGTCGGCGTCCGGCACCCGCCCGGTGAACCGCACCTGGTCCGACAGGCCCAGCCGCCGGGACAGCTCCACCATGGCGTCGAAGGTGTCGCCGCCGCCGACGAACACCGCGTGCCAGTCGGTGCGTCCCAGCTCGTCGCGCAGCTTCGCGAGGGCCCGCAGGGCGTAGTCGACCCCGTCCTGCGGACCCATGACGCCGAGGTAGCACAGCAGGTGGGGCTTGCCGCGCTTGAGCTCCGGCTCGGCCGGCACGGGGTGGAAGCGGCCGGTGTCGGGCGCGCTGCGCACCACGAACACGTCCTCGGGCCGCCGTCCGCCCCGCCGCACCGCGACGTCCCGGTAGCTCTCGTTCGTGGCGAGCACGACGTCCGCCGCCCGGTAGGTCATCCGCTCCAGCGCGCACACGCCGCGGTAGAGCAGGTCCTCGCCGCGGTCGAAGCGCGACAGGTACAGCTCGGGCACCAGGTCGTGCTGGTCGAAGACGAACCGCGCGCCGCGCCGCTTGAGCCACCGGGCCGGCAGGAACAGCAGGTCGGGCGGGTTGCAGGCGTGCACCACGTCGACCGGGCCGACCTTCCGCGCCAGCCGGGCCGTGTGCCACAGCGCCGCCCCGTACTCCCGCAGGTAGCCGGCCGGGCCGCCGGTGGCCGCGCGCAGCGGGTAGCGGTGGATCCGCACCCCGTCGAGCTCCACCTCCCGCTCCGTGTCCCGCTTGGTCCCCGTGGGACAGATGACGTGCACCTCCCAGCCCGCGTCCCGGAGCGTCGTGCACTCCTGCCACACCCGCCGGTCGAACGGCACCGACAGGTTCTCCACCAGGATCAGCGCGCGCCGGCCGTGCCGGTCGCCGCTGGTCGTTTCACCAAGCAAGGCCCACGTACCCGGGTTCGGCCCGCCGCGCGTCGGCGTCGGGAAGATGGACGAGATCGATGATCACCGGCGAGTCCCCGTGCGGCAGCGCCGCCAGGACGGCCGGGTCCCTGGTCCCGACGAGGCACACCTCGGCGTGGCCGAGCACCTCGTCGACGGAGTCCGCGAGCAGCTGCGCGAGGTGCGGCAGCCGGGTCTCGATGTACTCGCGGTTCGCGCCGAGCAGCCGGGAGAGGTTGACGTTGGCGTCGTGGATCCGCAGGTCGTAGCCCTTGCCGAAGAGCCGCTCCGCCAGCTCGACGAGCGGGCTCTCGCGCAGGTCGTCGGTGCCGGGCTTGAAGGACAGCCCGAACAGGCCCACCCGCCGCTTCCCGGTGCGCTCGACCAGCTCCACCGCCCGCTGCAGGTGGTCGGCGTTGGACGGCAGCACGTGGGAGAGGATCGGCACCGACACGTCGGCCCGCCGCGCCGCGTGGACCAGGCTGCGCAGGTCCTTCGGCAGGCAGGAGCCGCCGAAGGCGAAGCCGGGCCGCAGGTAGGCGGGGCTGATGTTCAGCTTCCGGTCGGCCAGGAAGACGTCCATCACCTGGTGGGAGTCCACGCCGAGCGCCCGGTACACGGCGCCCAGCTCGTTCGCGAAGCCGATCTTGAGGCCGTGGAAGGCGTTGTCGGCGTACTTGATCGCCTCGGCGGTCGGCACCGGCACCCGGAACACCTCGCCGGGCAGCCCCTCGTACAGCGCCGCCACCACGTCGCCGCTCGCCCGGTCGAGCTCGCCGACGACGGTCTTCGGCGGGTCGAAGAAGTCCCGCACGCTGGTGCCCTCGCGCAGGAACTCCGGATTGACCGCGACCCCGACGTCCACCCCGGCGGTGCCGCCGACGTACTTCTCCAGGATCGGCACCAGCAGGTTCAGGCAGGTGCCCGGGAGCATGGTGCTGCGGAACACGACCGTGTGCCGTCCGCCGCGCTCGGCCAGCGCCGCGCCGATCTCCTCGGTGACCCGCTCCAGGTAGGTCGTGCACAGGCTGCCGTTGGGCTCCGAGGGCGTCCCCACGCAGACCAGCGACACCTCGCTGTTCCCGATCGCCTCGCGCACGTCGGAGGTGGCGCGCAGCGCCCCGCTCCGCACGACCCCGGCGACGAGCTCGCCGATCCCCTCCTCGACCACCGGGGCGCGGCCGTCGTTGACCAGGTCGACCTTGACCGGGTTCACGTCCACCCCGACGACCTCGTGCCCCAGGCTCGCCAGGCACGCGGCCGACACGCAGCCCACGTAGCCGAGCCCGAAAACGCTCACCCTCATGACCCGCTCCTCCCCCCGGGCAGGCCCCCACGGCCTGCCGTCCACGTGCCGGCCGGACGACGAACTCCCCGCATCAGTAGGCCCCCTGACCATGGATCACCGCGCGCAGCGTCTTCCACAAGATCACCGTGTCCAGGGCCAGCGACCAGTCCTCCACGTACCGCAGGTCCAGCCGGACCGCCTCCTCCCACGACAGGTCGCTGCGCCCGCTGATCTGCCACAGTCCGGTGAGCCCCGGCTTGACCAGCAGCCGCCGCCGGATGTCCGGGCTGTACGCGGCGGACTCCTCCGGCAGCGGCGGCCGGGGGCCGACCAGCGACATCGACCCGGTGAGGACGTTGACGAGCTGCGGCAGCTCGTCGAGCGAGTACCGGCGCAGCACCGCCCCCACCCGGGTCACCCGCGGGTCGCGGCGCATCTTGAACAGCAGCCCGGCGCCCTCGTTGAGCCCGGCCAGCTCGTCGCGCGCCCGGTCCGCCCCGGCGACCATGGTGCGGAACTTGAGGATGGTGAACTCGCGGCCCTCCTTGCCGACCCTGCGCTGCCGGTAGAAGACCCCGCCCCGGCTGTCCGCCAGGACGAGCAGCCCGACGAGCAGCATCAGCGGCGCGAACAGCAGCAGCAGCACCGCCGCGCCCAGCCGGTCGACGACCTCCTTGACCGCCCGCCGCCCTCCGGTGAAGGCCGGCATGCTGACCCGCAGCAGCGGTATCCCGAGCACCGCGTCGACGTGCAGCCGCGGCCCGGCCACCTCCATCAGCACGGGGGCCACGACCATCTCGGCGTCGCTGCCCTCCAGGTTCCACGCCAGCCTCCGCAGCCGGTTCGGCGACCAGTGCGGGTCCGGGGTGACCGCGACGACCCGGAAGCCGTCGCGGTGCACGTGGTCGGCCACGTCCGCCAGCCGTCCGACGACCGGCACCCCGTCCAACTGGTCGTCCTCGGGGCCGGGTTCGTCCGTCGTGCAGACCGCGTCCACCCGCCATCCGAGGTGCGGGAGCTTACGGGTCCTGGTGATCAGGTCCCGCACCGTGGCCCTGCTCCCGGCGGCGAGCACCGGACGCAGGCACCTGCCCTCCTTCCGCTGCTTGTGCAGCCAGAGGCGCAGCAGGTACCTCGCCGTCATGGTGACGAGCGCGATCGCGGGGATCGCGACGAAGATCCAGAGCTTGATGTTGCGCGAGGTGAGGGCGATCCCGCCGAGCGCCAGGACGACGGTCGCCATGAACAGCGAGCGTCCGAGCCGCCGGAACTCCTCGGCGCCCTGTCCGAGCACCGCCGGAGCCCACGACCGGCTCACCGCGAGCGCCCCCAGCACCAGGAGTTCGGTGCCGAAGGCGAGGATGCCCCACTTCTCGTGCCAGTCGGCCGCGTCCCTGGCTCCGAAGAAGTCGCCGATCGTGGCCACCACGAAGGCGGTGGCCACGGTGTCGCTGGTGATCACGGTACGGCGGTACCGCTGCTCCCAGTCCATCGCCGGCCTGCTGATCTGCCCGTTCGCCGGACGCTCGCGCGCAGACGGAAACGGGCTGAGTAATCCCCCTTGCCGCACAGAACCCCCCAGGTTCCCAGTGGTTCGACGTGGTCGCCTAGCACTGTTCCTCGGCCCGGGAGGCTCGCTCCCTCCCCGCGTGGCGTCCGGGCCGTCACTTCGCAGCCTTGCTGTGCGCGGGGAACCGCCGGCCGCCCGGGCGCACCCCGCACCCGGGAGCCGTCCCGGCCCCCCTGAGAACTATCGCCCCACATCCGGCACCACAGGGCAGAAGTGCAGGTCACGCACTGTGCCGGACGTAAAGATCGTTACTGGTCGACTCGGGCTCGACCATCTGAAGCATGGTCAATCTAGAGCATGGGAAGCGAGTTGGAGAGAGGATGTGTGTAATTTGTGCGTAAGCTTTGAGACTTGATCCACCAGTCGCGCATCAGCCACACGCGCCCTCGCTCCACCACGCTTCCCGCCGGTCACCCGGTCCCCTCGGGTGACCGCCAACAGGCCTCCGCCGGACCGGAGTCGGCCGGATCCGGTGATCTCTCAGACGGTGGTTCCGCCGTCCACCGGGATGCAGGCCCCGGTGATCCCGGCGCCCGCTTCGGAGGCGAGGAGGAGGACCGCGCCGGCCACCTCCTCCGGACGGGTCAGCCGGCCGGTGGCGGTGCGGCCGGTGAAGTGCCGGATCAGCCCGGCGTAGTCGGTCCCCAGGACGCGCGCGGCCTTGGGCCCCTGCTCGGTGACCCAGTCGGTCTCCACGGCACCGGGACAGACGCAGTTCGCGGTGATGCCGTACGGCCCCACCTCCTTGGCCAGCACCCGGGTGAGGCCGATGAGCGCGTGCTTGGCGGCGGCGTAGGCGCACAGACCGGGGTCGGGGTCGCGCCCCTCCATGGAGGAGATGGTGATGACGCGCCCGGAGCGCTGGGGGACCATCCGGGCCAGGGCGTGCCGGGTGGTGTAGAGCGCGGTGTCGAGGTTGAGCGCGAGGGTGCGGTGCCAGACCTCGTCCGTGATGTCCGCGACGGTGGCGAAGTCCGTGGCCCCGCCGACGTTGTTGACGACGATGTCGAGGTGCCCGTAGCGCTCCACGACGGTGTCGACGGCCCGTTCGGCGTCCGGCCGGCGGGTGGCGTCCGCGACGCACAGCGTCACGTCGTCGCCGGCGTCGAGCCGGGCGAGGGCCTGGTGTCCGTGTGCCCCGTCGCGGCCGGTGACGACGACCTGGGCGCCGTGGTGGTGGAGGGTCCGGGCGATGGCCAGTCCGATGCCACGGGTCCCCCCGGTGACGAGTGCGGTCCTGCCGGTGAGGTCCATGGGGTCTCCCGTTCCGGGTCGGGGTGCGGATGGCACAGGGCGAGGGTCACGGTGTGGGGCAGGCCGGGCAGGCGCAGCGGGACGAGGTGCCAGCCGCGCGGGGCGCGGTCCCTTCCGAGGCGGACCACGGCCGGCCGGGGACGGAGGGCGATCTCCACGTCGACGAGGGCGCGGAGCAGCGGCCAGCCGAGCGCCTTGGCGACGGCCTCCTTCGCCGTCCACAGGGCGAGGAAGGCGGCATGCCGGTCCGGCGCGGGACGGGCCTCCAGACCGGCCCGCTCCGCGGGGCCGAGGGCCTGGAGCAGGAGGGCGGGGGACGGCGGACGGGACAGGAACTCGACGTCGATCCCGACCGCCAGGTCCGTGCCCCGGACGACGCCGGCGACCGTCACGGGCCCGCAGTGGGCCGCCGTCAGCCGCAGCGGGGGCAGGCCCTGCCCCGGCAGGAGCGAGGGGCGGCCCCGGTGGTCGGGGGCGAGGCGCAGCGTGCCGGCCTCCCGGTGGCAGCGCGCCGCGACGGCGTGGCGCAGCAGCGCCCGGCCGCGCCCCCGGCCCGGCGCGTCCGGGCCGACGTGCCACCAGACGTCCACCGGGCCGGCCGGCGAGGACACCGGCCGGCACCGGGGGTCAGCCGGAGGCGGCGGTGTCATGGGTGTCCGCGGGGAGGTGCGCGAGGACGGTGGCGCGCATCCCGGTGATCTGGGCGACGACGCGGCCGTCCGGCGCGGCGGCGGTGCTGACCGCGGTGGCGGGGGAGTGGCACAGCCGCAGGCCGTCCGGATGCCGGGTGAGGAGCGCGTGGTCGTCGCCGGGTTCGTAGAGGGCGATGCGCTCGATGTGACGGGGGACGAGGACGGGGCGGCCGTCGGGGGCCGCCCGGAGTGCCGGTGTGCGGGCGAGGCTGTCGAGCAGGGTGCACGGTGTGCTGAGGCGCGGCAGCCCGGCGAGGTCCCGGACGTCGGGGAGCCAGCGGGCCGTGGTGCCCAGCGGGGTGGTGCGGCACTGGTCGGTGGCGCGGAAGGCGCCGCTCAGCAGGACCGGTGAGGCGGGGGAGTAGTAGGGGTCCCCGGCCGGTGCGAGCGGTGTGCCGAGGGGACCGGAGGGGTGCGGCACGAGGGGGGTGCCGCCGAGGCGGACGGTGGCGCGGAAGTGCTCGCGGTTCCGGGCGAGCGCCCGGCCGTCCGGGGCGACGGTGTCGGAGCGGACCGTGACGGTGACGGCGCAGGAGTGCCGGGAGTCGGTGCGCCGGGCGTCGACGCGGAACCGGGCGGGCCGGCCGTCCGCGCGGACCCTGACCCAGGCGCTGAACGCGAGGTCGTCGACGCTGCGGACCGGCAGGCCGGGGGCCAGGGTGCGGGCCGCCTGGACGGCGAGGTCGGCGAGCAGGACGCCCGGCACGGTGGGCTTCCCGTCGACGAGGTGGTCGAGCAGGTAGCCGTGGGCGCCGACGTCGAGGGCCAGGCGCCAGCTCGCCCGCTCCCGCCGGAGCTCGTCGGGCGCGGGCAGCAGCCCCGGGAGGCCGGGGGCGCCGGCCGGGACGGCGGGACGCGGCGGCTTCCCGGACGGGGCGAGCAGACCGGGGAAGCGGAGGGCGAAGGAGCGGTGCTCGGCCTCCCCGACGAAGGTGACCAGGCTCTCCCGGTACGGGGGCCGGCCGGGGCCCGCGCCGGGCCCCGGGTCCGCGCGGCGGCGCAGTTCGGCCAGGAAGTGGCCGACGCCCTCGGCGGTGGTCATGCGCGACAGGCGCGCGGTGCGGGCGGTGTAGGACCGGACGATCGCCCCGGAGCCCAGGCCGGTCTCGTCCCAGACGGTCCAGGCGATGGTGTACTCGCCCGGCGGACCGGCCTGGGCGGCGCCGGACAGGAAGTCGTTGGCCGGGGAGTAGTCGCTCTCGCCGGGCAGTCCGGCGACCCCGGTGACGGACCCGAAGTTGCACCACAGGCGCGGGGCGAGCGCCCCGGTGAGGACGGACCGCAGGTGGTGGTACCCGTACAGCTTCACGTCGCGGACGCGCCGCATGCCCGGCAGGGTCTTGCGCACGATGTCGCCCGGGTGGTGCAGCCCCGCCCCGTGGACGAGCAGGTCGACGCGGTCCTCGTGGCCGCGGACGGCGTCCGCGAGCGCCCGCACGGCCCGGGCGTCGGTGAGGTCGCAGGTGTGGAAGTGGACGTGGTCGTCCCCGCACAGCGCGCGCAGCGCCCGCAGGGTCAGGGCGGACTCGCGGGCGTGCAGGAGCCGGTCGAAGGCCGCGTTGACCTCCCGCACCGGACGGTCCGGCCGGCGGTCGCGCTCCGCGGCGATGTACCGGGCCCGGGCCGCGGGCAGTTCGTCCTCGGCGGCGTCGAGCAGCCCGTCGGGCAGGTCGCCGAGCCGGCTGGAGCCCACCAGGTGCACGCGCAGGGGCGCGAGGCGGGCCAGGCCGAGCAGACACGCGGCGGTGATGCCCCGGGCCCCGCCCGTGGCCACGACCACGGCCCCCGGCGCCAGCGGGGGCCCGTCGCCCGGCGGGGGCGCCGGGCTCTCGGCGAGGCGCTGCGCGAACCGCTCGCCCCCGTGGTGGCGGACGACGGGCAGGCCGTCGGCGGGGCGGGCCAGTTCGTCCTCCAGGGCGGCCAGCGCGCCGCGCGCCTCCGGGGCGTCGCCGACCACGGCGCGCACCGTGCAGCCGGTCAGCTCCCAGGCGAGGGACTTCACGAACCCGGTGAACAGGTGCGCGTGCGGCGCCGGATGGCCGCCGTCGAACGGCGCCATCACGGCGATGCCGCAGGTCCCGTCCGCCGTGAGCCGGTCGCGCAGCCGCCGTACGGCCCAGAACGCGCCCTCCTGGAGGGCCAGGAACCCGGCGGGAGGCGGCGCGGGCCAGGCGGCCGGGGCGTGCAGACCGGCCACCACCCGCAGATGCGCGAACCCCTCCGGACGCTCCGCCAGGACCGCGTCGACGACCGCCTGCGGGTCCTGCCCGGCGTCCAGCGTCACGAGCCGGCCGGACGGACCGGCCGCCTCCACCACGGGGCGCAGGGCGGAGGCGTGCCGCGAGCCGGTGAGGACCAGGGTCCCGGCCGGCAGCGGACGCGGAAGGGACGCGCACGTACCCCGCCGCTCCCAGCTCAGGGTGTGGCGCCGCGTCACCGCCGCGGCCGCCGCGGCGTGCCGCTCCGCGCCGGGCGGGCCCTGGACCGCCGCCGGGGACGCCGGGGACGCCGGGGACGCCGGGGCGCCGATCCGCCGCAGCACGCCGACCAGGTCGTCGCAGCCCCGGTAGCTCCAGCCGGCGTGGGGCTCGGGCGCGGCGGGCAACGCGTCGAGCAGCGACGCCAGTTCACCCAGCACCGGCCAGCCGCGGGAGCCCGCGACGGACGCCCGGGTGAGCAGCAGGGCGAACGCCCCCTCGGCCGGCCGCCCGGCCCCTTCGTCTTCGTACAGACGGGTGAAGAGCGGCCCGGCGGCACCGTTGACGCCGATCACCAGGGCCAGGTCCAGCTCGCCGCGCCGCAGGTGGGCGGCGGCGGTGCGCAGCGCCGTGCGGCCGGAGGAGGGACCGGTGTCCAGGGTCATCGTCGGCCCGTGCAGATCGTGCGCCGCGGCGACCCGGGCGGGGATCACGTTGGGCATCAGTCCGGCCAGCGTGTCCTCGCCCGGCGCGTCGAGCTCCCGCACCGCGTCGAGGAACGCGCCGGTGGCACGCTCGTACGCCTCGGGATCGAGGCCCCGCGGCACGCCGCCGCGCAGGGTCCCGGCCAGCGAGGCCGCGTAGCAGCGGAGCGTGACGGCGGGGGCCCGGGACGGCACTCCCGTGTGGGCGGCGAAGACCCCGCAGTTCTCCCGCAGCCCGTCCCACCAGGCCGAGCCGTCCGGGGCGGACAGCGCGGCCGCCGCCTGAAGGGCCGTCAACTGCGCCCGGTCGACCGCCTCCACCGTCCGCGCCGGCATCCGCACCTCCGCGAAGGACGGCGCGGGACAGTCGTCGCCGAAGGACGGACGGCCGGCGGGCGGCAGCCCCTCCGCCAGCCGGCGCGCCACCTCCTCCGCGCCGGGCGCCCCGGGCAGGTGCGCCGACCAGGCCACCGCCACCACGGGGTCGTCCCCGGCGTTCCCGGGAGGCGGGACGGGCGCGGGAAGCGAGACGGGCGCGGCCTCCCCGGGCCGGGGCGCGTCCTGGAGCAGGAGGTGCGCGTTGGTGCCGCCGAAGCCGAACGAGGAGACCCCGACCGTACGCGGCCGGCCGGGCGTCCGGGGCCACGGCACGGGACCCGTCGGCACCCGGAGCGCGGGCGCGCCGTCCGGGGCGCTGTAGGGGGTCTGTGGCGGGATCACGCCGTGGGCGAGGGCCTGGAGGGCGTGGATGACGGAGACCACGCCCGCGCTCCAGCCGGTGTGCCCGACGACCGACTTGTTGGAGGTGCACCAGGCGTGCGGCAACTGCCGGTGCAGGACGTCGCGTTCCACCCGGTCCCCGGCCGGGGTCCCGGTGCCGTGCGCGACCACCCAGTCGACCTGCTCGGCCGGGATCCCGGAAACGGCCCGGGCACGGGCCAACGCCCTTTCCTGACCGGTGTGATGGGGCGCGTGCACGGCGCGCCCGCGCCCGTCGGAGGCGGCCCCGAACCCGGCGAGGACCCCCAGGACGCGGTCCCCGTCCGCGCGGGCGCGGTCCAGCCGCTTCAGCGCGACGAACCCGGCGCCGTCGGAGAACAGCACCCCGTCCGCCCCGCCGTCGAAAGCCCGCACGGCACCCGAGCGGCTCAGGCCGCCCAGCCGGGAGAAGAGCACGCTGTAGCGGGGCCCCAGGGAGAACGCCCCGCCGCACAGGGCCACTTCGCACTCCCCGTCCAGCAGGGCGCGCGCCCCCAGTCCGAGCGCGTAGAGCGACGACGAGCAGGCGGTGTCGACGACCCGCACCGGCGTGTCCGGCGGCAGCAGCCCGGCCATCGCCCGGCGGACGGCGGCGGCCGGAAGGTGCTCCGCCAGCCGCCCGGCGCGCGGGTACAGGCTCCGCAGGCGGTCCAGCAGCCGCTCGCGGAGCTCCTCCCCGTCGGCGGCGGTGGGCCAGTGCGCGGCGATGCCCTCGGCGGCTGCCTCGGCCAGCAGGCTCTCCTCGACGTGCTGGGACCCCTCGCTCCACGCCCCGACGAAGCAGGCGGCACGGGCCCCGGCCGAGCCGAGGCCCGCGGCCCCGCACTGGCCGAGGGCCGCGCGGGTCCAGGCGGTCAGGAAGTCCTCGCCGCCGGGCGGGACCGGCCGGACGTACCCGGCGACCCGGCTGTAGGTGCGGTCCGGCGCGTCCTGGGCCGACCAGAAGTGTTCGAGCGCGAACCGTTCCCCCGGCTCGCCGAACCGGGGCACGCCCTCCACCAGCCGCCGCCAGAACGAGTCCGGCCCGTCCACCCCGGGCGCGACGAGCCCCATGCCGACGACGGCGACGGTCCGGTCCCCGTCAGAGGCCACGGGAACGGACCCGGGCGCGGGCCTGGGTACGCGTACGGACGGAGGCGCGGGAGCGGGTACGCGTACGGACGGAGGCGCGGGAGCGGGTGCGCGTACGGCCGGAGGCGCGGGAGAAGCTGCGCGTACGGCCGGAGGCGCGGGAACGGGCGCGGGCGGAGGCACCGGCCCCGGGGTGAGCATGGCGCGCCCCACCGAGAGTCCGCCGTCCGCCAGCAGGCACTGCCCGGAGATCCACTCCGCCTGCGGCGAGGCCAGGAAGGCGACGAGCCGGGCCAGGTCCTCCTCGGTGCCGAGGCGGCCCAGGGGAGAGGCCGCCCGGCAGGTGTCCCGCAGGCCGGCCGCGCCGGGGAACAGCGCGGCGGTGGCGTTGTCCAGCAGCCCGGCGGAGGCGGTGTTGACCCGGATGCCCCGGGGGCCGAGATCGGCTGCCAGGTACCGGGTCATCGCCTCCAGCGCGGCCTTGCACACCCCCACCAGCAGGTAGTTGTCCATGGCCAGCCCCGCGCCGATGGACGAGACGTTGACGATGGACCCGCCCCCTCGGGCGGCCATGAGCGGCGCCGCGGCGAGGGCGCACCACCGGGCCCCGTGGAGGTTGGTGTCCAGGGCCCGCCGCCATTCGACGTCGGTGAGGTCGTCGTAGCGGGCGAAGACGCCGCGGGCCGCGTTGTTCACGAGGACGTCCACCCCGCCGTGCTCGTCGGCGACCGCCGCGAACATCGCGTCGACCTGGTCGCGCTTGGCCACGCTGGCCCGCACCGCCCGGGCGAGTCCCCCGGCCCGGCGGATCGCGGCGACGGTGCCCTCCGCCGCCCCGGCCGAGTGGAAGTGGTTGACGACGACGTACGCGCCGCGCCCGGCGAGTTCCCGGCTGATGGCCGCGCCGACGCCCTTGCCCCCACCGGTGACGAGCGCGACCTTCCCCCGGAGGTCGCCCGCCGGCAGGGAGGCGGGCGGGACGTCCCCGCTCATGCCAGTGCCTCCCTCGTGTCCGCGTCCCGGGCTCCGGCGTCCCGTACGGGCAGCGTCGCGAGCAGCCCGGCCAGCGCGTCGAGCGTCGTGTAGCTCGTCAGCCGGGACCCCTCGGCCGGCAGGGTGCGCCCGTAGTGCCCGGCGGCCCGGGCGAAGAGCTCCGTCTGCTTGATGGAGTCCACCCCCAGGTCGGCCTCCAGGTCCGCGTCCTCGGTCAGCACCTCGGGGGGATACCCGAGCGCGGCGGCGTACAGGGACCGCAGGGTCTCCACGACGGCCTTCCGGTCGGCGAGGCCCTCCCCGCCCGGCCCGGCGGGGGCCGCGTCGGCGCGAGGAGCGCGCGGGAGCGGCGAGGGGCCGCGCCCGGGCCGGCGGGGCGGCGCGAGCCCCGCGGGGACGGGCGCGTCCGTGCCGATCCCGGCGAGGGCGTCGGCCACGGCCTGGCCCCCCGCCCGGCGTCGCAGCGGCGCGACGACGCGGACGCCCGGAACCGTCGACTCGACCAGATCGCTCAGGACGCCGCGGGGTCCGCACTCCACGAACACGTCCACCCCGTCCGCGTGCAGCCGGCGCACCGCCCCGGTGAACCGCGTGGGCCGCACCAGGTGGGCGGCGACCAGGTCGGCCACCCCGCCGGGGCCGTCCAGCCGTCCTTCCAGGATCGCCGAGTGCAGGACGTGCCGTGCCCGTCCGGTACGCAGCGAGGCGGCCCGGCGGGCGAAGTCGTCGGCCACCCCCGCGAGCATCCGGTGGTGGAACGCGTAGGGCACCCGCAGCCTGGTGGCCTCGATGCCCAGCGTCACGGCCGCGCCCCGGACCCTCTCCAGGGGGACGGCGGGCCCGGACACCACGCACTGCCGCGGACCGTTGTCCGCGGCGAGAGTGACCTCCCACTCGCCCAGCCCCGTCAGCAGCGCCCCGGCGCGGGACGCCGACATCCCGAGCGCCACCATCCCGCCCTCCGCGGGCGGGCACGCGGCGAACGCCTCGTCCCGGGCGGCGACCAGGGCCATGCCCTCCTCCAGGCCGTACACCCCGGCGGCGGTGAGGGCCACCAGCTCGCCGAAGCTGTGCCCGATGAGGACCGAGGGACGCAGGCCGTGCCGTTCCGTCAGGAGCCGGAACAAGGTCATCTCGGCGGCGAACAGCGCCACGTGCAGGTCGGCGGGGGACGTGGCGACCAGATCGGCCAGCGACGGCGCGTCCTCGTCGAGCAGCAGGCGCGAGGGGGCGCTCCGCCCCACGCGGCCCGCCGCGCCGTCCAGGGCGCGGAGCGTCTCCCGGACCAGTGGTTCGTCATCGGCCAGCGGGGCGAGAGCACCGGGCAGATAGGCGCCCTGCCCGGGAAACATGACAGCGCAGTCCGACACAGCAAGTCCTCCATGACGCGCGGGTGTTCAGCCGGATCGACGGAAGGCCGTGGTCGGCCGCGCGCGGCGGGGGAGCGTTCCGGCGCGACAGGTCCACGAGCGCATGGTGCGGAGAGGGGACGACGTCAACCCGATGACGGCACCGTGACGACACGGCACCGCACCGGGTCCGGAACAGGGGCGTGAGCCCACGAGCCACATGGTCTCGTCAGGTCATATGCCATGTCATCACCCACAGTGACGACATGGCGGACATCAGTGTGAATCCCCTGCCGAGGGAGGGCCGTTCGGATCCCGCCGGGAGCCGAACGGATCAGGCGGGGCCCGCGACGCGCGGCCCGCCGCTCACGCGGGCGTGTTCGCGCGCGAGGCAGGGCCGTACCGCGTGTGCAGGTGCCCGTCGAGCGGGAAGGCCGGCGGTGACGCGGGCAGCACCCGGTCGAAGTCGTACGCGGCCTTCCGCGCCACGCGGCACGAGGCCACGTTGTCCACCTGGTGCAGGAGGTCGAGCCGCTGAAGCCCGGTCCCCCCGAAGGTGTCGAAGGCCCAGAGGGTCACCGCCTCCAGGGCGCGCGACGCGACCCCCCGCCCGCGCGCGTGCGCGGCGGTCCAGTACCCGACCTCGGCCGAAGGCGCCCCGGCCGCCGCCCCCTTGAGCACCACGTTGCCGACCACCGTCTCCGGTCGCCCCGGCCCGGCCCGCCCCTCCAGCACCGCGAACCCGAACCGCTCGCCCGAGGCCCACCCGCGCTCCTGCTCCCGCACCCACCGCGCGGCATCGGCCTCGTTCTCCACGACGGTGCTCGTCCAGCGCCGCAGCACCGGGTCCCGCCACACCCCGACGAGCGCGGCGGCGTCCTCCGCCCCCCAGGGGCGCAGGACGAGGGAGGGGCCGGACGGCGAAGCACCCACGGTCAGAAGGACGTCGTCGGTCATCCCGCGATCATAGAACCGCGTCCGGGCCGGTGCCGACCCCCGGCCGCCGCCGCGAACGCCTACGCGCCCTGGTCGCCGAAGCCCGTCCGCCAGGACGGGCGGGCGGGGGTCCAACCGAGCGCGCGGGCCCGGGCGTTGAGCGCGCCGCGCGCCCAGGGCGCCCGGCCGCCGGTCCGCTCCGGGGCGGGCACCCCCAGCGCCTTCGCGAGCAGCGGCAGCCAGTCGTGCGCGGGAGCGGGTTCGTCGTCCACCACGTTGTACGCCCCCGGGGGCCAGTCGAGGGCGCGTACGGCGGCGTCCGCCGCGTCGGCGACGTGCACGAAGGAGCTCACCGACGCGTCGGCCGCCGTGCTGCCCAGGAACCGGGCCTCCGCGTCCCCGGCCAGCGCGGCGGCCACCGCGCCGCCGGGCGCGTACCAGGTGCCGGGGCCGTAGAGGATCCCGTACCGCAGGACGACGGCCTCCGGCAGTTCGGCCACCGTGCTCTCCAGGGCCCGCACCCCCGCGACGATCCGGGCGCGGGGCGGCTCCTCCGTCCGGTCGAGCGGCACGGACTCGTCGGCGGGCGCGTCCCCGGGGGCGTACGCCCAGCTGATCGACTGCGCCACGATCCGGCGGACGCCCGCCGCGCGCGCCGCGTCCACGAGGTTGCGGGTCCCCTCGACGCGCACCCGGTCGTTCGCGGCGCCGTCCGCCCCGCCCAGGTCCGTGAGCTGGTGCACGACCGCGTCGGGCGCGGCCTCGGCCACCGCCCGCCGCACGGCCCCGGCGTCCAGCACGTCCACCGGGCGCGGTCCGCGCCTGGAGATGCCCACGACCTCGTGCCCCGCCGCCTCCAGGCGGGGGACGAGCTGACGGCCCACGGCGCCCGTGGCGCCCGCGACGAGTATCCGCATGGGCCCCACCCTAGAAGATCTTCATGTCCGACCGGCTGCGTACGATCGGTGACGTCGTCCGGGACACCGGGTGCCGGACGGGAGTTCGGGGGAGGGGGTGGGCGCGTCATGCGCCGACTGCTGCTGTGGGCGGTGCTGTTGTCGTCGTTCACCGTCGGCTGCGGGGTGCTGGAGAACTCCGAGGACCACGCGACGGACGCCGCGCGGGAGGCGGCCGGGAAGGTGGGCGAGCGGCTCTACGGCCAGCGCCCGCGTACGGCGGAGGAGGTCGGACGGGCGGCCGCCGAGGTCGACGGGGTGGAGGTGCTGCGGGTGACCGGCACGTCGACGCACGACGGGGACGGCGTCGACGTGGTCGTCCGCACGTCCGGCTCGGCGTACGACGACCGGTTCGACGCCCAGGAGGTCGTCGTGCGGCGCTGTTTCGCGGTGCGGGTGTCGCCCCGGTCGGAGTGGCGGGAGGAGCCCCGTGACGTGGACTGCCCGGCCGGCGCGCCGCTGGTCTTCCCCCCGCCGCCGCCCGTGCCCGAACTGCCGTCCGCGGAACTGCGCGCGAAGCTTCCCCGGGTGCCGAAGGGCGGCCGGGCGGAAGAGGCGGAGGTGCGCCGGGCCCTCGCCGCCCTCGACCTGCACCCCGAGATCCGTACCGAGGTGCAGGCGGAGGCCGGCCGGGTCGGCGTCAGCCTCTCGTTGAAGGGCAACGGCTTCGACCCGCAGGACTGCGTGCTCGCCCTGGTGGGCCCCGGCGTCCTCGACGTGTGGACGCCGGTCCGGATCCAGCGGATGCCCGGAGAGGGCGGCTGCGGCGTGGGCAACGCCCTGCACCCGCAGCCGCCGCCGCACTGACCGCGCCGCCCCGCCCCGGAGGGACCCGCCGGCGAGCCGCTGCCCGGAATCACGCTGCTCGGGTCGGCACGGGTCTCGGCCTCGCCGTGACGGGTCGGCAGGGGCGGGACGGCGCGGCGCCCGGAGTCTTCTCGATCACGGTCCGACTTCATGGTCTCGAACGTGGCCGCGCCCGCCCCTGCCCCCGTCCGCCCGGCCGCACCCGGCGGATCCGGCGAGTTCGGCGAGAGCGTTCACCCAGAGGTCCGGCAGCTCCGCCGCCGCCGCGTGGGAGCGGTCGTGCACCACCGTCACGCGGGCGGTGCCCGCCGCCCGGGTGAGCGAGAAGTAGCCGAGCATGCCCGGGCTGTCGATGCCGAAGACGCTCGCGCCGAGCGGGGGAGCGCCCAGCACGCGGTAGGCGCCGGTGATGTCGATGTGGCTGGCGACCAGCCGGAAGGCGGGGCGCTCCATCCCCCGGTGCAGCAGGGCGGGCGGGACGCGCAGCAGTGCCTTCCAGCCGCCTTCGCGCAGCCCGGAAGCCTTGTGCGCGAGGGTCTGCGCGGCCACGTCCGCCAGCCGCTCGCCCGGCTCCGTCACCGCGCACGGCAGCCGCAGGACCGCCGGCAGGGCGGCGTTCCCCGGCGAGAGCCGGTCCTCCCGCGTGCGCACCGACATCGGCATCACCACCCTCAGGTCACGGACCGGCGCCCCCTGCCGCTCCTGCAGGACGGCGAGCGCACCGGTCACGGCGGCGAGGTACACGTCGTTGACGCCCGCCCCCCACCGTGACGCCACCGCCCGCAACTCCGCGTCCGGGACGTCCGCGTACGCCGTGGCGGGCCGCCCGCTCGGCGCCGAGCCGCACCCCGCGGGCACCGTCTCGTGCGCGGGGAACCTCCCGAACGGCGACGCGCGCAGCCACGCCAGGGAGGCGCGCCCGGCCGCCGGCGGCCGGTAGGGGTGCGGCCCGGTTACGGGCTCGTCGGCCAGCAGCGCGGCCACCAGGTGCGCCGCGCCGACGCCGTCCACGACGGAGTGGTCGACGCGGAAGCAGATCCGCTGCACCCGCTCGCTCCGGCAGGTCAGCACCCGCAGGTCCCAGCCCGGCGCCGGACGCCCGGGCAGCGGCCGGCGCCACACCGCGTCGGTCGCCTCGGCGAGCCGGCCGTCCGCCCGCTCCTCGCTGACGTGCGACCCGGCACCGGGAGGGACGGAGCGCGTCCAGGAGCGGGCGCCCGGGGTCGCCACGAGGTGCAGGGCGTCCAGCCCGGGCGTCCGCTCGGCCACGCGTGCGCGAAGCCCGTCGAGCGTGAACGACCCGCCGGGAAAGTCCAGGACGTGCCCCACCACCACGGGTACGGCGCCCCGGGCGTGGAAGAGGGCGAACGCCCGGTCCAGCGCGTTCGTCCGCCCGGGGCGGTCCGCCGCCCCGCCCCGGGACCCGCCGACGCTTCCCGGCACCATCCGGACCCGCATGCCCACTCCTCACCGATCGACCGAAGACCGCCTAGGCGAACGAGGAGCCCCGCGAAGGGACACGGCGCCCGGCGGAGGGACGCGCCCCCGGGGAGGCTTACGGTCCGTCGGACCGCCGGGCGCGCACGACGGCTCGGTCCCCGTGCGGGCCGAACAGGTGCAGGATCTCCACGGCGTCCGCGTCCGCGGGACCGAACCAGTGGGGTTCGGAGGTGTCGAACTCGGCCGTCTCGCCGGGCCGCAGCGTGAAGTCCCGGGCGCCGAGGACCAGCCTCAGCCGGCCGGCGAGGACGTAGAGCCACTCGTACCCCGCGTGGGAGACCAGCTCCGGCTCGCGCGGTGCCAGCACCTGTTTGAAGACCTGTACGCGGCCCGGGTACTGCGTCAGGGGGACGAGGACGCTCCCGTCCCTCTTCCGCAGGGGCTGGAGGTGCACCCGGGGGTCCCCGCTGGCCGGCGCCGCCACCAGCTGGTCGAGCGCGACGCGGTGGGCCCGTGCCAGCGGGATGAGCAGGTCCAGCGTCGGCCGCCGCTTGCCGGACTCGACCCGGGACAGGGTGCTGACCGAGATCCCCGTCGTGGCCGCGAGCGCCTCCAGCGTCAGCCCCCGCTCCCGGCGCAGGGCGCGCAGCCGCGGCCCGATGCCGTCGAGGATCCGCTCCAGCTCCGGGTCCCCGGCTCCTGTGTTCATGGCCCCATTTTGCAGTGTCCGCAAAATCCGTGGGCCGCCGCCGTGGCCGGGGCCGAGTCTTGCGGGACTTCGTTCCCGCACGACAGAGGTGGATCGTGACCACGACGCCCGCAGACCCGAACGCGCCCCGGACCGCGCCCCGGAACGCGCCTTGGAAGACACCCCCGGCCGCGCACCCGGCCGCGCACCCGGCCGCACACTCGCCCGCGCACCCGCCCGCTCCCCCTGCCCGGCCCGACGCGCTGAGCGCGCGCGGACGCTGGACCGTCCTGGCCGTCTGCTGCCTGAGCATGTTCCTGGTGGGCCTGGACACCACCGTCGTCAACGTGGGCCTGCCGTCCATCGGGCGCGACCTGGGCGTCGACACGCGCGGCCTGGAATGGGTCGTGGACGCCTACACGCTGGTCCTGGCCGCCCTGCTGATCTCCTCGGGCGCGCTGGCGGACCGGTTCGGGCGCCGCAGGGTGTTCCAGTGCGGGCTCGCGGTGTTCGGTGCGGCCTCGCTCCTCTGCGCGCTCGCCCCGTCGGCGGGCGTACTCGTCGCGGCCCGCGCGCTGCAGGGGGCCGGGGCCTCGATGCTCAGCCCCGTGGCCCTCGCGATCGTGGTGAACGCGATGCCGGACCCGAGGGAGCGGGCCCGGGCGATCGGCGTCTGGGCGTCGGTCTTCGGCCTGAGCATGGCGGCCGGACCCGTCACGGGCGGGATGCTGCTCGCCGGGCTCGACTGGCGGGCGCTGTTCTGGATCAACGCCCCCGTCGTCGTGGCCGCCCTGCTGCTCAGCGCGGTGTTCGTGCCGGAGTCGCGGGCCCGGCGGGCCCGGCGGCTCGACCCGCCGGGCCAGGTCCTGCTGGCCCTCCTCCTCGCGGTCGTGGTCGGCGTCCTGATCGAGGGGCCGCGCATCGGCTGGACCTCGCCGGCGGCACTGGCGGGGTACGCGGGCGCCGTCGCGGCGGCGGCCTGGTTCGTCCGGGTCGAGTCCCGCCGCCCCGAGCCGCTGATCGATCCGCGGCTCTTCGGGCGTCCGGTGTTCGGCGGTGCCGTCGTCGGCGCGGTGGCGGTCTTCGTCGCCCTCAACACCGCGCTGCTGCTCAACACCCTCTACCTGCAGCACACCCGGGGCTGGACGCCGCTGGCCGCCGGGGCGGCGACCTTGCCCCTCGCCCTCGGGGCGACCGTCTGCGCGCCGTGGTCCGGCCGCATGACCGGGCGCACGGGGCCGCGCCTGCCGCTGCTCCTGGCCGGCGCGTTCATCACGGCCGGCGGGCTGTGCCTGGTCCGGCTGACCCCGCAGACGAGCGTGGCGCTGCTGCTCGCGGCGTACGCGCTCATCGGCGTCGGGTTCGGCTTCGCCAACGCCCCGATCACCAACACCGCCGTCGACGGGCTGCCGCCCGCCCGCGCCGGTGTGGCCGGGGCGATCACCTCCACCGCACGGCAGTTGGGCGCCGCCCTCGGCATCGCCCTCGCCGGAGGCCTGGTGGCCGGCACCGGCCCGGCGGGCCTCGCGCACGCGGCCCGCCCGGGCTGGGTCGTGGTCGCCGCCTGCGGCGTGCTGCTCCTGGCCGTCGCCCGCGTCGCGGGGCCGAAGCCGGCCGCCCCGGCCCCGGCGCCCCGCACCGGTGCGGAGCGCGGAGGGGCGAGCGGAACGGCGTGACGCGGCGCGCCCCTACGGAACGGTCAGCACGATCTTGCCGGTCGTGCGGTTGGTCTCGCCCAGGGCGTGGGCCTTGGCCGCGTCGGCGAGCGGGAAGACGGCCTCGACGTGGGCGCGGAGGGCTCCGGAGGCGGCCAGGCCGGCGACGGCGTTCATGCCGGCGTGGTCCGCCTCGACGAGGAGCGACTCCACGCGGACCCCGCGGGCCGCGGCCTTCGCGGCCTCCTCGGGGTCGGTGCCCGGCAGGATCGAGACGAGGACGCCGCCGGGGCGCAGGACGTCGAGGGAGCGGGCGCGGGTGTCGCCGGAGACCGGGTCGAGCACCATGTCGACGTCCCGGACCGCGTCGCGGAAGTCGGTGGTGCGGTAGTCGATCACCTCGTCCGCGCCGATCGAGCGGACGAACCCGTGCTTGGCGGCGCTGGCGGTGCCGATGACGTACGCGCCGCGGGCCTTCGCGATCTGGACGGCGAGGTGGCCGACCCCGCCGGCGGCGGCGTGGACCAGGACGCGCTGTCCGGAGCGGACCGCCGCGGTGTCGACGACCGCCTGGTACGCGGTGAGGGCGGCGAGCGGCAGGGCGCCGGCCTGGACGTGGTCGATGCCGGCGGGCTTGGCGGCGAAGGCGCGGGCGGGGCCCGTGACGTACTCGGCGTGGGAGCCGACGCCGTGCGGGTAGGGCAGCATCCCGAAGACCTCGTCGCCCGGCTTGAACAGGGTGACGCCGAAGCCGACGGCCTCGACCACGCCGGACACGTCCCAGCCGAGGACGAGCGGCAGCCGGCCGAGGAAGAGGCCGGCGGCGCGGTGCTTCCAGTCGGTCGGGTTGACGCCCGCGGCGCGGACGGCGACGAGGATCTGGCCCGGGCCGGGGGCGGGGCGGGGCAGGACGACCTGCTCCAGGACCTCGGGGGTGCCGTGGGCGTTCTGGCTGATGGCGCGCATCGTGGCGGTGGTGGGGTTCGTCATGCCGTCCAGCCTCGCCGGAGGGCCACCCCGGTACCATGGCATGAATGCCAACTTCCGACGGGATCGTGCCATGAGCGTCCACCGCGTCGTCGTCCTCGCCCTGGACGGGGTGTATCCCTTCGAGCTCGGCATCCCGAGCCGGGTCTTCGGGGCCCTCCAGGACCGCTACGAGGTCCTCACCTGCTCGGTCGACGGCGGCCCCGTCGCCACGAACGCCGACTTCTCGGTGTCCGTGGGGCACGGCCCCGAGGTCCTCGCGACGGCGGACACGGTGCTGCTGCCGCCCTTCGACCTCTCCCGGCTCTCGCGCGAACTGCCGCCGGGGGCGGGCGAGGCCCTCGCCGCGGTCCGTCCCGGGACCCGGATCGTGTCCATCTGCACGGGTGCCTTCGTGCTGGCGGCGGCGGGACTGCTCGACGGCCGGCCGGCCACCACCCACTGGGCGGTCGCCGACGTCTTCCGGTCCTGGTACCCGTCGGTCAGGGTGGACCCGGACGTGCTGTTCGTGGACGACGGCTCCGTGCTGACCTCCGCCGGCGCCGCCTCCGGCGTCGACGTCTGCCTCCACCTCGTACGCCGGGACCACGGCGCGGCCGTCGCCAACCACGTGGCACGGGTCTGTGTCGTACCGCCGTGGCGGGACGGCGGGCAGGCCCAGTACATCGAGCACCCCGTGCCCCCGGCGGACGGGAACGGTACCTCGGCCACCCGCCAGTGGGCGCTGGAGAACCTGCACGAGCCGCTGACGCTGACCGAGCTCGCCGGACACGCCCGGATGAGCCTGCGCACCTTCGCGCGCCGCTTCGGCGAGGAGGTCGGGACGAGCCCGGGGCGCTGGCTGATCCAGCAGCGCGTGAGCCGGGCCCAGCACCTCCTGGAGACCACCGACCTGGCCGTCGACGACATCGCCGGCCAGGTCGGCTTCGCCACCGGGACCTCCCTGCGCGAGCACCTGCACGCGGCCATCGGCGTCTCGCCGATGGCGTACCGCCGCACCTTCCGTGGGACCGCCTCGCCGACGGGCTGACGGCCCCCGAGGGAGGGGAGCGGTGCGCGGCGGGGGAGGGGAGAGGGCGGCGGGGCCGACTACAGCCAGGGCCGCCGCCCCGGCCCGGTCGGGTGCGTGCCGGTGACGGCCATGACCACCGAGTACAGGCTGGTCTCCGCGGTGATGAAGAGGCGGTTGCGCTTGGCGCCGCCCCAGGAGATGTTGGCGACCGCCTCGGGCACGTCGAGGCGGCCGATCAGGGTGCCGTCGGGGTCGTAGCAGTGCACGCCGTCGTCCATCGCGGCCACCCAGAGCCGGCCGCCGTCGTCGAAGCGCAGGTTGTCGAAGCGGGCCTTCTCGCGGTCGCCGGCCTTCGCGAAGACAGTTCCTTCGGACAGGGTGCCGTCCTCGCGGACGTCGAAGACCCGGATGAAGCCCGCGCGGGTGTCGGAGACGAACAGCTGCCGCTCGTCGGCCGAGAAGACCAGCCCGTTGGGCGCGCCGAAGCAGTCCGCGACCAGCCGCACCTCCCCGGTGGCCGGATCGATCCGGTAGACGTTGTTGGAACCGATCTCGCTCTGCGCGCGGTACCCCTCGTAGTCGCTGGTGATGCCGAAATCCGGGTCGGAGAACCAGATCGAGCCGTCGGACTTCACGGCCGCGTCGTTGGGGCTGTTCAGGCGCTTGCCCCGCCACCGGTCGGCCAGCACGGTGAGGGTGCCGTCGTGTTCGGTCCGGGTCACCCGGCGGTTGCCCTGCTCGCAGGTGATCAACCGGCCCTCGCGGTCGAGGGTGTTGCCGTTGGTGTGGCCGGCGGAGCGGCGGAAGACGCCGACCGCTCCGGTCTCCTCGTCCCACCGCAGCATCCGGTCGTTGGGGATGTCGCTCCAGACCACCTGCCGCCAGGCGGGCACGTAGACCGGCCCCTCGGCCCAACGGCAGCCGGTGAACAGCACCTCCAGGGCGTCGTCACCGTTCATGCACCGGCCGGTGCGGAACCGCTCGTCGAGCATCTCGTACAGTCCGGGGCGCTCGCTGCTCATAGGGTCCACTCCTCGCGAGAGACGTCATATGCCGTATCTGGGCCGGAAGTTGAATCACAGTCGGCTTGAAGTGAATATTGCAGGATGGGATATGGTCCTGGCCAGAAGATCGCGAATGGAGAGTTGTGGATCACATAGATCGCGCACTGCTGGCCCGGCTCCAGCAGGACGCCACCCAGCCCTACGCCGCCCTGGGGCAGGCCGTCGGACTGTCCGCGGGCGCCGCCCACGAGCGGGTCCGGAAGCTCAAGGAGCGCGGCGTCATCCGGCGCACCGCCGCCGAGGTGGACCCGGCCGCCGTGGGCAGCGCCGTCCTGGCCTACGTGATGGTCGACTCGACGTCCTGGATGGGGGATTCGGGGCGGGACTTCGCCGCGCTCCCCGAGATCCTGGAGGCGCACGTCATCGCCGGCAGCGCCTCCGTGCTCGTGAAGGTCAGGACCGCGACCACCGAGCAGCTGCAGGACGTGCTGCGCCGGATCTACGCAATCGACGGGGTCAGCGGCACCCAGGCCACGGTGGTCCTGGAGACCTTCTTCGAGCGGCCCCTGTCCCCGCTGACCGCGGAGGACGGGACGTGAGCGCCGCCCGCCCCGCCGCCCACGCGGCGGGAACGGCCAGGCCGATAGAGCTCGTGATATTCGACTGCGACGGGGTGCTCGTCGACACCGAACGCCTCGCCGTCCGTCTCCAGGTCGCGCTCGGCGCGGAGTTGGGCTGGCCGCTCACCTCCGACGAGGTGGTGGAACGGTTCATCGGGCGCTCGGAGAAGTCGATCGTCGGGCAGATCGCCGAGCGGCTCGGCGCGGAGACCGCCGCGCTCTGGTGGAGCCGGCTCATCCGGCGTCACCGGGAGGCGGTCGACCTCGGCCTCGACCCGGTGGACGGGCTGCCCGAGGCGCTCGCCGCCCTCACCCTGCCCACCTGCGTCGCGTCCAGCGGATCGCACGAGAAGATGCGCCACACCCTGGGCCGCACCGGGCTGTACGGCCACTTCGAGGGCCGCGTCTACAGCGCGAGCGAAGTGTCCCGCGGCAAACCCGCGCCGGATCTCTTCCTGTACGCCGCCCGCCGGATGGGCGTCGATCCGGCGGCGTGCGCGGTGGTCGAGGACAGCGGACCCGGCGTCGCGGCCGCGCGGGCGGCCGGGATGCGGGCCTTCGGCTACGCCGGGGGCCCCACGCCGGCCGAACGGCTCGAAGGCCCCGGCACCGTCGTCTTCGACGACATGCGCAAGCTGCCGGAGCTGCTCGCGGAGCACTGACGGGGGAGGGCGTGCGCGGGCGCCTCCGTTCCTCCCCGGGGGCGCCCGTCCCGTGGCGATCAGTCCGTCGGTGGGACGCCCAGGATGGTGCGCATGCCGTGCAGCGCCCAGCTCTCCGCCTGGGTGTCGCCGTGGAGGAGCCTCGCCGGGGTGATGCCCGCGGCCAGGGACTCCAGGCCGTAGACGACGCGGGGCGTGTCCGTCGCGGGCGGGAGGTCCCCGGCGTCCACGGCGGCGTCGACGTCGTGGCGCAGGGTGTCCCGCCAGCGGGAGCGCCCCTCGGCGATCCGGTCGTGCACGGAGCCGGTGCGCCCGTCGTAGTCGTACGTGACCTGGGTGAGCAGGCAGCCGCCGGAGTAGCCGGGTTCGGCGGCGTACCGCACCCAGGCCGCGCAGACGGCCAGCAGGCGCGGCAGGCCCGCGTCGAGGTGGCGCACCGGCAGCCAGACCCGGGCGCGGAAGTCCTCCAGGACCAGCTCCACCGTCTCCAGCTGCAGCTTCTCCTTGCTGCGGAACTGGCCGATGACCCCTGCCTTGCTCATCCCCAGCCGGTCGGCGAGCCGGCCGATGGTGACGCTGTCCAGGCCCTCCAGGGAAGCGAGTTCGGCCGCTGCGCGCAGCACCGACCGCCGGGTCTCGAGGGCTGCCTGAGCCGATGCGCGTCCTGCCATGCCCCGCAGTTTAGCAAACGACCGTACGTCATTGACGTACGAACGATCGTACTCTTAAATCCTCGCCATGACTTCTCCCACGGCCGCTCGCCGAGCCTCCCTCGCCCTGTTACTGGCCTGCGCGGGCACCTTCCTGAGCTTCCTCGACGCCACCGTGACCAACCTGGCCGTGCCACCGATCGCCGACGCCTTCGGCGCCTCGCTGACCACCGTCTCCTGGGTCGCCACCGCCTATGTGATCCCCTTCGCCGCCCTGCTCGCCCCGGCCGGCCCGCTGGCCGACGCCGTCGGCCGGGCCCGCCTCTTCCTGGCCGGCGTCGCCGCCTTCACGGTGTCCTCGCTGCTGATCGCCGTGGCCCCGAACCT
Organism: Streptomyces sp. NPDC014656; assembly: GCF_043084305.1. Taxonomy (NCBI): domain Bacteria; kingdom Bacillati; phylum Actinomycetota; class Actinomycetes; order Kitasatosporales; family Streptomycetaceae; genus Streptomyces; species Streptomyces sp. NPDC014656. Next base: position 382,326 of record NZ_JBIBZN010000005.1, read on the forward strand.
GCCCCTGCTCCTCGGCGGCCGCGCCGCCCAGGGACTGGCGGCGGCCTTGCTGGTGCCCGCCTCGCTGGGGCTCGTGCTCGCCGAGATCCCCGCCGAACGCCGACGCGCCGCGATCGGCCTGTGGAGCGCGGCGGGCGCCCTGGCCGCCGCCGCCGGACCCGCCCTCGGCGGCGTCATCGTCGAAGCCCTCGACTGGCGGGCGCTGTTCTGCCTCAACCTGCCGGTCGGCATCGGGGTGCTGATCGCCGGACGGAAGCTGCTCACCGGCGAGTCCCGCACCGGCCGCGCGCCCGACCTCGCGGGCAGTCTGCTGCTCGCCCTCTGCGTCGGCGCGGCGGTGTACGGCCTGACGCGGGGCCCCGAGCACGGCTGGTCGTCGGCGCACGTACGGGCCGCCGCCGGCGTCACCGTCCTCGCGGGGGCGGCGACCGTGGTCCGGGCGCTCCGGCACCCCCGGCCGGCACTCCGGCTCGACCTCTTCCGCAGCCGCCCCTTCGCCGTCGCGAGCGCCGTCTCCGTCGCGTACGGCGCCGCCCTCTTCGCCACGATGCTGCTCGGCGTGCTCTTCATGACCGACGCCTGGGACTACTCCGCCCTGGAGGCGGGCCTCGCCATGAGCCCCGCGGCGCTCGTCACCGCCGTGGTCGGCGTCGGCATCGGACGGCTCTCCCTCACCCTCACCCCGCGCGTCATGGTGGCGGTGGGCTCGGCCCTCGTCGCCGCCCCGACGGCCGCACTGGCCCTGCTCATCGACACCGAGCCCCGCTTCTGGACGCTCTGGCTCCCGGCCGGGACGGTCATGGGAGCCGGCGTCGGACTGGCCACCGTCGGCATCTCCACCGCCTCCGCCCTCTCCGTGGCGCCCCAGCACTTCGCCGCCGCCACGGGCATGGTCATGGCGGCCCGTCAGATCGGCGGCGGCCTCGGCATCGCCGCCACCGCCGTGATCGTCGCCGAGGTCCCGGGCCCGGGCGCGGAGCCGTACGCCGCCGTGTACTGGTTCGCCGCCGCCGTCAACGTGGCCGCCGCCCTCGGCGGCCTCGCCCTGCGCCCCACCGCGCCCCGGCCCCCGGCCCCGAACCCGGCCCCGGCGCCACCGGCCGGCCGGACCCCGCCCGCCCCCCGCGTCCTCGAAGGAGACCAGCGATGACCCCGCAGCCGCACCGGACCCCCGTCCAGGCCCCGCCGGCCGACGGTCCCGACCTCACCGCCGAGTCGTCCGACCCGTACTGCATGGCCCCCGACACCGCCGCCGAACTGCTCCGCGGCCTCCCGTGGAACCGGCTGGCCGTCCTCGGCGACAGCGTCACCGCCGGGGTGATGGGCCCCCTCCCCGGCTACCGCGACCGCTCCTTCGCCGACCGCTTCAGCGACGCCCTCGCCGCCACCCGCCCCGGCTTCGCCGCGGTCAACCTCGCCACGCCCCACCTGCTCCTCGACGAGATCCGGGACCGGCAGCTCGGCCCGGCCCTGGATTTCGAGCCGGACGTGGTGATGGTGAGCGCGGGCGGTAACGACGCCTTCCGCGGCTTCGACCCGGACGCCTTCCGGGCCGGGCTCGCCTCGCTCCTCACGCCCCTCGCCGAGAGCGGAGCCCGCGTCATCACCATCGGCCTGTTCGACCTCGCCCGCTCGGGCCTCGTCCCGCCGGAACACGCGGCCGGCATGGCCCGCCGCTTCGACGGACTCGACCGCGTCACCGCCGGCCTGACGCACGCCTTGGGCGGCATCCACGTCGACACCCACCACCACCCGCTCGCCGCCGACCCCGGCATCTACGCCACCGACGGCGTCCACGGCAACGCCCGCGGCCACGCGGTCGCCTTCGCCGCGATAGCCACCGCCGTGGCCGGGGACGCCGAGCGGCGCGACGGGGGCCCCACGGGCCGGCGAAACCCGTAGGGGCCCGCGAGCGGGCATCCTCCGGACCGTCGTCGTGAGCGTGCCGTCGGCGACGGACGCCGGACAGGCCCCTCAGCGGCTCCAGTAGTCGCGGTCCGGGAGTTCGACCCACACGTCCGGCGGCCCGAGCACGGCGCGGGAGTCCGTCGGGCGCAGTCCCGCGAAGGCGTACGCGTAGGCCACGGCCCGGTACCGGTACCGGTACAGACAGGAGTTCAGCACCTCCTCCGGGCCGTCGTCCTCGTCGGGCCCGCCGCCCGGGTGGAGGTCCCCGCCCTCCAGGGTCCCGTCGCGGGCGACGCTCCCCTGGTTGCCGCTCTTGGGGTTCGCGTACAGCCCGTAGCAGTGCGTGCCGACGGACAACAGGGCCAGTACGCCGGGCATCTGCGGCGCGTAGCCCCGGGGCCGGGCCACCACGCAGCCGCCCGGCACGGTCGTCACGCCGACGAGGCGCGGGCTCTCGTCCATGTCGTACGCGTACGGGTCGTCGAGGAAGTCCTCCATGACGTCGTCCGGCACCGGCGTCCCGCCGAGACGGCGCACCGCCTCGGCCGCGTCGATCCCGGCCGCACAGGCCGACCCGAAGCCGTCGTGGTGGAACTCGCCCAGTGCCGCGACGAGCCGGCGGCCCTCCTCCCCCGCCTCGCGCCCCGGTTTCCTCACCTCCTCACGCTCGCACACGGCCCCGGCACCGGGCGGTGCCGCCCGCCGTCCGGGCTCACTTCAGGTGGCGGTCCAGGAACCGGCAGCCGTCCTCCAGCTCGAACCACGGGGTGCCGGTGTGTCCGCCCAGGTTGGCGTGCAGGGTCTTCTCCTCGCTGCCGAAGGCGTCGAACAGGTCCAGGGCCCGTTGCCGGGGGTTGCCCTCGTCGTCCCACTGCAGCAGGAACAGCAGGGGGATGGTGACCCGCCCGGCCTCCTCGCGCTGGGCACGGGGCACGTAGCCTCCGGCGAAGAAGCCGGCGGCCACGATGCGCGGCTCGACCACCGCGAGCCGGATGCCGAGGGCCGTCCACCCCCCGGAGTAGCCGACGGGGCCGCCGATCTCCGGCAGCGGGAGCAGGGCGTCCAGGGTGGTCCGCCATTCCGGTACGGCGTTCCCGACCATCGGGCCGATGAGGGACTCGAAGATCTCGTCGACCGGTTCGCCCGCCCGCATCGCCCGGCGGAGCTCGTCGCGGGCCTGCTCGGCGGCGGCGGAACGGGGCCGGTCGCCGCACCCGACGGCGTCGATGGTGGCCACCGCGTACCCGCGCGCCGCGGTGTGGCGGGCCCGGGCGATCAGCCGGGGGTCCGCCTTGGGCAGGCCGTTGTTGTGGGCCATGAGGACCAGCGGGACCGGCGTGGTGGACTCGGGCGTCCACAGGGTGCCGGGGATCTCGCCGAGGACGAATTCGCGTTCGAGGACGCCGTCGTCGAGACGCTGTTCGGAAGTGAAGTGCACGGACGTGCCTTTCGGGAGTGCGCTGGAACGGCGCTCCCGGACGACCTATCGCCCGACCGTGACCCCGGAGGGGAGCACCCATGTCGAAACTGCGTTCACGGGTACCACCTCCTCGTTCTCTCGCACGGCCTCCCGAAAGCTAGCAAGGCCCACCGGGATCCGCCAGACGATTTTCCCGCCGTTCTCCGGATCCAGGCCGGTCGGGGCCGGTCCGGGCCCGACCGGTCCGGCCCGAGCCGGGGGCCTCCCGCGTCACGCGCCCTCGGTGAGCACCTCGGACAGGCGGTCGGCGAACTGGGTGATCCGGTCCAGCAGCGGGCCGCCGCGCGCGACGCGGAAGCCGTGACGACGCCCCCAGAACGCGGCCTGGACGGCATGGAACTGGGCCCAGCGGCGGACGCGCTCGCGGTCGAGTTCGGCGGCCTCCGCGAAGACGTCCAGAACGCGGCGGACGGAGCCGGCCAGGTCGTCCGAGCCCAGGAGCGTCAGCGCGCGGGACTTGAGCAGGGTGCCGCCGTCGTAGGCGGGGTCCCCCGCGTACCCCTTGGGGTCGACGGCCAGCCACGGCTCCCGGTCGGCCCGCAGGACGTTCCGCGCGTGCAGGTCGCCGTGGACGAGCGTGTCCGGCTGGATCCGGCCCAGCTCCCGTACGGTCGCCACGGCGGCGTCCAGCACCCGGCGCGGCACGGCGTGCGGCAGCGCCACGGAGTCCGTGCGCAGCCGCTCCTCCCAGGCGTCGGCCCGCTCGCGCAGCCGGGGCAGGCCGGGCGGCGCGGGGACGGCCAGGCGGCGATTGAGCCGCCCGGCGACCGTCACCACCTCGTCGCCGTCCTCGACCTCGGCCAGCGTCGACGACCGCACCCGCTCCAGCAGCATCGCGAACCGCGCGTCGTCGCGCTCGTGCAGCAGGACCGCGCCGCGCCCGCCCCACGCGACGAACGCGTCCGGTTCGTGGACGTTGCCGGGATGCGGAAACGACACCTTCAGCACGGCGCGCTCCCCGGCCCGCCGGCGCACCGGAACGACGAGGCCCACACCCCCGTGCATGACCTCCCCGTCCGGCACGCACCCCCAGCGCCCCAGCAGCTCCGCCACGATCGCGGGCAGCGCGGCGAGCCAGGTCCGCCCGGCCTCTCCCTCGCGCTCGACCGTGCACCGTCCGAACTCCTCGGGCATCGCGACCATCCCGGCACCCTATGCGCCCCGACCGCCGTCGGTCCCGCCTCCGGACGCGACGGGGCCACTACCTGCCGACGGAACCGTCGGCCTGCTCACGAAGGATGTCGGCATGACCCGCGTGGCGGGCCGTCTCCTCGATCATGTGCACCAGCACCCACCGCATGGTGCGCACGACGCCCGCCTTCCCGGCCGGCCGGGCACACGGACCGCTCAGGTCGTCGCAGCGCCCGATGATCTCGTTGGACCGCTCGACGGCCTCGCGGTACGCGGCGAGCAGACCGTCCGCGTCCTCGTCGTCCGAGACCTCCATCCCGAAGTCCGGATGCTCGACGTCGGCCCCCTCGAAGGCCCAGGCGAACCAGTACAGTTCGGCCGCCGTCAGGTGCTTCACCAGGCCGAGGACGCTGGTGCCGGAGGGCACCCCGGGCGTTCGCCCCTTCTCGTCGTCGAGCCCCCGAGCCTTCGCGGCCACCGCTTCGCGGAGGTAGTCCAGGAAGGCGGACAAGGTCGACTTCTCGTCGGAGCCGCCGCCGGGAGGGCCCACGTCACGGTGCTGCTGCGTCTCGGTCACCGGGGCACCCTAGTCCTCCCTCCGTCCGGACCGCACCCGGGAATCCGCCCTACCCGCCGACCGCCGGACCCGAAGTCTCCCGCTGAACGCCCTTGACTAGACAAGGCAGTTGACCGTCGGCGTCGGCGCGGCCCCGCAGCCTCCGGGAGATCCCGCGCCCTCTCCCGTACGGGCTCCGCCGTCTGTGCGGCCACGCGGCGGGGAGGCGTGTCCGAGAATGGGCCGCATGGACGACGCGGAGTTCGTGGCGGTGGTTCGGCGGGGCGACGCGGAGGCGGTGGCCGCGCCGCTGGAGGCCGGAGCGCCACCGGACACGATGACGGACGACGGGCTGCCCGTCCTGTGTCTGGCGGTCGCCGCCTGCGACGCCGCCGTCGCGCACAGCGCGGCGGGCCATCCGGAAGAGGTCGCCGACGCCCTCGCGGCGCTCCTGGACGAGGACGACTCCGAGACGCGGCTCAACGCCGCCTTCGGTCTCCTCAGGTCGAACGATCCGAGCACCGGGGAGGCGATCGGTCGGGTGGGCCGGCCCCCGCACCCCGCCTACGAACACGACCACCGCCTCAGCGCCTTCTACGAGTGGGAGCGGGAGGAGGGTTCCCGGGCGGCCGAATGAGACCGGGGCTCCCGTGGCCGGGCGAGCGCGAGCGCGGGACACGGCCTGCTGGACCGCCACAGTCACAGTCACAGCCACAGCCACCGCCACCGCCGGACGGCCCGCCGGCGTGCCCCGGGAGCACGCCGCAGGAGAGCCGCCTCCGCTGTCGTCCCCTCGTCCCCTCGTCCCCGCCGTCCGCTGCGCGCCGGGGAGCGGCGTGCTCGGTAGCGTGGCCGTCGGCCGCGTGGAACGTCCACGCGCCCGGCCGGTCCGCGCGAGGGCCGTCCGCGGAGAGTGAAGAGGCTGCGATGACCGAACCGACGAAGCCCGAGGTCGGGGTGCCCGAGGGCGACGCTCCCACCGAGCTGACCATCAGGGACCTGGTCGTCGGGGACGGGGCCGAGGCGAAGCCGGGCATGGTGGCCAGGGTCCACTACGTCGGCGTCGCCTTCGCGTCCGGCAAGGAGTTCGACGCCTCCTGGGACCGTGGCCAACCGTTCAAGTTCGCCCTCGGCGGCGGCAGGGCCGTCAAGGGCTTCGACCGGGGGGTGAGGGGGATGAGGGTCGGCGGCCGGCGCGAGATCATCGTTCCCCCGCGTCTCGGCTACGGCAAGCAGTCCCCCTCGCCGTTGATCCCGGCGGGCTCGACCCTGGTCTTCGTCGTGGACCTCCTCTCCGTCTGAGCCGGGCGGCGGCACGCGACGGCAGGGCCTCCGGGTCCCGGGCCCCGGGTTCACAGGGCCCGGGAAGGGCCGGCGGAGCGTACGGGCCGCCAGGAGGACGTCCTTGTACGCCGTCGAGGGGACCCGGCCGGTCCGCGCCGGTCCGATGACGGTCTCCCCGCCGCCCTCCTCCTCCCAGGTCCAGGCCGAGGCGAACCCCCGTCCGTCCGGGACCGTGCGGGGGGGGGAGAGAGAGAGAGACCGTCGCGGTACGCCGCCGGGCCTGCCATCGCAGCAGGGTCTCGGCGGCCGGCGGCATCCGCGCGGCGTGGTCGAGCGCGCGCTCGCGGACCGACCGCCACCCCGGGCCCGTCGCGTCGAACAGCAGCACCAGCACGTCGCGGTGCCGCAGCCGGGACGCCGACGCCCGCCGGACGAGCTCGGCCCGGAGCTCGTCGCCCGGTTCCGCGCCTCCGCCCACCCGCGCCTGGAGCAGGGACTCGAACACCTCCGTCCCCATCCCGGCAGCCGCCGCCGCGGCTCCGCCGCATCGTCGACGCCGGCGAGCGCGCGGAGCATGGCGTCGGCCGCCGCCCGGCGGGCCCGGTCCGGCGAAGGCACCGTCCGCGAAGGCCCGGTAGCGGCCTCGCCCGCCGGCCCGATCCGGACCGCCGCCGCACGGAGGGCCTCGCCGTCCGGCGACCGGCCGGCGGACTCCTCGTACGATGGCGGCGGCCGGACCTCCGCCCGGCAGTGCGTGGCCGGCACCTGCGCCGCCCACGCGCGGACCGGTTCCGTCCTCCTCCCCGCCGGGTCAGGCGGTCGGTCCGATCCCCCGGGGGACGCGGAGCGGTGCGGCGGTGGCCGCGACGACCTGTTCGGCGGTGACGCCGGGGGCGAGTTCGGCCAGGACGAAGCCGTCGGGGGTGACGTCGACGACGGCGAGGTCGGTGACGACGCGCTGGACGACGCCCCGGCCGGTCAGGGGCAGGGTGCAGGTGTCGACGAGCTTGGGCGTGCCGTCCTTGGCGGTGTGCTCCATGAGGACGACGACCCGGCCGGCCCCGTGGACGAGGTCCATCGCACCGCCCATGCCCTTGACCATCTTGCCGGGGATCATCCAGTTGGCCAGGTCGCCCGCGGAGGAGACCTGCATGGCACCGAGGACCGCGGCGTCGACGTGGCCGCCGCGGATCATCCCGAAGGACAGCGCCGAGTCGAAGAACGAGGCGCCGGGCAGCGTCGTGACGGTCTCCTTGCCGGCGTTGACGACGTCGGCGTCGAGCTCGTCCTCGGTGGGGTAGGGGCCGGTGCCGAGGATGCCGTTCTCGGACTGGAGTACGACCTCGATGCCGGGTGGGAGGTGGTTCGGGATGAGCGTGGGAAGCCCGATGCCGAGGTTGACGTAGCTGCCGTCGGTCAGTTCCAGGGCGGCGCGGGCCGCCATCTGCTCGCGGGTGCGGGCCATCAGGCGTCGCCTTCCTGTCGGACGGTACGGCGCTCGACGCGCCGTTCGGCGGCGGGGTCGCCGGGGGTGACCCGGACCACGCGCTGGACGAAGATCCCGGGCAGGTGGACCTCGTCGGGGTCCAGCTCGCCCGGCTCGACGAGGTGGTCGACCTCGGCGATGGTGACCCGTCCGGCCATGGCGGCCAGCGGGTTGAAGTTGCGGGCCGAGGAACGGAAGACGAGGTTGCCGTGCCGGTCGCCGATGGTGGCGCGGACCAGCGCGAAGTCCGTCGTGATGCTCCTCTCCAGCAGGTGCGGACGCCCGCCGAACTCCCGTGTCTCCTTCGGCGGGGAGGCCACGGCGACCGAGCCTCCCCCGGCCGCGTACCTCCACGGCAGTCCGCCCTCGCCGACCTGCGTTCCCGTGCCCGCGGGGGTGTAGAAGGCGGGGATGCCCGCGCCCCCGGCCCGCAGCCGCTCGGCCAGCGTGCCCTGGGGGACCAGCTCGACCTCCAGCTCCCCGCTCAGGTACTGGCGGGCGAACTCCTTGTTCTCGCCCACGTACGAACTCGTCATCCGGGAGATCTGTCCGGCGGCGAGCAGCAGGCCGAGGCCCCAGTCGTCGACGCCGCAGTTGTTCGACACGACGCGCAGGCCCTCCGTACCGCGCTGCCACAGCGCGTCGATGAGCGTCCCCGGTATCCCGCAGAGCCCGAAGCCGCCCACGGCGAGCGAGGCCCCGTCGGGGATGTCGGCCACCGCCTCCGCCGCGCTCGCGACCGTCTTGTCCAGACCCATGAGGATCCCTTCCCTCGGGCAGCCGGACGACCTCGCAGGTCAGAACCGGTGCCGATAGCAGCGACAAGCACGGAGCCTAGGCAGCGGGCGAAGGGACCGACCATGGCGGCCGTCCACACACCGACCCCCTCCGGCATGGTGACGACCACCTCCTTCCCACCTCCTCCCCGCTCCCTCCTCACCCCCTCCCGCGCTTCCCCGACGACGGGCCGCCGCCCTGCCCCCCACCCGCCGCCCCCCACCGGCGAGTGGTGCCGGCGCCCACCACAGGGCCGTGGACGGTGGGCCGCGCGGCCATGTCCGGCGGCCGGCCGTCGGCATAGCCTCCCGCGAGTCCCGTTCCCACCCCACCAGCCCGGAGGTACGCACCGATGCGTCGCCGTCCCGCCTTCCGCCCCTCACCGCGCCCCCGGCGCCGGGGCGCCCGGGCGGCGGTCACCCTGACCGCCCTCGCCCTCACCCTCACCGCCGCCCCCGCGACGGCCGCCCCCACCGGCCCCACCGCCCCCACCGCCCCCACCGGCCCCGGCGACCACTGCGCCCGCCAGGCGCAGCTCCGCGTCCCCGGAGCCGAGCACCAGCGGACCGCCTGCCTGGACGAACTGACCACGGCCGGCACCGTCGCGTCGGGCCACACCGACCCGGCCGACTGGGCGGGGCTGACGCCGAAGGACCTGGCGGTCCCCGATGGGGTGCCCGGGATCCAGATCGACGGCTACTTCCCCGACACCTCCACCACCAACACCAACCACGGCTGGCAGCACGACGCCCAGTTCGTCATCCGGCTGCCCGACCGCTGGAACGGCGGGCTCGTCGTGGCCGGCACCCCGGGCAACCGCGAGCAGTACGCCAACGACCGGGCCATCGCGGACTGGGTGCTGGCCCGGGGGTACGCGTACGCCGCCACCGACAAGGGCAACACCGGACTCGCCTTCCACCGCGACGGGAAGACCCCCGGCGACGCCATCGCCGAGTGGAACGACCGGGTCACCCAGCTGACCCGGGCCGCCCGCGCCACCCTCGCCCAGCGCTACCACCGTCCCCCGGCCCGCACCCTCGTCACCGGCCTGTCCAACGCCGGTTATCTGGTGCGCTGGCAGCTGGAGAACCGTCCCGAGCTCTACGACGGCGGCGTCGACTGGGAGGGCACCCTCTGGAAGACCGACGGCCCCACCCTGCTCGACTTCCTGCCGAAGGCGATGCGCGCCTACCCCGTGTACGCCGCCGGCGGCGAGGGCGCCGGGGCCGCGCGGGAGGAGCTGCACGCCGCCGGTTTCCCCGCCGGGTCGGAGTTCCTGTGGCCGTACCACCACAAGGTCTACTGGGACCTGACCCAGCGCCTCTATCGCGAGGAGCTGGACCCCGGCTTCGACGGCCCGGCCGAGGCGGGCACCCCGTACTGCCTGCCCGGCACCCCCGCCTGCGACGCCGACTACGACTACGCGGCCCGCCCCGACGAGGTCCGGCGGGCCGTGGCGAAGATCGCCCTCACCGGCCGGATCGGGAAGCCCCTGATCACCCTGCACGGCACCCTCGACGTCCTGCTGCCGATCAGCGAGGACTCCGACGTCTACGCCCGCATGGTGCGCGAGGCGGGCCGGGAACGGCTGCACCGGTACTACCGCGTCGAGGGCGGCACCCACACCGACTCCCTCGTCGACGCCTTCCCGGACCGGCTCCGGCCGCTCACCCCCTGCCACCGGACCGCCTTCACGGCCCTGGAGGGCTGGCTCTCCGCCGGTCACCGGCCGCCCGCTTCGGGCACCGTCGCCCGGCCCACGGGCCAGGACCCCGTGACCCTGGCGAACATGTGCTCCCTCGACACGGCGAAGGCCGCCGGCGCCCCGTCCTGAGCCCCGTGGGCCTCCCTCCGGAGCGACCATGGTGTCCGGCACCATGGAACCGCCCCGCAGTGTGGCGGACTCGTCCATGGGCCGGGCGGAAGGGCCTCCCTACTGTTTCGGCCCATGACGCACACATTTCCCACGCCGGACCGGCGGCCGCCGTCCGCCACCGCGAACGACCTGAGCGGCCGCACCGCGCTGGTGACGGGCGGCGGCAGCGGCATCGGCCGGGCCTGCGTCCTCGCCCTGGCCGGGGCGGGGGCCCTCGTCCACGTGGTGGACCGGGACGCCGACGCGGCGAAGGCCGTCGCCGAGACCGCCGGGGGCCGGGCGCGGGTGGCCGACCTCGCCGACGCGGGCGCGATCGACCTCCTGCCCGCCGAGGTCGACATCCTCGTCAACAACGCCGGCCTCCAGCACGTGGCCCCGCTCACGGAGTTCCCCCCGGACCGCTTCGAGCTGATCCAGAAGGTGATGGTCACCGCCCCGTTCCTGCTGATGCGCAGGACGCTGCCGCACATGTACGCCCGTGGCTGGGGCCGGATCGTGAACGTCTCCAGCGTCCACGGGCTGCGGGCCAGCGCCTACAAGTCCGCCTACGTCGCCGCCAAGCACGCCCTGGAGGGCCTGAGCAAGGTCGCCGCGATCGAAGGCGCCCCCCACGGGGTCACCAGCAACTGCGTGAACCCCGGCTACGTCCGCACCCCGCTGGTCGAGGGCCAGGTCCGCGACCAGGCCGCCGCGCACGGCATCAGCGAGGGCGACGTCCTCACGAACGTCATGCTGGCCCGCTCGCCCGTCAAGCGCCTCCTGGAGGCCGAGGAGGTCGCCGCCGCCGTCCTGTGGCTGTGCGGCCCCCACTCGGGCTACCTCACGGGAACGTCCCTGCCGCTCGACGGCGGCTGGACCGCCGGCTGACAGCCGCCCCCGCCCCGCCCGACCCCCTTCCACCCCCGCCCCCTCCCACCCCCGTCCCCCTTCACCCCGTCCCATCCGTACGTGAAACCGGTGACCCCATGTCTGACACCACCACCCAGCCGAGAGGCCGCATCGGCCGCATCGTCGCCGCGAGCCTGATCGGCACCACCATCGAGTGGTACGACTTCTTCCTCTACGGCTCCGCCGCCGCGCTCGTCTTCAACACCCTCTTCTTCCCCAGCGCCGACCCCCTGGTGGGCACGCTGATCGCCTTCATCACGTACGCCATCGGGTTCGCCGCCCGCCCCCTCGGCGGCATCGTCTTCGGCCACTTCGGGGACAAGATAGGCCGCAAGAAGCTCCTGGTCCTGAGCCTGCTGATGATGGGCGGCGCCACCTTCGCGATGGGCCTGCTGCCCACCTACGAGTCCATCGGCGTGTGGGCGCCGATCCTGCTGACGGTGCTGCGGCTCGTCCAGGGCTTCGCCCTGGGCGGCGAGTGGGGCGGGGCCGTCCTGATCGTCTCCGAGCACGGCGGCGACAAGCACCGCGGCTTCTGGGCGTCCTGGCCGCAGGCCGGCGCCCCCGGCGGCAACCTGCTCGCCACCGGCGTCCTGTCCCTGCTGGCCGCCGTCCAGTCGGACGCCGCCTTCCAGTCCTGGGGCTGGCGCGTCCCGTTCCTGCTCTCCGGACTGCTCGTCATGATCGGCCTGTGGATCCGCGTCTCGGTCTCCGAGTCCCCGGTGTTCCTGGAGGCCCAGGCGAAGGCGGAGGCCGCGGCGGCGGCCGGCGTGAAGGACGAGGCCCCGGTCGTCGAGGTCTTCCGGCGCAGCTGGCGCGAGGTCCTGTCCGCCATCGGCACCCGCTTCGGCGAGAACATCTCGTACTACATCCTCACCTCCTTCCTCCTCGTGTACGTCACCGTGCACCTGGAGCTGCCCAAGAGCACCGCCCTCAACGCCGTCCTGATCGGCTCGGCCGTCCACTTCGTCACCATCCCGCTGTGGGGCGCGCTCTCCGACCGGATCGGGCGCCGCCCGGTCACGCTGATCGGCTCGGCGGGCATGGCGGTGTGGGCGTTCGTCTTCTTCGGGCTCGTCGACTCGAAGTCGTTCGTGGTGATCACCCTGGCGGTCACGGCCGGTCTGCTACTGCACGGCGCGATGTACGGGCCGCAGGCCGCGTTCATCTCCGAGATGTTCGACACCAAGGTCCGCTACTCCGGCGCCTCCATGGGCTCCCAGCTGGCCTCCATCCTCGCCGGCGCCCTCGCCCCGATCATCGCGGTGGAGCTGCTCAAGGACTACGGCAGCTCGACGCCGATCAGCGTCTACCTCTGCGCGGCGGCCGTCGTCACCACCCTCACGGTCGCCGTCACCCGCGAGACCCTCGGCCGCGACCTCGCCCGCGACAGCCGCGACGAGCGGACCGCGCCGGCCCCGGTGGCCGCCGGCGACCGGGCGTAGCACCCCGGCACGCACCGTCCCGGCGTCCGGCGCACGCGCCGGCCGCGCGGACCGCTCCCGGCCGCCGTCATCACGAGCTGATGACGGCGGCCGGACGCGTCGTCCCCGCACCACCCGCACCCCCCGCCAGGAGGCCCCATGACCGCCGGCCGTCGCGCCGACACCCGCAGACCGTCGCCCACCGAGGCCGCCGCGCGCCGCGTGCTCGACCTCCTGGCCGCCGGCGCCCCCGGCGAGGAGCTCGCCGCGCAGCCCGCCCGGGCCAGGGCCGCGGGCGCCTCCCCGGACGAGGTCGCCTGGATCGAGGAGACCTGCGGGACCGCGCTGGCGGTGCGGCGGGTGCTCGACCAGTACCGGCGCCGGGAGGCGGAGCTCGTCGCGCTGTACGACACCGCCGGGGACCTGGCCGGACTGCGGGACCTCGACGCCGTCCTCCGCGCCATCGTCCGGCGGGCCCGTACGCTGCTCGGCTCGGACGTCGCCTATCTGACGCTGAACGACCCCGCCGCCCACGACACGTTCATGCGGGTCACCGAGGGATCCGTCTCGGCGGCCTTCCAGCAGCTCCGCCTCGGGATGGGGGAGGGCCTGGGCGGCCTGGTCGCGCAGACCGCCCGCCCGTACGCGAGCACGGACTACCGCACCGACCACCGCTACCGGCACACCGGGACCATCGACGACGGCGTCGCGGAGGAAGGGCTGCGCGGCATCCTCGGCGTCCCCCTCCGGCTGGGAGGGGAGATCATCGGCGTCCTGTTCGCGGCCGACCGCACCCCGCGCGAGTTCACCCCCGACGCCATCGCGCTCCTCGCCTCGCTCGCCGACCACGCCGCCGTCGCCATCGACAGCGCCCGCCGGCTGGACGAGACCCGCACCGCCCTCGCCCGGCTCGAAGCCGCCAACGCGACCGCCCGCGCCCACAGCGAGGCACTCCACCAGGCGTCCGACGCCCACGACCGGCTCTCCCGGCTGGTGCTGCGCGGCGCCGGGACCGACGAGGTCGCCGCCGAGATCGCGGCACTGCTGGGCGGGGGAGTGGCCGTCCACGACACCGACGGCAGCGAACTCGCCCGCGTCGGCACCGGACCGGTGACGCCCTCCGCCGCCAACCTGGCGGCCGCGCACACGGAGGGCCGCGCGGTCCGCGCCGACGGCGTCTGGACCTGCGCCGTCCTCGCCGGCGCCGAACCCCTCGGCAGCATCGTGCTGACCGGCCGCGGCGACCTGCCCGAGGCGGACCGGCGCCTGTTCGAACGGTCGGCGCTCGTCACGGCGATGCTGCTGCTGATCCGCCGCTCGGTCGCCGAGACCGAGGACCGGGTACGCGGCGAACTCCTCGACGACCTGCTCGCGGGCCCCGCCGCCTCGGCCCACTGGGACCCGGACAGCCTCGCCCTGCGCGCCCGGCGCCTCGGCGTCGACCTCGCCCGCCCCCACGCCGTCGCCGTCGTCGACTGCGAACCCGCCCTGCGCGCCCGGCTCGCCGCCGAGGCCGCCCGCGTGGTGCGCGGCCTCGGCGGACTCGCGGGCACCCGCCAGGGCCGTACCGTCCTGCTCGTGCCGTGCGACCGGACCCGTGCCCTCGCCCGTGACCTCGCCGCCGGCCTCGCCCGGGGCATCGGCGCACCCGTCACCGTGGGCACGGCCGGCCCCGGCACCGCCCCCGACCGCCACGCGGCCCTCCACGCCGAGGCGCTCCGGTGCCTCACCGCGCTCCACGCCCTCGGCCGCACCGGGGAGGGCGCCGACGTCGCCGCCCTCGGCTTCATCGGCGTCCTGCTCGGCGACCGCGCGGACGTCGCCGCCTACGTGGACCGCGTCCTCGGCCCCGTCCTCGCCTACGACACCGAGCGCGGCACCGAACTCGTCCGCACCCTGCACGCCTACCACGACCAGGGAGCGAGCCTCGCCCGCGCCAAGGACGCCCTCCACGTCCACGTCAACACGGTCGTACAGCGCCTCGACCGCGTCGCCCGGCTCCTCGGCCCCGACTGGAACACCCCCGACAGCGCCCTGGAGATCCACCTCGCCCTCCGACTCCACCAGCTGTCCCGCACCACCCCCGGGACGCCCGCCCCGGCACCGGAGGCGACCGGCCGGACGGCCTGATCCCTCCGCTTCTATGGCAAGGCGCGACACAACCCGGGCGGTGGAAGTGGTGGGACGACATGTGGGCCGCGATCCCCGTCGTTCACCAGGATGTCGCCATCTCTCACCCCCCGTCTGGAGATGCGCATGAAGATCAGGAAGTTCCTCGTCGCCGCCCTCGCGGCCGTCGGCATCGCCGCCACGACGGCCGGTGGCGCGACGGCCGCCGTCCCGGCTCCGACCGCCGGGTCGCTGCGGCAGTACGACATCAGCGCGACGTACGTGAGCGGGCTTTCGTCCGGCGGGTTCATGGCCAACCAGATGCACGTCGCGTACTCCGACGTCCTCGACGGCGCCGGCATCTTCTCGGCGGGCCCCTACGACTGCGCGCAGAACAACCTCAACACGGCCCTGTACGGGTGCATGGACACCTTCATGGCCCGCAAGACCCCAGCCCAGCTGGAGCAGTTGACCCGCGACCGGGCCACGGCCGGGAAGGTCGACCCGGTCGCGAACCTGTCCGGGGACAAGGTGTGGCTGTTCCACGGCACCAACGACAGCACGGTCAAGGCACCGGTGAACGACGACCTCGCCACCTACTACCGCGACTTCGGCGCGGACGTCGTCTACGACAACACGTCCGCCTCCGGCCACGCCTGGGTCAGCCCGATCGGCCCCAACGCCTGCACCTCCACCAGCTCGCCGTACGTCAACAACTGCGGCGGCGACCCGGTCGAGGAGATGCTCACCCACCTGCTCGGCGGCGTGAACCCCGCGAGCTCCTCCGCCCTCACCGGCCAGCTGGTCCGGTTCGACCAGAGCGCGTACACGCCCGGCGGCAGCCCGAGCGCCATCAGCATGGGCGACGAGGGCTTCGCCTACGTCCCCCGGTCCTGCCAGAGCGGCGCCTCCTGCAAGCTGATGGTCACCCTCCACGGCTGCTACCAGTACTTCGGCCTGGTCGGCAACGCCCTCATGGACAAGGCCTACCTCAACGAGTACGCCGACACCAACGACCTCGTCGTGCTCTACCCGCAGGCCACCACCATGACCGGCAACCCGCGCGGCTGCTGGGACTGGTGGGGCTACAAGTCCGCCGACTACGCCCAGAAGAGCGGCCCGCAGATGACGGCCGTGATGAACATGGCCAAGGCGCTCGGCGCCGGTGCCACGACCACCACCCCGGCCCTGCCCGCGCCGGCCGGCCTGACCGCCACCACCACGGCCGGCACCGCCGCGCTCACCTGGAACGCGGTCCCGGGCGCGGCTTCCTACCACGTCTACCGAGACGGCACCAGGGTCAACTCCGCGCCGGTCACCGCCGCCGCCTACACCGACTCGGGACTGACCGCCGGCACGACGTACGCCTACGCCGTGGCCGCCGTCGACGCCTCCGGCACCGTCGGCACCAGGTCCGGCGCGGTGCACGCCACCACCACCGGCACCCCGGCCACGCTCCCCGCCCCGACCGGCCTCACGGTCACCGGCACGACCTCCACCGGCGCCTCGCTGTCCTGGAACGCGGTCCCGGGCGCGGCCTCGTACGCCGTCTACCGTGACGGCACGAAGGTGAACGGCGCTCCGGTCACCGCCGCCACCTACACGGACAGCGGGCTGACCGCCGCCACGGCCTACTCCTACGCCGTGGCCGCCGTCGACGCCTCCGGCACGGTCGGCGCCAGGAGCACGGCCGTCACCGCCACCACCGCCCCCGCCGAGGCGTGCGTGACCGCCAGCAACTACGCCCACACCACGGCCGGCCGCGCCCACCAGTCCGGCGGCTACGCCTACGCCAACGGCTCCGGCCAGAACCTCGGCCTGTGGAACGTCTTCGCCACCAGCACCATCAAGCAGACCTCCCCCGGCTACTGGGTCACCTGCTGACCCCGGCCCGCCCCGTCACGCGGGGGCGGCCCCGCCCAGGCAGTCGTCGAGGAGCGCGTGCATGCGGGCGACGGGGAGCGACGGATTGGCCGCGGCGCCCTCCGCGGTGTCCGGGGCGGCGAGGAGGACCTCCAGGGCCTCCGGCGCCAGCCCCGGGTTGGCGGCGGCCGCCCGGCGCACCGACGGGTCGGGGTCCGTCACCGGAGGGTCGGACAGGGCGGGATCGCCCGCGGCCACGGCCCGCACCTGCGGATCCGGATGGCCGATGAGGTGGGCCGTGCCGGTGCGGGGGAAGGCGGGCAGGGTCAGCAGGTGCGGGCGGTGGACGGGGTGGGCGACGAAGACGTCCAGGAGGAGGCGCGGCGGAGCCAGGGGGTGGTGGCAGGCGAGGCGGATCCGCACCTCCTCGTCCTCGTCCCGCGCGAGGGTCGCGGCGAGTGCGGCGGGCAGGCCGGGCCAGCTCGCGGCGACCTGCCGGAGCAGCGGCTCCCCGGACCCGGCGCAGGCGGCGAACCACTCGTCGGGAGGCTGGGGGACGTAGTCGGTGATCGGACAGGTGCAGTCCCGGCCGTGGCCGACGATCCTGTTCATCACGTCGTGTTCGGCCCAGGTGCGGGAGAAGGGCTGGATCCGCGCGCGCTCCCGCACCCCTTCGTGCGGGTCCTCCCTCAACTCCGCGACCAGCTCGGGCGCCAGGTCAGGGCGGGTGGCGACCATCGCGCGGAACCTCGCCGCGGGATGGCGGGCGAGCCGGGCGACCGCGTAGCCGGGGGCGTGGCGGTTCTCGGCCAGGGCCGTCAGCAGCAGGTCGTCCGAGAAGCACCGCTCGACCATCGCCGGCGTCAGCGCGCACCCGCCGTACACGAAGCCCCACCCGCGCGCCTCGTAGGACGGCGCACGGGCCTCCACCTCTTCCGGGTCCAGCACCCAGGCGTGCTCCCGCGCCGACCGGCGGACGGTGGGGTCGGGGTCGTCGAGCAGCTTCGCCCGCTGCTCCGGGGTGAGCAGCCCCCACCCCCAGGTGGCCTGTATCCGGAGCTCGGGGTGCTCGCGGTCGGCCAGGGAGTGGCGGAACGACAGGGAGACCTGGCCGGACCCGTCGAGCCCCGAGGCGATCTCGTTCGCCGTGACCCGGCCGTCCTCGCCGCCGTCCTCGGCGGTCAGCAGGGTCACGAGGACCTCGTCCGGGAGCGGCCGGACCCGTCGGGGGGACCGGGGGCGGGGGCCGTCGGCGAGCCAGGCGCGGACGATTCCCGACGGGTCCTGGGCCAACGGGACGAGCGCCCGCGGGTCGACGTGGTGGTTGCGGGCGAGGGCGCCGCGGATGGCGCGGTCCGGATGGCGCAGGGCCGCGTCGAGCGCGGCGCCGGGCAGGTCGCGCCCCTGGCACATGGCCGGGCCGGTCTCACCGGCCGCCCGGTCCATCAGGCGTATCAGGACGTCGGAGGGCGCCGCCGGGTTGAAGGCGACGCCGCGCAGCCACAGCGGGCGGAGAGACGCGGACATCGCGTCATCCTGTCACCTCGGGGGAGGTGGTCTCGGCAGGTCACCCGTCGACCGCTCCGGAACGGAGGGCCGCCTTCATCGCCTCGAACCCGGCGGCCGTCATCGGCGTCCACTCCCTCGGCCGCGCGGCGCGCCGGAGGGCCGCCTCCACGGCGTCGAGCTTGGCGGAGGACAGCGCGCCGGCCCGCTCGATGAGGTCGTCGCGGGTCAGGGTGGCCGTCCAGGTGCACGGGGTGGAGCCCGGGTGGGGGAAGGCCCATCGCAGCACGCCGTCGAAGGGCAGTCCTTCGGAGGGGCCCACGGGCACTTCGACGCCGAGGCCGGCCAGGTCGATTCCCGCCGGAGGGACGACCTGCATGGCCCGGAAGCCGGACGGCTCCTCGTCCGAGAGCAGCACGACCGGCCGCCGCTCGTCGAACACGGCCCACCAGACTTCACCGCGACGCATGGGTCCTCCTGGCAGGGGCTGGGGGCGAACGCCGGCCGAAAGGCCCCAGCGTAGCCCCGCGGGCGGCGGCCGGTCCGGGATCGGCCGCCGCCCGCGTCCGTCAGGAGAAGACGACCGACCGGACGAGGAGCCGGTCCGAGGCGCCGCCGCCCGGACGGATGCTGTAGAAGGCGTCCCCCGAGCAGTCGGCCTCCAGGAAGACCACCGCCGTCGCGTCCGTGCGGTTCTTCGGGGCGTAGGCGGGCGAGCCGGGCTCGGAGCCCGGTCCCTGGATGTTGACGCAGGTGCCGCTCTCGGGGTTGTTGAGGAAGCCGACCGCCTCGTAGCCGTCGGACGTCCGGTACGTGTAGCGGAACTGGCCCTCGGCGGCGGACGCCGGTCCGGGGGCGGTGACGAGGAGGAGGGCGGCGCCGGTGGCGGCGGCGAGGGCGGAGCGAAGACGCATGGGGTTCCTTGTTCGCACGGGTGGGCAGTACGTGCGAGCGCTGCCCCTCGCGGCGGCGGGGCAGTCCCGCTGTCACCCGTACGGCCGTCGCGGAATCGTTTTGTCCGCCCTCGAACGGCGGGAACGGCTCGGGCCCGCCCGTGGGACGAGGGCGGGCCCGAGCCGTTCGGTCAGGTCAGGCGGTGGCCTCCGTCGGACGGGACGCGAAGGCCGCGTGCAGGTGGCGGGTGTGGTCCGGGGTGCGGACCGGGCCGGTGAGGGTGACCCGGGCGGTCAGGCGGGGGTCCGTGCTGGAGGCGGACAGCCTGAGCTCCAGCTCGCCGGGTTCGACGCGGCGGACGCCGTCGCGGCCGGTGAAGGAGGCGAGGTCGGCGGGGACGGTGACCTGGAGGCGGCTGCTCTCGCCGGGGGCGAGGTCCAGCCGGTGGTAGCCGATCAGGCGCTGGACGGGCTGGACCACGGAGGCCACCGGGTCGTGGAGGTAGAGCTGGACGAGTTCCGTGCCGGCGCGGGCGCCGGTGTTGCGGACCGTGAGGGCCAGGGTGAACGCCCCGTCCGTGGGCGCCGACTCGTCGGCGACGGTCAGGTCCGTCCACGCGAACGTGGTGTACGTCAGCCCGTGGCCGAAGCCGTAGGCCGGCGTGGGGTCGATGCTGGAGACCTCGCTCGCCTGCCCCAGGCGGGCGGCCAGGTAGGTGGACGGCTGGGCGCCGCGGTGGCGGGGCACGCTGACGGGCAGCCGGCCGCTCGGGTTCGTCCGCCCGCTGAGGACCGACGCGACGGCGGCGGTGCCGGCCTCGCCGGGGAAGAACGCCTGGAGGATCGCGGCGCTCTCGCCGGCCGCCCGGCCGAGCGCGTACGGGCGTCCGGCCAGGAGCGTCGTCACGACCGGCGTGCCGGTGTCGAGGAGGGCGTCGAGGAGCTGTTGCTGGACGCCGGGGAGGGCGAGGGACTCCGCGTCGCAGCCCTCGCCGCTGGTGCCCCGGCCGAAGAGGCCGGCGCGGTCGCCGAGCGCGGCGATCACGAGGTCGGCGCCGCGGGCCAGGGCGACGGCCCCGGCGATGCCCGACGCGTCGGGGTCGTCCACGCCGCAGCCGGTGGCCGTGACCAGTTCCGCGTCCGGGAACTCGGCCCACAGCGCGTCGCGCAGCGTCGGCAGGCCGATGCCGAGGGGGACGTCCGGGTGCTGTCCGCCGACGTGGACGGGGAAGGAGTAGCAGCCGAGGACCGCCGTGGGGCTGTCGGCGTTGGGGCCTATCAGCGCGATCCGGCGGGGGGTGCCCGGGTCGAGGGGGAGGATGCCGTCGTTGCGCAGGAGGACGACCGCCCGCTCGGCGACCCGGGCGGCCAGCTCCCGGTTCGCGGCCGGGTCGAGGTCGATGGTGCCGCGGAGCGTCTCGGGGTCCGCGGCGGGGCCGACGCCTTCGAGGGCGGCGGGCACGGGGGACCAGCCGGGGTCGAGGAGGCCGAGCTCGACCTTCTGGGTGAGCACTCTGCGTACCGCGCGGTCCACGAGGTCCAAGGTGACCTCGCCCTTCTCGACGGCTTCGAGGAGCGGGGCGCCGAAGGTCTTCACGGTGGGCAGCTCGACGTCGACGCCGGCGGTCAGCGCGGCCGCGGCGGCTTCGCCGAAGGTGCCGGCCACGCCGTGCAGGGTCTTCAGGAAGGCGATGCCGAAGTAGTCGGCGACGACGGTGCCGGTGAAGCCCCAGGTGTCGCGGAGCAGCCCGGTGAGCAGGTCCGCGTCGGCGGCGGAGGGGACGCCGTCGGTGTCGGTGTAGGCGTGCATCACCGACCGGACGCCGCTCTCGCGGACCGCCATCTCGAACGGCGGCAGGATCACGTCCGCGAGCTCGCGGCGGCCCATGCCGACCGGCGCGAGGTTGCGGCCCGCCCGGGAGGCGGAGTAGCCCGCGAAGTGCTTGAGGGTGGCGACGATCCCCGCGGACTCCAGGCCCTGGACGTAGGCGGTGGCGAGGGTGCCGACGAGGTACGGGTCCTCGCCGATGGTCTCCTCGACGCGCCCCCAGCGGGCGTCGCGGACGACGTCGAGGACCGGGGCCAGGCCCTGGTGGACGCCGACGGCCCGCATGTCCCGGCCGATGGCCGCCGCCATCTCGCGGATCAGGCCGGGGTGGAAGGTCGCTCCCCAGGAGAGGGGGACCGGATAGGCGGTGGCCCCCCAGGCGGCGAAGCCGGCCAGGCACTCCTCGTGGGCCACGGCGGGGATGCCGAAACGGTTGGCGGCGGCGATCCGCCGCTGGGTCCGCAGGAGGGAGAGGGCGCCGACGGCGGGGTCGACGGGGACGGTGCCGAAGGGGCGGGTGAGCTGCCCGAGGCCGTCGGGGAGGAGCGCGTCGAGGTCGACCGCCTCCTCCATGTCGTGCTGGTGCGGGGCGACTTCGGCGCCCTCGTCGGACGCGCCGACCCAGATGCCGAAGAGCTGGGCGATCTTCTCCCGGAGCGTCATCGCCCCGAGCAGGGCGTCGACGCGCGCCTCGGTGCCGAGTCGGGGGTCGTTCCAGGCGGGGAGCGGGGACTGGGGCTCTGTTGCCACGGTGGCGGTCACTTTCCTCCGACCCCCATCAGACCCTGCACCAGGGCACGACGGGCGAACAGATAGACGAGCAGGATGGGGAGCATGGACAGGACGACGGCCGCGAGGAGGCCGGGGATGTCGACGCCGTGCTCGGTCTGGAAGTCGTACAGGCCCATGGTGATGACCTTGTTCTCCGAGGACTGGGTGAGCACGAGCGGGAACAGGAAGCCGTTCCACGCCTGGAGCGAGGAGAAGACGACGATCGTCGACAGGCCGCTCTTCGACAGGGGCAGCACCAGGTCGCGGAAGATCCTCCGGGGGGAGGCGCCGTCGACGGTCATCGCCTCGTACAGCTCGGGGGTGATGTCCCGCATGACGCCGGAGAGGATGAGGGTGCAGACGGGCATGGCGAAGGCGGCGGTCGGCAGGATGACGCCGAGCAGGTTGTCGTACAGGCCGGCCTCGTTGATGAGGTAGAACATCGGCACGATCACGGCCTGGGACGGGATGGCCAGGCCGAGCAGGAAGAGCCGGAAGACCCTTCCGGTGGCCTTGCCGTCGCTGCGGACGATGGCGTACGCGAGCGGCGGGACGAGGACCAGGATGATGGCCACGACGGCGACGGTGACGACGACGGTGTTGAGGAAGTACTGCGCGAAGCCGTCGTTGAGGTCGTTGACGTAGTTGTCGAGGGTGAGGTTCTTCGGCAGGCCGAGCGGCCCGTTGGCCGCGTAGTCGGCCCTGCTCTGGAAGGTGGCGACCAGCATCACGTACAGCGGCAGGCCGACGACGAACAGCCAGACGAGGGAGCCGAATCCGGCGAGGTAGTGGGGGCGCTTCCGCATCAGACGCCCTCCATGGTGCTGCGCATCTTGTCGTAGCCGCTCAGTTTCACCATGACGAGGGAGACGAGGGTGGCGACGAGGACGAGGAGGAGCGCGATCGCGGAGGCGGCTCCGAAGTCGAAGCTCTTGAAGGCCTTCTGGTACATGTAGTAGGCGCTGTTCGTGGTGTCGGTGCCGGGCCCGCCCTGGGTGAGGATCAGCACGGTGTCGAAGGTCGTGAGTCCGCCGACCACCATCAGGATCGTCGAGGTGATGACGGTGTTGCGCAGCTGCGGCAGGGTGATGTGGAAGAACTGGCGGTAGCGGCCGGCGCCGTCGATCTGCGCGGCCTGGTACAGCACCTGGGGGATGGCCCGGGCGGCACCCTGGTAGAGCAGGGTGTGCAGGGGCGTGAACTGCCACGTGCTGACGAAGACCAGGACGCCGAGGGCACTGGACTGCACGCCGAAGAGGTTGCCGTCGCCGAACAGCCACGTCGCCTGGGAGGGGACGCCGAAGTTGGGGTCGAGCACGGCTCGCCACAGGACGGACACGGCGGTGATGGAGAGCAGCAGCGGGACGAAGTAGATCGCGGAGAGGACGGCCCGGTTGCGCTGGTGGCCGGCGGCCCACACGCCGAGCAGGATGCTGATCGGGGTCTGGACGGCGACGCCGAGGACGGTGAGGAGCAGGCTCAGCCAGAGGCTCTTGACCATCACGGGGTCGTCGAGCAGCTTGCTCCAGTTCTCCAGACCGGCGAACTCGGGGGAGCCGAGGCCGTTCCAGCGGGTGAAGGAGAGCACGACGACCAGGGCGAGGGGGACGAGGGCGAACAGGCCGAAGAAGACGGCGGCGGGCGCCGCCCAGGCGAAGCCCGGGCGGCCCACCCCGGTGCCGGGGCGATTCGGCCGCCTCCGGGTCCCGGGCTTCTCGACGCTGTCCACGGCGGGGGCTGTGGCAGTGGTCATGTCAGACGTTCCGGTGGTCAGGCCGCGGGCAGGCTCTGCATGGCGGCGATGAAGGCGTCGGTGTCCATCTGTCCGTTGAAGAACTGCTGGACGGCCTGGTGGATCGTGGTCGTGGCGGCCGGAGGGAACGCCTGGTCCCAGGAGAGCTGGAAGGCGGGCGCCTTCTTCACCAGGTCGTACTGGAAGGCGGAGTAGGCGGGGTTCGCCGAGGTGTCCAGGAACTTCTCGGTGTTGGTCGTGGTCGGCAGGTTGCCGACCGAGAGCTGGGCCTTGACGAACTCGTCGGAGTACATGAGCTTCAGGAACTCGGCGACGGCCTCGGGGTGCTTGGTGGTCTTCACCACCGAGTAGAAGTTGTTGGTGTTGCCGGCGACGTTGGCCGGGTCGCCCTTGCCGCCCTCGACGGTCGGGAAGGCGCCGTAGCCGAGGTCGTTCTTCACGAAGTCCGGGTGGGCGTCCTGGAGGGTGGAGTACTCCCACGAGCCCATGAGCTCGAACGCGGCCTTGCCGGTGGCGAGGAGGGCCGGGGAGCCGCCGTCGGTGAACTTCAC
This sequence comes from Streptomyces sp. NPDC014656, assembly GCF_043084305.1. NCBI lineage: Bacteria > Bacillati > Actinomycetota > Actinomycetes > Kitasatosporales > Streptomycetaceae > Streptomyces > Streptomyces sp. NPDC014656. Next base: position 406,410 of record NZ_JBIBZN010000005.1, read on the forward strand.
CGAGTCGTAGTTGCTGCCGAAGGCGCCGGCGTCGATCAGCTCCTTGAGCTTGCCCAGTGCCTTCTTGCTGTCCTCGCTCGCCCACGCCTCCTTGTCGCCGCCGACGGCCTTCTGGAAGAGCTCGGGGCCGGCCACCCGGTCGTAGAGGTACTGGAACCACATCTGGGTCGGCCACTTGTCGCCGCCGCCCAGGGCGATCGGGGTGACGCCCTTGGCCTTGAGGGTCTTGACGGCGGCCAGCAGCTCGTCCCAGGTGCGCGGGGCGCTCAGGCCCGCGTCCTTCAGCACCTTGTCGTTGCTGAACAGCAGGACGGGCTGGGTGCCGCGCATGGGGACGCCGTACGGCTTGCCGTCGACGACCGCGGTGTTGAAGACCGACGGCAGGAAGGAGGACTTGAGCTCCGGGGTCTTGGCGATGAAGTCGTCGAGTGGCATCAGCAGGCCGGCGTCGACGTAGGGCTTGATGCTGCCGCCGCCCCAGTTGAAGAACACGTCCGGCGCCTGCTTGCCGCTGATGATCGTCTGCAGCTTCGACTGGTAGTCGGCGCCGGGGATGGTGTCGAGGACCGCCTTGACCTTCGAGGTCTTGTTGAAGGTGTCGACGAGCTGCTTCTCCACCTTGTTCGTCGCGTCGCCGTAGACCAGCACGTGGATCGTGTCGGAGTCGCCGGAGGCGTCACCGGGGCCGCCGCAGGCGGCGAGGGAGAGGGTCATGGCGAGCGAGGCCCCACCGACGGCAGCGGTTCTCAGCAGCTGTACGGGTCGCTTCATCGGCTCTCACCTTTCGAAAGAGTTTCGGTGATGTTTCCGAAACTTCATGCCCGGGACGGTAGGGTTGTCGTCGTGAAGCGGTCAACCCTCCGGGGGTGCGTTACCAAAGCGTGACCAATCTGGAGGTCCGAAGGCGTGCCTTATGCTGCTCGGATGCGAGATGACGAGGACACGCGGCGGATCACGCTGGCGGAAGTCGCCCAGGAAGCCGGCGTATCGCTTTCGACAGTTTCGAAAGTCCTCAACGGCCGGCAGGACGTCTCGCCCGTCACCCGCGGCAAGGTGGAGCGCCTGCTGGAGGCGCACTCCTACCGGCGGACCACCCGGGCGGCCGGCGAGGCACCGCTGATCGAGCTCGTCTTCCACGAGCTCGACAGCGTGTGGTCGATGGAGCTGATCCGAGGGGTGGAGAACCTCGCCAAGGCGCACCAGGCGAGCGTCGTCCTGACGGAGAGCGGCACCCGCCACGCCCCGGCCGCCGACTGGATCGAGGGAGTGCTCCAGCGCAGGCCCATCGGCGTGGTCCTGGTGTTCTCCTCCCTCCCCGACGCCGTCAAGCGCCAACTCGGCGCGCGGTCCATCCCCTTCGTCATCGTCGACCCGGCCGGCGACCCCGAACCGGACGTGCCGTCCGTCGGCTCGGCGAACTGGTCCGGCGGCGTCGCCGCGACCCGCCACCTCGTCGACCTCGGCCACCGCCGCATCGGCATCATCACCGGACCCGAGGACATGCTCTGTTCCCTGGCCCGCCTCGACGGCTACCGCTCGGCCCTGAACATGGCCGGCATCGCCCCCGACGCCGCGCTCGTCCGCTACGGCGACTTCCACGTCGAAGGCGGCTATCGGCACGCCATGGAACTCCTCCGCGCCCCCGACCGGCCCACCGCGATCTTCGCGGGCAGCGACCTCCAGGCCCTCGGCGTCCTCGAAGCGGCCCGGGTCTGCGGCCTGCGCGTGCCCGAGGACCTCTCCGTCGTCGGATACGACGACGTGATGATCGCCCGCTGGTCGAGCCCCGCCCTCACCACGGTCCACCAGCCGCTGCGCGCGATGGGCGAGGAAGCGGTCCAGATGCTGCTCCGGCTGCGCGCCGGGGAGCCCTCGGTGACCCGCCTCGAACTCGCCACCAGCCTCGTCGTCAGGAACAGCACGGCACCGCCGTCGAGGGGGACGGGCGCGGGGACGGAGCAGGGGGAGACCGGGACGGAGCAGAGGGGGACGGGGGCGGAGACGGGCGCCGAGCGGTCGCGGCCCGCGACGCCCGGCCTCCGCTGAGGTCCGCCCGCGTCCGGTCGCGGCGCGGTTCCGACAGCCCGTGACCGGGGGCGGAGCCGCCGGGCTCTCCGCCGCCGGAGCCGCCGAGGATGCCGAGGATGCCGAAGCCGTCGAGGACGCCGAAGCCCTGCGAAAGAGTTTCGGCTCCCCTCTCGCAGCAGTTCCGGGCGGCACGAATCAGCCCTCTGCGGGGCTGGAATCGGGGCAGGGCCAGAGCCGGGGGCAGGTCGGGGCCGGGGGGCGGAACCGGGGCGGAACCGGGGTGGGGCCGGTAGCGAGGCCAGGGCCGAAGGCGGGGGCCAGGGCCGGGGCCGGGACCCGGAGGCCGCGACTTCCCGGAGCAGGATCACCACGTCCGTCCGAGCGGGAACGGAGGGCCTGAGGGAGACTGGACGCAGGCGGGCCACAGCGGACAGGGCCGTCATCGCACAGGGCCGGCCGTCCGCAGGGCTCGGCCCCCGGAATCCCCGTGGAGGACCGCGATGGCGCTCTCCGGCTCCGCCTCCCCGCCCCGCGACCCCTCCGGCGCGCCCGAAGCCGTCACGGCCACGGCCGACGAGCACGGCATCGTCACCGGATGGAGCGAGGGCGCCACGCGCCTGCTCGGCTACCGCCGCGAAGACGTCGTGGGACGGCCCCTCCGCGAGCTGCTCGCCGACGACGCGCAGGCGATCGGGGAGCGGGTGGCCGGCCGGCGGACCTGGAGGGGGCCGGTCACCGCCCGCCACCAGGACGGCCACCGGGTCACGGGCGAACTGATCGCGCACCGCCGCCTGGTGCCGGACGGAACCGACTGGCTCCTCGTCTGGGGCGGCGCCCAGGAGCCGCTCGCCTCACCGGACGGCCTGCCCGTCGAGTGGTGCTTCGCCCAGGCGCCCTGCATCATCGCGGTCTTCGACGCGAACCTGCGGTACGTCCACGCCAACGCCGAGGAGGAGCGGGCCGTCGGCCTCTCGGAGGCGCAGCTCCGCGGACTGCGCGTGACGCAGGCGGTCCCGGACCCGGAGTGCGAGAGGATCGAGCGGGCCATGCGCCGCGCGATGGAGACCGGCGAGCGCCAGTACCTCGAGATCCACCTGCGCGTCGCGGGCGCGCGGCGCGCGCACGCGTGGACGGTCCACCTCGCCCCGCTGACCGACCCGGACGGTCGCGCGTGCGGAGTGGGCCTCGCGGCACAGGACACCACCGAGCAGGACGAGGCCCGGCGGCGCCTGCTGCTCCTCAACGAAGCGGGCACGCGCATCGGCACCAGCCTCGACATGGCCCACACGGCCCGACAACTCGTCGAACTGGCCGTTCCCCGGCTCGCCGACGCCGCCGTGGTGGACCTCCTCCCCGCCCTCGGCGCGGCGACGGAGCCGCCCCGCACCCCGCTCGCCGACCCGGTCGCCCTCCGCCGCGTCGCCCGGGAACCCGCCCTCCAGGACGCGGCCGGCGCCCCGGAGGAGCCGGTCGACGCCTTCCTGCCCGTCGAGTGGCTGACGGTGCGGGAACCGACCGTGTACCGGCCGGACGACCCCGTCCTCGCCCGGTGGGCGCGGTACGACCCCCAGGCCGCCCGGCTCGTCGGGGAGGGCGCCCACGAGGTGATGGCGGTGCCGCTGCGGGCCCGAGGGACCACCCTCGGCACGGCCCTCTTCCTCCGCCGCGGCCCCTCCGCCCCCTTCGTACGGGAAGACCTGCTGCTCGCCGGAGAACTCGTCGCGCGCACGGCCGTCTCCGTCGACAACGCCCGCTGCTACGCCCGCGAACGCGCGATCGCCGTGACCCTGCAGCGCAGCCTGATGCCCCGGCGGCTGCCCGACCGGACGGCGGTCGAGGTGGCCTCGCACTACCTGCCCGCCACCGCCCGGGCGGGGGTGGGCGGAGACTGGTTCGACGTCATCCCCCTCTCCGGCGCCCGGGTCGCCCTGGCCATCGGGGACGTGGTGGGCCACGGGCTCCAGGCCTCCGCCGCCATGGGCCGGCTCCGCACCGCCGTACGCACCCTGGCCGACATGGACCTGCCGCCCGACGAACTGCTCACCCACGTCGACGACCTCATCGTGCGCCTGGCCACGGAGGAACCCGGCGACGGGACCCACGTCCACGGCGAGATCGGCGCCACCTGCCTCTACGCCGTCTACGACCCGGTCTCCCGCGCCTGCACCCTCGCGAGCGCGGGACACCCGCCGCCCGCGCTGCTCCGGACGGACGGCACGGTGGAGTTCCTCGACCTGCTCGCGGGGCCTCCCCTCGGCCTGGGCAGCCTGCCGTTCGAGGCGACCGAGATCGAACTCCCCGAGGGCTCCCTGCTGGCGCTGTACACCGACGGCCTGATCGAACGCCGCGACCGCGACTTCGGGAAGGGACTGGAGACGCTGCGGCACGTCCTCGCCCGGCCCGCCGACTCCCTCCAGGACGTCTGCGACGCCACGGTCCACGCGATGCGCCCCTCCCGCCAGGACGACGACGCCGCGCTCCTCCTCGCGCGCACCCGCGTCCTGCCGCCCGGCCGCGTCGCCACCTGGGACGTACCGCCCGACCCGACCGCCGTGGCGCCGGCCCGCCGCGATGTCCGCGACCAGCTGACCGCCTGGGGCCTGGAGGAGCTCTCCTTCGTCACCGAGCTGATCGCCAGCGAGCTCGTCACCAACGCGATCCGCTACGGCCGGCCGCCCGTCCGGCTCCGGCTCATCCTCGACCGCACCCTCATCTGCGAGGTCACCGACAGCAGCGGCGCGGCCCCCCGCCTCAGGCGCGCCAGGACCTTCGACGAAGGCGGACGGGGCCTCCTCCTCGTCGCCCAGCTCACCCGGCGCTGGGGGACCCGTTACGCCCGGGGCAAGACCATCTGGGCGGAGCAGGACCTCCCCGACGGCCCGCCGGCCCCCGACGGGCCGCCACCCGGGGACACGGCCGTGACCGAGCCGCCCCCGGCGGCTTGACGGCCCCCTCGCCCGCGTCCGGTACGACGAGGGGAACGCCGCCGCGCTCGGCGCCACCGAGAAGGCCCCGGCCGCCCGGCCGCGCCGCTACGACCCCGCCGCTACCGACCGCACGGAGCGCCTGAGTATCCGAGCGCCGGCCGGAGCCGGCACGGCTCGGCACGCCCCCGGGACCCCGAAACCCGTTCGCGCGCGGAGGGGGCGGTGCGGCAGGGTTCCGTCATGACCGGTGAAGGGCTGGACGACGACGGATTCATCGCCCGGGAGGGCTCCCTGAGCCGCGTCCCGGAGGAGTTCACGCCCGTGGTGGCCGCCGCACGCGCGCTGATCGCCGAGACCTTCGACGACGACCGGCTGCACAGTGCCTACCTGTACGGCAGCGTCCCCCGCGGCACCGCGGTCCCCGGCGTGTCCGACCTCGACCTGCTGCTCGCCCTGCGCCAGGAGCCGACCCGCGCCGACCGCGCGGACGCCGACGCGCTCGAAGCCGCGCTCGACGCCTCGTCCGGGCAGATCGACGGCGTCGGCGTCCTCCTCTTCGGCACGGGCACGCTGCTGAGCGAACTCGAACGCCACGACCTCGGGTGGTTCGTCGCCTGCCTGTGCACCCCGCTGCTCGGTGACGACCTCGCCGCCGCCCTGCCCCGCTACCGCCCCACACCCCTGCTGGCCCGCGAGACCAACGGGGACCTCGCCCTGGCCCTGCCGCGCTGGCGCGAGCAGTACGCCGCGGCCTTCACGGACGCCCGGCGCAGGACGCTCAGCCGCGCCGTCGCCCGCCGCATCGTCCGCAGCGGCTTCACCCTGGTGATGCCCCGCTGGGGCGGCTGGACCAGCGACCTCACCCGATCCGCCGAGGTGTTCGCCCGCTACTACCCCGAACACGCCGCGCGGATGCGCCTGGCCGCGGCCACCGCCCGCACCCCGACGGCCGACCCGGCGGTCCTCGGCATGCTGATCGATGAACTCGGCCCCTGGCTGGCGGCGGAGTACACGGCCGTCCACGGACACAAGACGCCCCGGACCTGACACCCGCCCCTGGCGCGACCGGCTTCCCGAAGGGGCCCGCGCCGCCGACCGCACCGCCGGATACGGGTGGGCCACCGCTCTCGCCCCGGCCCGCCTTCCTCGCCCGGCCGTGTCGCACCGGTTCCGGCCGGAGCGGTTCCCCTCCGGGGGGCGTCACCGTCACCCGAGGCCGCCCGGAGGCCTTGGTCCGGTGAGGGCGCCAGGACGGCGGCCGCCCCGGTGCCGGCGAGTGGAGGTTCCGGCCGGGCTTCGGTCTCGTGCGCGGTCATGACCGCGGATCCCAGCCCGTGCCACCCGGACCGGCCCGGCGCGGCGCGACCGTCCGGAGCGGACGACTCGCCGTCCACGGGAAGGTCGTTCATGTCGTTCCCGGCGCCGTGGGCAGCGCCTCCGCGATCCGGAGGGCGGCTTGTGCGGGGGTGAGGTGCGTGGTGTCGACGACCTCCGCCTCGGCGTGCAGCCATGTGCGGGCGGCCTCGGCGTAGGGCTCGAGGTGGCGGAGGCGGAAGGGGGAGTCGGGGCCGATGACGGTGTCGCCCGCGATGCGCCCGCGGAGGGTGTCCTGGTCGGCGTGGAGGACGAAGTGCCGGACCGGAATGGCGTGCCGGGCGAGGCCCGAACTGATCTCGCGCCAGTACGGCTCGACCAGGACGGTCATGGGCACCACCAGGGTGCCACCGGTGTAGTCGAGGACGCGCCGGGCGGTCTCGACCACGAGGGGCCGCCACGGCGGCCAGTGCTGGAAGTTGTCCGTGGCGGGCAGACCCGGCGTGATGTCCATGAGCGTCTCGCCCACCTTCTCGGCGTCGAACACCCGTGAGTCCGGGATCAGTCGCTGTACGAGCGCGCTGGTCGTCGTCTTGCCGGCGCCGTGGGTGCCGTTGAGCCATACGATCATGGGACTCGACGCTAGCGTCACGCGGCCCGGGGGAACAGGCCCGGCGGAGGGGCCGCTCCGCTTCCGAGGCTCCGGGGCCGGGGGCGGGGGCGGGGGCGGGGCCGGGTGGTCGTCGCGCGGCCCGAGGCGGCCGGGACCGGCCACCGGCTTGTCCGGAGACGAGTGGCGGAGCCGGACCGCCGGGGCGTGCGGGACCGCCGGTCCGTCCGCCTGGGTCCGCGCGTCGCGTTCCGCGCGCCGTTGGGCGCGCTCCTCGAACTCCTCGGAGGCGATCGGCCCCCAGCGGTCGGTGACTCCGTCGGCGTGGACGAAGAGGTCGGTGGGGGAGCGTCGGCCGTCGCGGAGGGAGACGTGCCGCCGGGTGGCGGGTGCCCGGACGCCGTCCACGGCGCGACGGGCGATCCGTCCGCCGGCCGTCCCGCGACGGGAGCGCGGGCGCCGCGCCAGCCGCCTCACGCGCGCGGATCGGCGGGCGGACCGGGACCGTCCGGCGAAGCGGTGGACGCGTGAGGACGTCAGGTGACCGGCGGACGAGCACGCGGTGTCCGTCGTCAGCCGGTCTCGCTCCCGGTGGGCGCGACGGGCTGGAGGGGTTCGGCCGCGGGCCGCGTCCGCGGGCTCGGGGAAGCCGTCGTCGCGGCGGCCGGTTCCGGCGCGGTGGTCAGACGGTGCTTGAGCTTGGGCAGGCCGAAGGTGGGGTGGGAGGTGCTCCACAGCGCCATCCGGAGGATGCCCGCCTTGAACCGTGCGGCGTTCCGCCCGCCCAGGTACTTCGGACGGGCCCGCGCGGCGTGGTCGACCGGCTGCAGGATCCCGTCGCTCCGCCCGAGGCTGATGTGGTTGCCGACGTACGCCAGGCCGGTGTGCGTGACCTCGCGGCCGGTCAGGCGCGCCACGATCGCGGTCGTGGCCTGCCGGCCGGTGAAGCCGGCCGAGGCGCAGGACATCGGCAGGGGAAGGCCGTTGTCCCCGAGGACGTGGGCGCTGTCGCCGACCGCGTAGACGTTCGGGTGCGAGACGGAGCGCATGGTGCGGTCGACGACGACACGGCCGTCGTCCGCGACCTCCAGCCCGGCGGCGGAGGCGATCGGGGAGACCGCGAACCCGGCCGCCCACACGGTCGCGTCGGACGGCAGGACGGTGCCGTCCGCACACCGCACCCCCGCCGCTTCGACGGCCACGGCCTCGGTGTCTTCCAGCACGCCGACGCCCAGCCGGTCACAGGCTCGCCGCAGGTGGTCGCGGGCTCCGGCCGAGAGCGGGCTGCCCAGCGTGCCCCGCGCGACCAGCGTCACCGACAGGCCGGGCCGGGACTCGGCGATCTCGGTGGCGGTCTCGATCCCGGTCAGGCCGTCGCCGACGACGCACACCCGGCCGCCCCCGCCCCGTGCCTCCAGACCGTCCAGACGTTCGCGCAGCCGCAGCGCGGAGGGGCGCCCGGCGACGTCGAAGGCGTGCTCGGCCGCGCCCGGGACGCCGTGGTCGGCGCCGTGACTGCCGAGGGCGTAGACGAGCGTGTCGTAGCCGACCGAGCCGCCGCCGCCGGCTTCGGTCACCTCGACGACCCGGCGCCCGGGGTCGACGGCGGTGACCCGGGCCAGACGCAGCCGGACCCCGGTTCCGGTGAAGACGTCGGTGAGCTGCGGGGCGTCGATGTCCTGGCCGGCCGCGAGCTGGTGCAGCCGCAGCCGCTGGACGAAGTCCGGCTCGGCGTTGACGACGGTGATCTCGGCGTCCTCCGGGGACAACCGGCGGGCCAGGGTCCCGGCCACGTAGGCCCCGGCATAACCGGCGCCGAGGACGACGACGCGGTGCTTCATGACGCTCCCGTGGGACATTGCTTCCTCCTGTGCCTCGATGCGTTCGCCCTCAAGACACCGCGCCCCCGGCGGCTGTGACAGGAAGTGACGCAGGTCACTGCGGTTACCGCGGCCTCCATGGCGGGGCGGCGGTGGGAGGACCCTCTGTCGTACGGCCACACCGTCTTCGATGCATGCGAATTTCGTATACCTGATGTTAATTCGGTATGCGTGTTGGGTGCGGAAGAGGTTCTCAGGCTGACGGCGGCAGCGCTCATGTCACGGGCGGGGGAGCGGCAGGGGGACCTGGCCACCGCGATCGGGCTTTCCCGGGCGCAGGTGTCGCGCAAGCAGAGCGGCGCGGCGCACTGGTCCCTGGACGACGTCGACCTGCTCGCCGCCCACTACGGCCTTCCCGTCCTCGGCCTGCTCGCGGGGCCGACCCGTGCCGTGGCCTTCCTGCACGGCGCCGCGGCCCCGCCGCGGCCCCAGGAGACCGCCCCGCCCGGCCCCGGCGCGGCGGCACATGCGCCCGCCCCCGAGGACGCGCCGGATCTCGCGGCCGCTCTTTCGCCGGCTGGTGTGCCGGATGCTCCGGCCCTGCCCTTGGGGTCCCGCGTGCTGTGCGGGCAGGAAGCCGTCGAGGAGGTCGACGGCTTCCCCAGCACTTGAGCGCGGAGGCGTGCGCCGCCCCCGCGACCGCCGCCCCCGCGCCCGTGGTCCCCACGGAACCGGCACCGTCCACTCCTCCGGCATCGCCTCGCCCGTCACCTCCAGGCGCGGCCTCACCGCCCGGCTGCGCTACCTCGACGGCAACGCCGGCCGCGCGGCGCTCCAGGACCAGGGCGTCACGCCGCGCACCGTCCGCGCCTGGATGAGGGCCAAGAACACGATCACCCCGACGCAGGCGAGCCGGGAGAAGATCGACGCCGCCTACGGGCACCGCCGCCGCGACGACCTCATCCGCTCGGGCTCGCTCGCCCGCCACCTCGACAACGACGGCCGCGGCAGCAGCATGGAGATCTACCCCGTCGACACGACCCTGACGGCCCCCGAGCACCTCCGCCCGGGCATCAGCCGACGCACCATCACCGTCCGCTGCATCTGGGGCGACCTCGTCGACGCCCGGGCCCGCAAGGACGCCGTCACCGTCGACGAGATCTGGGACGACGTCATCACGGACCCCGGCTCCGACTACAACGCCTACGCCTCCGTCTCCTCCGTGGGCATCAGCGCCTGACACCCCCGCCGGTGGTGGCGCGGACCGCCCGCCGAGCCCGTCTCGTCCGCGTCGCTCGCGTGGTCCGGCTCATCGGTCAGCAGGCCCGTGCGGAGTTCGCCGAGGATGTGGGTGAGGATGCGGGAGACGTGCATCTGGGAGAGGCCGACGCGACGGCCGATCTCGGCCTGGGTGAGGTCCTGGCCGAAGCGGAGGGAGAGGATCTGCCGTTCGCGGGGGCCGAGGCGGTCGATCAGCGGCCCGAGGGACGTCAGGTCGTCGATGAGTTCGTAGGCGGGTTCGGTGACGGCGGTGCGGTGGCCGTCGGCGCCCCGGGGGGACTCGGTGTCGTCGTCGCCGACGGGCGCGTCGAGCGAGCGGGCGGTGTAGGCGTTGGCGGCGAGTTCCGCCTCGGCGACCTCGGCTTCCGTGAGGTGGAGCCGGTCGGCCAGCTCCGAACGGCTCGGCCGGTGGCCCGTGTCCTGTTCGAGGGCGTCGGAGACCTTGGCGACCTCGATGCGGAGTTCCTGCATGCGACGGGGGACGTGGACGTCCCAGCCGGTGTCGCGGAAGAAGCGCTTCATCTCCCCGACCACGGTGGGCAGCGCGAAACTGGAGAAGTCGACCCCGCGACCGGGGTCGAAGCGGTCGATCGCCTTGATCAGCCCGATGGTGCCCACCTGGAGGATGTCCTCGGTCGGTTCGGGGCGGCCCCGGAAGCGCCGGGCGGCGAACTTCACCAGGCTGAGGTTCAGCTCGACCAGCGTGTTGCGGACGTACGCGTGCTCCGCGGTCCCCTCGGCCAGGTGCCGCAGCCGCGCGAAGAGCGATACGGACAGCGTGCGGGCGTCGTCCGTCGACGCGGAGGTCGGGTCCGTGGGCTCCTGAAGCCCGCCCAGGGCCCGCCGCCGGACGGCGGCCGCGGTGCGCGGGCGGCGCGTGGGGGTGGGGCGTGCTGATCGGCCCATGGCGATGAGTCTCCTTCGGCTGTCCGGTGGACGGATGTCGGCCCGGAGAGGGGCGGGTGGTGCCGCGGCCGGCCGTGCGTACGGCCGTACGTCCGCTCAGTGGGGAGCGTTCGGGGTACGCCGTGAGGACGCGGGGGCGGTGCGGGCGGCCGTTTCGGTGAGCGGCGAGAGGCGCAGGGTTCCTCCGGGGTGGGGGAGCGGGGTGTAGCCGGCCTCCTGGAAGACCGTCATGAGCGCCGTCTCGATCGCGGCGCGGAGTCCCGGGATCTCGGCCGCCCGGTGGACTTCGGGGTCCGCCGAGTGCGCCGTGATGAGGGGCCGGATGAGCGAGTCGGGATGCCAGGAGACCAGGATGTCGGGGCCGTCGACGGTCGCCGTCAGCCCGTTGCCGGGCTCGTAACCGGCTTCGGCGAGGATCTGCTGGGCCCGGCGGAGCAGCTCGTCGTTCACGGGGCCTTTCGCGCCGGACGACTCCGCGGCCGGGCCCCCGTCGGTGTCGGCGCTGAGGCGGAGAACGGTCCCCGGGCCGGCCGGATCGCTCCGCGCCCGGATCCGGGCGGCCGTGGCCGTGGCCGGGGCCGTGCGCCGGGGGGAGGCGGGCAGGAGAGGTGCGGGTCGTCGAGTCATGCCTCCTCCTCCAGGACGGAAGGGCCTACGAATCGAGTGTCCGATTTCATCGCATATACGTCAATATTTACGTGAAAGGGGCTTCGCATAACGGTCGCGGACCGTGACCCCTCGCATGCCCGGCGTGCGAGCGCACGGTACGTGTGCCGGGGCCGCCCCACCGCGAGCCGGGCCCCGAGCGTGCCGCCGACGCCCCCGGCGCCCGCTTTCGCGCACCGAGCGGGAGCCCCCGGCCACGACGCGGATCTGCCTCCCGGCCCCGCTCCCGTTGCCGCTCGCGCTCCCGCTTTCGTCAGGCGTCCAGGCGCTCCTCCAGGCGGACCGTCACGGAATCCCCTTCGGCCTTGCCGATCGCCTTGCGCACCTCCGCCTTCACCGGGAGTTTGTGCGTGCCGTCGCCCATGGCCATGAAGGAGCTCCGGAACGGATGGCCGTCGATCGTGCCCCGGACCTTCACCAGGCCGCGGGTGCCGAAGAACGCGGCCGACTCCGGCCACACGACGTACGTCCAGCCGCCCTCGGCCGGGCTCTTCCGCAGGGTCGCGGTGAACTGCTCGTCCATGACGGACACCACCTGTTCAGGAGCTTTCGACGAGAATGAGGTCGTTGCCGTCCGGGTCCCGCACGGTGAACATCGGCGGCACCCCCGGCCCCGTCCGTACGAGCTCCGCATCCGCGTCGACGCCGCGTGCGCGCAGATCCGCGTGGTCGGCCTCGGCGTCCCGCGTGGCGAGACGGACGCCGACCGGGACGCCTTCCGGAACGAGCGCCAGGGTCGTCGCGGCGCCGGGGGGCGCCACCTCGATCCAGCGCCCGCCCCCGAACGGCACGTCCCGGCGCACCTCGAAGCCGAGCTCACCGACGTAGAACTCCGTTGCCTTCTGCTGGTTGGTGACGCGAATCCCCACCGTGGCCACCTGTGTGATGCGGGTGATGCCGCTCATCCCGTGCCTCCACTTCCTCCTGTATCCACCAGATACGCAGGTATGACGGGGACCGGCACGGAAACTCATCGCCGCCCACGAAGGGCGCGGCGGGTCCGCCGCCGGCAAGGGCGTCGTCGAAGCCGATGCGCTCCAGGACCAGGACCACGACCAGGACCAGGGCCAAGACCAGGGCCGGGGACGGCCAGGGCCACGTGCCCGGCGCGGAGGGTGTCGGTAGGGGCGGAGAGCAGGCTCCCGCCGGCGCGGTCGCGGGTCTCCAGAACGATCACGTCGAGGCCGGCGGCGTGCGGCGCTGGCCGTCGCCGCACCGTCGCCTCCCTCCTGCCGGACCGGACGGAGCGAACGGGCCGGACGGTCACCGGCGGGGTGCCCGAGGGCTCGCTGCCGGGACGAGACCGGCCCCGAGGAGCGGCAGCGCGCCCAGGACGAGCCACGGCAGGGCGCCGCCGAGATCGAGCAGGGCGCCGACCGGGGCGCCGGCCGCGAGCACGGCCGTCCCGGCCAGCGAGGACAGGGCCCCCGTGAACAGCCCGAGGTGCCGGTGGCCCGCCAGGTCGGGGAGCATGGCCCGGGTCGCGGGCAGGACCAGCATCTGGCCGACGGTGAGCAGCACCGTGAACACCACGGCGGCCCCCACGCCTCCCGGCTGCCGCAGCAGCGCCGCCCCCGCGAAGGCCCCGGAGACCACGAGGAGCCCCGCCCGCGCCATGCCCGCGTGGCTCAGGCGAGCGGCGGCCCGCCTCTCCAGCGCCCCGGAACCGCACACGACCAGCGCGGCGGAGAGCGCGAACAGCCAGCCCAGCGCGGCCTGTGAGCCGGTGGAGCGTTCGAGCTCCGCCGGCAGCGCCAGATAGAGCTGGTTGTACGCCAGCAGATAGGCGGTGTACGCGCCCGCGAGGCGCAGGAAGCGACGGTTGCCGAGGACCAGCCGTCCCGCCGCCACCGCCCCCTCGCCACCGGCGGCGGCCCCCGCCCGAGTCCCGTCTCCGCCCCCGTCGCTTCCGTCGCCCCCGTCGCCGTTTCCGTCCTTCCGCGGCATCAGCCGGGCGTGGGCGACGAGCACCAGCAGGAAGACGGCCGCTCCGGCGAAGCACGCCGTGCGGAAGGCCCCGTCCCCGCCCCGGGCGACCAGCAGGGCGCCGGCGACCGGGCCGACCAGGGCGCCGGCCTGTCCGCCGGCCGAGAACCGGGCGAGGGTGCGCGTGCGGCGGGGTCCCCCGGCGCGCTCGACGCGCAGCGCCTCACGGGTGATCTCGGACTCGACGGCGGGGGAGAACAGCGCGGCGGCGAAACCGACGAGGACGACCGCCCCGACGACCGTGCCGGCGCTCGACGCCTCCGCGAGCCAGCAGAACCCGGCGGCCCGCAGCGCGCAGCCGGCGAGGACCACGGGCCGCGGCCCGTACCGGTCGGTGAGCACGCCGCCCACGACGAAGAGCCCCTGCTGGCTGAAGGTCCGCAGCCCGAGCACGAGTCCGACCAGCGCCCCGCCCAGCCCGAGCGTCCCGGCCAGGTGCTCGGCGAGGTACGGCAGGACGGCGAAGAACCCCACGTTGAAGGCGAACTGACTGCCGATCAGGAGACGGCCGAGCGGCGTCACGGCAGGAGCTTCCCGTCGCGCATGGTCAGGACGCGGTCGCAGACGTGCCGGACGGCCGCGTGGTCGTGGGAGATGAGCAGGAAGCCGACCCCCAGGGTGTCCTGAAGGTCCATCAGCAGGTTGAGGATCCCCGCGCGCAGCGACGGATCGAGAGCGGAGGTCGGCTCGTCGAGCACGAGCAGTTCCGGCCGCGTCGCCAGCGCGCGGGCGAGGGCGACGCGCTGGCACTGGCCCCCGGACAGCTCGTGCGGGAGCCGCTCTCCGTGGACGGGAGCGAGACCGACGAGCTCCAGCAGTTCCTCGACGCGGGCCGGCCCGTCCGTGCCGTCCCAGCGCCCGTGGACCCGCAGAGGTTCCGCGATCTGGTCGCGGACCCGGCGGCGCGGGCTCAGCGCCTCGTACGGATCCTGGAAGACCGGCTGGAACCGGGGGCGCAGGCGGCGGAGTTCACGCTCCGGCAGGCCGGTGAGCTCGACGCCCGCGAAGCGCACCGAGCCGGCGTGCGGCCGCAGCAGCCGCAGCACCGCCCGGGCCGTCGTCGACTTCCCGCAGCCCGACGGCCCGACCAGCCCGACCGCTTCCCCGGCGCCGACGGTGAGGGACAGCCGGTCGACCACCTTCCGCGTCCCGTACCGCACGACGAGGTCCCGCACCTCCAGGAGGGGGTTCACGCCGCCTCCCCGTAGGGGTGGTGACAGGCCACGGCACGCCCGTCCACCGGGCGGGGCGCCGGCTCCTCGCCCCGGCAGAGGTCGTCGGCGTGCGGACAGCGGGGCGCGAAGGAGCACCCCGCGCCGGCCGTCCCCGGGACGGGCGGCGCGCCGGCGAGGACGGGAAGGCGCGAGCGGCGGGGAAGGCCGGTCCGCGGCAGGGAGGCGAGCAGTCCGCGCGTGTACGGGGCGACCGGCCGGTCCAGCACCGCCTCCGCCGGGCCGAGTTCGGTGATCCGGCCGGCGTACATCACGGCCACCCGGTCGGCGTGCCGCCGTACCGCCGCCAGGTCGTGGCTGACGAGCAGCAGAGCGGCACCGGCTGCCGCGCAGCGCTCCCGCAGGAGGGTGAGCACCTGCTCCTGGCGTTCCGGGTCGAGCGCGGTGGTCGGCTCGTCGGCCACCACCAGGGCCGGCCCGTTCACCAGGGCCATCGCGATCACCGCGCGCTGCCGCATGCCGCCCGACAGGGCGTGCGGGAAGGCGCCGGCGGCGTCCCGTCCGAGACCGACGCCCGAGAGCGCCGCGCGGGCGGCGGACAGCGCCTCACGGCGTCCCGCCCGTGCCACCGCCCTGACGGCGAAGGACAGCTGGTCCTCGACCCGGTGCACGGGCGACAGGGCCGACATCGCGTCCTGGGGGATCCACGCGAGGCGGCGGCCGAGATCGGCCGGGGTGACCGGGCGGCCGTCCAGCAGGACCCGGCCGTGGACGGCGGCCCCGCGCGGGACCATGCCGAGCAGCGCCCGCGCGGTGAGGGACTTGCCCGCCCCGGACTCGCCGACCAGAGCGAACACCTCGCCGGCCGGCAGATCGAAGGAGACGCCCCGCACGGCCTCGCCGCCGGCGAGACCGATCCGCAGGCCGTCCACCCGGAGCAGGGGAGCGGGGGACTCAGGAGGGGGGAGCGACACGGGACCGGACTTTCCTCGAAGCGGGAACGGAAGGGGGGAGGGAGGGGGTGTGGGGGAGGGAAAGGACCCCGGGGGCGCGGCGCGCGGGCGGACGGCCGGCGGGCCGGCGGCGCGGGGACCGGCGGTCCTGGGGCCGGCGCGTCCCGCCGAGGGACGACAGGCAGACCGCGAGCGCGGCGAGCAGCGCGAGGGCCACGGCCGGGGCGAGCGCGGGGACCGGGGCCCGCTCGACGTAGTCGGCCGACTCGTCGAGCAGCAGCCCCCACTCGGGCGACGGGGGCCTGGCGCCGAGCCCCAGGAAGCCGAGCGACGCCAGCGCGAGCGCGACGCCCGGCAGCCGCAGCACCGCGTGCCGGGCGACCGGCCCGGCCACCGACGGCAGGACGTGCCGGGTCCACACCCACAGCGGCCCCGCGCCGATCGCCCGTTGCGCCGCCAGGAACCGGGAGGCCCTCACCTCCCGCACCAGCGCCGACGCGTGCGCGGCGAGCGGCGGCCAGGACACCAGGGCCACGGCGAGCGCCGCCGCCCCGCTCCCCGGGCCAGTCACCGCGGCGACCAGCAGTCCGGTGAGCACCGGCGGCAGCGCGTTGGCGATGTCCGCGAGCCCGGCCGCCGCCCCGGGGACGAAACCGAGCACGAGCGCGATCAGCCAGCCGGTCGCCGTCACGGCGGCGGCCGTGCCCACCGTGGCCGCCGCGCCGTGTCCGAGCCGGGCGAGCACGTCCCGGCCCAGCGCGTCCGCCCCGAGCGGGTGCGCGCCCGACGGCGCGGCGAGCCGGGCCGCCACGTCCACCGCGTACGGATCGCGCAGCAGACCCCAGCCGATCACCACCGCCAGGACCGACGCCAGGGCCACCGGCACGGCCAGGGGGATCCGGCGCGGACGCGGCGCGGGAAGACCGAGCCCGGCCTCCCGCGAGGCGGGCCCGAGCAGCCGGCGCCGGGCGAGCGAGGCCCCGGCCCCGGCGAGCAGCCCCAGCCCGAGCAGCGCGAGGACGCACCCCTGGAGCAGCGGCAGGTCCTGGGACGTGGCCGCGCCCAGCGCGGTACGGCCGATCCCGGGCACGGCGAACACCGTCTCCACGGCGACCGCGCCCCCGGTCAGACCGACGGCCACCATGGCGAACTGCCCGGCGAGCGCGGGCAGCGCCCGGCGCACCGCCGCCCCGGTGATCCGCCACCTGCCGATGCCCGCCCCGCGCCACGACTCCACCCACCGCTCCTCCAGGACGGCCGGCAGCGCGTCGGCGACCAGCCGTCCCAGGAGCGCGCCGGCCGGCACGCCGAGGGTCACGGCGGGCAGCACCAGGTGGGCCGGGCCCGCCCAGCCGGAGGTGGGCAGCCACCCCAGCCACACGCCGGCCGTGAGCAGGAGCACCAGGGCGAGCAGGAACTCGGGCACGGCCGCGAGGACCGCCGCGACCGTCCCGCCCGTGGCCCGGCCCCGCAGGAGCGCCGGCGCGGCGAGCGGCGTCGCGACGAGGAGGGCGACCGCCAGGGCCGCCCCCATCAGGGTCAGGGACACCCCGAGCCCGGCGGCGACCGTCGGCAGTACCCCGGTGCCCGACACCCAGGACACGCCCAGGTCGCCGTGGAGCAGCCGGACCAGCCAGCCGCCGAGCAGGCCGGCGGGGCCCGCGTCCAGGCCGAGCCCGGCGCGGACGGCGGCGAGCGCCTCGGGCGTCGGGGCCTGCTCGGCGGACCGGGCGCGCAGCACCGTGAGCGCCGGGTCCCGGCCGGAGAGCCACGGCAGCAGTCCGACCGCGGCGACGACGGCGGCCAGGGCGGCGAGCCGCGCGGCCCCCGCCCGTACGGCCGCGGCCGAAGGCGCGCGCGGAGGGGCGGCGGGAGGCTTCGGGGGCGCGGCCGGGGGGATGCGGCCGGACCCTTCGCGGAGGGCGGGCGTCTTCACCGGACGTGGGTGTCGACGGTGACGAGTTCGCGCTCGCGGGGGTCGTGCGCGGCGCCCACCACGTTCTCGGCGTCGCCCTGGATCACCCGCTCGTGCAGCAGCGGCACGGCCGCGTCGGTGGCGAGCACGGCGCTCTCGGCGGCGACGACGGCCTTCCTGCGCGCCTCGCCGGTCGCCGTCGAGGACGCGGTGGCGAGCGCCGAGTCGACGGCGGGATCGGAGAGCCGGGAGAGGTTGAAGGACCCGTCGCCCGCGAAGTCGCTGTACAGGTACGCGGCCGGGTCGCCGGAGTCGAGCACGGTGGCCCGCGACAGGACGAAGGCGTCGAACTTCCCGGCCAGGGCGTCGGCTTCGATGTGCGCGTACTCCCGCACGTCCAGCTCGACCTCGAACCCCGCCCCGCGCAGCTGCTGCTGGAGGAGCTGGGCGACCTCGGGCAGCTCGGCCCGGTCCGTGAACGTGCCGATGGTGATCCTGGCGCCCTTGGGGTCTTTGGCCGCCGTGCGCCGGACCGGGGTGCGCAGCTCCGCCGCCCACGGCAGCGCCGGTCCCAGCAGCCCGCCGGCCCGGTCCGCCCGGCCCTCGTACACTCCCGCCACGATGCTCCGCGCGTCGACGGCCTCGCGGGCGGCGGCCCGCAGCGCCGGATCGCGGAAGGCGCCGCGCTCGGTGTTCAGGTACAGGGTGTTGGTCCGGGGCATCGGCACCTCGGTGACGAGGTCCGGGTCCAGCAGTCCGGCCTGGGAGACGGGCACCGCCTCGACGATGTCCGCCTCTCCGCTGCGCAGCGCGGCGGCCCGAGCGGTGCCGTCGGGCACGTAGCGCACGTCGATGCCCGGGGCCTCGGCCCGGCCGCCCCAGTAGCGGTCGTACCGGTCGAGGGTCGCCGACGCGGTGCCGTCGGCGCGCACGAGCACGAACGGTCCGGTGCCGGCGCCGACCGGGTCGACGGTCCGTCCCCGGTACGCCCTGGCCGCCAGGATCGACAGCTGCGGCGAGCTGAGCCGGTGCGGCACGAGGGGGTCGGGCCGGGTGGTGGTCACGGTCACCGAGCGGGGGCCGTCCGCCCGGACGGTGAGGTCGACGCCGTCGAGGATCCGCGGCTTGGGGGAGGCCGTCGCGGCGGCGGAGAGCGAGCGGACGACGTCGGCGGGGGCGAGCGGGCTGCCGTCGTGGAAGGTGACGCCCTCGCGCAGGGTGAACGTCCAGGTCCGGCCCTCCTGCCGCCAGTCCGTCGCCAGGGAGGGGAGGGCGTCGCCGTCGGGGTCCAGCCGGACGAGCGTCTCCGCGGTGCACCAGCGCGACAGTTTGAAGGCGTCGTCGGAGAGCGGCGAGAGCCCCGACCTCGGCGGCTGCATCATCGCCACCCGTATCCGCTTGCCGTCGCCCCCGCCCCCGCCGTCACCCGGTGTCGCGCCGCCCGCGAAGCAGCCGCCCAGCAGGGCCGAGGCCGTGGCGGTGGCGAGGAGGGCGGTGAGGCCGCGGCGGCGGGTGTGGGGGGTGTTCCCGGGCGGGCGAGACATGGAGATCCTCAGGGAGTGCGGAAGCGGAGCCCCGACCCTAACAGAATGAAAATCATATTCGTTAAGGGGTTCCCCTGCCCCGGGCCTCCCGCTTCCCGCTCCCGGCGGCGGGGGCGGC
Organism: Streptomyces sp. NPDC014656; assembly: GCF_043084305.1. Lineage (NCBI taxonomy): Bacteria > Bacillati > Actinomycetota > Actinomycetes > Kitasatosporales > Streptomycetaceae > Streptomyces > Streptomyces sp. NPDC014656. The sequence goes on from NZ_JBIBZN010000005.1 coordinate 425,650, forward strand.
CGACCGGGGCGGCATCCGTCCGCCGCGGGGGTGCCCGTCGGGCGCCCGTCCGGTACGGGGGTGCCCGTCAGGCCTCCGCCGCCAGGCGCCGCACCTCCCTCAGGGCTTCGTCCACGGCGGCAGGGATGTCCGTCACGGGGAAGCGGGTGTGCCGCACGACGCGGTCCCGGTCCACCACCAGCACCGCCCGCTTCAGGCGCAGCAGTTGCCCGGCGCGGAAGGTGGGCAGGCGCAGGGCGGCGGCGAGGCGCAGGTCGACGTCCGAGAGGAGGGTGAAGGGGAGGCCCTCCTCGACCGCGAACACCCGCTGCTCGTCCGGGCGTTGGGTGCTGACGCCGCGCACCTCCGCGCCCGCCGCGCGGAAGTCCTCGTATGCGTCCCGGAAGAGCCGGTTCTCCAGCGTGCAGCCGACGCTGCCGGGGATGCCCGCCCAGCCGTCCGGCAGGGGGCCGGGGGACCCGGTCGCCGGATAGCAGAACAGGACGGTGGCCGCCCCGCCGGCCACCGGGTCCACCGGCGCGCCGCCGGGGTGGCCCGGCAGCTCCAGGTGCGGCAGCCGCTCGCCCGCCAGCCCCGCGACGCGCCGCGCCTCCGCGCCCGCCCCGTCGGCGGTGCCGCTGAGCGAGCCGTCGCCGAAGACCCAGCGGTCCGCCCAGTCCTGCATCGACAGCAGCACCGGCAGCAGGCCCCGCCCGCTCTCCGTCAGCCGGTACTCGTGCCGCACCGGCCTCTCCTGGTACGGGACCTTCTCCAGGACCCCCGTCTCCACCAGGTGGGCCAGGCGCTCGGTGAGGACCTTCCGGGAGATCCCCAGCTCCTCCTGGAGCGCGTCGAACCGGTGGTGCCCGCGCGCGGTCTCCCGGATCAGGAGCAGGCTCCACCAGTCGCCGACCACCGCCGCCGCCTGCGCGATCGCGCACGCCGCGTCCCGCTCGGGCACCGACCTCATCACAGCGTCTCCACTCCTGCGCGCACGGCGGCGCTCATCGGGACCATCTTGCGCCATCAGGTCGGTTCCCGATAGAAACTCACTCGGAACAAGTGGGTTCCCAAAAGAGACTGACTAGAAGCAGGGGGTGGGCGCCGCATGAGCGGAACGCGAGCGATCCCGAAGCACGACCGGCCCGACGACGAACAGGAGACCTCGCCACCGGACGTCTTCTGGCGCTACTGGGGCGCCGCCACCGTCAGCGGCGCGGGCACCGCCGTCACCGCGCTGGCCCTGCCGCTCGTCGCCCTCACCGTCCTCGACGCCGGCGCCTTCGAGGTCGCCCTGCTCGCCGCCGCCGGCCAGGTCTCCTGGCTGCTGCTCAGCCTCCCGGCGGGCGTCGTCGCGCAGCGCGTACCGCTGCGCCGGCTCCAGGTCGCGCTCGACCTCGTACGGTTCGCGGCCCTCGGATCGCTGCCGCTCGCGTGGTGGCTCGGCACCCTCACCTATCCGCACCTGCTGCTCGCGGCGCTCGTCACCGGCGCGGCGACGGTGCTGTTCGACATAGGCAACTCGACCTTCCTGCCCGCCGTCGTCCCGGCCCGGGAACTGGCCGCCCGCAACAGCGTCATGTCCGGCACCCACGCCGTCACCGACACCGCGGGCCCCTCCCTCGGCGGCGTCCTGATCGGCGCGACCGGCCCCGTCGGCGCGCTCGTCGTGGACGCCGCCAGCTACCTGGCCTCCGCCGTGCTGCTGCGCACCCTCCCCGAGAGCCGCCCCGCGCCCCGCACCGGCGAGAGCGCGCTGCGGCTGATGCGCGAGGGCTGGCGGTACGTCACCGGACACCCGGTCATGAGGCCCTGCATGATCTGGGCGACCGCCGCCAACTTCCTCAACGCGGCCCTCGTCGCCCTCACCCCCCTCTACCTCGTCCGCGAGGCCGGCCTCGACTCCGTGCAGCTCGGTCTCGTCCTCGCCATGGACGGGGTCGGCGCGCTCGCCGGCGCCGCCGTCGCGGTCCGGGTGACCACCCGGACCGGCACCGCGCGGGGCATCATCCTGGCGGACCTGACCGGCGGCGCGCTGCTCCTGCTCGCCCCGCTGACCACCTCGGCGGGGGACGCGTACTGGTTCGCCCTGGGCAACGCCGGCTTCGCCTTCGGCACCGTCATCGGCTCGATCACCACCCGCACCTACCGGCAGACCCAGTCGCCCCCGGAGCTGCTGTCCCGGGTCATGGCCACGGTCCGCTTCGTCTCCTGGGGCGCGATGCCGCTCGGCGCGCTCACCGCCGGCCTCCTCGCCACCCACGCCGGCGCCCACACCGCCCTCTGGGCCGTCTGCGCCGCCGCCCTCCTGCCCCCGCTCTACCTCCTCTCCACCAAGGTGGGCCGCCACCGCGACCTCGTCTGACCTCCCGGCCCCACGGGCCGGGAGGAACCGGAGCCCCGCCGGACGGCGGCCCGCTCCCCGCCCGGGTCGGGACGCTCCCCGCGCGGGGCCGGACCGCACGCGTCAGGCGGCCGCCACGGCGAACCCGCCGGCCACGCAGGCGAGCCCGAGAACGGCGTGCCCCACGCGTTTCGACTCGACGGGGAATCGGTGCCCGTACCGAGCACGCGCGTCACCAGCGGGAAGACACCGCCGCCGACGACGAGGGCGAGCACCACCACGGAAGCCGTGCCGGTCGACGTCGAGGCCGGGATCGAGGCCGGCGTCGAGGGTCGATCTTCCTCGGGGCCTGTCCGACGTGGCTGATGTCCCCTCGGATGGGGGAGGCGTGCCGGACCGGGTGTCGTCCGAGCCGTCTCGTGCCGCGGAACGCGCGGGCCGGGTGATACTGCCTGTGCCGCGCCCGGGGATCGACGCCGGGCCGCGGAACCGGTGGTCCCGCGCGGGTCGTGCGGTCGGGCGAGGAGGGGACTCGGATGGGTCTGGCGATCGAGAGCCGGCATTCGGAGCTGCCGTTCGTCGAGCGGGTGTGGCGCAGCCGGAGCGACGACGTCGGCCGGATGATGTCGGTCGCGACGCCGCACTGGGAGCTGGTGTTCTGGCGGCACCGGGGCGAGGTGCGGGCGGCGGTGCTGGGGCCGGAGGCGAAGGCGTCCGTCGCGCCGGTCCCGGAGGACGCCGAGTTCTTCGGGATCAGCTTCGCGCTGGGGACGTCGATGCCCCACCTTCCGATCAGCCGCCTGGTGGGCGGCACCGCGCAGATACCCGACGTGACGCGGCGTTCGGTGTGGCTGAAGGGATCTGCCTGGCACGTCCCCGACTACGACAACGCCGAGGCGTTCGTACGCCGGATGGCGCGGGAGGGCATCGTGGACGCGGACCCGGTGGTCCCCGCGGTGCTCGGCGGAACCGCTCCGGACGTCTCCGAACGGACCTTGCAACGGCGCTTCGTGGCGGCGACCGGCCTGACCCAGGGCGCCGTGCGGCAGATCGACCGGGCACGCCGGGCGGCCGTGATGATCCAGGAGGGCACGGCGGCCCAGGAGGCCGTACACCTGCTGGGGTACTTCGACCAGCCGCACCTGGCACGGTCCCTGAAGCGGTACGTGGGGCGGACCGCGACCCAGCTCGGCACGCCGGATCCGGGGGAACCGCTGTCGCTTCTGTACAAGACCCGGTCCCGGACGCCCGCCTAGTGTTCCCTCTGTGGCCGAAGGGCCGGTCCGCCCCGACCGGGGCGGTCGAAGGGCCCTCGGGAACCGTCATGGAGGAAACATGCGCAAGGTCGTCTCGGGTCTGTTCGTCTCGCTCGACGGCGTCGTCCAGTCGCCGAACGAGTGGCAGTTCGCGTTCGACGAGGAGATGGGCGCGGCGCTGGCGGGAACGCTGGAGACGGCCGACACGATCCTGCTGGGCGGGGTGACCTTCGGCGAGTGGGCCGGCTACTGGCCGACGGTGACCAGCGGCGAGGACGCCGGTTTCGCCAAGTGGATCAACGAGTCGCCCAAGTACGTCGTCTCCTCCACGCTGGACACCGTCGAGGACTGGGCGAACAGCACGCTGGTCAAGGGCGACCTCGTGACCGCGGTCAACGGGCTCAAGGCGGGCGAAGGCAAGGACATCACCGTCGCGGGCAGCCCGACGCTGGTGCGCTCGCTGCTGGACCTCGACCTGCTGGACGAGCTCGTGCTGCTGATCCACCCGGTGGTGGCCGGGGAGGGCCGCAGGAAGCTGTTCGCCGACGACGCCCCGATGAAGAGGCTCGAACTCGTCAGCGCCCAGCCGACCGGCAGCGGGGTGATCATCGCGACCTACCGCCCGGTGCGCTGAACCGGCGGGGGGAGGGCAGGGGCGCCGGCCGCCTGGCGTCCCCGCGCCGCCGCCCCTTCGGGCCACCGGCGGGGACGGGCCGGCAGGCGGCGCCGGACGGGTCCGTCAGCTGTCGGGCCGCCCCGCCCGGCCGACCCGCAGCGCCCAGAGCACGAGCGGGGCCTGGAGCGGGAGCCGGGCCAGCGCCGCCGCGCGGAGCGGCGCCGGCCGGTGGCGCCAGTCGTACGCCATCTTCACGTTGGCCGGGAACACGGCGGTGAACAGCCCGGCCGCGGCCAGCGCGCCGGCCCGCCGGGTGCGGGGCGCTGCGATCGCCGCGCCGACGGCGATCTCGGCGACGCCGCTCAGATGGGTCCACGTCCGGGGCGAGCCGGGCAGGCTCCGGGGCACGATGGCGTCGAACTGCCGCGGAGCGGCGAAGTGGGCGACGCCGGCACCGATCAGCAGACCGCTGAGCAGCCGGGCGGAAGTCGTGGAAGCAGGCATGTCCCGTCCCTGGTCGAAGGCGTGGCCGTGCGGAGGCACGCTCAAGTTACCTGACAGTAGGGCCTGGTGGCGGACGGGGGAACTTGTTTCTCCTCACACGGCTCGACGTCTCGCCCGCCGGGCCCGCCGGGGCCTACCGGGGCCCGCCGGCCGAGCGGGCCGAGTGGGCTGAACGGGCCGAGGGGAACGCGCCGCAGGTGTGGGCCCGGGCGCACCAGCCGGCGGCGACAGGGCGCGACCCGAGGCCGTCGGAGAAGGGGCCGTGCGAGGATCCCGGCCATGACCACCGCGCCCACTCTGACGGAACCCCGATCCCCGTGGGTCGTGTTCACCTCCCCGGCCGACCGCTGGCCGGCATCGGAGACGGCCGCGCTCGTGCGGCGGAACGGCCTGGTCCTGCGGCTGGACGGCCGGCACCTGCGGGATCCGGCGTCCGTCTTCCGCGCCTTCGCCCGCGAACTGTCGTTCCCCGGCCACTTCGGCCACAACTGGGACGCGCTCGTGGACTGCCTCCAGGACTGGCACGGCCCCGGCCACGGCAACCAGGACCTCGCGATCCTGATCGAGCACGCGGACGACCTGCTGGAGGCGGACTTCCTCGGACTGCTCGTCTCGGTTCTCGCCCAGGCGGCCTGGCACTCCAACCTGCGCCTGGACGCCGACGGAGAGCCCGACGAGTGGCGCCGGCGTACGGCCCAGCACTTCGTCTTCCTCCTGGACCGCACCGCGCCCGCCGCCTTCGCGGAGAAGGCGGCCCGTGGCGCCGACGTGGCGGTGGCGCTCTCGGACGGCCGCCTGCTCGTCACCCTGACCGACGCCGGCCGGCCCGGTGGGGACGCCGCCTCCGCCCCCTGGACCGCGGGCCCGCTCTCCTTCGCGGACGAGGAGATCCTCGGCGGCGCGACCGTCAAGGCCGTCGAGGCGTTCCGAGACCGCCTCGGCTGCCCGGTTCACGAGGCCGTGGACGTCCTCCAGTCCCGCGCCGAGCACCTGAACCGCGCCCCTGCGGACGGCTGAGCGACGGGCCGGGCACGGGCTGCGCGGGTCGGGCGGCCGGGAGCCGGAGGGGACGACGGGGGCGACGGGACGGCGCGCTGCCCGCTTCCCTCCCCGCACCGTGGTCGCGCGGCCCCGCCTTCGCCCCGGCGGCCCCTCCGGCGTACTGGTGCGCCTGCCGGACCCGGCGGCGGGGAGGACCGGCCGGTTGGCGTGCGGGGCGCGCGACCTGCCCGACGCCGTCGTCGAGGCGGCCGGCGAGGCCGGGGAAGGGTCCGTGCTTTTGCCGTTCCGGCAACAGGACTGGCCAGGGGGAGGGGCGCTGGACGACGGTGGGGCCATGGCCGACGACACCGCAGCAGAAGCCCTCCCCACCGACAGCGCCCCTTTCGCCGACGGCTACGTCGGCGACCCCGCCGTGCGCGACGAGTGGGACAGCCGCTATTCCGAGCGCACGCAGCTCTGGAGCGGGCAGCCCAACGGGGCGCTCGTCGCGGAGACCGCCGGCCTCCCGGCCGGGCGCGTGCTCGACGTCGGGTGCGGGGAGGGCGCGGATGCCATCTGGCTCGCCCGCTCCGGCTGGGACGTCACCGCCCTGGAGGTCTCGGGCGTGGCGCTGGCCCGGGCCGCCGCCCATGCGCGGGACGCCGGCGTCAAGGTGCGCTGGGTGCACGCCGGACTGACCGAGGCGGCGCTCCCGCCCGCCTCCTTCGACCTGGTCTCCGCGCAGTACCCGGCGCTGCTCCGAACCCCGGGGGCGACGGCCGAGCACGCCCTGCTCGACGCCGTCGCGCCCGGCGGGGTCCTGCTGCTCGTCCACCACGCGGGCATGGACGAGCACCGCCCCGGCCAGGACGGCGCCTTCGACCCCGCCGACTACGTCTGGCCCTCGATGGTCGCCGCGCTCCTCGGTGAGGACTGGCGGATCGAGGTGGACGAGGAGCGGCCCCGCGTGCTGCCCGAGGGCGGAGCGGGCGCCCATCACACCCACGACGTCGTGCTGCGGGCCCGCCGCCTCCGCTGACGCCCCGCGCCCCGAAGCCCCGCCGGCCAGGCCCTGATCGCCTGGCCCGGTGGGGCTTCGTCACACGGTGCGGTGCATGCCGACCGACGCGGGAGCCGTGTGCCTGAATCCGAACTTCTCGTACAGGAACGGGGCGTCTCCGTCGGCGATGAGCGAGACGTAGGCGCCGTCCGGCGCGCGCCGCTCCAGTTCGCCGACCAGCTCCGTCATGATCCGCTTGCCCAGTCCTCGGCCCTGGTGCTCGGGCACGACGCAGATGTCGACGATCTGGAAGGCGCAGCCGCCGTCTCCGACGACGCGGCCCATTCCGACCGGCTCGTCCCCGCACAGCACCGTCACGCCGTGCCAGGTGTTCGGCAGGCCCGCCTCCGCGGCCTCCACGGTCTTCGCACTCAGCCCCGAGGCCACCCTCAGCCGGAGGTAGGTCTCCACGGGCGGCGAGCCGGCACGCATCAGGTAAGGGGCAGTAGAGGTCTTCACCTAATACATCTTAGGGGAGGCGGGGTCGCTGACCAAGGGCCGCGGTCGCGGTCGGGCCACCCCGGCGCCGCTGTCGGCGCCTCATCCGCGGCGGCACCGGACGCCTCCGCTCCCCGCGCCGGCGGACCGGCGGACCGGCTCGGCCCCGGCGCGCCGGGTCGCGTGGCCGAGGAGCACTCCCGCCAGGACCAGTGCCAGTCCGCCCAGTTGTCGGACGGTCAGCGCCTCGGAAGCGACGATCGTGCCGAGCAGGACGCCTGTGACGGGGTTGAGCAGTCCGAGCAGGCCCACGGTTCCCGCCGGCAGGCGCCGCAGTCCGGCGAACCAGACGGTGAAGGCCAGCGCGGTGGCGACCAGGGCGACGTAGGCGAACGCGAGGAGCGCCGGTGCGGAGAGCGCGGGGGGAGGCCCCTCCACGACCGCCGCCGCGGGGAGCAGCAGCAGGCCGCCGGCGGTGAGCTGCCAGGCGGTCGAGGCGAGTGCGCCGGTGTCGGTGCCGGTGTTCCAGCGTTTGGTCAGGATGTGGCCGAAGGCCGAGACGAGCATGGCGCCGGCCGACGCGAGGACGCCCCGTACGTTCACTCCTTCCGTACCGGTGAGCAGCATCAGGCACACCCCGGCGAGGCCGAGCCCGGCACCGGCCAGGTGGGCGGCCCGGGGGCGTTCGGAGACCAGGGGCCAGGCGATGAGCATCATCGCCAGCGGGGACACCGCCATGACGGTCGAGGCCAGGCTCGTCGGCAGGGTCTGGGAGGCGACGTAGACGAGGACGAAGAACACGCTCACGTTGAGCAGGCCCAGTACGGCGGACCGCCACCACCACGCGCCGCGCGGCAGCCGCCTGCACAGGGCCATCAGGACGAGGCCGGCGGGCAGGGCGCGCCACGCCGCTCCGTACAGCGGGTGGCCGGTGGGCAGGAACTCGTGCGTGACGAAGTAGTTGGTCCCCCAGGCCACCGGCGCGACCGCGGTCAGCGCCATCCACCGTATATTAGCTTCCATGGAAGCTAATATACCTTCCCGGGAAGGTATCGTGGTGTCATGGACGACGACCGGGAACCCCTGGACCACGTGGCCCGCATCCAGGCCGACTGGCGTCGGCAGCGGCCTGACGTCGACGTCTCCCCGCAGGGGGTGATCGGCCGGCTGCACCGCCTGGCCGGCGGGCTCACCGAGGAGCTCTGCCGCGTCTACGCCCGCCACGGCCTCAGCGAAGGGGAGTTCGACGTCCTGTGCGCCCTGCGCCGGGCCGGCGAGCCCTACGAGCGGGCACCCGGCGAGCTCGCCGAACACACCATGGTCACCACGGGCGCGATGACGAAACGGATCGACCGCTTGGAGCGGGCCGGTCTCGTCACCCGCCGCCGGGCGGAGGGCGACCGGCGCGGCCGCGTCGTCGCCCTCACCGGGCCGGGCCGCGAACTGATCGACCGGGCGTTCACCGACCACATGCGCAACGAACGCCATCTGCTGGACCTGCTGACACCCGATGAGGCCGAGAGCCTCGAATCGCTGCTCACCACCTGGCTCCGCCGCATGGAGGACGGCGTGTGAGAGCGGACGGCCGGCCGCCTCCCGCACACGGCGGATCGCGCGGCAGGGCCGCTCCTCGCCGAACGTCCACGGACCAAACGTCCACGGCGGCATGTCATCCTTCCGGGCGGCCCGGCCCGTGAGGCGAACCGTTTCGCCGCCTGCGGGGATAGTCTCTCCGGCCGGGGGAGACCGTGCCCCCGGCAGGTCATGTCAGGCACGACGGGGAGAGCTGAGCATGTCGACCATGGAGAACGGCTGCGACGAAGAGGACTGCGGATTACCGGCGCCGCCCCGCACGCTCGTCCACACGCGCCAGGAACGCGAACTGGCCGCCGCCACCTGGCTGCTGCTGGCCGCCGCGGACAGCCGTACGGCCAGGCGGGAATGGGCCGTCTTCGGCGTGGCCCTCCTGCGCTGCGGAGTCCTGTTCTCCGCGGTGCGCGTGCCGGCGGACATCGTTCACCGCGCCGCCGGTACGGAAGACCGCCGGGGCGTCGCGGCCTTCCTGAGGGAGGCGCTGGCCGGCGGGCCGGTCTTCTACGACGAGGGCGGACGCCAGTTCTACGCCCTGACCCCGGTGAGCACGGCACGCATGTGGAACCTTCCGGAAGCGGAGTGCCTGGGGCACGACACGCTGCTCGGCGTGCCGGCGACCGAACTGACCGAACGCGACCCGCGCTGCGCGGCGTTCTGGGTCGTGCCGATGGAAGGCCCCGCGGCGCTGTGCCTGCCCGGGGAAGTGGCCCACCTCGTGCTGTCGGCGAGGCCCGGGACGGGGAAGGGGCCCCACGCGGACCCGGGACGCCGGTAGGACCCGGCGGGCGCGGCCCGGCGCGGGAAGGGCCGTCCGCCGCACGCGGGGCGCGCGGCGGACGGCCCTCGGCGGTGCCGGGAGGAGGGGGGCCGTGCTCAGGGCCCTCCCGGAACCGTCGGCCGGGTCGGTGACCGGTCGTGGAGACGGCCGAGGACCCGGGATCGTCAGCGGGGTGAGCGGGGGACGTCGAGGTCGGGGTTCTCGGGGGCGGCCTCGTGCGCGAGCCGGCTGGGCCACCAGACCTTCGGGCCGATGTCGCGTACCAGGGCGGGCACCAGGAGCGACCGCACCACGATCGTGTCGAGGAGCACGCCGAAGGCGACGATGAAGGCGATCTGCGCCAGGAAGGCGAGGGGGATGACGATGAGGGCCGCGAAGGTCGCCGCGAGGACCACTCCCGCCGACGTGATCACACCGCCGGTGGCGATGAGCCCGCGCAGCATGCCCTGCCGGGTGCCCAGCCGCAGGGTCTCCTCGCGCACCCGGGACATGAGGAAGATGTTGTAGTCGACTCCGAGCGCCACGAGGAAGACGAATCCGTACAGGGGTACGGAGGCGTCCGTCCCGGAGAAGCCGAAGCCGTGCTCGAAGACCAGTCCCGCGATGCCGAGGGTCGCCAGGTAGTTCAGACCGACGGTGGCCACCAGGAGGACGGGCAGGAGCAGGGACCGGAGGAGGACGACCAGGATGACGAGGATGATGGCCAGGACGACGGGAATGATCAGGTTCTTGTCGTGTTCCGCGGTGCGCTGCGTGTCGTACTGCTGCGCTGTGTAACCGCCCACCAAGGTGTCCGCGTCGGCGGCGTGCACCCGCTCGCGCAGGTCCCGGACGGTCCGCTTGGCCGCGTCGCTGTCGGGGGCGTCGGCCAGGGTGGCGTCGATGCGGACCCTGCCGTCGACGACCAGGGGCTGACCGCCGGGGGTGCTGGTGGCCACCCGCGCGTCGGCCACCCCGGGCGTCGCGGCCGCCGCCTCCCGCACCGCGGTCCGGCTCGCGGCGTCGGCGATGATGACCGCGGGCTGGCCGGAGCCGCCGGGGAAGTGCCGGCCCAGCGTCTGCTGGGCGGCGACGGACGGGGCGTCGTTGACGAACAGTTCGTCCAGGGGGACGCCCTTCGACTGCAGGGCGGGGAAGAACGCCGCGCCGGCCAGCAGGAAGCCGGTGGTGACGATCCACAGCCGGCGGGGGCGGGCGTCGACCCAGTGGGCGACGCGCCGCCAGACGCCGTGACCGCCCGTCTCGGCGTCGGCCGACTTCGGCTTGGCCGGCCAGAACGCGGTCCTGCCCATCAGCGCGAGGACGGCGGGCAGGAACGTGAGGGTCGTCAGGACGGCGCAGACGACGCCGATCGCGCCGACCGGTCCGAGGGCCCTGTTGTTGGTCAGGTCGCTGAGGAGGAGGGCCAGGAGGCCGAGGGCGACGGTCGCGGCGCTGGCGGTGATGGCCTCGAAGGAGCCCCGGGTGGCGGCCCAGGCGGCGGCGGAGCGGTCCCGGCCGGCGGCGAGCTCCTCGCGGAAACGGGCGGTGAGGAGGAGCGCGTAGTCGGTGGCCGCGCCGATCACCAGGATGGACAGGATGCCCTGGACCTGGCCGTCGACGCGGACGACGTCGTTGTCGGCGAGGACGTACACGATCGCGCCGGCGACTCCGAGCGCGAAGACGGCGCTGATGATGATCAGGAAGGGGAGCAGGACGCTCCGGTAGACGAGCAGCAGGATGAGCAGGACGGCGGCCAGCGCCACCCCGAGCAGGAGCCCGTCGATTCCGGCGAACGCCTCTCCCAGATCCCCCTGGGTCGCCGCGGGCCCGGCGAGCTGGGCCCGGGTGTCCGGCACCTCGGCCGCCGCGCGCTCGATGCCGTCCAGGACCTCACCGAGTCGTTCCCCGAGGTCCGGCGAGAGGGGCACGACACCCTGCAGGGCCTTTCCGTCCTCGGAGCGGAAGGCGGGCGAGGGCGTCCCGTCGACGCCCTCGGCGTCCGCCAGCGACCGCAGGGCGGCGGTGGCCGCCTTCTGCTGGGCGTCCGAGACGTCGGCGCCGTCGGGCACGGTCCAGACGACGACGGCGGGAAGGGTCTCCTCCTGGGCGAACGCCTTCTGCTGTGCGATCACCTTGGTGGACTCGGCGTTCTGGGGCAGGAAGGCAGCCTGGTCGTTCGTGGAGACCTCGCCGAGCTTGCCCGCGTAGGAGCCGAAGGCTCCTCCGAGGCCGAGCCAGACGATCACGAGGACGAGGGGGACCAGCCATCGGACCGGTCGGCGCGCGCTGTTCATCGACTCCCTAACGAGGGGCGGTTGAGTAAAGGTATCTCAAAGAGAATGTATCTCAATGATTGAGTGACCTTGTGCTCGCCCCGTGCGGCCGCCTCCGGGCGGAACGCGAGGTGTGGGAGCGGACCGGCACGGCCGGGAGGGCGGTCGGCGGGCGGCGACGTCGAGGACGCCGAGGTGGGTGGTGATCCGGTCGACGCGGCGGCGGCCGGTGAGCGGGAGGGGGCAGTCCTCCACGGTCTTCGGGGTGCCGTCCTTCGCGGTGTGCTCCCTCGGCACGACGACCTTGCGCGCGCCGTGGACGAGGTCCATGGCGCCGCCCATGCCCTTGACCATCTTGCCGGGGACCATCGGGTCGGCCGGGTCGCCGGTGGCCGAGACCTGCAGGGCGCCGAGGGCGGCGGTGTCGACGTTGCCGCCGCGGATCACGCCGAAGGGCGGGGCAGAATCGAAGAACGAGGCGCCGGGCAGGGCGGTGACGGTCTCCTCGCAGGCGTTGATGAGGTCGGGGTCGACCTCGGCCTCGGACGGGTGGGGGCCGGTGACGAGGGCGCCGTTCTCGCCACCGGACGGCGCCGATGGCCCAGGCCTTGAAGTGCCGCGGGGCGAGACCCTCCCCGCGGCGGCCGGAAGGCGGGCCCGGTCAGCCGGGGAAGGAGAAGTAGAGCGCCTCGCTGTAGAAGGACGCGAAGTGCCTCTGCCAGTCGGTCCGGACCGAGTCGAGCCAGTCGCCGTTCCGGCCGGCGATCGCCGCCTCGGCCTCGGCGACGGCGCCGGGGATCTCCTCGGACGCCAGACGCCGCACGCTCGCCACCGGATCGTCGTCCGTCATCGAGACGATCTCCCCGGCCTCGAGGACGAAGAACTTCGCCTGCTGCTTCTCGAGGTGGGCCGTGGTCCTGGTGACGCATTCGGCGAACTCGGCGTCGCCCTCCAGGCCCTCGCCGACCACGCGCAGGAGTTCGCGGAGCAGGGCCGCCCCATCGGCGTAGTCCGCGGCGATGCCGACCGGAGGGTTCCAGATCATGGACGGGACGACCGTCGTCCCGCGCCCCGCCAGGAGCTTGTGCGCGAGCGGGACGTCCCAGTTGTGCTCCGATATGCATCGGATCCGCCGGGGGGTCCCCGCCTCGTCCGGCATCGAGTCTGCGGAATAGAGATACGAACGGTTTGCCATGGCGGCGACGTTAACACCGGGGACCGACAGCCCCGGCCCCGTGAGGGCGGTCCCCGTTCCTCGCCGTGCCCCGGCCTGGGGCGGGGCGGGGACTCCCTGGGTTCCGGCCTCTCCGTGTGGAGGTCCGAGAACGGTGAGCCGGTGACGCCGGATACAGGCGTCGCGCACGGCCGCCGCCCCCCCCGCCGACCCCGAGCGGGCAGTTCGGCGATGGGGAGCGGCCGGTGGAGCCGGTCGTGCCGAAGGTGACCGCGTCCGTATGTTCTCTCGATCGAGATGTTCTCTCGATCGAGGCGCCCGGCTCGGTCACTGCCGACGGCGAGGCCACGCGCTCCCCCCGGCCCCACCCGGCCGTCGGGAAGAGGGGCGTGGCGGCGTCAGGGTCCGTCCGGGAGGTGGCCGGTCGCGGCGCGGGCGTAGGAGTGCAGGGCCGTGATCACTTCGCGGGGCGAGCGGCGTCCGGCGAGGACGTCCATCTGGTAACCGTCCTCCATCGCCACGAAGTTGGCGGCGATCAGACGGGCCGGGTCCGTCAGGGTGAAGTGGCCCTGAGCCTCACCGAGTACCAGGATCCCCTGATAGACGCTGATCTGACGCTCGGTCAGAGCGCTGTCCAGGGCGGCGGCCTTGGGATCGCGGAGCGTACGGGGCCAGTACTCGAAGAGCAGCCGGGGCAGCCGGTCCTGGGGGCCCGACGCCACCCCGGAGGCGATGCAGCTGCGCAGCCGGTCGCGCGCGTCCGCCTCCCGCTCCGCCGCCGTCTCGCGCTCCCGGCAGAACCGTTCGATCGCCTGCTGGAAGGTCTCGTACATCAGGGCGTCGAGGTCCTCGTAGTAGTACAGGACCGCCGCGGGGGTGACCCCGGCCTCCTCGGCGACGTCCTTCAGGCGGAGCCCGTCGAGTCCCCGGTTGAGCAGGGCGCGTGCCGCGGCCTCGCCCAGCTGGGCGCGCCGGGCCTCCTGGTCCTTGTTCCGCGCCACCGAGCTCCTCCGTCATCCCGTGGACTGAACCGAGACCAAAAGATACATCGCCAGCCCTTGACTGCGTTGAAGCCGATTCCTTAAATCTCTGTTTAACGAATGCGGCATGTCCGTACCCCATCCCCCGGAGGGCCCTCATGACCAGCGCGTCCGCCGTTCCACCGTCCGAGGCACCCCCCGCCGCCAAGGGCCTGCGGAGCGACTCCGTCGGCCTCCTGGCCACGATCGCCCTCGGGCTCGCCTCCGTCGCACCCGCCTACAGCATCGCGATCACCCTGGGCCTGGTGACCCTGGTGGCCGGCGACCAGGCCCCCGCCGCTCTGATCCTGGGCTTCGTGCCGATCCTCCTCACGGCCTTCGCGTTCCGCGAGCTCAACCGGCGCATGCCGGACTGCGGCACCACCTTCGTGTGGAACACGCGGGCGTTCGGCCCGGCCGTCGGCTGGGTGGCGGGGGGCTGGACGGTCCTGGTGGCGACCGTCCTCGCGATGACCGCGCTCGCCCAGGTCGGAGCCTCCACGCTGTTCGCCGCCCTCGGGCTCGACGCGGCGGCCGGCAGCACCCCGGCCGTGACCGCCGCCGCCGTGTTCCTGCTCGCCCTGGTGGTCACCGTCGCCTACCGGGGCATCCAGCTCGCCGCCCACGTGCAGTACGCGATGCTCGGCCTCCAGCTCCTCGCCCTGCTCGCCTTCGGGATCGCCGCCTTCGCCCGGGACGGCGCCGCCGCTCCGTCCCTGAGCTGGGTCGACCCCTTCGCCTTCGGCGACTTCGGCTCCTTCGCCGAGGCGGTGCTCCTCTGCCTGTTCATCTACTGGGGCTGGGACGCCCTGATCACCTTCAACGAGGAGACCGTCGACAGCGACCGCGTCCCCGGCAGGGCCGCGGTCGCCTCCACCCTGATCCTGCTCGTCACCTACCTCTTCACCGCCTTCGCCGCGATCTCCTTCGCCGGAACCGGCACCGGCGGGCTCGGGCTGGGCGACGAGCGGAACGCGGCCGACGTCCTCACCCGCCTCGCCCCCACCGTCCTCGGCGACGCCGCGAGCAGGGTCGTCACGCTCGCCATCGCCGTCTCGGCCGTCGGCGCCCTGCTGACCTGCGCGGGCTCCACACCCCGCAGCACGCTCTCGATGAGCGCGCACGGCGCCCTGCCCGCCGCCTTCGGCCGCGTCCACCCGCGCTTCCGCACCCCCGCCTTCGGGACGGTGTTCTGCGGAACCGCGGCGGCCGTCGCCCTGGTCCTGCTCACCCTGGTCTCCGCCGACTTCCTCGGTGACGCCATCCTGTCGATCGGCCTCCTGATCGCCTTCTACTACGGCGTCACCGGCTTCGCCTGCGTCTGGTACTTCCGCCGGGAGCTGCGGAACTCCCCGCGCGACCTGCTGGTCAAGGGCGTCCTCCCGGCGGCCGGCGGCCTGATGATGCTGGCGGCGTTCGTCCGCAGCGCCTACGACATGGCCGACCCCGGCTACGGCTCCACCTCGTTCGGCGGAGTCGGCGGGGTCTTCCTCCTCGGCATCGGCTCGATCGTCCTCGGCGCCCTCGTCATGCTGTTCGTCCGCACCCGCCACCGCCGCTTCTTCCAGGACGGCCGCACGGCCGTCGCCACCCCCTTCGTCACGGAGAACTGACCCCCATGCGCACCCTCGCCCTCGCCGCCCTCCAGACCACCCCCGTGGCCCACGACCCGCAGGCCAGCTGGGAACGGTTCGCCGACCAGGTCCGCGCGGTACGCGACACCTTCCCGCACGTCCAGCTCGTCGTCGTACCCGAGCTGCTGCTGAGCGCGGAGGCGCCCCTGCTCCAGGCCCGCCCGCGGTGGATGCGGGAGGCCGCCGTGCCGGTCCCCGGACCGCTGACGGACCGGCTCGGCGCCCTGGCCCGCGAAACCGGCCTCTGGCTGGTCCCCGGCAGCGTCTACGAACAGGCCGACGACGGCCACGTCTACAACACCGCCCTCGCCGTCTCCCCCGACGGCGAGATCGCCGCCCGCTACCGCAAGGTCTTCCCCTGGCAGCCGTACGAACAGACCCGTCCCGGCAGCGAGTTCGTCGTCTTCGACCTGCCCGGCATCGGCCGCGCGGGCCTCGCCGTCTGTTACGACGGCTCGTTCCCCGAGACGGCGCGCCAGCTGGCCTGGCTGGGCGCCGAGGTGATCATCCAGCCGACGCTGACCACCACCCGCGACCGAGAGATGGAACTGGTCTGCGCCCGCGCCAACGCCTGGACCAACCAGGTGTACGTCGTCAACGTCAACGCCGCCGACCCGGCCGGGGTCGGCGCCAGCGTCATCGTCGACCCGGAGGGAACGATCCGCCAGCAGGCCGGCACCGGCGAGGAGGTCCTCGTCGACGTCCTCGACCTCGACACCGTCACCCGTGTCCGCACGTACGGCTCCGCCGGCATCAACCGCCCCTGGGCCCAGCTCGCCCGCTACGGCGACCAGATCGAACTGCCGATGTACGGCGGCGCGTTCCGACCGGTGCCGACGCGCGAGGGGACGGTCTGAGAGGTCCTGCCCCAGCCGTCGACCGTGTGACCGCCGGTGCGCCGGAGGCCCGCCGGCCCTCCGGCGCCCCTGCCCCGCCGGAGGCCCGGCCCCTCACGGGCCGGGCCTTCGGTGTCCGACGGCCCGGCTCCCCGCACCCGTCCGGGCGGGGCACGGCCGCAACCGGAACGGCATTTTTCGCTTGCTCCCGCGGTCTCCCCGGGGTCGACTTCCAGGGACGCGCCGGCCGGGGCGCTCCCGCGCCCCACCGCCTTCCCGTCCCCGTCCCGCCCCGAAGGAGCCGCACCAGCATGACGTCACCTTCTCCCCTTCCCCGCCACGAAGGCCAGGCCCTGGTCGTCGGCGGCCCCACGACCGTCCTCGATCTCGGCGGCCTCCGCATCGTCTCCGACCCGACCTTCGACGCCCCGGGCCCGCACGGCCGGCTGACCAAGACCGAGGGCCCGGCCCTCGCCGAGGACCGGCTCGCCGACGCCGACCTGGTCCTGGTCAGCCACGACAACCACGCCGACAACCTCGACGACCGAGGCCGCGCCTTCGCCCTGGCCGCCCCGCTGCTGCTCACCACCACCGGCGGCGCCGACCGGCTCGGCGCCCCCGCGAAGGGCCTGGCCGCCTGGGACGCCCACACCCTCGCCCGCCCGGACGGCGGCGAGCTGACCGTCACCGCCGTACCGGCCGTCCACGGCCCCGAGGACGGTGAACGGGACGCGGACGGCGAGGTCAACTGCCAGGTCATCGGCTTCGTCCTCACCGGGACCGGACTCCCCACCGTCTACATCAGCGGCGACAACGCCTCCCTGCGCACCGTCACCGAGATCGCCCGCCGCACCGGACCCGTCGACGCGACCGTCCTGCACGCCGGTGCCGCCCGCGTCCCCGGCAAGTTCCGCCGGCGCCCGCTCAGCCTCGACGGCGCCCGCGCCGCCGCGGCCGCCGCGATCCTCGGAGCCCCCGTCAACATCCCCGCCCACTACACCGGCTGGGCCCACTTCACCGAAGGCCGCGACGCCATCGAGCTCGCCTTCGACGACGCCGGCCTCGCCCCCGCCCTCCGCGTCGCGGACCACGGCACCTGGCTCTCCCTCAAGCCCTGAGCACCCCTTCGACCGCGGGAACCCCTTCGACCGCGGGAACCGTTTCAACCCGCAGGAACCGCCTGCCGTGCCCCTCGTGCACACCGACGTCCCGGAAGGACACCCTGATGTCCCGCACCCCCGACCCCCAGGTCCGCCCTCCCCTGCCCCCGTTCACCGAGACCGACGCGCTCGCGAAGGTGCAGGCCGCCGAAGACGCGTGGAACACCCGTGACCCCGATCGCGTCGCCCTCGCCTACACGGAGGACTCGGTGTGGCGCAACCGCGACACCTTCGTGACCGGCCGGGCGGAGATCCGGCGGTTCCTCGCCGAGAAGTGGCGCAGGGAGCTCGACTATGCGCTGCGCAAGGAGCTGTGGTCCTTCGGCGACGACCGGATCGCCGTCCGCTTCCAGTACGAGTGGCACGACGCGGACGGCGGACACTGGCGCTCCTACGGCAACGAACTGTGGGAGTTCGACGCCACCGGCCTGATGCGCCGGCGTGAGGCGAGCATCAACGACGTACCGATCCGGGCGGAGGAGCGGCGCATCTTCGGCCCGAGGGCCCCGGAACAGCACGGGGAGGCGCTGCCCCTGGCGTGACGCGGGTCCGAGGGGGGAGCGGGGCACCGCACCACGGGGGCGACCCCGCGCCCGGGCCGTGCGGTCGGAGCCGGTGAAACGTAAATGCGTCGACGGCGACCCCCGGCGCACGGCAGAGTGGCCACCCGTGACGAGCAGTGAGCTGTGGACCCGAGCGACCGCCGACCGCTACGACGCCGAGAAGACCGACGCGTTCTCGGACGCCGTTCTCGGACCGACCCTCGCCTTCCTCGCCGGACTCGCCGGAGACGGCCGGGCGCTGGAGTTCGCCATCGGAACCGGGCGGGTGGGAGTCCCGCTCCGGGAACGCGGCGTGCCGGTGACGGGCATCGAACTGTCCGAACACATGGCGGCGGTGCTGCGGCGCAAGGCCGACGAGCACACCCTCCCGGTGGTCATCGGCGACATGGCCACCACCGTCGTCCCCGGCGAGTTCGCCCTGGTCTACCTCGTCTACAACACCATCACCAACCTGCTCACGCAGGACGAGCAGGTCGAGTGCTTCCGCAACGCCGCACGGCATCTGGAGCCCGGCGGCCGGTTCGTCATCGAGCTGGGCGTGCCGCCGCTGCGGCTCCTGCCGCCCGGCCAGGTCGCGGTGCCCTTCGACGTCTCCGAGCGGCACACCGGCTTCGACACCTTCGACCTGGTCGAGCAGATGCTGGTCTCGCACCACTTCACCCGCGACGGCGACGACGGCCGCTACCGCCGCGGCAACTCCCGGCACCGGTACGCCTGGCCGGCGGAGCTCGACCTGATGGCACGGATCGCCGGGCTCGAACTGGAACGCCGCCTCGCGGACTGGGACGGCTCCCCGTTCACCCAGGACTCCACGAAGCACATCTCCGTGTGGCGCAAGCCGGTCTGAGGCCGTCCCGTTCGCCACGGGGCCAGCGCTCACGGACGCGAGCCAGTAGCCTGACCGGGCGGAGCCCGCGAGACCTGGGGGTGGAAAGTGCAGGCGCCTGCGACCGTCGTGCAACTCGCTCTGCTCGTCCTCCTGGTGCTGCCCGGGGTCACCTATCAGTTCGTCCGGGAACGCCGCCGTGGACCGGTGCCCGGTGAGCGTGACCTGGGTGAGCGGGTGCTGCGGGCGATCGTCGCGTCGATCGCGCTGGACGCCCTGTACGCCGTGGCGGCGGGACCGGCGCTGGTCCGCCTGGCTCGAGGCACCGGTGGCTGGGAGGGCTTCGTGGAACGGCCGCGAACGGTCGGCTTCGTCGCCGCGGCGCTGTTCCTCGTCGTGCCGGCCGTGGCGGCGGTCGCCGTCTCCCTGGTGGACCGGCGGCGGAGCAAGGCCCGGTTCCTGCCCACGCCCAGCGCCTGGGACCACGCGTTCCGCGACCGCGAAGCGTGCTTCGTGCGCGTGCGGCTCAAGGACGGCAACTGGGCGGGCGGCTGGTACGGCGACCGGTCGTACGCCTCCTCGTACCCCCACCCGGCCGAGCTGTACCTCGAATCGGCGCGCGTGATGGGTACGGACGGCACGTTCGGCGCGCGCGTGCGCGGGACGGCCGGCCTGCTGCTGCGGGCGGAAGACTTCGACGTGCTGGAGTTCGTCGAAGCCGGAGAACCGGCGACCCCGCCGGGGGAGGAGCGATGATGGCACAGGAACCCGAGCTCTCGCCCGAAGAGGCGGCGCTGCTGCAGGAGTCCACGGAGCGCGGCTACACCCCGAAACGCACGGTCGCCGAACCGGACGAGGCGCCCGGCGGTCCGGCCGGCACCTCGAACGGCAGCGAGGACTGACGCGTGGCCGGCGGGCCCGCGAACGACCCGGCCGAGCGGTTCTGGGAGGCGTTCCACGTGGCCCGGCACAGCGCGGACCCCGCCTCGGTCGAGAAGGCGATCGTCCTCGGCCGTGCCCTGCCGGCCACCGAGGACGACGCCGAGCGCCGCTCGGTCCTGTCGAACCTCGGAGGCCTGCTGCAGACCCGCTATCACCAGACCGGCGACTTCGCGTTCCTGCAGGAAGCCGTCCGGGCGGTCACGGAGGCCTACCTCCTGGCGTACGGAAGCCCGGAGGATTCGGCGGGCTACGCCAACAACATCGGCATGCTGCTGCACACCGCGTTCCAGCGGAACCAGAACCTCGAAACCCTGGCCGACGCCCTGGACTGGAGCCGGACGGCCGTCGACGAGGAACCGTCCACGAAGAAGGCGCTCCACCTGGACAACCTCGTCGTCGCACTGCGGACGGCGTTCACCGCGACGGGAGACCTCGCCCTCCTGGCGGAAGCCGCCGACCACGCGCGGGCCGCCGTCGCGTGCTCCCCCGATGACGCGTCCACCGCCAGGAGCCTGCACTTCCTCGCCGTCATCCTGCGCGACTGGTCCCGGGAGACCGGGGAGACCGGCGTCGTGGAGGAAGCCGTCGACGCCGCGCGGCGAGCGGTGGAGCTCACGCCGGCCGGGTCGTCCGACGTGCTCGACCGGCTGAAGAACCTCGCGTACCTGCTCCACGACCGCCACCGGGCCCGCGGAGCGCGGGACGACCTGGCCGAACTGCTTCGGGTCCGGCAGGCGCTGGTGGCCCACACCCCGGTCACCGATCCGCGGCACTCGCAGAACCTCTCCGAACTGACGACCACGGAACGGGACTGGGCCGCGCTCACCGGCGAGCACCCGCAAACCGACCAGGGCTGGGAACGCGCCGACACCGAAGCCGAGATGTGCGGCCGGTACGCCGCCGAATTCAAGCGGACCCGGGACCCGGCCCTGCTCGACCGGGCGATCGGGCTCGGGCGTTCGGCGGCGGCGGCGACCCCCGCCGGACACTCCCGCCGGGGCGTGCGGCTGGACCACTTCGCCACGGCGCTGGCCACCCGGGGCGAGGAGCTCGGGGACCACGCCGCGCTCGCGGAGGCCGTCGGCATCGAGCGGGAAGCGGTCGCGTGCACGCCGGCGGGCCACCCGCTGAGGGTCCAGTTCATGGGCAACCTCGCCGTCAACCTGAACGCGTTGTTCCACGCGACCGGAGACCTGGCCCACGTCATGGACGCCATCGGCGTCGCCCGCCGGGCCGCCGAGGCCACGGCCGGACAGGGCGGCCACCCGAGGTCGCTCGCGATCCTCGCCGTCATGCTGCACAACCGGTTCCGGGTGACCGGCGAGCTCCAGGTGCTCTCCGAGGCGGTCGACCACGCCCGGGAGTCCGTCCGCCTCGGCGCGAACCTGGTCGCCGAACAGGCCCAGCGGCTCTCCAACCTCGGCGCCATGCTGTCCGACCGGTTCACCAGGACGGGCGAGGCGCGCGTGCTCGACGAGGCGATCGCCGCGCACCGCGCGGCCGCGGACGTGACGTCGGACGACGACCCCGGCCGGGCCCTGCGGCTCGCCAACCTCGGCGGGGTGCTGGGGACGGCGTACGAGAAGTTCGGCGACCGGAACGCGCTGAGGGACGCGATCGCCGCGCGCCGCGCGTCCGTGGCCGCGACTCCGCGGGACAGCCCGGACTGGCCCGGGTACACCGCGAGCCTGGCCGCCGCGCTCGGCGACTGGTGCACGGACCCCGTCGCCCCCGCCGCCGCGCGACGGGAGCCGCCGGATCCGCAACTCCTCGCCGAGGCGGTCGGCCTGGCCCGGAGCGCGGCGCGGAGGGCCGGACAGGACGCCTACTCCCGGGCGGATCTGCTGACCCGCGTCGCCAACGTCCTGGCGCTCGGCTTCCGGCACCTCGGCGACGGCGACGCGCTGACCGAGGCGCTCGGCCACTACCGGGAGGCCACGGCGTCCGCCGGATCGCCGACGGACAGCCGGGCGGAAGCGGCGGACCGGTGGGGCGACCTGGCCGCCCGGGCCGGACGGTTCGACGTGGCCGCCGAGGGGTACGCCGCCGCGGTCCGGCTGCTGCCCCGGCTCGCCGGGCGCCGCCTGGACCGCGAGGACGCCCAGTACTGGCTCGGCCGGTTCGCCGGAGTCGCCGCCGACGCGGCCGCGTGCGCGCTGGCCGCCGGCGACGAGGCGAGCGCCGTGACCCTGCTCGAATCCGGACGCTGCGTGCTCGCCGCCCAGGCCCTCGACAGCCGCGGCGACCTCTCCGACCTGCGCGAGCGGGCGCCCGAGCTGGCCGAACGCTTCCGGACGCTCACCGCGGAGTTCGAGACCGACACCACGAGCGACCGCGTGGCCCTCGCCGACGAGCTCGACGCGGTGACCGAACGGATCCGCGCGCTGCCCGGGATGGAGCGGTTCCTGCGCCCCCCGCTGCTCACCGACCTCACCGCGCAGGCGCACGAGGGCCCCATCGTGTACGTCAACGTCAGCCGGTACCGGTGCGACGCGCTGATCATCACTCCGGACGGGGTCAGGTCCCGCGCGCTGGACCGGCTGAGCGAGGAGACCGTGAACCAGCGCGTACGCGCCCTGCACACCGCGTTCACGGAGGGGCGGCCGGCCGCCGAGCGGACGATCCACGACACGCTCGAATGGCTGTGGGACACCGTGGCGGGCCCCGTGCTCGGCGAACTGGGGCTGACGGCCGAACCCGCGGCGGACGGTCCGTGGCCGAGGATCTGGTGGGCCCCGGTCGGACCGCTCAGCCTGCTCCCCCTGCACGCGGCGGGCCACCACCGCGACGGCGGACCCGTGCTCCTCGACCGCGTCGTCTCCTCGACGACACCGACGATCCGCGCTCTGGGCCACGCCCGGGCGGGCCGCCGCGACGACCGGAACGAGCCGCGGCTGCTGGTGGTCGCGATGCCGCGCACTCCCGACGCCCCGGACCTGCCCGGCGCACAGGCCGAAGCCGACCACCTGTCCGCCCTCCTCCCCGGCGCCACGGTCCTGGCCGGCGCGGAGGCGACGCGTGACGCCGTTCTCGACGCCTTGCCGGCCCACGGCTGGGCACACTTCGCCTGCCACGGGTACAGCGACCCGGACAACCCTTCGGACAGCCACCTCGCGCTGTACGACCACGACCGCGCGCCGTTCCGGGTGCGGGACCTCTCCCGGCTGCGCCTGCGGAACGCGGAGTTCGCGTTCCTGTCGGCCTGCGACACGGCCCGCACCACCGCGCGCCTGTCCGACGAGGCGATCCACCCGTTGGCCGCTTTCCAGACAGCCGGGTTCTCCCAGGTCGTCGGCACGCTCTGGCGCGTCGACGACGCCGTGGCACCGGCCTTCAGCCGGCAGATCTACGGCGAGTTGACCGCGGACCGATCCGGCACGCCGCACGCGGCGGCCGCGGTGCACCGCACGGTCAGGCGGCTCAGGGCGACGTATCCGAACCTGCCGTCGGTGTGGGCCGCGCACGTCCACGCGGGCGCCTGACCACGCGCACTCCGCCGCACCGGAGGGGCCGGCGCCCCGGACGCCCGGGCCGGTCCGCACGCCACTGGGGCCGCCCCGAGGAGGAGGCGGTGCCGCTTCGACCCCGGCGCGGCGTTTGCGGAGCCCGTTTCGGGAGAGACGCGCCACGTGTCCAGATTTGCGGGGCTCGGCCGAGCCCCGCTTCCGTCCGTCGCTCGATCGGAAGGCGCCCATGACGAGCTTTCTCCCGTACGCGTCCGCAGACCCCCTCGCTTCCGCCGGATCGAACGCCCTGGGCTTCGGTCTCGTCATCGGCCTGATCGTCGTGGCCCTCCTCATCGGCGCCTTCTGGTGGGGCAGCCGCCGCGTCGCACGCCGCCGCGCCACCGGCGACGCCACGCGCGTGCAGCCCGGCGCCCCCCGCGACGACTCCTGGTCCACCCCGGCCGAACAGCGCCGGGACGACGAGCCCCGCCCCTGACCGGCCCCGCCGGCGCCGCCGGGCGCGACGCGGACCGCGACGATCGCGTCCGGGCGCCGGGGCTCGTACAACCTCGGGCACGCCTCGTGAGTCTGACCGGGCACGGCACGGACGCCGTTCGTGTCCGCTCATCCTCCGGGGGGTTTCCTTGCAGTTCCGCACCACCGGCTCCACCCGCCTCGCCGCCTCCGTCGCGGCCGTCATGGCCCTGACCATCGGCTCGGGAGCGCTCGGCTCGCCCGGGGCGGCGGCCGCCACCGCCGACGCGTCCGTCCTCCCTTCGCTCATCCCCGGGACCAAGCTGCTCAGCGCGGGGGCGCAGGGCTACGTCCTGTACGTCCCCACCGGGCACCAGGACTACACGACGTACCGCTGGGTCCCCTACGCGGGCGGCCCGTCCCGCGACTTCACCCCCGCCTATTACGAGGGCCTGAGCGAGGTCTCCGGGGAGCTCCTGGCCGGCGCGGACGACGGCTACAACGGCACGGGCGTCGACCTGGCGACCGGCGAGAGCTTCCGCACCGAACAGCTGCCCGGCGTGCTGGACGCCCTCTACGAGGGTGTCGCCGGCTCGGCCATCGCGCTGAGGCCGGACAACGCCCTGGGCGAGAAGAACCCCGTCTGGCTGGACACCAAGGACGCCGCGCCCCGCGAGGTCCGGGGGCTGCCGGAGGGGACCGTCTACCTGAAGGTGCGTCCGGCGACCGCGGCGGTCGGCCTGCTCGACCACCGCACCGCCGGGGGCGAGCAGCGGGTGGGCCTGATCGACCTGGCCACCGCCACCGTCTCGGAGACGTACGCGAAGGTGGAGGCGGTGTCGGCGACGCGGGTCGCGTGGACCGAGCCGGCGACCGCCGCCGACCCCCGCCGGGTGGTGGTCCGGGACCGGGCCACCGGCAAGGACACCGTCGTCCCGGCGGAGGGCACGGGGGCCCTCGGCGTCGGTCTGCTGGGCGACTGGCTGCTCTTCGGCGGCCAGGCCCGGCACCTGGTGACGGGGGAGACGGTCACCCTCTTCGACCGGGCCGACGCCCTGGTCACCGCGACCGACGGCACGGCCGCCGTCGTCCAGGGCGTCCGGGGCCGGAACACCGGCATCCACCGCGTCACGCTCGGTACCGACGGCAAGCCCGTCGTGTCGTTCGTGGCCCGGAGCACCACCCCGGGCGGCCTCGTCCACGACATCGACGCCGACGGCTACCCCGACCTCCTGGGCCGGGACTCCGCCGGGACGCTGTGGCGGGACAGCGCCGCGGACGGCCGCCCCTGGGCGTCGGCCGGCACCGGCTGGCAGGGCTACGACAAGGTCGAGGTCGTCGGTGACGCCGTCGTCGCCGGCGTCGGCGACAACTACGCGGCGGACGTCGTCGCGCGGGACGCGGACGGCGTCCTGTGGCTGCACCAGGGCGACGGCCGGGGCGGCTTCGCCCCCCGCACCCGGATCGGCGGCGGCTGGCAGGTCTACGACAAGATCGCCGGCGGCAGCGACCTCACCGGAGACGGCCGCGCCGACCTCGTCGCCATCGACACCACCGGCGGGCTCTACCTCTACGAAGGCACCGGTGACGTCGGCTTCCCGTACGACATCCGCAAGAAGATCGGCACCGGCTGGGGCATCTACAACCAGCTCACCGCCGTCGGCGACATCGGCGGCGCCACGGGCGGGGACCTGGTCGCCCGCGACGCGGACGGTGTCCTGTGGATCTACCTCGGCAAGGGGGACGGCACGTACACGGCCCGCACGGCCATCGGCGGCGGCTGGCAGGTCTACGGCCAGCTCACCGGCGCGGGGGACGTGGACCACGACGGCCGCAACGACCTCCTCGCCCACGAGCCCTCCACCGGCCGGGTCTACCTCTACTCCGGCACCGGCGACTGGCGGAAGCCCTTCCTCCCCAAGGCCCTGACGGACATCCAGGCGGGTTCCGCGTACAACCACATCGCCTGATCGGCCCGGCCGGAGGCGTGACCGGGTGCGACGCCCGCCGGCCCGGGACCGTCCGGGCCGGCGGGCGGGGCGACGTCACGCGGGGACGGCGAGCGGGGGATGGTCGAGTACGCGGGGCTTGTACTCGACCAGCTGGATGCGGCTGTCGAAGGTGCGGTGGTCGATCATTTCCAGGGCGACGTCCGGATAGCCGTCGTAGACGCGTTCTTCGCCCGTGGCCCCGGTGATCACCGGGAACATCACGATCCGGAAGCGGTCGACGAGCCCGGCCCGGAGCAGGGACCGGCACAGGCTGAGGCTGCCGATCGTGCTGAGGAGCCCCGGGCCGCCCGACTTCATCGCGCGGACCGCCTCGACGGCGTCGTCACGGACGAGCGTGGAGTTGGCCCACGTCAGCGGCGCCTCCAGCGAGGAGGAGAACACCACCTTGGACGCTCGCGTGAGCTCGTCGACGGACGCCTCCTCCTCGGGCCTGAACTCGTCCTGGCCACTCGGGACCCGGCCCGCGGCGAAGCCCGACATCAGGCGGTAGGTGTTCGCCCCCATCAGGTAGGTGGCCTCGGGCTGCTCGCCGAGCCAGGCGAGGTACTCCGGGCCCTCCAGGCCCCAGAACCCGGGCCACCCCTCTCCCGACGCGTAGCCGTCGAGGGAGGTGATGAAGTCGACGAGAAGCTCCGGCACGGTGGTGTCCTTTCGTAGGCTGACACCAGCTTGGACCGGCGGGGAGCCGCGAACTCATCGGCCGCGCGGTGGAACGACGAGAAACCCCCCACGTCGCGCCCGAGCGGACCGTTCCGGCTTTCCCGCCGGCGGCCCGCAGGCCGGCGCCCGGTCGGCTCGTGGGCCTGTGCCGGCGCCACGGCCCGCCCCGTACCGGTGCGGCGCGCGGCCGAACCGCCGCCGGCGCGGGGCCGGTGCTCAGGCCCGGCGGGCGACCGCCGCCAGGGCGTCCTTGACCTCCTGGGCCACGCGGGCCGCGTCGTCGGCGTTGTTCACCACGTCCGTGCGGTTCATGTCGACGACGAGGACGTCACTGGCCGAGTAGTGCTTGTGCACCCAGTCGTCATAGCCGGACCACAGGGTCCGGTAGTACTCGACGAGGCTCTCGTCCTGCTCGAAATCGCGTCCCCGCAGGCCGATGCGGTGCAGGACCGTCTCGAAGTCCGCCTTGAGGTAGACCATGAGGTCGGGGGCCTTGCGGTAGGGCAGGCCGTCGATCTCGCGCATCATCTCGTCGAGCAGCCCCTCGTACACCCGCATCTCGAGGGAGCTGATCCGGCCCAGGTCGTGGTTGACCTTGGCGAAGTACCAGTCCTCGTAGATGGACCGGTCGAGCACGCTGTCGTCCTGCTTGTACGCCTCCTTGATCGAGGCGAAGCGGGTCTGCAGGAAGTACAGCTGGAGGAGGAAGGGGTACCGCTTCGCCTGGATCTCCTCGGCGCTCGCCGAGTAGAAGAGGGGCAGGATCGGGTTGTCCTCGACGCTCTCGTAGAAGACCTCGGTGTCCAGCTCCTTGGCGAGCAGTTCGGCCACACTCGTCTTGCCGATCCCGATCATGCCTCCGACGCAGATCACCGGCATACCTCACTTCTCCCTGGGGTCTTCTGTCCGTGGACGGGGCTGTGTCTCCCGTACCACCGGGACGCACGCCGGCGGTCACGCGATTCCCCGGATCCGCGTGATCGACGTCATGGGAGCCGCCGGACCGCGACCCTCGCCCCCGACCGCTCGCCCGGACCGGACCACGCGCCCCGACCGGTGAACCGGCCGTTCCGCGGTCGCCGCCCGGAGCGGCAGGCCACAGCCCGCGGCCGCCTAGAATCCTAGATGACGATTCACCCCGTGCCGTCCGGCGCCCGCGAACGCGGACCTCCCCGCCCGGCCGGCCCGAGCGGTGCCTCCGGGGAAGACGTTCTCGCGCGTCGCGATGAGTTCCGGGGCGTTCGGCGGTCTTACCGTCGAAGCCGATGTCGAGGAGGTCTTCGGATGCGCAGCGTGACCTATGCGATGGGTGTGTCGCTCGACGGGTACGTCGTCGGGCCGGACGGCAGGTTCGACTGGACGGATCCCGACGACGAGGTCTTCCGGTTCTGGATCGAGGAGATCCGGACGGTCGACGTCCACCTGCTGGGGCGGCGGCTGTACGAGACGATGCTGTACTGGGAGACGGCCGACCAGGATCCCGCGCTCGACGAGGCGACGCGCGAGTGGACCGCGCTCTGGAAGCCGCTTCCGAAGGTGGTGTTCTCCCGCACCCTGTCGGCGGTGGAGGGCCGGGCCCGTCTCGCCTCCGGTGGCCTGGCGGAGGAGATCGAGCGCTTGCGGGCCGAGCCGGGGGAGGGCGAGATCGCGATCGGCGGGGCGACGCTCGCCGTCGAGGCGGCCGAGGCGGGGCTGATCGACGAGTACCGGGTGATGGTCCACCCGGTACTCGTCGGCGGCGGGATCCCGTACTTCTCCCGGCACGAGCGCCGGGTGGACCTCGAACGCGTCGAGACCCGCACCTTCCCTTCGGGCGTCGTCTACCTCCGCTACCGCGTGACCCGGTAGCCGGCCGCTCCGCCGGGCCCGGGCGGCGCGGGATCAGAAGTTGCCGTAGTTGACCTGCCAGGTGGGCAGTCCCATGCGGCGCCAGACCGCGACCACCCGGTCGCGGTCGTCGAGGGACACCCGGACCGCGTAGCGGTGGCGGACGTGGGCGTCGAACAGTTCGGCCTTGACGATGTCGTCGGAGCGGCCGTCGCCGGAGGCCCGCATCCACAGCTCGTCGTAGGGGACCTCGTACCGCTCCAGCCACGCCTCCGTCAGGGCGCGGTGGTCCTCGCTGCGGCCGGACAGCAGCACCACGCGGTCCTGGTGGGAGCCGCGGAAGGCGCGCAGCGCGTCGCGGACCGAGACGTTGAGCAGGTCGAGGTCGCAGCGGCCGAAGTCGTACGGGCCGCGGTCGCCGCGCAGCGCGAGGGTGCCGTCGATGTCGCACAGGACCGCCGACGGCAGCGCGGCGTCGGGGACGTACGGGGTGGCGGCGGGCCGGTCGCCCAGCCACTCGGCGGTGAGCCGCCAGCCGCCGCGGGTGGCCTTGGCGTGCTTCTGGGCGAGGATGCGGATGATCTCCTCGCCGACGGGACGCTCGCGGGCCGCGTCGCGGCGGACGCACTCGTCGGTGGGCACGGCGGTGAAGTCGTGCACGACGAAGGTGACCTCACGACCGGTCAGGGCCGCCTTCAGCCGCCTCGGGACGTGCGGGGTGAGGTGGGTGTTGTCGACCACGACGTCGAAGCCGTCGTCGACGGCGCCGCGCACGGCGACGTCCTGGATGCCGAGCACCGTCTGCTCGTGGGCGCGCGAGCGGCCGTCGCCGCCCGGCAGGTCGAGCATGGTGCGCAGGTCGTCGAGGTTGACGCGGCGCATCCGGCCCTCGGAGCGCTCCTGCAGGGCGCGGGCCGCCGTCGTCTTGCCGGAGGCCGGCAGTCCGGTCATCACGTGGACCACGGGCACGGTCAGTTCTCCTCGTCGGTGGTGAAGGGGTCGGCGGTCTCGGGGCGCAGGCCGCGCCACACGAAGAGGTCGGTGGGACGGCCGTCGAGGCGCAGGAACATGGCGGAGCGCAGCTCCGGTTCGGCCAGCCGCTTCACGGCCCGGGCGAACGCGGCCCGGTCGGCCGCGAGCGGCGCGAGCCGCTCGTAGGCCTCGTCGATGGCGCGCTCGCGGGCCGCGAACGCGTCCTCGAGGCCCGCGATGACGGACCGGACCCAGGCGTCGAACTCGTCCGGCACCTGCTCCAGCAGCGCGTCCAGGGGACGGCCGCCCTTCGCCCGGATGCCCCCGAGCTCCGGGACGGACAGGCCGAGGCCCTGGGCGAGGCGCTTGGCGGAGACGCCGGCGAACCGCTGGATGCCGTGCCCGCGCCAGATGTCGCGCTCCGTGACACCGGTGAGGACCTTGTGGAGGCGTACGTACTCGGCGAGCTTGGCCTTGGCCCGCACCCCGGACGCGAAGCGCAGCACGAAGCCCTCGGCGTCGGTGCCGGTGGCGGCGGCGCCGTCGGGCAGGGTGTTGGTCTCGGTCAGCTTGACGAGCGCTTCGAGCGGCATCGCCGGGTGCACGGTGACGACCGAACCGATGCCGCTCCACGCCGCCGTGGCCTCGGCGAGGCCGATCTCCGTGCCGTCGGGGCCGAACGCGGCGAGCAGGACGAGGTCCCGCCGGTCGCCGTAGTCCACGACGATGCGGTTCTGCGGGTAGACGATCTCCATCAGGTACGTCGTCCCGGGCACGAGCCGCGTGGTGTCGGCGGCGTCGAGCCGGCGCTGCGCCCAGGTCGCCTGGGTGCTGGTGAAGGAGCCCTTGGACGCGACCCGCCAGCGGCCCTCGTAGTGGAAGACCAGGCCGAGGCTGCCGTCGACCTTCTCGTACACCTCGAACGGCTCGTCGGGCAGCGCGGGCGCGTAGGGACGGCCGGACTCGTGCTCGGAGACGTTGAAGAACTTCGGCAGCGGCAGGGCGACGATCCGGCCGGTGCGGTCGTCGGCG
The DNA here is from genome assembly GCF_043084305.1 of Streptomyces sp. NPDC014656. Classification (NCBI taxonomy): domain Bacteria; kingdom Bacillati; phylum Actinomycetota; class Actinomycetes; order Kitasatosporales; family Streptomycetaceae; genus Streptomyces; species Streptomyces sp. NPDC014656. The sequence continues at coordinate 456,031 of NZ_JBIBZN010000005.1, forward strand.
ACGAGGCCGCGGCAGCGGGTGGTGACGTCGTTCCAGATGCCTTCGTACTGACAGCTGCGCGTGTACGTGTAGATGGACAGCGGCAGCTCGGGGTGCGACTTGCGGGTCACATGCCCGGCCTCGACCGCCGCGGCCAGTTCCCGGGGCGGCAGCAGTGCGTCGAGAGTCAGGTACGCCTGGCTCATGGGTTCCCTCCTGGGTTCGAGGGGACCCATCCTTCCGCGTGGGCCGTGCCCCCGACCAGCGAATTAGCGGGTCGGGGGCACGGCCGGGGCCGGCCCGGTGCGGGCGGCTCAGTAGCGGACGGTGACGCTCGCCCCCGTGAAGCCCTGCTGGGCGTGGAGGCTGATGTAGACCCAGCCGGCCGGCGGGTTGTCCACCGTGAGGGTCTCGGCGCTGCCGGCCCGGGCGGAGCGGGCGGTGTACGCGCCCGTGGTGGCCCAGGAGGCGGCGTTGTAGTACAGGTCGGCGTTGCCGTTGGGGCCGGTCGTGGTGATGGTCAGCCGCGGGGTGCCGGCGGGGACGTACAGGTAGTGGTAGGCGTAGTTGCCGGTGGTCGCGGAGACGTTGCTCCGGGTGCAGTCGCGGTCGAGGCGGCGGGCGTCGGGGGCCGTGCACTCGGGGAGGACCGCGACGGTGACGGTGCGGCTGGTGGTGGCCGTGGCGCCCTTGTCGTCGGTGACGGTGAGCTTCACGGTGTAGGTGCCGGCCGCGGTGTAGGTGCGGGAGGGGGCGGCGGCTGTCGACGTGGTGCCGTCGCCGAAGTCCCAGGAGCGGCCGGCGATGGTGCCGTCGCCGTCGCGGGAGGTGTCGGTGAAGGAGGCCGTCATGCCGCTGACGGTGGCCTCGAAGGAGGCCGTCGGGGCCTGGTTGCCGGGCGGGGTGGCGGAGCAGGCGCCGGCGGCGCAGGCGGTCAGCCAGGTGTCGAAGTCCGCGTCGTACCGGGTGCCGATGGTGGTCTTCAGGAGGGCGCGGGCGCCGTTCCAGTCGCCGGCCCGGTACTCGGCGAGCACGGCGTCGACGTCGGCGCGGCGCTTCTCCAGCATGTAGCGCACGGCCAGGTAGCCCCAGCGGTAGGTGCGCTCGGTGTCGGAGTTCTCGTAGGTGGTGTCGAAGAGGGTGCTCAGCTTGTACGTGTGCCGCCCCGCCGCCGCGACGGCCGCGTCGTAGGTCAGGTTGCGGTAGGAGTACGAGACGTACTCGGCGAAGCCCTCGATCCACCAGATGGTGGGGGTGGAGACGCCGGCGGTGAAGTCGCCGTACATGTTGAAGCGGCCGTCGAGGTAGTGCGTGTACTCGTGGTTGAGGTTCCACACCTGGAAGTCGGGCAGCACGCGGGTGTCCTCGTAGGCGAGGAAGCGGGGCAGGTTGCCCGGCACGGCCGGGTCGCCCTCCAGGTACATGCCGCCGTTGTCGGTGTTGATGCCGTAGATGGCGGCGGCGAACACCTGGTAGTCGTAGCTCTTGTCGAAGACGACGACCTCGATGGCGGTGTTGTGGTCGTCGGCGACGGGGCCCCGGTCACGGGCGACGGAGTGGAAGTACGCGTCCTGCTTGATGAGGCTGTCGCAGGCGGCGGCCAGGTTGGCGGCGGTCACCTGCTGGGCCAGCACCCGGATGGACGGGCTGCACGAGTGGCTGGTGACGAGGATGCCGGCGCGCAGCCGGGCCGCGGCGTCGGCGGTGCCGTAGTCGGCGGCGCGGGAGGGGTCGTAGGCGTCGACCATCTCGGCGAGGGCCGCCAGCAGGTAGGCGGTGTTCCCGCTCGGGGCGCTCTGGTCGGCGAGCCCGCGCACCAGCGGCTGGAGCGTGGGCCGCAGCGCCGGGTGCTGGAGGAAGCGGCCGAGTTCGCGGGCGGTGTTGTAGGGCAGGTAGCCGTGGGTGCCGCCGAGAAGAGCCTTGTTGCGGGAGGTGAAGGCGGCCAGCGTGTCGAGCAGGCCCGGGTCCGCCTGGACGGCGGCGAGGAAGCCGTCGGTCTGGTGGCCGCGGAAGAGCACGGTGTTGACGTTGTTGACCGCCGCGGTCATGCCGGCGACGGCGTTGTGGGTGGTGGCGTCGTATTCGGTGAGCAGGCGCTTGACGACCGGGACGTACCGGGCGTTCTCCTGGGCGCTGTCGATCAGGATGACCGACTCGCCGAGGATGCCCGCGTTGGCGGCGGTGACGTCGCGGGAGCGGGCGCTGCCGAAGAAGCCGTCGAGGGCGCCCCGGATCGCGGTGGTCAGGGCCGGGCCGTAGCTGCCGACGTCCGAGGAGTTGTACCACTGGACGTAGTAGCCGGCGCGGAGGAAGAGCACCAGTTGGTGGGTGGAGGTGCTGTTGTCGCCGGGGTACGCGGCGGAGCCGGCGCGCAGCGCGTCGGCGACGGTCACCATCTGCGCCTCGCGGAAGGCGCCCCTGGCGTCGCTGCCGGTGAGCTGGAAGAGGTCGTCGACGCAGCCCGGTTCGGACGCCTTGACCAGCTGGACCAGGGCGCTGCCGGTGCGGGTGGTGAAGTCGGCGACGTTGCAGGCGGCGGCGGTGCGGGCCCGCGCCCCGGCGGAGGGCTTCGCGGCGGCGGCCGGGTCCTTGGCGGGGAGGATCGGCGGCCGCTGGGAGGCGGGGACCCTCCCGGCGGAGCGGTCGGCCTCCAGGGTCTCGGGGGCGGGGACGCTCGCGGGCTGCGGCGCGGCGGCCGCGGGGACCGCGACCGGGGCCGGAGCGGGGGCGGGAGCGGCGGCGGCCTGGCCGGCCGGGGCGAGCACCCCGAGCGCCAGACAGGACGTCAGGGTGGCGGTCAAGAGCCGTACGCGGTACGGCAGTCCCGGTATGCGGGCGGTTTTCACCTAGGCCTCCTGGCCTTGTACGGCCGTGTGACAGGGCCGGACACAGTGGGGGAGTGAGGGACAGCGCTCCGCCGAGGAAGCTCGGAGCGCCCGTACAATTTCACACGTCACATGGCGACGGGAAGGGGTGTGACAGAACCCGTCGCGTCACCTCGGCGTCATCCGCCCGTCGCGGGCCTCTTCACGGGCACGCCGACGGCACGGCACGCGGAGCGCCCCTTGATCCCCCCGCCGAGGGGATCAAGGGGCGCTCCGCGTGCCGGAAGCGAGCCCCCGTCAGTCCGCCCAGATCCGCGCGTAACAACGTCGGGCCGACGGCTCGGCACCGTCCCTGAACGGCCTCCTGCCGTGCAGGACGGCCCCGTTGTTCACGAGGAGGAGGTCTCCGCGGCGGAGGGGCAGGCTCTTCACCATCGCCGGGTCCTCCAGCAGCGTGTCCATCGCCCGCAGGGCGTCGCGCCGCTCCGGGCCGAAGGGCACGCCGGTCTCCTCCTGACCGCGAGCGATCCAGTAGCGGTTGTAGTGCACCCGGAGGACCCGGCCGTCGCGCTGGAACACCGGACGGACGCGGTCGAAGCCCTGGCCGCGCCCGAAGCGGAACTCCCGGTACAGCTCGCGCAGCGCTTCCGGACGTTCGGCGGCGAGGCGGTCGTGGAGCGCCGGACCGCTGGCCAGGAGGGACTCCCCGCCCTCGGCCGCCGGCCGGACGCACAGGAGCGCCAGGAGCCGGGGCGGCCGGGGGCCCTCGCCGCGGTCCATGTGCGGGGGGAGCACCCGGTCGTCGCCGTCACGGGCCGCGGGGGCGCCGGGCTCCGACGGCCGCGGGACGGCGGGCGCCGTGGCCGCCGTCAGGAGCTCGTTGCCGGACCGCTGGAGGCGGAGCCCCGCCGGGGCGCACACCCGGCCGACGACGCGTGCGCACAGCTCGACGCACTGCGGATCGGTGAGGCCCGTGAGCTCCAGTCCCCGGAGCACGGCGAACCCGGTCCCGCGCCAGAGACGGGCGCCGGCCGCCCCGGCCGGCGCGTCTCCCACCGGTGCGTCCGGCGCCGGCGCCACCGGCAGCAGCCACTCCTCCTTCCGGAGCGTCTCCGCATCCCAGCCCGACGGCCCGTCACCACCGCGGAGTTCAGTCATCGCGGTTCCCCCTCCACTCCCTCACAGCCTGGCGGCGCCGGGACCCTTTCAAACCGAGCGGGGCCCGGCGGGCCGAGGGCGCACCGGGACGGGCCGTCACCCGAGAGGGGCCGGCTCCGGCGCCCTCCTCGCCGCGAGCCGTTCCAAGAGGGTGGAGCGGTGGTCCGGGCCGGGACCTTCGGCGATCTGCCGGGGCCGCACTCGGCGGACACCTCCCTGCTGATGCGCACCCACAAGCGGGCGGGCGTGCTCGCCCGTCTGTGAACGGCGCCGCAGGCGGTGGGTGGTGCCCGCGCCTTCCGTGGGCGTGCGCGGGCCCGTGCGCATGTGCGTGGGCGACCGGCTCGGGGTGAGCGCGCAGGACTCGTTCAATCGCCCATCACGTGATCGAAATTCGATCAATCGACAGGATCGCATTGACTCGATCATCGCCCGCGCCTAGCTTCTGGCGGCACCGGACCGTCAGAAAGGGCGTCGCCTTCCATGACCACCAGAGCTTTCCCCCTACGGCAGTTGACCGGCCGCGGCCTCCTCGCGGTCACCCTCGCGCTGGGCGGCACCGCCGTCCTCACCTCCGCGCCCGCCTCGGCCGACGGGGCCGTCACCTACGTCGACTGCTCGCGCCCGACCGCCGGCGACGGCAGCCAGGCCGCGCCCTTCAACAGCATCGGGCAGGCCAACGGCAGGACGTACGGCCCCGGCGACACCCTCGCCTTCGCCTCGGGCACCACCTGTACCGGCGCCCTCGCCCCGCAGGGCAGCGGCACCGCCGCCGCCCCCGTCACCCTCACCCGGTACGGCACCGGCGCCCTGCCCGTGATCGACGGCGGCGGCGCCCCCGACGCGGTCTCCCTGACCAACCAGGACCACTGGCGCATCGGCGACCTCAAGCTCACCAACCCCGCGCCCGCCCTCGCCCGCCGCACCGGCCTGCGGATCTCCGCCACCGACGGGAAGGCGCACCGGGGCTACGACATCGGCAACCTCGTCATCGACCGGGTGGCCGGCCAGACCAGCAAGAACAGCCCCACCACCGAGGACTTCGTCCAGTCCGCCGGCATCGTCACGGGCGCGAGCGGCACGAACTCCACCCTCAACGACGTCCACGTCCACGACAACCGGATCAGCAACACGGGCGGCGGCGGCCTGAAGATCCGCGTCGGCGCCATGGCCGTCAAGGGCACCGGAGTCCTCATCGAGAACAACACCGTCAAGGACGTCGGCGGCGACGGCATCATCGCCAGCTACGCCGACGCGCCCATGATCCAGTACAACAACGCCTCCGGCGTCGGCAACGGCGTCTACCCCTTCTCCGGCGGCAACTTCGCCGGAATCTGGGTGCTCGGCGACCACAATCCGACCATCCAGAAGAACGCCGTCCACGGCATCACCCGCATGTCCGTGGCCGACAGCCAGGCGTTCGACTGCGACTGGGGCAACACCGGCACCTGCACGATCCAGTACAACTTCAGCCGCGACAACATCGGCGGCTTCTTCCTCGACTGCGACGGGTGCGGCACCATCGGCGCCGCCAAGCAGATCATCCGCTACAACATCTCGGAGAACGACTGCCGCATGAGCAGCGTCAGTGCCGGACGCTCCGCGCTGCACATGTACAACAACGTCTTCTACTGCACGGACAGGAAGTTCAGCGTCACCCTCCCCGACGAGAGCGTCGTCGAGAACAACATCTGGGTGGGCACCACCGACTCCCGGCTCCCCACGGGCCCCGGCATCACCTGGCTGTGGAACGTCTTCCAGGGCGTGCCCCGGCCCACCGCCAACGGCATCGCCGGCGACCCGCGGTTCGTGAACCCCGGCACCGGCGGCGACACGATCCACTCCGTCGACGGCTACAAGCTCCGCGCCACGTCCCCCGCCCTGGACAACGGCTCCGTCATCCCCGGCAACGGCGGCCGTGACTACTGGGGGAACCCGGTCTCCGCGACGACGAAGCCGCACCGCGGCGCGTACGACGGCCCGGGACTGTAGCCCTCCCGGATCGGCGGACGTCGTGGCCGGGACGGTCGGGTACACGGTGCGCCGCACGAGGCCGTCGCGTTCGAGCCCGCGCACGGTGAGGGTGAGCACGCGCGGGGAGATGCCGTCTCGGATCCGCGCCGGCGCACCGTGCCACCGAACGCCCGGTGCGGGCGAGCGGACCGCCCTGGACCGTCCCTGCGCAACGGCCTGTACGCCGAGCTCTTCGGCGGCCTGATGACCCGGGCCGACGACGGCGTGGAGTCCCCCTTCGGGGACGGCGCCCCGGCGGTGGTCGTGCGGGAGGAACCCGCCGGAGCCGCGGCGATCGTCGCGGCGGATCCCGCGGGACACGACGGGCGCGTCCACGACCTCGTCGGCAGGCCGGTCACCGCGGGGCGGATGGCATGCGGGCGCCGACCGCGGCCCGCGGATCGCGGGGCACCAGGAAGGTCGAGGCGGGCAGGGCGCCGTCCGTTCGGCGTGGCCCTTCGGCGGTGCGCGGGTCCGTCGAGCGGAGGCCGGTCACCGGCACCGCTGTCTCCGCGCCGTTCCAGGTGTTGGAGGAGGAGCGGACAGAGGGACCGAGGTCCGTTTCGCGCGGGTTGCTCCAGGCGGCGTTGCCGGTGAGGGTGCCTGCGGCGTCGGTGATCCGGAAGCCGGCGATGCCGTTGCGGTACGCGCTGTTGCGCTCCAGGGCGAGCGCGCCCGGGTTGCCCTCGTCGTTGAAGCCGTAGCCCTCGTTGTCCCAGGCGGCGTTGTTCCTCGCCACGTGCGCCACCGCGGTCCGGCCGCCGCCGCCTCCGAAGGTGAAGCCGTTGCTGTTGCGGTAGGACCAGTTGCCTTCGAGGACGGTGGGGCTGGTGAAGCCGCCCAGGTCGATGCCGTCGCCCCCGTTCTCCCAGGTACGGCAGTACCGGACGGTGTTGCCCGCTCCGGAGCCGAAGACGATCGCCAGCCCCGAGCCTCCGCCGCTGGCGTCGCGGTTGTGGTGGAAGTCGCTGTTCGTGATGGTGTTGTCCTCGGTGCCGGCGTCGCGCAGCACCAGTCCGGACCGTGCGTTGTGGTGCATCGTCAGGCCGCTGAAGACGTTGTGCGCGCACCCGCTGCACACCCAGGCGTGGCTGCTGGAGCCCCGCACCTCCAGGTTCCGTACCGTCCAGTGGTCCGCGCGCTGGGTGACGGCCCACTGCCCGTCGGGGACCGCGGAGACGTCGATCACCGGTCGTTCGCCCTGGTAGGCGGTGAGCACGATCGGTTGACGGGCGGTTCCGTCGGTGTCGATGGTGACCGGTCCGGTCGGCCGGTAGGTGCCGCCGCGCAGGGCGATGGTCTGGCCCGGGCGGACCAGGCCGACCGCCTTGCCCAGGGTGGCGTAGGGGCGGCCGGGACTGCCGTCGCCTTCCGCGTCGGAGCCGTCGGGGGCGACGTGCAGGACGGCCGCCGTACCGGCTGGGGCGGGCCCCTGGGGCGTAGACCTAGACGTGGCCGCGGAGATGGAAGCGGAGGCGGAGGCGGAGGCGGTCGCGGCCCCGGTCGTGGAACCGGGCGCCGGCGTAGCGGACCTGGTGGCGGCCGTGCTCGGTGCCGAGCGCGGCATGTCGTCCGGTGCGGGTTCCTGCCGGATGACGAGGGCGAGACCGGCGAGCAGCATCGCGGTGCCGACCGCGGCGGCGAGAACCGCCCTGGGGCGAAGCTGCCGGACCGCCTCGGTGACGCGGTCGAGCAGTGCTCCCGTCGTGGACGTGGCTCCCGCGGCGGAGGCGGAGTCCAGCAGTGGTCCGATCCCGGCCAGCAGGGCGGCGGGTACGGCGGGTACGGCGATGCCGGGCAGCAGGTGTTCCGGGGGTATCAGCCCCTCGCCCAGGGCTCCGCACGCCGGGCAGTCGCGGACGTGCCGGGCCATCCGCTTGCGCCACACGGAACTCGGCCGGCCGTCCCAGCCCTGTACGACGGCGGCGAGTTCCTGGCAGCGCGGGGTCGAAGCGAGCGCGCGGACGAGGACGCGGCACGTGCGGAGCTGTTCCTTCACGCGCTGCACCCGGACCGCGGCGTGACCGCGGGAGAGGTTCACGGCCCTGGCGAGTTCGGCACGGCTCAGCGCGCCGGCGACCTCCTCCCACCACAGGGCGAGCAGCTGACGGTCGGCGGGTTCCAGCCAGTGCGTGGCGCGCAGGGCTTCGTGGCGCTGGTCGGACATGACCGCTTCGGCGACGGACCGTTCGGCGAAATCCGCCGAGGGCTCGTCCCACTCCTGGACCAGCCGCCGGGAAGAGAGGTCGTGCGCGTGGCGGCGGTGGTGCTGTTGTACCTCTCGGTAGGCGATGGCCACGATCCAGGAGCGGAAGCGTTCCGGCTCGCGGAGCCCGGGAAGCCCCCGCACGATCCGCAGCATGACCTCCTGCGCCACGTCGTCCACGTCGGCGCGGTGGTGGAGGGCCCGCCCGACGACCCGGTGGACCAGCGGCAGGCAAGCGGAGAGAAGCTCCTCCAGCGCTGCCCGGTCGCCGGCTCCCGCGGCCCGGACCAGGGCGGTGTCGTACGGGGAGGCCGCGTCGGGGACGGCGTCGGTGACGGCGGTGTGGTCCGCAGGCCCGGAAGGAGAGTCGAGATCCATGCGGAGGGGGTCTCCTTCGCCCTGTCCTGTCCAGCCCTGTTCTGTCCAGCGCTGCCCTGTCCAGCGCTGCCCTGTCCAGCGCTGTGCCGGCCGGCGGCCTCGTCGTTCGCGGGCCGCGCTCGAGCACTTGATCTTTGCGGGATGGCGATCCTGACACGGTGCCGACCGCCTGTAAAGCCGCTCCTCGGGGCTTCTGACGCAGCGCCAAATGCGTGACGCACATCACATAGGGCGAGGGCTTCAAATTTTTGTTATCCCCTCCCGTTCGCCGCGTCTACCTCTGCGCCGCGGTGCCCACACCGGCGGCAGGCCCCGACCACCGGGCTCGGAGCACCCCCTTCCACCGAGGGCGCACGAGACCCGTCAGCAGCGAAGGAAAGGAAGAGCGCCCCATGGCACCCGCCCCCTCTCGAAGGCTCGACCGCGAACAGAGCGAGCCCCCCGTGCCCCGGCACGCCCGCCGTCGAAGCCGCCTCATCGGCCTGGTCTCCGCCGTGGCGGTGGTGGCGGGTGGGGTGGCCGTGTCGACGACGGGGACGGCTCCCGCCGAGGCCGCGACCCTGCCCGAGACCGGCGTCTCGTACCAGTTGGTGGTGAAGAAGTCGGGCAAGTGTCTCGACGTGCCCGGTGCCTCCCGGGCCGACGGTGCGAAGCTCCAGCAGTGGGGCTGCACCGTGAACTCTCCCTGGCAGCAGTTCACCCTCAAGTCGGCGGGCAGCGGCGTGTACACCCTGGTGGGTGTCGACAGCAAGCTGTGTGTCGATGTCCCCGCCGGTTCGACGGTCAGCGGGACTCAGGTGGTGCAGTGGGCCTGTGGGGCGGGCAAGACGAACCAGCAGTGGCGCCTCGCCCCCTCCGGGACCGGCACCTACCAGGTCATCAGCGTCAAGTCCGGGCTGTGCCTGTCGGACCAGGGAGCCTCGACCGCCAACGGCGCCGCCGTCATCCAGGAGACCTGCACCCACAACAGCAACAAGCAGTGGACCTTCACACCCGTCAGCGGCTCCAGCCGGCCCGCCACGGTGGCCGCCGACGGGAGCGGCAAGTACCGGACGGTGCAGGCGGCGGTCGATGCGGTTCCGGCGGGCAACACCAAGCGGGTGACGATCACCATCAAGCCCGGCACGTACCGGGAGAAGGTCACCATCCCGGCGAACAAGCCCTACGTCACCCTTCGCGGGAACGGCGACTCGCCCGACGACGTGGTGATCATCGGCAACCGGCACGCCGGTGGCTACGGAACGTCGGGCAGCGCCACGGTCGTCGCCCTCGGCCACGACTTCAGCGCCGCCGGACTCACCATGGCCAACGACTACGACGAGAACAGCTCCGACACGGGCGACCAGGCACTGGCCCTCTACCTGGACGCCGACCGGACCACCCTGGACGACGTCCGGCTGCTCGGCGACCAGGACACCTTCCTGGTGAACAACAACGCGCGCGCCTACGTCAGCGACTCGTACGTCGAAGGCACCGTCGACTTCATCTACGGCGGCGGCATCGCCGTCTTCGACCGCTGCCGCATCCACGAGAAGCGTCCGACCGGCGGCCCGATCACCGCGGCCAGCACCCCCGCCGACCGCGCCTACGGCTTCCTCTTCTACCGCTCCACCATCACCGGCGCCAACACCGGAAAGACCCAGCTCGGCCGGCCGTGGCGGCAGAACGCCCAGGTCCTGTTCCGCGAGTCCAACCTGTCCGCGGCGATCGCCACCACGCAACCGTGGACGGACATGTCCAGCAGCACCTGGAAGAACGCCCGCTTCCTCGAATACCGCAACACCGGCGCGGGCGCGGGCGTCAACGGCAACCGGCCCCAGCTCGCGGACAGCCGGGCCCCGCAGTACACGCCGCAGAAGTACCTGGCCGGCGCGGACGGCTGGAACCCGGTCGGCTGACCCCGGCGCTCAGCCCCGCTTCCGCAGCACCCCGGACCATCCTCATACGAAGGGCAGAAGTCATGATCGAACGTCGCACCACCCCGAGCGGAACCCACCGGCGGCGCAAGGGCAGAATCGCCGGGATCGTCTCCGCCGTGGCGGTGGTGGCGGGTGGGGTGGCCGTGTCGACGACGGGGACGGCTCCCGCCGAGGCCGCGACCCTGCCCGAGACCGGCGTCTCGTACCAGTTGGTGGTGAAGAAGTCGGGCAAGTGTCTCGACGTGCCCGGTGCCTCCCGGGCCGACGGCGCGAAGCTCCAGCAGTGGGGCTGCACCGTGAACTCTCCCTGGCAGCAGTTCACCCTCAAGTCGGCGGGCAGCGGCGTGTACACCCTGGTGGGTGTCGACAGCAAGCTGTGTGTCGACGTCCCCGCCGGCTCCACGGTCAGCGGGACTCAGGTGGTGCAGTGGGCCTGTGGGGTGGGCAAGACGAACCAGCAGTGGCGCCTCGCCCCCTCCGGGACCGGCACCTACCAGGTCATCAGCGTCAAGTCCGGGCTGTGCCTGTCGGACCAGGGAGCCTCGACCGCCAACGGTGCCGCCGTCATCCAGGAGACCTGCACCCACAACAGCAACAAGCAGTGGACCTTCACGCCCGTCGGCGGAAGCGGGAACGGCCGGTCCTGGCCGAACACCGCCGACGGCTTCGCGTCCACCGGGGGCGGCACCACCGGCGGTGCGGCCGGGACCACCGTCACCGTGAGGACCTACGCGGACCTCGTGAAGTACGCGACGGCGGCCGAGCCGTACACCATCAAGGTCGCCGGCACCATCAAGGTGACCCCGTACGGCCACGAGATCCCCGTCAAGTCGAACAAGACGGTGATCGGGGTCGGCACCTCCGGCCACATCGTCAACGGCGGCTTCTTCCTCGGCTCCGGCACGAAGAACGTGATCATCCGGAACCTCACCATCCGCGACACCCGGATGACCGACGACGACCCGGACGACAAGCTCTACGACTACGACGGCATCCAGATGGACACCGCCCACCACGTCTGGATCGACCACAACACCATCGAGCGGATGAACGACGGCCTGATCGACAGCCGCAAGGACACCAGCTACCTGACCGTGTCCTGGAACAAGATCGGAGAGTCCAACAAGGCCTTCGGCATCGGCTGGACCGACAACGTCACCTCCCGCATGACGATCCACCACAACTGGATCCACGACACCAACCAGCGCAACCCCAGCATCGACAACGTGGCCCTGGCCCACCTCTACAACAACCACCTGGAGAACATCACCTCGTACGGCAACCTCTCGCGCGGAAAGTCCAAGGTCGTCATCGAGAACAGCTACTACGACCACGTCGCCAACCCCTACAACATCGACACCGCCGCGGCATCCCTGACGCAGAAGGGCTCCATCGTGGTCGACTCCACCGGCAAGCAGCAGACGGGCGGCACCACGTTCGACCCCCGGGCCCACTACGGCTACTCCCTCGACGCGGCCAAGGACGTACCGGCGATCCTGAGCGAGTACGCGGGGCCCCAGAGCAACATCGGCCAGTAGTTCCCGCCCGGCCCCGCCCAGGCCCCGGCGAGACCCCATCCCGCCGACGGCACAGCCCGCGCGCCGGCAGACGACGACGTCATACGGGGTGGAGGCGGGTGCGACACGTCGCACCCGCCTCCACCCCCCTCTGACCCGCGTCGAAGGCGACCGGCTCGGCGGAACCCCCGGGGTCACGCCCGCCCCCGGCGGGTGCTACCTGTACGACCCCGGGGGCGCCCCGGGCCGGTCGCGGCTCACCACCAGTAGGCGGGGTACTTCGGTGCCGCGCGGCGTACGCGGGACGCGGCGTACGCGGTCAGGACGAGCAGGACGGTGGACCCGAGCAGCAGGGGGACGAACCTGCCCGGAGCGGGCTCCTGGAGGACGATGACGACGGCGGTGGCGCAGGCGGGCGAGTGCGGGGTCCGGGCGAGTGTCGTCAGGGCGAGGGCGGCACCGGCGGCGAGGGCGGCGGCCCAAGCGCTGCCGTGCGCCGCGAGGGCCACCGCGTATCCGGCGGCGGCGCCGAGGAGGTGGCCGACGACCACGCTCCGCGGCTGGGCCAGCGGCAGCGCGGGGGCGCAGTGGACCAGTGCGGCGCTGGCGGCGAGCGGGGGTATGAGCACCGGCTCGTGGAGGGCGGCGCCGATCGCGACGAGCGCGAGGAGGGCCGCTGTGGCGGCGCTGACGCTGTGGGCGGCGGCGGCCGGCGTCGGCCGCGCGGGGGCGCGGCCGGCCATGCGGGCCAGGTGCGGGCGCCGGCCGCGGGGGCCGGTGGCGGAGCCGGTCGCGGCCGGGGCGGGGTCGGGGTGGGGAGCGGTGTCGGTACTCATGTGATGCGGGGTTTCCGGGGCAGGCGGCCGTGGGCCGGACGGGACGGAGGGCGGTCGGTCGCCCGGGACCCTGTGGTCGACAGCCGGCCCGGTCTCGCGCCCGGTCCTGGTGCGGCGGCGCGGCCTCGCACCACTCTAACCAGCGGGTTCTCGGCTGCTCGGCCGGGGGCACGGCCCGGGGCGCGGCAGGACCTCCGGCGTAAGATGGGTGGAATGAGCCCAGTCCGATACGAGCTGGTGTTCTCCGACGACACGGGTTCGGCCCAGGACGTCGCGATCGTCGAGCGCACCTCTTCCAAGGGACCCGGCGGCCATCCGGTCTACGCCGACCCCACCGGCATCATCCGGGCGGAGATCAGCGACCGGGGCGAGGTGCGCATCCTCGCCTCGGGCGGCCACCAGGCTCCGCCCCAGCACGTCCTGGCCCGCCGTCTCGCCGCCACCGATCCGGAAGATCCCGGCGGCCCCTCCGCCTCCGCGGCCTGACCGGTGCGCGACCCGGCGGCCCCTCCGCCGGGTCGCGTCGCGCGTGCGGCCCTGCCCCGGGCCGCCCCGACCGGGTTCCCGGCCGGTCACCGGCCGCCCGCCCCGCCCGGTACGCCGCCCGCCGGATCGGGAGGTGTGAGCGGGGAATGCGGGGGTACGCGCGGAGCGAGCGCATGGGACTGCACTCGATCGCGGGCCGGTGGCAACCCCGCCGCCGGTCGCGATGCGACGGCCCCGCACCCTCCTTTCCGGTGCGGGGCCGTCGCCGTGCGTGCGCGTCCGCGCACCGTCCGGCCGTTTCGGTTTCTTCGCCGCGGGAGGAGTACGGGCGGGACGCGGGGGCAGGCGCTCGGTGAGCGCAGCGACTGCGCTCGCCCGCCCGTCGGCGGCTCTCCCCCCCTGCCGCCGGCCCGCGGTGCGGCCGTCCCGTACGCCTTCCCCCCTCGTACGGGACGGTCCCCTGTCCGCCGCCCGGCTTCCGGCAGCCCGCTCAGTCGACCGCCTGGTACAGCGTGGTCCAGAAGTCGTGGATGAGGCGTGCCGAGTCCGGCGTGGACATCCCGACCTGGGTGAGCAGGATCCCGACGAGCCCGTTCTCCGGGTCGGCGTACACGCTGGTGCCGGTGCCGCCGTCCCAGCCGAACTGGCCGAGGGGCGCGTAGTCGACGCGCTGGGTGCGCACCGCCATCCCGAACCCCCAGCCGCCGTGCTGCGCCTGGCCGGCCGCGAGGTGGGCCATGTCGCGGAACATCGAGGCCCGGGCGGCGAGCTGGCCGGGCGTCAGGCGGTTGGTGGTCATCAGCCCGACGGCGGTCCGGGACAGGATCCGCTCACCGCCGAGCGTGCCGCCGGCGAGCAGCATGCGGAAGTAGGCGTGGTAGTCGTCGACCGTCGAGACGAGCCCTCCGCCGGCGCCCTGGAACGCCGGGGGACGGCTGGACCGGCCGCCCGCCGCCTCGTCCCAGACGAGGAACTCCCCGGTCCGAGGGTCGGGCCCGTAGAGGGTCGGCAGCCGGTCGATCTTCTCCGGGGGCACGTGGAAGCCCGTGTCCCGCATGCCCAGCGGATCGAGGACGCGCTCGCGCAGGAACGCCTCCAGCGGCACGCCCGCGACCCGGGAGACCAGGACGCCGACGACCTCGTTGCTGAGGTCGTACTGCCAGCGCTCGCCGGGCTGGTACGACAGCGGGAGCTCGCCCAGCCGCCGCATCCACTCGTCCGGCTCGGGCGCGGGGCCGGACACGATGCTGTAGTCGGTGCGCTCGAAGAGCGCGGCCCGGATCGGCGCGTCCAGCAGCTCGAAGTCCGTGCCCAGCCCGAACGTCGAGGTCAGCAGGTCCCGCACGGTGATCGGCCGCCGCGCGGGCACGGTGTCGTCGAGGGGGCCGTCGGGCCGCTTCAGCACGCGCCGGTCGGCGAGTTCGGGCAGCCACGGGTCGACCGGGTCGTCCAGGCGCAGCCGGCACTCGTCGAGCAGGACCATCGCCGCGGCCATCGTCACCGGCTTGGAGGCGGACGCCATCCGGAAGACGGTGTCCCGCCGCATGGGCGGACCGCCGTCGTGGCGCATCGTCCCCATCGCCTCGACGTGGGTGTGCCCGCCGCGGCCGACCAGGGCGACGAGTCCCGGGATCCTCTTCGACTCGACGTGCCGGGCCAGCACCTCGCGGAGCCGCCGCAGTCCCGCCTCCGGGAAGCCGTCGCCGTTCCGTGCCGTCATGGGTCTCTCCTTCGCCCGGGGCCGCGAGGGACCCGTGTCCGGTCGGTACGGCCGCCGCGCGGAGGCCGTACCGGAAGCCTGCGGCCTTGACCCTGGGGCAAGGTCAAGCCCGTATCTCCGGGCACGGCAGCCGGAGCCGGAACGGGAAGGGGGGAGGGGGAAGGGGGATGGGGCAGGGGAGGGGGGCGGAATCAGCGGGAGACGAGCGAGGGGACCGGCACCGCGAGAGGCGGCGGAACGCGCGCGCTACCCTCGCCCGTGCGAGCGTGCGCGGCCGGGCGTCCGGGCGCGGGGCGGAGGAGACCGGCGCCCGCGGCCCGAGCCCGCCCGAGGGCCCGGAGCCGCCGGCCGGGCGACACGGAGGGGTACCGATCCGATGGCAGGCGGACTCACGATCGGCCAGGCGGCCGGGTTCATCGGCGTCACCATCAAGACCGTCCGGCACTACCACCGGCTCGGCCTGGTGGCGGAACCGGACCGCGACGGCTCCGGCTACCGCCGCTACGGATCGGCCGACCTGTTCCGCCTGCTGCGCGTGCGGACCCTCGCCGAGGCCGGCGTACCGCTGGCCGAGATCGGCGGCCTCCTCGACGCGGGCCCCGAACGCTTCGCCGCCGCCCTCGACGACGTCCACCGCCGCCTCACCGACCAGATCGAGGCCCTGACCGCCCGCCGCGACCGGCTGCACCGCCTCGACCACGGCGACCGCGCCCTGCTGCCCGACCGGGCCTGCGCCGTCCTGGAGCGGCTCACCGCCCTGGGCTTCGAGCCCGGTTACGTCGCCGGGCAGCGGGAGGCCCTCGTCCTCGCCCGGGCCGGCGTCCCGGAGATCTTCGACCGCTTCCTGACCCGGCTCGAACGCTCCCTGGACGACCCGGAGTCCGTCGCCCTGACCCGCCGCGGGCTCGAAGCGGCGACCTGGGACCCCGCCGACCCCCGCATCCCCGAACTGGCCCGCGTCTGGGCCGCCAAGCTCCTGGCCGACCGCTCCCAGTTGGAGGCCCCGCCGGAGTTCCGCGCCCGGCCGGACGCCGCCTCCCGCTACGACCTGGTCAACCACCACCGCGAGGCCCCCGCCCTCGCCCGCCTCAACGCGCTGATCGAGGCGAACCTGAGCGCGGCCGGCGTCGAGGTCCCCGGCCGCTGACCCGACCTGCTCCGATCGAACCCGACCCGCCCCGACCCGCCCCGACCCGCCCCGACCCGCCCCGACCCGCCCCGACCGGACCTGGCTGGTCCGGTCCGGTCCGGCCCCGGAGCGGCCGCCCCGGCGTACGACACGGGCGGGCGCGCGTCAGGTACGGCCCTCCGGAGGATCGGGGTGCAGACCGGGGCCGGAGCGCGCACCCGCCAGGGGAGTGGGAGAGAGGTCGGCGGGCTGCTCGCCGGCCTCCAGCAGGGTGTCGGCGGCGCCGACGATGAGGGGGTCGGGACGGCCCACCGCCTCCTCGTCCTTACTGGTGTAGTCGACGCGCCACAGCAGGCTGCGCATGGCCTCCAGCCGCCCCCGCCGCTTGTCGTTGCTCTTGACCACCGTCCACGGCGCCGCCTCGGTGTCGGTGGCCCGGAACATCTCCACCTTCGCGTCCGTGTACGCGTCCCACAGGTCCAGCGAGGCGAGGTCGGTGGGCGACAGCTTCCACTGCCGCACCGGATCGACCTGACGGATGGCGAAACGGGTCCGCTGCTCGGCCCGGGAGACCGAGAACCAGAACTTCACCAGCAGGATCCCGTCCTCCACGAGCATCGCCTCGAAGTCGGGACACTGCCGCAGGAACAGCGCGTGCTGCTCGGGGGTGCAGAACCCCATCACCTTCTCCACGCCCGCCCGGTTGTACCAGGACCGGTCGAAGAAGACGATCTCACCGGCCGCCGGCAGATGGGCGGCGTACCGCTGGAAGTACCACTGCCCCGCCTCCCGCTCGGTCGGCTTGTCCAGCGCCACGATCCGCGCCCCGCGCGGATTGAGCCGCTCGGTGAACCGCTGGATCGTGCCGCCCTTGCCCGCCGCGTCCCGGCCCTCGCAGATCACCACCAGCCGCGCCCCGGTCTCCTTCACCCAGCGCTGGAGCTTCAGCAGCTCGATCTGCAGGACGCGCTTGGCCCGCTCGTACTCCGCACGGCGCAGCTTGCGCTCGTACGGGTAGTTCTCCCGCCACGTGCGGATCGGCTCCCCGGAGGAGTCCAGCAGGACGGGCTGCTCCGGCCGCCGGTCGTCCACGCTCAGCCCCGCCAGCAGGTCCTCGGCCTCCGGCCGCGATGATTCCTGATCGTCCACACCCCACACCTACCCTCGGGCCCGCTCCTCCATGGCCGCCATCAGGGGTTCCCGCCGGCCCGCCTCACCCCAGCAGGTCCGGTGCCCGCAGCAGCCGTGGCGGGACGCCCCAGGCGTCGACCAGGCCGACGGCGAGCGGGCGGACCTTGCGGCACAGGTCGTTCACCTCGCGGCTGATCGCCTTGGACCGCTGCACGGTCAGACGGCCGTGTTCCATGAACCAGGCCCGGTCCGCCTCGATCACCGACAGGGCGTACAGGTCGCACAGCAGGCCCAGCGCGACCTTGTTGCCGCCCTCGGGCGCGGCCTCGGACGCGTCGACGAACGATTCGAGCACCAGCCGCTCCACGTGCGCGTGCGCGAGCGCGATCACGTGGTCCTGCGCCGACGAGAACACCGCCCCGGGATCGCGCCCCTTGTCGACGCCCGCCTTCAGGCGCCGGGCCAGGCCGCCGAGCATGTGCTCCTCGCGGTAGCGCAGCATGGCCAGCTGGTACTCCGGGTCCAGCAGCCCGGCCTCCCGGTCCCACCGGTCGCCTCCGGGCAGCAGGTCGCGGACCCGTTCCAGGAGCTTGTGGGCGGAGGTCTTCTCGATGACGGTCTCGACCGCGAGCCCGGCGACGTGGCGGACCATGCCGAGCTGGTCCAGGTCCTCGAACTCGCCCGCGTGGTCGGTGAGCAGGCCCTTCGCCACGAGCTGGAGCAGGACGTGGTTGTCGCCCTCGAAGGTGGTGAAGACGTCGCTGTCGGCCTTGAGGGCGGCGAAGCGGTTCACCGCCAGGTACCCGGCGCCGCCGCACGCCTCGCGGCACTCCTGCACGACGCGCGTGGCGTGCCAGGTGCCGAGCGCCTTCGTGCCGGCGGCCCGCGACTCCAGACGCCGACGCGCCCGCGGGGTGTCGTCGTGGCCGGAGAACACGTCGTGGAGCTGCCCGCGCACGGTGTCCTGCGCGAAGTGGAGGGCGTACGTCCGGGCGAGCAGCGGCAGCAGCCGGCGCTGGTGCAGCCCGTAGTCGAGCAGCGGCTGCTCCCCGGCGCCCGGGGACGCCTCGAACTGGCGCCTGCGCACGGCGTACTTGACGGCGAGGGTGAGCGCGACCTTCGCCACGCTCACGCCGGCGCCGCCGACGCAGACCCGGCCCTGCACGAGCGTGCCGAGCATGGTGAAGAAGCGGCGGTCGGGATTGTCGATGGAGCTGACGTACGCGCCCTCGGGCGTGACGTCGGCGAAGCGGTTGAGGAGCGCCTCGCGCGGGACGCGGACGCCGCGGAAGCGGATGCGGCCGTTGTCGACGCCGTTGAGGCCCATCTTGAGGCCGTCGTCCTCGATCTCCACGCCCTCCACGACCTCACCGCCGGAGCGCAGCGGCACGACCAGGGCGTGCACGCCGCGGGCCTCGCCGCCGACCTCCAGCTGGGCGAAGACGACCGCGAGCTCGGCGTGGCGGGCGGCGTTCCCGATGTAGTCCTTGCGGGCCGCGTCGCCCTCGGTCGTGACGACGAACTCCCCAGCGGCGGCGTCGTAGCGGGCGACCGTGCCGAGCGCCTGCACGTTGGAGCCGTGCCCGGTCTCGGTCATCGCGAAGCAGCCCAGCAGCCGGCCGGCCACCAGGTCCGCCAGGTAGGCGTCGTGGTGGCGGGCGGTGCCCAGCTGGAGGATCGCGCCGCCGAACAGGCCGAACTGCACCCCCACCTTGACCAGCACCGACAGGTCGCCGAAGGCGAGGGTCTCGAAGGCCGCGACCGAGGCGCCGATGTCGTCCCCGCCGCCGTACGCCGCGGGGAAGCCCATCCCGGTCTGCCCGGTCCCCGCCATCTCGACCGCGACGTCCCGCACCCGTTCGCGGAACGCGTCCCTGCCGAGCCGCTCGGCGTCCTCCAGGACGGAGGAGTGGGCGGTCAGATTGGTCCGGACGAGGTCGCGGACCCCGGCGTACTCCCCGTCGAGGAGCCGTGCCAGGGCCTCGACGTCGATCTCGGGCGGTGCGGAGCCGCTCGCGGCGGCGGAAGCGTCGTCGGATGCCATGGGCCTCCGTTACCCCGCCGCGCCCGGGTCATACCGGACGTGATCACGGGAGCGGGCGGTGCGGGGCCCCGCCGACGCTCCGTTTCGCTACCGTACGGACGAGGGCCCGTTCCGTTCGAAAGGGCCGTGGTGGGCGCGGCGGCGTCCGTGCGGGTGGCGGAAGGGGACGTGCGATGGCCGGTCTGAGGCTGGGGCCGCTGGTGCGGTACGTCGACTGGGAGACGGGCACGAGCGCGACCGTGTGGGCGGAGACCGACCGGGCGTGCACGGTCGAGGTCCGGTGCGCGGGCGGCGGCGGGGGCACCGCCCGCACGTTCCTCGTCGCCGGCCACCACTACGCGCTGGTCGTCGTCACCGGCCTGACCCCCGGATCGGCCGCGGAGTACGAGGTGGTCCTCGACGGCGAGCGGGCGTGGCCCCCGGCGGACCCGGCCCTGCCGCCCAGCACCCTGAACACGCCGCCGGTCCCGGCGACGGGCGCGGTGGTCGCCTTCGGCTCCTGCCGGTGGGCGGCGCCCACCGAGGGCGGGGCCGACCCGGTCGGCCCCGACGTCCTCGACACGCTCGCCGCCCGCCTGGCCGCCGACCCAGACGACGGCCGTCCGGACGTCCTCCTCCTCCTGGGCGACCAGGTGTACGCCGACGAGACGTCCGCCGCCACCCGCGCGTGGATCGCCCGGCACCGGGCGGACGCGGGCACCGGCGCCGACGCCCCGCCCGACCAGGTCGCCGACTACGAGGAGTACACCCGCCTCTACGACGAGTCCTGGGGCGACCCCGACCTCCGCCGGCTCCTGTCGACCGTGCCCACCTGCATGATCTTCGACGACCACGACGTCATCGACGACTGGAACACCAGCGCCGCCTGGCTCGCGGAGATGCGGGCCACGCCCTGGTGGCACGAGCGGATCATCGGCGGCCTGATGTCGTACTGGGTCTACCAGCACATCGGGAACCTCTCCCCGGCCGAGCTCGCCGACGACGAGCTGTACGCGGCGGTCCTCGCCGCCGACGACGGCACCGAGGCGCTGCGCGCCTTCGCGGAGCGGGCCGAGGCCGATCCGGCGTCGGTGCGCTGGAGCTACCGCAGGGACTTCGGCCGCACCCGGCTGCTGATGGTCGACACCCGGGCCGCGCGGGTCCTGGAGGAGCGGCACCGGGCGATGCTCGACGCCGAGGAGGCCGAGTGGCTGCGCGAGCAGGCCTTCGACGACCCCGGCGGCGTCGACCACCTGCTGGTGGGGACCTCGCTGCCGTGGCTGCTGCCCCCGGTGGTCCACTTCGCGGAGGGCTGGCACGCGGCCCTGTGCCGAGGCGAACGCGGCCCGCGCTGGGCGAGGTTCGGGGAGTGGCTGCGTCGGCGCGCGGACCTGGAGCACTGGGCGGCGTTCACCACCTCGTTCCACCGGCTGACGGACACCATCGCCGAGGTGGGCCGGCAGGACGCCGCCCCGGCGACCGTGAGCGTGCTGTCGGGCGACGTCCACCACGCGTACGTGGCCGAGCCCACCTGGCCCGCCGGGCAGCGGCCGCGCTCCCGCGTCTTCCAGCTCACCTGCTCGCCGCTGCACAACTCGGTGCCCCTGGTGATGCGGATGAGCTTCCGCTTCGGCTGGAGCCGCTTCGCCAAGGCCGCCGGCCACCTCCTGGCCCGCCACGGCCGCGTCGCCCGGCCGGCGATCCGGTGGGAACGCGGCGGCGGCCCCTGGTTCGGCAACCAGCTGATGACCCTGACGCTGCGCGGACGCACGGCACGCCTGCGCCTGGAGAAGGCCGAGGCGGGCACCGAGCGGGCCCGCCGGGACACGGACCGGGCGGGAGCCCGTCTGGTGCGGGTCCTGGAAAGGAGCCTGACGGAAGGAACGTGACGGAAAGAGCCTGACGGAGGGGAGCGGCGGGGGCGGAGGGCGGTGGGGCGGAGAGCGCCGGTGCGGCCCCCGGTGCCCGGAGGGGACCGGCCACGGCCGTGCGGCCGAGAGCCGCGTGACGGGACGGACGGGGCCTGCCGCGCCACCTCGTGCCGAACGGCGAACGGTTCCTGCGCGCCCGGTGGAACGGCGCCACCCGTTCCGGGGGATTGGCCGAACTCCGCGTAGACCAAGTAGATGCCTGGGGCATGTAGTGGAGGTGGCACCAACGCCGGAGCCAACGATCCGCCGTCTGCGAGGTTCCTGATGACGACAACGGAAGACGCCGTCGCCTTTCCCCAGAGCCGATCCTGCCCCTATCACCCCCCGGCCGCCTACGACCCCCTGCGCGAGGACCGCCCCCTGTCCCGGGTCACCCTGTGGGACGGCCGGGAAGTGTGGTTCGTGACCGGACACCGGACCGCGCGGGCCCTGCTGGCCGATCAGCGCCTGTCCACCGATTCCACCCACCCGGACTTCCCGATCCCCACGGAACGGGCCCAGGCCCTCCGCAGCCGCCGGCGCGCCGCGCTCCTCGGGTGGGACGACCCCGAGCACAACGTCCAGCGCAGGATGCTGATCCCGAGCTTCTCGCTCAAGCGCACGGAGGCCATGCGCCCCCGGATCCAGGCCACCGTGGACAGGCTGCTCGACGCCATGGAGGCGGCGGGGCCGCCGGCCGAGCTGGTGAGCGCCTTCGCGCTGCCGGTGCCCTCGATCGTCATCTGCGACCTGCTGGGCGTGCCGTACGAGGACCACGACTTCTTCGAGGAACAGTCCCGGCGGCTGCTCCGCGGCCCGACCGGCGAGGACATCGAGGACGCGCTGGCCCGGCTGGAGGGCTACCTCGGCGACCTCATCGACGGCAAGCGCGCCAAGCCCGGCGAGGGCGTCCTGGACGACCTGGTCGCACGGCAGGCGCGCGAGGGCGGCCCCGACCGCGAGGAGCTGGTGCAGCTGGCGACCATCCTGCTCGTCGCGGGGCACGAGACCACCGCCAACATGATCTCGCTGGGGACGTACACGCTGCTGCGTCACCCCGAGCGGATGGCCCGGCTCCGGGCGGATCCGAGCCTGCTGCCGACGGCCGTGGAGGAGCTCCTGCGGTTCCTGTCGATCGCGGACGGCATGCTGCGCGTGGCCCGCGAGGACCTGGAGATCGACGGGTCGGTCATCCGCGCCGGCGACGGGGTGGTGTTCTCCACCTCCCTCATCAACCGCGACGGCGCGGTCTACGCCGACCCGGACGCGCTGGACTGGGACCGCACGGCCCGGCACCACGTCGCCTTCGGCTTCGGCATCCACCAGTGCCTGGGCCAGAACCTGGCGCGCGCGGAGCTGGAGATCGCCCTCGGCACGCTGCTGCGGCGACTGCCGGGCCTGCGGCTGGCGGCGCCCGCCGAGGAGATCCCGTTCAAGCCGGGCGACACGATCCAGGGGATGCTGGAACTCCCCGTCGCCTGGTGAGCGCCCCGGCCCGGCCCGAACCCGGCTCCACGAGGAAGGAAAGCCCACCGGTGCGCATCTCCATCGACCCGGACCTCTGCATGGGAGCGGGCCAGTGCGCCCTGGTCTCCCCCGACGTCTTCACCCAGGACGACGACGGCTTCGGCACCGTCCTGCCCGGCCGCGAGGACGGGGCGGGCGGGACCCTGGTCCGCGAGGCCGCCCGCGCCTGTCCCGTCCAGGCGATCAGCCTGGGGGAGGCGCCGGAGCGGTAGAGGCGGGGGTGGCAGGCGCGTCGTCGTCCTCGCGGGGAGGACCGGACGGTTCGAGCCCGGCCGCCGAGACGCCCGGAGAAGCGAGCGACGGCTCTCGGCCATCCCCCGCCGGCGAGGCCGCGACGCCCGCCCGGTCCACTTCGGTCCGCTCCGGACCGAAGCGGACCGAAGCGGTTCAGTCCGGTTCAGTCCGGGCCGGGCGGCCTGGAGGTCCTAGCCGTCGTCCGTGGACGCTCGCACGGGGCGCGGCAGCGGCCGGCGCCAGTCGCCCGGCCCGGTGAGCGGAAACCGGCGGACGAGAGCACGTATGTCGTCCCACGCCGGATCCGTGGCCAAGGCGTCGGCCCAGGGGCCGACGCGGCAGGCGGTGTCGATCTCGCCGAGGCGACGGTGGACGGCCCGAAGGCCACGCAGCTCCATCGGCTCGAACACTCCGCGCTCCGAGACCCCTTCGGCCACGCGGCAGAGGAGCTCCGCCTCTTCGGCCACGTCCTTCGTCTCGATCCCACGCGCGCCCGCCCAGGCGAGCTGGTCCTGGGCGTCGGCTGCGAGGAGGGCCATGAAGCGCAGCGTCCAGGTGCGCAGGTGTGCGTCGCCGAGATCGTTCATCCGCACAGGATCGCACCCGGCCAGGCGGCTCCTCCGAGGCGCGGCACAAGCCGCGGCCCGTCCGGTCGAGCCGCTCGTGCGGCGGACCGACGCCCACGCGGCCGAGCCGTATCTCAGGACCGTCCTTCACCAGCGGCACACCGTCGACCGGACCGCTTCGATCGGCTGACGGGCGATCAGGGAGGCGGGTCCCGGGCCGGCCCCCCCAGTGGTCCGAGGCACCCCGGCCGGCACCCGTACGCACCACGCACCGTCCCACCCGACCAGGAACTTCACCGACCCGAAGTGATCAGGTGGCTGCCCGCCCTGCGGGGTGAGGGGCACCCGAACGGCCCCTGAGGAAACGATCCGGCCCCACCCGCCGGCGGCATCCCCCGCCTTCGCGGACCTCGCCCCTGCCCGGGGCCGGACCCGGGACGAGCCGCGCGGCGGCCCCGCCGCCGCTCTCGCCGTAGCGGTGCGGGAACACGCCATGCGGGCGAGCAACGCGCTGACCTGCGGTGCCGAGGTCTGGAACCCACTGTGCCAAGGTCCGGAACCCACAAGGCCGTTCTCCGCAAGCCCGTAGTCTCGACGCATGACCTCTCCCGACTCCGACTCCGCCCCCACCGCGGCGGCACCCGAGCCCGGCCGCACCGTGACCGTCGCCGTCGTCCAGGCGGCCGCCCCGCTCTTCGACACCCCGGCCGCGGTGGCCCGCGCCGAAGGGCTCGTCCGCGAGGCGGCCGCCCGGGGCGCCGAGGTCGTCGTGCTCCCCGAGGCGTTCATCGGCGGCTACCCCAAGGGACTGGACTTCGGCATCACGGTCGGCAGCCGCACCCCCGCGGGCCGCGACCTCTTCCGCCGCTACCACGCCGCCGCCGTCGAGGTACCCGGCCCGGAGACCGACACGCTCGCCGCCGTCACCCGGGAACTCGGCTGCCACGCCGTCATCGGCGCGGTCGAACGCCAGGGCGGCACGCTGTACTGCGTCGCGCTCTTCTTCGGCCCCGACGGCTACCTGGGCCTGCACCGCAAGCTCATGCCCACCGCCGCCGAGCGCTACCTCTGGGGCCAGGGCGACGGCTCCACCCTCCCCGTCATCGACACGTGCGCCGCCCGGATCGGCGCGGCCATCTGCTGGGAGAACTACATGCCGCTCCTGCGCACCGCGATGTACGCCAAGGGCGTCGACCTGTGGTGCGCGCCGACCGTCGACGACCGCGACGCCTGGCAGGCCACCATGCGCCACATCGCCCTGGAGGGCCGCTGCTTCGTCCTCAGCGCCTGCCAGTACCTGCGCCGCGACGCCCTGCCCGACGACCTCCACCCGGTCCAGGGCGACGAGCCGGGCACCGTACTGATCGGCGGCGGCTCCGTCATCGTCTCCCCGCTCGGCGAGGTCCTGGCCGGGCCGCTGCGCGACCGAGAGGGCATCCTGACCGCCGAACTCGACCTCGACGACCTCACCCGCGCCCGCTTCGACCTCGACACCACCGGCCACTACGCCCGCCCCGACGTCTTCACCCTCCACGTCGACGAAACGCCCCGCACGACCGTCGCCACCAGCTGACACGCGTCGGGGGACGGGGACCGGAGCACAGCCGCAGCACACGGTCCCTTTGCCCGGAGGAACGTGCCGGCGGCGTCGATACCGGGTGAAGCGGGAGATCCGCCTCCGCCTTCCCCTCCCCCTCCGCCTTTCTTCCCTCTCCCGCGAAGACCGGGCATCACCCGGGCCCCGCACGGCACCAGCGCCGCCGTCGGCCTCACGCCGTGCGGGGTGGAGGGCGTGACGCTGTGGAGGGGGACCGGCCCCGGGGTCCAGGCCCCGGGGCCTGTCGCCGTAGAGAACCGCTGGACACTTCTGGCGCCCGGCCGCGCCCCGGACGGACCCGGCGATCGCGTCGTGCGCGCACTCGCCCTCGACGGCGCCCCGGCCGGTTCGACGGCGACCGGCCCGCCGCACCGGACGCGGCCGTCGAAGGCGCCGCCGCGATCGGCCTGGACCACCTCGTACGCGATCCGGTCTCCGCCTGCAACGCGGTGCGACTGCGCAGCGACCGCTCCGGGTTCCGTTCCCGCGCCGGCGCGTTCGAGGCCGTTCGCCCGCGCCGAGGGCCACGGCTTCCGGGCGTGGGGCGAGAAGGCCCCGTCTTTGTCCCGGGAGTGGAAGAAGTCGTGTTCGTTTCCTGCTCAAGTTCTTCCCAGGCCGGTGGAGCGCTGCTACGTTCCTCTCGAAAGCCCGGCGGAACGGCGACGCGGACGGGCATTCGGGTCCCCGGCCGAGGGCGGGGGAGGGGAGGGATTCGTGAGACGGATGACTGCTCGACCCGCGAACGTGCACCAGGCGCGGCTGCTCCGGCTGTTGCGTGACGGAGGCCCCAACTCCCGTGCGCAGCTGGGCGATCTGGTGGACCTGTCCCGTTCCAAACTGGCGGTCGAGGTGGACCGGCTGCTGGAGACGGGTCTGGTGGTCGCGGACGGGCTCGCCGCCTCCCGCGGCGGCCGGCGCTCGCACAACCTCCGGCTCGCCCCGGCGTTGCGCTTCCTCGGGGTCGACATCGGCGCCACTTCGATCGACGTCGCCGTCACCAATGCCGAACTCGAGGTCCTGGGCCACATCAACCAGCCCGTCGACGTACGCGAAGGCCCCGTAGCCGTCTTCGAACGGGTGCTGGCCATGGCGGACAAGCTGAAGGCCTCCGGAGTCGCGGAGGGTTTCGACGGCGCGGGGATCGGTGTCCCGGGTCCCGTCCGCTTCCCGGAGGGCGTGCCCGTCGCCCCGCCGATCATGCCCGGCTGGGACGGCTTCCCGGTCCGGGAGGCCCTCAGCCAGGACCTCGGCTGCCCGGTGATGGTCGACAACGACGTGAACCTGATGGCGATGGGGGAGCAGCACGCCGGTGTCGCGCGCTCCGTCGGCGACTACCTCTGCGTCAAGATCGGCACCGGTATCGGCTGCGGCATCGTGATCGGCGGTCAGGTCTACCGCGGGACGACGGGCAGCGCCGGCGACATCGGGCACATCCAGGTCCAGCCGGACGGCAGGGCCTGCGCCTGCGGCAACAGCGGCTGTCTGGAAGCTCACTTCAGCGGCGCGGCGCTGGCCCGCGACGCGGAGGACGCGGCGCGCACGGGCCGGTCCGCGCAGCTCGCCGCGCGGCTGGAGGCGGCCGGACAGCTGACCGCCGCGGACGTCTCGGCCGCCGCGGCGGCGGGCGACACCGTGGCGCTGGAGCTGATCCGGGAGGGCGGGCAGCGACTGGGCCAGGTCATCGCCGGCCTGGTCAGTTTCTTCAACCCGGGTCTCGTCGTCATCGGCGGCGGCGTCACCGGGCTCGGACACACACTGCTGGCCAGCATCCGCACCCAGGTCTACCGCCAGTCGTTGCCGCTCGCGACCGGCAACCTCCCCATCGTGCTGGGCGAACTGGGCCCCGCCGCCGGAGTGATCGGCGCGGCCCGGCTCATCAGCGATCACGTCTTCTCCCCGGCCTGACCCCGGCCGCACCGCTCCGATCCCGGCCTTACCGCTCCGACCGCTCCGACCGCTCCGCCCGCTTCACCGCTCTCACCGCCTCACCGGTCCGATCCCGGCCTCACCGGCCCGACTCCGGCCGGCCACGGACCGCCACCCCGGTCCTCCGCACGCCGAAAACCGTCCGTACCCGACCCGGCACGCCCGCACCTCACCGCACCGCCCCGCACCACCGGGCACCCCCACAGGTCCCGTACCCCACGAACCACCGCACCGGTCCCGTGGCCGTCAGGCGTACCCGCTCGCCCGGTACGCCCCGGCACGCCCGACGGCGCGCGCCTCTCCGAGCCGCCCGTCCGATCCGCCGCACCGCGCCCAGCCCTGTCTGCTCACGGCCGCACCCGCCGAGGGGATCCTTCATGGCACCACAACCACCCCTGCTCACGATGAACCGCATCACCAAGTCGTTCCCGGGCGTCCGCGCCCTCGACGGCGTCGACCTGGAAGTCCAGGCCGGCGAGGTCCACTGTCTCCTCGGCCAGAACGGCGCCGGCAAGTCCACCCTGATCAAGGTCCTCGCTGGAGCCCACCAGCCCGACGACGGCGAGATCACCTGGTGTGGCGAGCCCGTCTCCCTCACCTCGCCGATCGCGGCCATGCGGCTCGGCATCGCCACCATCTACCAGGAGCTGGACCTGGTCGACGGGCTGTCCGTCGCGGAGAACGTGTTCCTCGGGAACGAACCGACCTCCGCCGGATTCATCGTGCGCGGCGCCACCGCCCGCGCGGCCACCGCCCGGCTGCTGGAGCGCCTCGGCCACCCGGAGATCGATCCGGCGGGGCTCGTCGGCGAGCTGTCCGCGGCCCACCAGCAGATCGTCTCCATGGCCCGCGCGCTCTCCCACGAGGTGAGGCTGATCGTCATGGACGAGCCGTCCGCCGCACTCGACCCCGACGAGGTCGACAACCTCTTCCGCATCGTCGCCGACCTCACCGCCGACGGCGTCGCCGTCGTGTACATCTCGCACCGGCTCGAGGAGATCCGCCGCATCGGCGACCGGGTCACGGTCCTGAAGGACGGCCGTGCCGTCGCCGGCGGCCTGCCGGCCGACTCCACCCCGACCCGCGACGTCGTCGCCCTCATGACCGGGCGCACCGTCGAGCACGTCTTTCCCGACCGCCCCGACAGCGCCGCCGCCGCTGCCCGGGAGCCCGTCCTCAGGGTCGAAGGCCTCACCCGCGGCGGCGAGTTCGCCCCTCTCGACCTCGAACTGCGTCCCGGGGAGATCGTCGGCCTCGCCGGCCTGGTCGGCTCCGGGCGCAGCGAGATCCTGGAGACGATCTACGGGGCGCGCAAGCCCGACGCCGGCCGCGTCCTCGTCGACGGCGCCCCGCTGCGCCCCGGCAGCGTCCGCGCCGCCGTCCGGGCCGGGATCGGACTCGCCCCCGAGGAGCGCAAGGCACAGGGCCTGCTGATGCTGGAGTCCGTCGGCGGCAACGTCTCCGTCTCCACCCTCTCCCGCTACTCCCGCGCCGGCTGGCTCGACCGGCGTGCCGAGCGCGCCGCGGCGCACCGGGCGGTCCGCGAGCTGTCCCTGCGGCCCGACGACCCGGACGCCGCGATCAGGACGCTGTCCGGCGGCAACCAGCAGAAGGCGGTGCTCGCGCGCTGGCTGCTGCGCGGCTGCAAGGTGCTCCTCCTCGACGAGCCGACCCGGGGCGTCGACATCGGCGCCCGGGCCGAGCTCTACGCAGTGATCCGCCGGCTGGCCGACGAAGGCCTGGCCGTGCTGCTCGTCTCCAGCGAGGTTCCCGAGGTCCTCGGGCTCGCCGACCGCGTGCTGGTGCTCCGCGAAGGCACCGTCGTGCACACGGCGGAGGCCCGGGAGCTCGACGAGCACCGCGTACTCGATCTCGTGATGGAAGGGAACCCGACGCCATGACGCAGCCGGCCTCCACCGCCCGGAAGGACGCGCCGACGTCCGCAGCCGCCTCCGCGACGGAGGGGAGGGGGACACGCCGACCGCCGGGCCTGCGGTGGGACGTGCGCAGCCTGTCGCTCCTCGGCGTCCTCGCCGTCCTCGTCGCCGTCGGCGGGATCACCCGGCCCGACGAGTTCCTGGCCGCGAGCAACCTCCAGCTCGTCCTGACCCAGGCGTCCGTCATCGGCGTCGTCACCGTCGGCATGACGTTCGTCATCACGAGCGGCGGCATCGACCTGTCGGTGGGCGCGATCGTGGCGCTCGCGTCGGTGTGGGCGACGACCGTGGCCACCCAGGAGTTCGGCTTCGCGGGCATCCTGTTCACCGCGGTGGTCGTCGGGGTCGGCTGCGGCCTCGTGAACGGCGTGCTGATCGCGTACGGCGGCATGGTGCCGTTCATCGCCACCCTGGCCATGCTGGCCGCCGCCCGCGGTCTGGCGCTCCAGATCACGGACGGCAGGACCCAGATCGTGACCGTGACCGACGTGCTCGACCTCGGGGTCAGGGACGCCTACGTCCTCGGCGTCCCGCCCCTCGTGCTCGTCTTCGCCGCCGTGACCGTCGTCGGATGGCTGCTGCTCAACCGGACGACGTTCGGCCGCCGCACCGTCGCCGTCGGCGGCAACGCGGAAGCCGCCCGGCTCGCCGGCATCGACGTGCGCCGCCAGCGCCTCTACCTGTACCTGCTGTCCGGCCTGTGCTGCGGGATCGCCGCCTTCATGCTCATCGTGCTCGCCGGATCCGGCCAGAACACCAACGGCAACCTCTACGAACTCGACGCCATCGCCGCCGCCATCATCGGCGGCACCCTCCTCAGCGGCGGACGCGGCACCATCGTCGGCTCCGTCCTCGGCGTCCTGATCTTCACCACCATCACGAACATCTTCGCCCTGAACAACCTGGAGACCGCCGTCCAGCAGATCGCCAAGGGCGCGATCATCGTGGCCGCCGTCCTCGTCCAGCGCCGCACCCTGCGCGGCGACGCCTGACCCCGGGCGCCCACCGTCCGGCCCGTCCGGCACCGCGCCCCCCGGCCACCACCGGCCCCCTCGGCCACCACCGAGCCCCCGTCGTCCCCGCCCCGCGTGACCTCCCCTCACCCGCCCCGCCCAGTCGAAGGGTTGATCCGTCATGTCCCGAACCTCCCCCAGCCGCAGAGGACTTCTGTTCGGCACCGCCGCCGTCTCCGCCGGAGCCCTGCTGACCGCCTGCACCAGCAACGAGCCCGAGCGGCAGGAACAGGCGGCCGGCAACACCCCGGCCGCCGAAGACAAGCCCGGCAAGCACGTCACCATCGGCTTCGCCGGACCCCAGGCCGACCACGGCTGGCTCAACGCCATCAACCAGAACGCCAAGTCCCGCGCAGGGAAGTACTCCGACGTCACCCTGGAGATCACCGAGGGCTCCAACGACACCGCCGCCCAGATCGGCCAGGTGCAGACCCTGATCAACAAGAAGGTCGACGTCCTCGTCATCCTCCCCGCCGACGGCAAGGCGCTCACCCAGGTCGGACTCCAGGCCATGCGGGCGGGCATCCCCGTCGTCAACCTGGACCGCGTCTTCGCCTCCCCGCAGGCCTACCGCTGCTGGATCGGCGGGGACAACTACGGCATGGGCCTCAATGCCGGCACCTACATCGGCGAACAGCTCAAGGACAAGCCGAACGCCAAGGTCGTCGAACTCGCCGGCCTGGACAACCTCGAACTGACCCGGCAGCGGACCCAGGGCTTCGACGACGCCCTGAAGAACTACCCCAACATCACCAAGGTCGCCCGCCAGGCCGCCGACTTCACCGTCGAGTCCGGCCAGGCCAAGATGGCCCAACTGCTGCAGGCCCAGTCGGCGTTCGACGCCCTGTGGAACCACGACGACGACCAGGGCGTCGGCGCGCTCCGCGCCATCGCGCAGGCCGGGCGCGACGACTTCCTGATGGTCGGCGGCGCCGGAGCCAAGTCCGCCATGGACGCCATCAAGGCCGGCAACGGCGTCCTCAAGGCCACCGTGCTGTACCCCCCGACCATGGCGGCATCGGCCATCGACCTGGCCCGCGCGCTCGGCCAGGGCAAGGGCATCGGCGGCATGGCCGAGCTGGAGATCCCGTCCGCGCTGACGCTCTACTCCGCCGTCGTCACCAAGGACAACGTCGACGAGTACCTGCCCACCGGCTTCAACTGACCGGACCGGGCCCGGGGGAACGCCCGAACCGCAGCACACCGATGAGACAGTGACTCTCCGACCAGGAGGAACCGTATGGAACAGCGGCACAGCGACGCGACCGCGCCGCCCGAACTCGGCGTCGGCATGGTCGGATACGCGTTCATGGGCGCCGCGCACTCACAGGGGTGGCGCAACGTGAGCCGCGTTTTCGACCTGCCGCTGCGGCCCGTCCTCGCGGCGGTCGCCGGCCGGGACGCGGACGCGGTGCGCGCCGCGGCCGGCCGGCACGGCTGGGCGGCGACGGAGACGGACTGGCGAGCCCTGATCGCCCGGGACGACGTGCAGCTCGTCGACATCTGCACCCCGGGAAACAGCCATGCGGAGATCGCGATCGCCGCCCTGGAAGCCGGCAAGCACGTCCTGTGCGAGAAGCCGCTCGCGAACTCGGTGGCCGAGGCCGAGGCCATGGCCGCCGCCGCCGACGCCGCCCGCGCACGGGGGCAGCTGGCGATGGTCGGCTTCAACTACCGGCGGGTGCCCGCCCTTTCGTACGCCCGCCGGCTCATCGCCGACGGCCGGCTCGGCACCCTGCGCCACGTCCGGGTGAGCTATCTCCAGGACTGGCTGGTCGATCCCGACTTCCCGCTGACCTGGCGGCTGGAGCGCGAGCAGGCCGGATCGGGGGCGCTGGGCGACCTCGGGGCGCACATCGTCGACCTGGCGCAGTACCTGGCGGGGGAACCGATCGTCGGCGTGTCGGCCCAGACGGAGACCTTCGTACGGGAACGGCCCCGGCTCGCGGTCGCGTCGACCGGCCTGACCGCGTCGACCGGCCCGGCCGCGTCCGCCGGCGTGCCGCGCGGGCCGGTGACCGTCGACGACGCGGCCGTGTTCACCGGCCGGCTCGCCTCGGGGGCC
The DNA here is from genome assembly GCF_043084305.1 of Streptomyces sp. NPDC014656. Classification (NCBI taxonomy): domain Bacteria; kingdom Bacillati; phylum Actinomycetota; class Actinomycetes; order Kitasatosporales; family Streptomycetaceae; genus Streptomyces; species Streptomyces sp. NPDC014656. Next base: position 488,126 of record NZ_JBIBZN010000005.1, read on the forward strand.
CTGGCCGCCTTCGAGGTGAGCCGGATGGCCTCCGGGCGCAAGAACGCCCTTCGTCTGGAGATCAACGGGGAACGGGGCTCGCTCGCCTTCGACCTGGAGCGGCTCAACGAACTCTCCTTCCACGACCACGGCGAACCCGCCGCCATCGCGGGCTTCCGGCGGATCCTCGTCACCGAGGCCGACCACCCCTACCTGGAGGCATGGTGGCCGCCGGGCCACACCCTCGGCTACGAACACACCTTCACCCACCAGGCCCGCGACCTGGTCGCCGCGATAGCCGCCGGCACCGACCCCTCCCCGTCCTTCGCCGACGGGCTGCGGGTGCAGCGCGTCCTCGCCGCGGTGGAGGAGAGCGCACAGAAGAACGCCGTCTACACCCCCGTCCAGGAACTGCCGCCCGAGGTCCGTCGGTGACCCGGCGGGACTCACGGTTTGGAGGCTCCATGCCACGTCCGTTCACCCTGTTCACCGGCCAGTGGGCCGATCTGCCGCTGGAGGAGGTCTGCCGGCTGGCCCGCGACTTCGGCTACGACGGACTGGAACTCGCCTGCTGGGGCGACCACTTCGAGGTCGACAAGGCCCTCGCCGACCCCTCGTACCTGGCGGGCCGGCACGCCCTGCTCGACAAGTACGGCCTCCGGTGCTGGGCGATCTCCAACCACCTGGTGGGCCAAGCGGTCTGCGACCATCCGATCGACGAGCGGCACCAGGGCATCCTGCCGGCCCGGATCTGGGGTGACGGGGAACCCGAAGGCGTACGGCGGCGCGCCGCCGCCGAGCTGCGGGACACGGCGCGCGCCGCGGCGGCCTTCGGCGTCGACACCGTCGTCGGCTTCACCGGCTCCTCCATCTGGCACCTGGTGGCCATGTTCCCGCCCGTCCCGGAGCACATGATCGAGCGCGGGTACGAGGACTTCGCCGAACGCTGGAACCCGATCCTCGACGTCTTCGACGCCGAGGGCGTCCGCTTCGCCCACGAGGTCCATCCGGGCGAGATCGCCTACGACTACTGGACGACGCGCCGCGCCCTGGAGGCGGTGGGACACCGGCCGGCCTTCGGGCTCAACTTCGACCCCAGCCACTTCGTCTGGCAGGACCTGGACCCGGTCGGCTTCCTCTACGACTTCCGGGACCGGATCTACCACGTCGACTGCAAGGAGGCGCGCAAACGCCTCGACGGCCGCAACGGGAGGCTCGGTTCCCACCTGCCCTGGGGCGACCCGCGGCGCGGCTGGGACTTCGTCTCCGCCGGGCACGGAGACGTGCCCTGGGAGGACGTCTTCCGCATGCTGCGGTCCATCGGCTACGAGGGGCCCGTCTCGGTCGAGTGGGAGGACGCGGGGATGGACCGGCTCACCGGCGCGCCCCAGGCGCTGGCGCATCTGAAGCGGTTCGACTTCGATCCGCCGGCCGCCTCGTTCGACGCCGCCTTCTCCGGCGGCGACCGGTAGGACCCCCGGTCGGAGCCCGGTGGCGGAGGCGCCACCGGGCGGTCCGGCACGCCCGGAACCGCCTTTGTCCTGACCCTGGAGAAAGTTCGGCCCAACTGCCGCGCAAGGGCTTTCGGTTCCGGACGAACGCGGCTACGGTCCCCTCTCGTAACCACCGCCCCGGTCTCCCCGTCACCCCCGCCGCGGTGTTCTCGCACTCACCGTCACGGCCCTCTCGCCCCCGCCACCCCGGCCCCCTCGCCCCACCGCGCAGCCGGCCCCGGAGCGACCGTCCCCCTTCCCGCCGGAGCGACCCCCTTCCCGCCGCACCGGCCCACCGCCCACCGCCGGCTCCCGGCCCCGGCCCCGACCCGGCGGCGGACACCGAGGCACCGCACCTCACCCGAGCCCTCCACCGCAACACACCCCTCGACATGGCAGGGAGGCAGCCCCATGACTGACAGGCACCCACGCACCGGAGTCTGGTTCGTCGGAGCACGCGGCTCCGTGGCGACCACGGCCGTGGCCGGATGCGCGGCGGTCCGCGCCGGACTCCACCCGGCGACGGGCATGGTCACCGAGACGCCCGCGTTCACCGGCACCGGGCTGCCGTCCCTGTCCGCACTCGTCTTCGGCGGCCACGAGACCGCCTCCTGCCCGCTCCCCAAGCGGGCCGAACACCTCACCGGCGCCGGCGTGCTCCCGCCCGGCCTCGCCGCCGCCGTCCACCCCGAACTCGCCGCAGCGGACCAGGAGATACGCCCCGGAGGCCCGATCCCGGGCGACCCCCGCACCGACGACGAACTCGTCACCGACTTCGCCGCCGACCTCGTGTCCTTCCGCACCCGCCGCGCCCTGGCCCGCGTGGTCGTCGTCAACGTCTCCTCCACGGAGCCGCTGCCCGCGCCCGACGCCGTACGACTGCCGCCCAGCTCCCTCTACGCCGCCGCGGCCCTGCGGGCAGGCTGCCCGTACGTCGACTTCACGCCGTCCACCGGGCTGCGCACCCCGGACCTCTCGGCCGCCGCCGAGGCCGGCGGGCTTCCCCACGCGGGCCGCGACGGCAAGACCGGTCAGACCCTGCTGCGCGCCGTGCTCGCCCCCATGTTCGTCCAGCGCGCCCTGGACGTACGGGCCTGGTCCGGCACCAACCTGCTGGGCGGCGGCGACGGGGCGGCCCTGGCCGACCCCGCCGCCGCGGCGGCGAAGAACGCCGGCAAGGAACGCGTCCTCGCCGAGACCCTCGGCCACGTGCCGGAGGGCCGGGTCCACATCGACGACGTCCCCGCGCTCGGCGACTGGAAGACCGCCTGGGACCACGTCGCCTTCGAGGGCTTCCTCGGCTCCCGCATGATCCTCCAGACCATCTGGCAGGGCTGCGACTCCGCCCTCGCCGCGCCCCTCGTCCTCGACCTGGCCCGGCTGGTCGCCCGCGCCCACGAGGCCGGGATCTCCGGGCCGCTCCCGGAGCTCGGCTTCTACTTCAAGGACCCGGACGGCGGCCCCGCGGGCCTCTCGGAGCAGTTCGCCGCGCTGCTGGCGTTCGCCGGCCGTCTGCGGGAGGCGAAGTGACCCGCTCCCTCCCCGCCCCGGCGCGCCCCTCGGAGCCCCGCCGCCGGCGCCGGGACCGGCTGCGGGACTGGGCCGAACTGCTCCGCGTCTCCGCGCTGTTCACCGTGCCCGGAGACGCCCTCGCCGGCGGGGCGGCCACCGGACTGCGCGCCAACCGGGGCACGGCGTACGCCATCGGCGCCTCGCTCTGCCTCTACGAGGCGGGCATGGCGCTCAACGACTGGGCCGACCGCGAAGAGGACGCCGTCGACCGCCCCCACCGCCCCCTGCCCTCCGGCCGGATCGCACCGGCCGCGGCGCTGGGCGCGGCCGGGCTCCTGACGGCGGCGGGCCTGCTCCTCGCCGCCCGCGCGGGCCGGCCCGCGGGCGCGGTGGCCACGGCGCTGGCCGGGACGGTGTGGGCGTACGACCTCCACCTGAAGCACACCCCCGCGGCCCCGGCGGCGATGGCCGCGGCCCGCGCCCTCGACCTCGTGCTGGGCGCGACGGCCACGGCGTCCGCGCACACGCCCGGCCGACGACCCGCCGCCACGACAGGGGGCGCGAGACCGACCCGCGCCCTCGTCCCGGGCACCACGCCGACGAGGCCCGCGCGCGTCACGGCATCCGCCACCACGAGGCCCGCCGCCGTGGCCTCCGCCGCCGCGGCGCGCGCCGCGACGCCTCGTACCGCCCTCCGCGTCGCGGCCCCCGCCGCCGCGCTCGCCGCCCACACCTACGCCGTCACCGCCGTCTCGCGGCACGAGGCACGGGGCGGATCGACGCTCGCCCCGCTCGCGGCGCTCGGTGCGACCGCCGTCCTCGGGACCGCCACCGCCCTCGGCGCGCTCCGGGCACCGGAACGCGCGACGCCGGGGCTCCCCCCGGTGCTGCCGGCCGCCGCCTACGTGCGCACCGCCGCCGTCCCCCTGCTGCACGCCGCGCTCAACCCGTCCCCCCACCTCACCCAGCGCGCCGTCGGCGGCGGGATCCGCGCCGTGATCCCGCTCCAGGCCGCCCTCGCCGCCCGGTCCGGGGCGGACGTCACCGGGTGCTGCCTGCTGGGACTCGTCCCCCTCGCCCGTACCCTCGCACGGAAGGTGAGCCCCACATGAGCCGGCAGCGGCCGCTCCGCTTCGGATACGGCACCAACGGACTCACCGACCTCCGCCTCGACGACGCCCTCGGTCTGCTCGCGGAGCTGGGCTACGACGGCGTCGGGCTCACGCTCGACCACATGCACCTGGACCCGTCGGCCCCCGGCCTCGCCGCCCGCACCGCCCGGGTCGCCCGCCGGCTCGGCCGGCTCGGCCTCACCGCCACCGTCGAGACCGGGGCCCGGTACGTGCTCGACCCGCGCCGCAAGCACGGCCCGTCGCTGCTCGACCCCGACCCGCGGGACCGTGCCGCCCGCCGGCGCCTGCTGGTCAAGGCCGTCCGCGTCGCGGCGGACCTCGGCGCGCACGCCGTGCACTGCTTCAGCGGCGTCGTCCCGCCCGGCACCGGAGCCGACACGGCCTGGCGGCGCCTGGAGGAGGAGCTGGAGCCCGTGCTCGACGCCGCCGACGGCGCCGGCGTGCCGATCGCGATCGAACCCGAACCGGGACACCTCCTCGCCACCCTCGACGACTTCCACCGGCTGCGCGCGGCGCTCGGCGACCCCGCACCCCTCGGCCTCACCCTCGACATCGGCCACTGCCAGTGCCTGGAGACGGCCCCGCCCGCCGAGTGCGTCCGCGCGGCGGCGCCCTGGCTGCGCCACGTGCAGATCGAGGACATGCGGCGCGGCGTGCACGAGCACCTGCCGTTCGGCGACGGCGAGATCGACTTCCCGCCCGTCCTGGACGCCCTCGCCGCCACCGGCTACCAGGGCCTCACCGTCGTCGAACTGCCCCGCCACTCCCACGCCGGCCCCCGGCTGGCCGCCTCCTCGCTCGCCTTCCTCCACGACGCGGCGGCCACCGCCACGAAGGGAGCACCGGCACCGTGACGCCACCACCCCCCTGGACCCGTGACCGGATCGCCGGCCGACTGCCCGACGACAGCGCCCGCACCTGGTTCGACGAGGCCCTGACCGAGGCCGCGCACGCCGCGACGACACCCCCGGCGCCATCCGCCGCGCCCGGCTGGGAGCTCTCCTTCGCCGCCGCCGGACGGCACTGCGGCCCGGACGTCGCGGACGCCGTGCGCACCCTGCTGCTGATCGAGGCCCGGGCCGACGCCGGGACACTGAGCCGGCTCTACCGGCACGGCAGCGCCGCCGAGCGCCGCGCGGTGCTCCACGCGCTGCCGTACCTCGTCGACGGCCCGCACGCCACCCACCTCGTCGACGACGCCCTGCGCACCCACGACACCCGGCTGATCGCCGCCGCGCTGGGCCCCTACGCCGCCGCCCACCTGGCCCCGCACGCCTGGCGCCACGCCGTCCTGAAGTGCCTCTTCACCGGCGTACCGCTGAGCGCCGTCGCGGACCTGGCACGGCGGGCCGCGGGCGACGCCGAACTCGCCCGCATGCTCACCGCCTACGCGGCCGAACGCACCGCCGCGGGCCGCGACGTCCCCCGCGATCTCGCTCACGCCCTGACCCTGACCGGCGCACAGACCGAGGAGCCGTGATGCGCATCTTCGACCCGCACATCCACATGACGTCACGCACCACCGACGACTACGAGGCGATGCGCGCCGCCGGGGTACGCGCCGTCGTCGAACCCTCCTTCTGGCTCGGCCAGCCGCGCACCTCGCCGGCCAGCTTCCTCGACTACTTCGACGCGCTCCTCGGCTGGGAACCGTTCCGCGCCGCCCAGTACGGCATCGCCCACCACTGCGCCCTCGCGCTCAACCCCAAGGAGGCCAACGACCCGCGCTGCACGCCCGTCCTCGACGCGCTGCCCCGCTACCTCGTCAAGGACTCCGTCGTCGCCATCGGCGAGATCGGCTACGACGCGATGACCCCCGCCGAGGACCACGCGCTCGCCGCCCAGCTCGGGCTCGCCGCCGAGCACGGCCTGCCCGCCCTGGTCCACACCCCGCACCGGGACAAGCTCGCCGGACTCCGGCGCACCCTCGACGTCGTCCGCGAGTCGGACCTCCCCGCCGAGCGGGTCCTGCTCGACCACCTCAACGAGACGACGGTCGCCGCCGCGCTCGACAGCGGCTGCTGGCTCGGCTTCTCCGTCTACCCGGACACCAAGATGGACGAGGACCGCATGGTGACGATCCTGCGGACCCACGGCACCGAGAGGATCCTCGTGAACTCGGCCGCCGACTGGGGGAGGAGCGACCCGCTCACCCCGCGCAAGGTCGCCGACGCCATGCTCGCGGCCGGCTTCACCGACGACGACGTCGACCGGGTCCTGTGGCGCAACCCCGTCGCCTTCTACGGCCTCAGCGGCCGCCTCCAGCTCGACGCCCCCACCCCGGACGCGCTGCACGAGGGCAACTCCGTGCTCCGCGGCGGGGAATGAGGAGGACCCGTGCGCTTCCGCCACCCGGACGGCACCGTCGTCCACCTCTCCTACTGCACCAACGTCCACCCCGCCGAAACCCTCGACGGCGTGCTCGCCCAGCTCCGCGACCACTGCGAACCGGTGCGCAGACGCCTGGGACGCGACCGGCTCGGCATCGGCCTGTGGCTCGCCAGGCCCGCCGCCCGCGCCCTGACCGCCGACCCCGCGGCCCTGCGCGCGCTCCGGGCCGAGCTGGACCACCGCGGCCTCGAAGTCGTCACCCTCAACGGCTTCCCCTACGAGGGATTCGGCGCGCAGGAGGTCAAGTACCGCGTCTACCGGCCCGACTGGACCGAACCGGAACGCCTCGCCCACACCACCGACCTCGCCCGCCTCCTCGCCGCCCTCCTCCCCGACGACGTCACCGACGGCACCCTCTCCACCCTGCCGCTCGCCTGGCGCACCGGCTTCGACGAGCACGCCGCCGGCACCGCCCGCGCGGCGCTCACCACCCTGACGGAACGGCTCGACGCCCTGGAGGAGCTGACCGGCAAGTCGATCCGCGTCGCCCTCGAACCGGAACCCGGCTGCGTGGTGGAGACCACCGCCGACGCCATCGGACCGCTCACCGCCCTGCCCGGCGACCGCGTCGGCGTATGCGTCGACACGTGCCACCTCGCCACCTCCTTCGAAGACCCGGCCACGGCGCTCGCCGCACTCGACGCCGCCGGCATCGGCATCCCCAAGGCCCAGCTGTCGGCCGCCCTGCACGCCGACCACCCCCACCGGCCCGAGGTGCGCGCCGCCCTCGCGGCCTTCGCCGAACCGCGCTTCCTGCACCAGACCCGCACCCTCACCGCCGACGGACCGCGCGGCACCGACGACCTGCCCGAGGCCCTCTCGGGCGGCTCCCTGCCCGACACGGCCCCCTGGCGCGCCCACTTCCACGTCCCCCTGCACGCCCCGCCCGCCCCGCCGCTCACCTCCACCCTCCCCGTCCTCCAGGACGCCCTGACCCGTCTGGTGGGAGGCCCCCGGCCGCGCACCCGCCACCTGGAGGTCGAGACGTACACCTGGCAGGCGCTCCCGCCCGCGGCACGACCCCGCGACCGCGCCCGGCTCGCCGACGGCATCGCCGCCGAACTCGCCCTCGCCCGCGACCTGCTCACCGACCTCGGCCTGAAGGAACTGCCGTGAGCGACACGAAGACCCCGGCCGGCCACCGCCCGACCCCCCTCCTGGTCCTGGACGTCGTCGGCCTCACCCCCCGGCTCCTCACCCACATGCCACGCCTCCGGGCACTCGCCGCCTCCGGCTCGCAGGCCCCCCTGTCCACCGTGCTGCCGGCCGTCACCTGCACGGCCCAGTCCACCTTCCTCACCGGCACCCTCCCCGCCGAGCACGGCATCGTCGGCAACGGCTGGTACTTCCGCGAACTCGGCGACGTCCTGCTGTGGCGCCAGCACAACGGCCTGGTCGCCGGCGACAGGATCTGGGACGCCGCCCGCCGCGTCCACCCCGGCTACAGCGTGGCCAACATCTGCTGGTGGTACGCGATGGGCGCCGACACCGACATCACCGTCACCCCCCGCCCCGTCTACTACGCCGACGGACGCAAGGAACCCGACTGCTACACGCGTCCCCCGGACCTCCACGACGAACTCACCGAGAAGTTCGGCACGTTCCCCCTCTTCCAGTTCTGGGGGCCGGGCGCCGGCATCGCCTCCAGCCGGTGGATCGCGGACGCGACCCGCCACATCCTGCGCACCCGCCGCCCCGACCTGGCGCTCTGCTACCTGCCGCACCTCGACTACGACCTCCAGCGGTACGGCCCCGACGACCCCCGCTCGTACCGTGCCGCCGCCGAACTCGACGCCGTCATCGCGCCCCTGCTCGACGAAGCCCGCGCCGAGGGCCGCACGGTCGTCGCCCTGTCCGAGTACGGGATCACCCGCGTCAGCCGCCCCGTCGACGTCAACCGCGCCCTGCGGCGCGCCGGGCTCCTCGACGTCCACACCCAGGACGGCATGGAGTACCTCGACCCGATGGCCTCCCGGGCCTTCGCCGTCGCCGACCACCAGCTCGCCCACGTCTACGTCCGCCGCCCCGAGGACCTCGCGGCCACCCGCGCGGCCCTCCAGGACCTGCCCGGCGTCGACCGGCTCCTCGACGACGAGGGAAAGAAGGCACATGGCCTGGACCACCCCCGCTCCGGCGAGCTCGTCGCCGTCGCCGCCCCCGACGCCTGGTTCACGTACTACTACTGGCTGGACGACGCGCGCGCCCCCGACTTCGCCCGGCTCGTCGAAATCCACCGGAAGCCGGGCTACGACCCCGCCGAGCTGTTCATGGACCCCCAGGACCCCTACGTGCGGCTCAGGGCGGCCACCGCCGTGGCCCGCAAGAAGGCGGGCATGCGCTACCGCCTCGCGGTCGTGCCCCTGGACCCCTCGCCCGTCCGCGGCAGCCACGGCCGGCTCCCCGCGAGCGACGACGAAGGCCCGCTCATCCTCTGCTCCACCCCCCGCGCCCTGTCCGGCCGCACCGCGGCCACCGAGGTGAAGTCCCTCCTCCTCCGGCTCGCCGGCCTCGCCTGAGCCGGCCGCCGCCCCCGTACCGCACCCGCACCCCCGTGACAACGAAAGCGAGAACGCCGTGACCCCGTCCCACGAAGAGACCGCCACCGGCGACGCGCTCCGCCGCACGCTCGGCGTCAGCCGCCGCCGCTTCCTCGGCACCTGCACGGCCACCGCGGCCGTGGCGATCGCCGCCCCCGTCTTCGGCGCCTCGCCGGCACTGGCGCGGACCGAGCCGGAGACGGTCGAGGACCACGGCCGTTCCGCCCTGGTCCCGCCGGACAAGCGCGGACTGATCCTCTACACCGTCCGGGACGCGGTGGCCCGCGACCCGCTGGCCTCGGACCTGCCGTCCGGCTTCCGCGAGGTGTTCCAGCGGCTGGCGCGCTTCGGGTACAAGCAGGTCGAATTCGCCGGCTACCGCCAGCACGCCAACGCCCCCGGCGGCGCGGACCTGGGCACCGTCGAGGGCGCGAAGCTGCTGCGCTCCTGGCTCGACGCGTACGGCCTGCGCGCGCAGGGCAGCCACGGATTCATCCCCGGCTCCTGGCCGCTGACCCCGGCCGACCTGGACGCGTTCCAGCGGGCCCTGGAGATCGCCAACATCCTCGGCATGGAGCACATGGGCACCGGCGGCGACCCCACCGGAAGCCCCTACCGCGCCGACTGGGACGCGGCCGCCGAGAAGTGGAACGCGCTGGGCGCCCTCGCCGCCCGGGAGGGAGTCAAGCTCTACACCCACAACCACGACAGCGCCTACGACTTCCTCCTCGACGGCGGCCCGCTCGACGCCCAGGGCCGACCGACCCGCAGCTCCGGCATCCGGAAGCTGGAGTACTTCCTGACGGTGAGCGACCCCGGCAGCGTCTACCTGGAACTGGACGTCTTCTGGGCGCACGTGGCCCAGTACAAGTTCCACACGTACACCGCCCACGACGGCTCGCGGCACGAGCAGGTCTTCGACCCGGCCGGGCTCGTGGCCCGCCACACCCGCCGCTTCCCGCTCTTCCACGCCAAGGACGGCGCGGTCAACCCCCAGAGCGGCATGGGCTACGACATGGTGCCGTTCGGCACCGGCGACATCGACTACCGCCGGTTCTTCACCCGGGTCGGGGCGAAGAACCGGCACCACCCGATGGTCGAGCAGGACACCGCGCCGAGCACCGCCGTCCCCGGCCAGTCGCTGGAGTACGCCCGGATCGGCTACGACAACCTCGCGGCCCTCCGCGCCCGCCGCTGACCCCGCCCCCGCCCTCCACCGCGACATCCCGCCCGGCGCTCTCTCCGGCGCCGGGCGGGACGCGGGCCCCGGCCGCCCCGCGGCCCGCCCGCGTACGACGCATCGCCCCGAACCAGAGACGAATGGAGTTCCGCGTGCGCAACAGACGGATCGTCACCCTCCTGGGAACGGCGGTGCTGGCCGGGACCCTCGGGCTGCTGCCCCTCTCCCCGGTCCAGGCCACCGCCCCGGACACGACCCCACCGGCCCCCTCGGCCTTCCAGAAGGTCACCCTCAACGACCGGCCGGGCGAGCCCATGGCCCTCGCCGTCCTGCCCGACCTGCGGGTACTGCACACGGCGCGCACCGGCGAGATCCGGATCCACGACCCGAAGAGCGGCGTGAACTTCCTCGCCGCCGACATGAAGAAGAGCCCCGCCGGCCTCTACCAGCACGACGAGGAAGGCGTGCAGGGCATCGCCGTCGACCCCGACTTCGCCAAGAACCACTGGGTCTACCTCTACTACTCGCCCCGCCTCGACACCCCCATGGACGACCCGGCCACGCCCGGCGTGAACGAAGGAGACGCCCCCCAGTCCGGCACGCCCGCCGACTTCGCGAAGTACCAGGGCCACACCCGACTGTCGCGGTTCAAGCTCACCGGCAACAAGCTGGACTTCGGCTCCGAGCAGAAGATCATCGACATCCCCGCCGACCGGGGCATCTGCTGCCACGTCGGCGGCAAGATCGACTTCGACCACCGGGGCAACCTGTTCCTGTCGACCGGCGACGACTCCAACCCCTTCTCCTCGGACGGCTACGCCCCGATCGACGACCGCCCCGACCGCAACCCGGTCTACGACGCCCGCCGCACCTCCGGCAACAGCAACGACCTGCGCGGCAAGGTGCTGCGCATCAAGGTCAAGCGCCACGGCGGCTACGTGGTCCCGGACGGCAACCTGTTCGCGCCCGGCACGCCCAAGACCCGCCCCGAGATCTACGCCATGGGCCTGCGCAACCCCTTCCGCTTCGGCGTGGACGAACGGACCGGCGCCGTCTACGTCGGCGACTACTCGCCCGACGCCTCCCGGGCCAACCCGGACCGCGGCCCCCAGGGCCAGGGCCGCTGGATGGTCATCGACCGCCCCGCCAACTACGGCTGGCCGTTCTGCGTGACCCGGGACCAGCCCTACCAGGACTACGACTTCGCCACCCAGAAGTCCGGCGGCGCCTTCGACTGCGCCAAGCCCGTCAACGACTCGCGCCACAACACCGGCCTGAGCGAGCTGCCGCCCGTCACGGACGCCGAGGTCGTCTACGGCTACGGCGCCTCCGCGGAGTTCCCGGAACTCGGCACCGGCGGCATCGGCCCCATGGGCGGCCCGGCCTACCGCTACGACCGGCGCAACACCGCCGAGAACCGCTGGCCCGCGTACTTCGACGGCAAGCCGCTCTTCTACGAGTGGACCCGCGACCAGCTGAAGGCCATCACCCTCGGCAGGAGGAACGAGGTCCTCGCGATCGAGGACGCCGCCCCGTCGATCAGGACGGACGGCCCGATCGACGCCGAGTTCGGCCCCGACGGCGCGCTCTACGTCCTGGAGTACGGCACCGGGTACTTCGCGGAACTGCCCGAGGCCCAGCTCTCCCGCATCGACTACACGCGGGGCAACCGCACCCCGGAACCCAAGGCCGCCGCGGACGTGGTCAACGGAGTCAACCCGCTGACGGTGCGCTTCTCCAGCGCCGGCACCAAGGACGCCGACGGTGACGCGCTCCGCTACGCGTGGGACTTCGACGCCGACGGCGCGGTGGACTCCACACAGGCCGACCCCACCCACACGTTCACGGCGAACGGCGTCTTCGACGCCACGCTGAAGGTCACCGACAGCACCGGACGCTCGGCCTCGGTCTCCGTCCCGGTCGTCGTCGGCAACAAGGCACCGGTCGTCTCCCTCACCACCGACCCGGCCCCCCACGGCGGCACGGCGTTCCACTGGGGGGACACCGTCACCTGGAAGGTCGACATCACCGACGACCAGCCCGTGGACTGCTCAAAGGTCACCGTCTCGTTCATCCTCGGCCACGACGCACACGGACACCCGCTGTCGTCGAGCAACGGCTGCTCCGGGTCGTTCCGGACGTTCGTGGACGGCGGCCACTCCGGCGCGGACAACCTGAAGGCCGTCTTCAACGCCACCTACAAGGACACGCCCCCGGCGGGACTGCCGTCCCTCTCGGGCAGCGCCGAGGTGGCCCTGACCCCGGCCGACTGACGCACGGCAGGCCCGAACGGGCGGGGCGCCACCCCTCGGGGCGGCGCCCCGCGACCCACGACGACGCGACGACCGGGGCCCGCACACCCGCGGGCCCCGGTCGCCTCACGGCGCTGACGTGCTGGTGGACGGGGGCTGCCCCGACTCCGAGGACCGCGGTCCGGCCCGCTGCGACGCCGCGCTCAACTCCTCCAGCAGGTCCCGCACCAGGCTCTGCAAGGCGTCGCCGTCCAGGCGCGCGAGCTCCGTGACGACCCTCGGGCCGAACGAGAGGGACAGGGCTTCCGCGAAGAGCCGGCGCGAGCCCGTCGCACGGGCGATCCCGGCGAGGGCGCGGGCCCGGTGCCCCGGATGGGGGAGCGCTCGGGCGAGGTCCAGCCCCCGGGCCGGGGAGCCGCCTTCGGCCAGGGCCACGGCGACCTCCGCCCGGTCCCCTTCCGCCGGCTTCGGAACGAGAGCGAGAGCGGCGTCGACGGCCCCGTCGCGGTCCCCGCACCTCGCCGCCGCGACGGCGATGCCCGCGAAGGCCTCGGTCCGGCTGTCCTCGTCCGTGAGGGTGCGGGCGAGTTCCAGCGCCGCCCCGTGGTCCCCGGATTCCGCGACGGCCACGGCGATGCCCGCGAGGGCCTCGGCACGCAGTTCGGCGTGCGGGATGGTGCGGGCGAGCTCGACGGCCGCCTCTCGCTCCCCGGCCGCCGCCGCGAACCCGGTGATGTCCGACAGGGTGCGGGCCTGAAGGACGGGCAGGGTGAGGGACCGGGCGGCCTCGACGGCCCCGTGGAGATCCCCGGCCTCCGCCAGCGACACGGCGATGCCCGCCTGCGCCTCCTGCCGCCGCCCCGGATGCGCGAGCGTGCGGGCGAGCTCGACGGCCGCGTCACGTTCTCCGGCCCTGGCCATGAGCGTCGCGATGGAACCGATCGTCCGCCCTTGCCACGAGGGGACGCCGACCGTGCGGGCGCGCCCGATCGCGGCCTCGTGCCTCCCCGCCGCCGCCAGGGCCACGGCGATGTCCGCGAGCGCCCAGGCCCGGGGATCGGCATGGGGGACGGCTTCGGCGAGCTCGACCGCCGCGTCGTACGCGCCGGCTTCCGCCAGCGCCCGGGCCACGTCGGCCAGCGTCCAGGCCCGCTCCTCGTGGTGCGCGATGCCACGGGCCAGCCCGGGGACGGAACCGACCAGCCCGGCGGTGGCCGCGGCGAACTCGGGCCCGACCGCCGCCGACGCCCCGATAGCGGCAGCCAGCAACCGCATCCGGTGGGCGGCGGCACTGCTGTGGGCGAGGCGGGCCGCCCTCTCGGCCAACTGATGGGCGGCCGCCGCGTTTCCCGCCTCGGCCATCGCCTCGGCCGTGATCCCGAGCACGTCCAGGTCGGTGACGAGATCGGTGGTGTCGCAGGCCAGCTCGATGGCCGCCCGATGGGCACCGAGCCGTGCCGCGGCCAGTACGATGCCCTCGAACGCGCTGGCCCGGGCGTCGGCGTCGGCGATCGCATGGGCGAGGCCGACCGCCGCCTCGTGGTCCCCGCTCTCGGCCGTCGCCCGGGAGACTCCGGTGAACGCCCAGGCCCGCGCCTCGGGGTCCGCGATGGTGCGGGCGAGCGCGACGCCGCCGTCCGGGTCCCGGGCCGCCGCCATCGCCCGGCAGATTCCCATGAGCGCCTGGGCCTGCTGCGCGGGGTCGGTGATCGTACGGGCGAGCTCGACCGCCGCGTCGTGGTCCCCGTTCTCGGCCGTCACGCGGGCGACCTCGGTGAGCGTCCGGGCCTGCTGCTCGGTGTCGGTGATGGTGCGGGCCAGCGCGGCTGCTCCCGCGTGGTCGCCGGCCTCCGCCATGGCCACCGTGATGCCCGTGAGCGCCTGGGCGCGTTGCCCGGGGTGCCCGAGAGTGCCGGCGAGTTCGATCGCCTGGCCGTACTCCCCTCCTTCCGCCATGGCCACGGCGATACCCGTGAACGCCTCGCCCCGCTGCTCGGTGCCGGTGACGGTGTGGGCCAGCGCGGCGGCCCCGGTGTGATCGCCGGCCTCCGCCATGGCCCACGCGACGCCGGTCAGCGCGCGTGCCCGCTGCCCGGGGTCGGGGATGCCACGGGCCAGCCCGACCGCGTCCTCGTACGCGCCTGCCTCCGCCATCGCTCTGGCCACGCTGGTGACGGCGTGTGCCCGCAGCTCGGGAACAGCGATCTCCCGGGCGAGCCGGACGGCGGCACCGTGCTCCCCGGCCGCCCCCATGGCCACGGCGATGCTCGTCATCGCCTCGGCGCGCCGGCCGCGATCGGCGAGGGAGGCGGCCAGCCGGGTCGCGTGCTCCCACCGGGAACGGGCGGCCAGGGCCTGCGTGATCTCCGCGAGGGCCCTGGACCGCGTCTCGGGGGCGGGGAAGGCCTGAGCCGCTTCGATGACGTGCGCGGTCGCCTCGGCCGTGGTGCCGGCCGCGGTCAGGATGCTGCCCAGCAGGGTCTCTCCCCGTGTGCCGGCCAGGTGGCTCCGCTGCGTCGCGGCGGTCACGGCCCGGCGCAGCAGGCCCAGCCGGGCCCAGGTGGTGATGACGGTCGCGGGCAACACGTCGGCGGTGTGCTGGAGGCTCTCCCGGTGATGGGCGAGCCGGACGCAGGCGGTCAGGTCGGGCGCGGACGTGGACGTGGACGCGGGCGTGGGTGTGGGTGTGGGCGTGGACGTGGACGTGGGTGTGGTGGCGAGGTGGAGGCGGAAGGCGTCGGCGATCTCGGTGAACGTCTGGCTGTCGGTGCCGGTGGTCTGCCACAGGCATTCGTGCCGGGCGCGATCGGTCGCCAGTGCGGTCAGGCGCGCGGTGTCCCTGAGCTCATGGAGCAGTTGGGGATACCCGCTCAGCAGGTACTCGGAGGTGGCCGCGGGCCACGCGTCCCGCCGGGCGCGGTCGGCCCAGGCGTGGATACGGGCGCGGTAGCCGTTCAGCTCGCCGTGGTCGAGGAGGCCGCGGGCACCGTGGAGGAGGTCTTGATGGGCGAACGAGTAGAGGACTTCCGGCCGGCCTTCGGCGTCGGTCGTCCACTGGGCGGGCCGGTGCTGGAAGGCCCGCCCGGTGCTGCCGCCGAGGACGAGTTCGATCCGCCGCCGCGGGGCGGTGCCGAGCCGGGCGAAGTCGGCGGGGCTGAGCCCGCCCCCGGCGGCCGCGGTCAGACCGACCAGTTCGAGGCTCAGCCCGCCGGAGGCGATGAGGGCTTCGAGGTTGCGCTCGGCGTCGGCACGCACCGCCTGCGCGGCGGGTGAGACGGCCAGCTCGTGGTCGATGGCGTCGGTCAGGAGAGGTCCGGTCAGGACGTCGGCGGGGACCGGCGGGTGGGGCCGGCCGGCGAGGATGACCCTCATTCCGGCCGGTGGCGTGTGCGGCAGGCAGGCCGCGATGCTGTCGCCGCCCACCGCGCTGGGGAGACCGGCGTCCTCGTCCATGCCGTCCACGACGAGGACGAGACGGCGCCCGGTGGCCCGGGCCCGGGCGGCGGCCCGTTCGAGGCCGTCCAGGAATCCGCCGGGGGCGGAGCAGTCGACGTCACCGTCCTGGAGGTAGGCGCGGAGCTGCCCTTCGAGCGTGCTCAGGAAGGCCGTGCGGTCGGCGCGGCCGGCCATGCGCGCGGTGACGAAGAAGGCGAGGACGTCGACGCCTTCGGGCGGGTGGAGAACGAACTGGGCCATCAGCGCGGTCTTCCCGGCCCAGGCGGGCCCCAGCCACCGCCAGTACCCGCCGTGCCGCCCGCCACCCTCACCGTCCTCGGCGGCCTCACCGCCCCCACCGCCCCCACCGTCCTCGGCGGCCGTCACGAAGGCGGCCATGGCCGCGAGCTCCTCCTCGCGGCCTTCGAACCGGTCGGTGGCCGCGAGGTGCCGGACTTCACGCACATACGCCGACCGCGGGCGCGGGGCCGGGGGAGCGACGACGAGATCGCCTTCGATCCGGATCCGATTGCCGTCACCGCTGACACCGAGACCGATCCCCCCGCCGGCGGTGACCGCCCGCTCGCCCCCGACCGCCACCGCGCCGCCTTCGACGAGGTTCGTACCGACGAACCTGTGGGCGACCGGGGCTGGGGCTGGGGCTGGGGCCGGGGGCGGGGGCGGGGGCGGGGGCGGGGCAGGGGCCGGGGGCGAGGTGGGGACCTCGGCCGGAACGGACGCACCCGGACCGGACGCACCCGGACCGGACGCACCCGGGCAGCCCGTACCGCCGGAGCCGAGCGATCCATCCGGACCAGGAGGAACCGGCGTCGACTCCTCCGAGGAGGAGCCACGGGACCGCCGCCGGGGTAACCGCCACTTCATTCCTGCGCGTTCCCGTCCCCCGTGACCGCTTCACCGATGCCGCCCACCGCGGCGACGCCCCGCTCACCCGGAACGGGCGCACCGGATACCGGGTCCGAGGACGTTCCTGGCGAGGGTGCCTCGGGCGCAGGCCCGCGGAAACGATTGTTGTCACCGGTGACAGCACGCCCGATGCCCCGCCCGGACTGGACCGAGCGGGCACCGGCAGCCGGTGGACCCGCAGCCGCGGGCCCGGCCTGGGCGGGCCGGTTCAGCCCGTACACGGCCAGCGCGACGCCACCGACACCCGTCACCGCGCCCACCACACTCGCCACGCGGTCCCCGGTGTCCAGATCCACCAGCAGAGAGACGAGCACCAGGGCGACGGCCACCGACGCCGACAGCACGCAGACCACCCACCAGAGCCACCGCCTGCCCCTGGAACCATCCATCCCCGTCACCCCTCCCAGCCCGCCGTCACCAGCCCATCCGGACGAGTGTCCAGCCTCCCCCAGGGCACCGCCACCCCTCTGGAAGACCGAAGGCAGGCACCCACGAACACCACGAACCGCTCTTCCCCGCCCCGCCCACGCCCCGAAGAACATCACCCCTCGTACCGAAAGCGGCTCCTGAACCGTGAGCGGTCAGGGTTCAAGAGCCGGGACCAAGGCACAAATCTGTTCGACCCGGACGCGCCGTGAGGGGAATCATGGACGAGTGACGCCGACCGAAGCAGCAGCAGTAGAGGCTCTCCAGGACCACGCAGCCCTGTGGAGCATGGGAGAGATCCGCGCGAGCGAGGTCGTCGATGCCGCCTGTGACGCGCTCGTCGCCGGACTCGACACCCCCGGCCTTCGGATCCTCGCCGCCTGCACGCGCGCCGAGGCGGACTACGACATTCACGACCTGCTTCCCGCAGCGCTCGCCGAACTCGGCCTCACCTTCTACCCGGTCGCCAGTGAAGCCGGCCAGGAAGCCGCCGCCCGGTCCCTCGCACGCCACATGCTCGCCGGCGAACTCACGCCCCGGGAGTTCACCTTCCGGATCCACCAGCGCTACGGGCATCGGCTGCCCCTGACCGAGCGCCTTGCCGCACTCGACGACGAGTACGACATCCTCGAATACGGCGACAGGACCGTGGACCAGCTCGATGCAGAGGTCACGGCCGAAGCCCGCCGCCTCGCAGCCCACCCCTAGGTTCCCGCCGGATCCACGGCCCGGAAGGTGCGGAACACGCGGTCGTCCCGGACGGTGGCACCGGAGGCGTCCCCGCTGGGACGCTCATGCCGCATCAGGCGACGTCCGCCCTGTCGTGTCGCGCGGACTGACTCACTCCGGTGCCGACGCATGGTGACGGCGGGTACGGGGCTCTCGGACAGGCGCCATGTGGTGGGGCACCACGATCGAAGCGCCGGACCCCAGCGGTTTGGCGAAGTTCCACGCCGAACTCCTCGATGGGCACATCGGGCACGAAGAGCCGGGAACAGCCGTTGTGGCCGCCTCACCGCAGGGACCGTTCTTCGTGTTCCAGCAGGCGGAGGGCCATCGGTCCCCGGTGTGGCCACCGGCCGACGGTGACCAGCGCCCGATGACGCCCTTCGACTTCCAGGTAGGCGACCTGGACTCGGCGGTCGCCGAGGCGGTGGCCCTGGGGGCCACCCTCGCGGAGATCCCACCACGGGAGAACGTCCGGGTGCTCTTCGACGGCTCAAGGCAGCGCTTCAGGTCCCAGGGCAGGCGGTCATCGCTGTGGAGGTGACGCCGCTGCGGGCGAGCGGTGACCCGGCGGCCCGTTTCACGAGGTGAGGGCGGTCGCCCACGTGGTTCGTCCAGGGGCGAGACCGAAGATATCTTCAAGGCGATCGTCGGGCTGCCCCGCTACGGTGCGGCCATGGTGAATTTTGTGCTGGTCGCAGGTGCGCGGCTCGGGGCGTGGGCGTGGGACGAGGTGGTGCCGCATCTGCGTGCGGCCGGCCACGGCGTCCACCCGTTGACGCTGTCCGGTCTCGCTGACAGACGGGGCGTACCGGCGGGACAGCAGACCCACGTCCAGGACATCGTTGCCGAGGTCGAACGCCAGGGTCTGCGTGACGTCGTCCTGGTCGGTCACAGCTATTCGGGGATCCCGGTCGGTCAGGCCGCGGAGCGGATCGGCGAGCGGCTGGCCCGCGTGGTGTTCGTCGACTCCAGTGTTCCCACTGATGGCGAGTCGTTTGTCGCCGCCTGGCCGGACGGCGGGGCGGGGGTGAAGGCATCGATCGCCGAGAACGGAGGGTTCTGGCCGCTCGCGCCCGCGACTCACTACGACGGTGAGGGCCTCACCGATGCGCAGATCGCACGCCTCGTGCGTGGCTCGACACCGCACCCGGGCGCCACGCTGACCGAACCCGCCGTGCTCGCAGGGCCGCTCGGTGAACTTCCGGGGACGTACATCCAGTGTCTGCTCGGCGGTGCTGAGCTCGACGACGACGTGGCAGAGCTGCTGAAAAGCAAGCACTGGCGGTTGGTGACGATGGACACCGGCCACTGGCCGATGTTCTCCCAGCCGTGTGAACTGGCACAGATCCTGCTTGGCGCGGCCGGGGAGTGATGCGGGCCCGAACTCGCGCGCTCCGTTCGGGTGCGTAGCACATGTGCTGGTCACAGCCGTTCGTCGATGGCCGCTACGAGGACCACGGCCCCGTAGCGGACCCGCGCCTTGTCGTAGCGCGCGGCCACGGCCCGGTGCCTCTTGAGCCGGTTGATGCCGCACTCGACCGCGTGGCGCCCCCGGTGGCCGGCCGGGTCGAACGCGGAAGGCCGACCGCCCCGGGATCCTCGCATCCTGCGGTTGTGGGCCCGGTCGGCTTTGCCGGGGACGGTGCAGTGGATGCCACGCCCCCGCAGGCAGGCACGGTCGCCACGGGACGCATACGCCTTGTCCGCCCGTACCCGCCGGGGCCTACCGGGCCGGGCGAGGAACCCGTACACACTTCAGGTCCGTCGCATCCGGGTAGTGGCGACGAAGCTCGCTGAGTACGCGCTCGTCGACAGCCTTGACGTCCCAGAAGGAACTGTCCACTTCGGTCAGGACGACGACCAGCACGTCCTCAACGAACCCACACGCCTCAGCGTCGATCAGCTGGATGCCAGGCGCCGTCAGCGAAAGCAACGTCGACGTGTCCATCCCGCCTCCCACGGAACGGCCCTCCAGTTCCGCGGTGAGGTCCCACGTCTCGTCGCACTCCACACGCCAACGCAGTCCCAGGCCGAAGCTGCCGAGCCGGACCAGCAGCTCAGCGAGCGTCACATAGTGCTTTCCCTGCCAGGCAGGGAAGGTGATCCCCTTCATCCCCGCCTCAGCTTCAGCTGTATACCGCGACAAGCGATCCCCCTCGTCCGGCACCACACACTAGGCCACAGAAGAGACACTTCACCTGACCCATCGGACAGGCCCTGAGAGGTCCTGACGAAGGCGTGGGACGTGTCGGTGGGTGATGAGGGCAGGCGGCGAGACCGGGGAGGGCCTCGTGGGTGTCGTCGCGTCGTTCCCATCGGACGCGTAGGCGCCGGAAGCCGTGCGGCCATGCGATGGTCCGCTCGACGACCCAGCGGTGGATGCCGAAGCCGAAGCCGAAGCTGAAGCCGTGGCCGGCCAGGCCGGCCACGGGCGGGATCTTCGCGAGCAGGGGCATCAACTGGGTGACGTCGTCGCGGTTTCCGCCGGTCAGCGACACCGCGAGCGGGATGCCCTGTCCGTCGGCGAGGACGTGGTGCTTGCTGCCCGGACGTGCTCGGTTGACCGGGCTGGGTCCGCTTCTGGCCCGCGTCGGGCGGCCCGGACGTGGGGCTGGAGTCGATCACCACCCGGGACCAGTCGAGCTGCTCGGCCGCCCCCAGCTTCGAGACCGCAACCGCAGCAGCCCCGTCATCCGGCTCCGCACCTGAGCACGTGTGTCACCACGCGATCGCCCGATAGGCCAATGCCTGATCGACCACCTCATCGGCAGAAAGCTCTTGTTCTGACGGCCAGAAGATCAGACCGCTGACATGGCCCGATGGACAGGCCAGGGCTCGGTCAAGCCTGTCCAGCCACCCGTCCACCTCGTCCTCGGACGCATAGTCCGCATCCATGATCCGCCGCACGAGCACGACCGCTTCAGTCCGGCTCATCTCCACGGCACCCATCACAGCCTCCCTGGGCGCCAGCCTAACCAGCAGCATGATCGGCCGGACAAAAGTCCTAAGCGGCGCGGGCTCAGCCCCGCGAACGGGGTTGTCCAGGGCGGCTCCGATGCCGTGATCACACTCCTCACATCATGATCATCACTCAGGCCGGCCCAGTACCGAGGCCATCCCACAGTTACGCCGATCAGGGCGGTCCACAGCGCGTCAAGACACGGGAGAACCGTGACCGACCACTGCTGTTCCTCGACACGGACGGGCCGCTCAACCCTTACGCGGCCAAGTCGGAGAGGCGTCCCGACTGCCACACCACACTCCGGGGCCCCGAAACGACGTCCGTCGGGACGACAGTGACCTCTCGCCCCGACGACCCCCGCGGGCCTGGCTCAACCTGGGGCGATGCGTCGCGGTCGTGCCAGGGATGGCCGGCTCCTTCTCGGATGACGGGCCGCGGGTAGGCACTCCGCGTCTCGCGGCCATCCGGCGTCACGGCATGCCCGCGCCGTGACGCCCCGGCTTCCGCACTGCGGACGGGCTACGTCATCAACTCGATGTGCGGATGCTCGGGCTCCGCCGGGCAGACGAACAGGTGCTGCCGGTAGCCGCTGCCTATCTGGACTCCGGTCGCGTTGTAGCCGCGGTGGCCGGGGTACGGTCCAGCACCCGGGTGGGGGTGCGGAGACCAGCTGTTCCCGGCGTCGTCCCCTTCCTCGAACGTGGCGACGGTCATCAGGACCTCCATGCGGGTGCCGCACTCGGAGCAGGGCTGCGGGCTGGGGTCGGTGGAGTTCCAAGCGGGCCAGCCGCCGACCTTCCAGCCGGGTGCGTTGGACAGCACACAGTCGTAGTACGTGTCCGGTTCCATGTCTTCCTCTGCTGCCTGCGGCACACTCCACCGCTTGAGCTGCTCCCGCAGTTCTTCGCTCAGCTCCAGATGGTCGGGGTACTCGGTGATCTGCTCCGGTTCGAGCACGCACGGTTCCGGCAGATAGCCGTCGAACTGCACCGCGGGTGGCTCGGGGGGCGTCTCGAGAACGTCGGTGACGGCGGCTGCAGAACGCCAGAAGAGCAAGGTCCTGGGCATGATCGGGTGATCGAAAGGGCACCACAGAACCTGCAGCAGGTCCTTGCCCTCCGGCGGGCTCAGATCGGGCACATCCCATACGTAGAGCTGCGCGACGGGCAGCATCGCTATGGGGCCGTCGAACGACTGGACCGCCAACCTCACCGGATACGTCTGAGGGGGCCGGAGCCGTTCGAGAGTCGCCCGTTCCGCCGGAGTCAGGTCCCGGCCGTGCGAGGCGGCGAGGATCCGTCGTTCCAGCCGCAGATCCGTCGGGGACTGGGCCGGGTTGATGCCGTCCACCACATGCGGTTCCCGGCAGTGCGGCCACGGCTCCTCGGCGGGCCACAGCAGCGGCCCGCCGATCGAGCTGTCGTGCCGCGTCGGCGCCCCGGGGCGGGGGTGCAGGCGGGTCGCCGTGCGGGCCAGCGGAGCCAGTTGGGGAAAGACCGCGGCAACGTCGATCGGCCGTGGCGGAGTGACAGGAGTGACATTCATGGCCGCGATTTTGCCCATCGCCTCTGACAAAGGCCCTCGTGGCCGCCTCACGAAGAGTTCCGGCACGGGCGCCGGCCGGGAGAGCCCCACCGCCGGCCCGTTGCCGGCAGATGGCCCGCGAGCAGGTCCACGAACGCCGCGTGGATGTCCGCCCACGCGTTCGGTTCGTCGCCACGACCACCTGGACAGGGACGACCTTGACGCGTTCATTCCGTCCGGACCGCTTTCCCTCCAGTTGCGTATGGATGAACGGCCCCAACTGTCAGGCCGCAGCGTTCTTTTGCTCGATGGCCTTGAGGCGGTTCGTGAGCCGGTAGCCGGGGCCGTTGAAGGGGAGCACTTCGCAGTGGCGGAGGAGCCGGGCGAGGATGGCGGTGGCGAGAACCTGGGCGTCGAAGACCTGGTTCCATTCGCTTGTGTGGTCGCCCGAGCGGTGGGCGTGGGCGTGGGTGTGGAGGTGGGGGCGGGGTTACGGCCTGCCGTAGAGGCCGGCGGCCTTGCCGAGGACCTGGATGGCGACCTGAAGTTCTTCGGCCGGGACGTCGGCCATCGCCTGACGCCACCGCTGACGCCATCGCTCTCGGGCTTCTTCGGTACGCTCGCGTCCGCGGTCGGTCAGGACGACCTGGATCGCCCGGCAGTCGACGGCACTGCGTTCGCACCGGATAATCCCTCTTGCTTCCAGAGGGTTCAGGAGGCCGGCCATGGTGGCCGGGGTCGCGTCCGCGTACTCGGAGAGTTGGCGGGCGGCGACCTGCCCCTCTTCGGCCGGCCGGTCCTGGGCCCGCAGCTGGGTGCCGGACAGGCTGTCGCCTGCTCGCCTGCTCGCCTGCTCGCCTGCTCATGGCCGCGCTTGCGCCGGAAGACGGCGAAGAGATCGGCACCGCCCGCTCCGGCTGTTCCACCTCGCGCGTCATATCGGCCGCACGTTCCCGCGCGGCCGCCACGGCGATGGGCGAGGAAGGGGCCGCGGACCCGGCCCCGCCCGGACACCTGTCCCAGTACGTCCTTCTGTCCCGGGAGGGGGCCGGCCTGCTCTTCTACGCTCAGCGGACCGGGAACGAAGCCCATCAGGCCTGAGCGCGGCCCACCGCGACGACTCGGTCAGCCGTGTGGACACCCTCGTCCCCGGCATCGAACGCCCCGGACCCCACCGCACCCGCCTCGAAAGCGGCCTCGTCCATGATCCGGACCACCCCCCGAAGTGTGCACCGTGACCCCAACGGCTACACAGGCCACGGGCGCCGCGCTCGCTCCGCCCCGGGCTCCTCCCCGCCCACGTCCAGCTGACGCCCGACCGGCAGCACGCGCATCTCGTCCACGAATGGACCGACGCCACTTCCGCCGGCCACCGCACCGGACGTCTCCGGCCTCCGGCCCGCGCACCGGGCCGAGAACATCGCCCTCACCGTCGTCGCCGAGCACTTCGGTGACTGGCCGGAGGCGATCTCCTGCACCGAACGCGGCACACGCCGCGACGACTACCTCTCAGACGCCAACCGGAACCGGCTCACCGGGGCCCGACCGTTCCGGGTCACGGCCTTCGACCTCGGTGCGGGAAACCGGTGACGAGTTCAGCGAGTTCAGCAAGCTGGAGACGGCCCTGGGGCAGCGGTGCGGACCGCCCTTCTTGAAGGCCCGCGGCTGGTAACGACCGTGAGGGCGCGGTGGCCTGCGGTGACGGACATGGACCGCCAGGTGCGTGACGACGGCGGCCGGGAAAAGGAAACCGGCGATCCATGACGTGCGCAGTGTGATGTCGGCCAAGGACGTGGCCGTCTTCCGGACGTGACACCCAGAACCTCACGGCAGGAGGTCTGTGGGGGATGTCCCGGTTCCTGGTCGCTTGGGCCACTGGGTCGCTGGATCGCTGGATCGCTGTTTCGTCAGGCGTCGAGGGGCGGCACCGACACTCTTGCTCCGCCTTGCTCCGCCTTGCTCCGCGGCACATCTGCGCGGTTCCCGGCTCGTCGTCGTCTTCCCGGTTTCGGTCGCCGCTTCCGCATCCTGAACCATCAGTTCCGGAGTGGGCCGGCCACTTTGGAGATCATGCCGTGGGAGTTCTTGGAGACCATTTCCTTCGGCAGGTCCGGGGGAGCGGATGAGGGCGAGGCGGCGGCGGGGACGGTCGCGCTCGTGCGGCCGGTGGGAGCGTTCCGGATCGCCTCACCTGCCTGGGCGAGGGCTTGCTGTCTGATGTCGCCGAACAGTTGCATCGTGGTGGCGGCCAGGACGTCGTCCCTGCCGATGGTCCGCCTGTCCCCACCGCGGACGGACAGGGCGCGGAGGGAATCGTCGAGGGGCGGGGGCGTGACCGGTTCGCCCGGCATCACCAGGGTGACCGAGCCGAAGCGTTTCACCCCGCCCTCGCGGACGACCATGGCCGCGTCCCGGGCGAGGTCCGTCATGAACGCGCTCGCGATGCCGTCCAGGTCACGGACCATCGCGGGGACGGCCGTCACCCCCTGGCTCACCAGCAGCTTCTTGATTCCGGCCTCGAACCTGTGGGCGCCGACCACGGCACTCGGTCTGCGCGACCTGCTGCGCCGAGGAGGAACCACCACGGCGCCGTCGGCGTCGCGTACGACACCGGTCAGGCCCTTGAACGTCGGGCTGTGCTGGTACCACGTGGCGCCCACCTCCACCTCGACGTTCCGGTCGATCGCCGAGATGAGGTCCCCGGGTATCAGCTTCTTACGGGCCTCCTCCGCCGCCGCTCTCCTCGCGCCGTCGATGATCTCCGCCAGCACTGTCCGCGTCACCGACGCGGCGGCCCACGCGGCCGACCGCGAGACGTGCATCGGGGTCACGTCCCTGAACACCGCTTTGACGAGAGAAGGCTTGAACGGCGATGCATCCCCGCGCGAAACGGTCTCGGGACTGCTGCGCTCAGGGCGTGCGGGCTGTGCGGTCATCAGAAGGAACGCTCCCTGCTGTCGGAGTATCAGACACCTCCACTTCACCACGCGGATCCGCCCTCCTCCCACCCTCCGCCGAAGTTTCGACTTCACCGGATGGCTGTGCCGGGGGAGGGGGCGGGCGTTTTGTCTGTTGTGGTGAAAGTGGTTCAGGCGAGGGCCGGCGCACGGATGCGGAATGCCCCGGCCCGTGGCACCGGCAGCGCCCGCCGACCGGCAATGTCCGCCGACCGGCAGCGCCCGCCGACCGGCAGCTGTTCCGCGTGCTGGGGAGCACGAGGCCCGGGGGGTACCGCGGACATATCGATAAACGCGTACGCCGCCGCAACAGCCGTCCGTCTTGGATAGAGGCACGGTCGGTTCGTCGATCAGGAAAGGACCGTGATCGTGGATTCGGATTCCGTAGGTGGTATCGACCGGCGGAGGCTGCTGGGGTGGGGCGGGCTGACGGCCGCGGGGATGGCGGCGGCGGGCGCGTCGCCGGCGGGCGCGCAGCCCGCCCGCGCCGGTGCGGCTCCGGCCGGCTCCGGCATCCCGCCGGACACCCGGCCCGGCGGAGCTTACGACCGGTACGTGGCGAAGCTGGCCGCCCAGGGCAGGTTCTCCGGCGTGGTGTTGCTGTCGCACCGGGGCCGGACGGTGCTGTCGCGCAGCTACGGCATGGCCGACAAGGAGAACGGCATCCCCAACGGCGAGCACACCGCGTTCAGCCTCAGCTCGGCGGGCAAGCCGTTCCACGCGGTGGCCATCCTGCAGCTGGCGCAGCGGGGCCGGCTGCGGCTGTCGGACACGGTGGGCACCCACCTGACGGGTTACGCCGAGGAGATCGCCGAGCAGGTCACCATCCACCATCTGCTCACCGGCACCTCCGGGATGAGAACCCCGGACGA
This sequence comes from Streptomyces sp. NPDC014656, assembly GCF_043084305.1. NCBI lineage: Bacteria > Bacillati > Actinomycetota > Actinomycetes > Kitasatosporales > Streptomycetaceae > Streptomyces > Streptomyces sp. NPDC014656. The sequence continues at coordinate 514,435 of NZ_JBIBZN010000005.1, forward strand.
GGACGTGCAGCGCGTCTTCCAGAGCCGTGACGAGGTGCACGAGTTCTACGAGCGGTGGGCCCGGCAGGCGACGTCGGAGACCCCTCCCGGCACACCCAGCGGCCATTCCGGTGCCGAGGTCGCCATTCCCGCGCAGATCATCGAGGCCGTGACCGGCCAGACCTACTGGGACTACGTCCAGGAGAACATCTTCGATCTCTGCGGCATGACCGGTTCGGGGTTCTACACCAGGCCGCAGTGGCTCACCGACCAGCACATCGCGCACCCGTACATGGCGCTGGCCGATGGCAGCCACGTGGACGCGGTCCGCCACCTGGACGTGGGCAGCCCGGACCCGTATGTACGGGGCAAGAACCCGGGCCGCGCCTACATCGACGCCCCTGGGGACGGCGGCTTCGTCACCGCGCCGGATCTGGTCCGGTTCGCGCGTGCGCTGGGCGACGGCACGGTGCTGGACCGGCACTACGCCGAACTGTTCACCGGACCCAAGATCCCCCTCGTCCCAGAGGGGGGCGGCCTGACCCGCCGGGCAGTCCCCGCCGACGCGTCGTTCGGGGCCTACCAGATGCCGGTCAGCCTCGTCAGCGGCCAGTGGGTGTGGAGCCGCGCCGGTGCCAACCCCGGCGTCGGCGCCAGCTGGACCGTCTATCCCGACACCGGCTGGGCAGGCGTCATCCTCACCAACCGCGACGGCGCGCCGCTGTGGGAGATCATCGAGCAGGAGACCCGGGCCGTCACCGGCTCGGGCTGATGCGGGGCCACCGCACCGCAAGGCCTTCGCTAGCATGACGGCCCCAGCCGACGAGGCCGGCTGCGGCCGGTGCTGCGAGGAGGACGCGGGCGAGGGGACGAGTCCGACGGCCTTCCGTAGCGACTCTGCCGCACGCACCGGCCCGCCTCGATGTGGTCGGACAAGCCGCTCGGCGGCAGTGATGCGAGGACGGCCAGGGTTTCGTCGACGTAGCGCCAGGCCGTCGTGGGCGAGACGCCGTACGCGACCGCGAGCCCGCCGCGCGGCTCCTTTCGGAGGCCCGCCTTTCTTCTTCACCGTCCCAGCACAGCGCGGCGCGCTGGTGGACCAGGCAGACCGTGGAGTCGACGTTCACGTCCCCGGTGAACAGGCCTTTGGCGTTCGCTTCGGCCTGGAGCTGAGTGAGGGGGCGGCGGGGGCCCAGGCCACGGCCCGCTGCCGACGCCGGAGAAGGCCGTACGCCCGGCCCCAAGGCCCATGGAGTTCCGGCACGTCCCGCCAGGGAGCACCGGTCCGGGCCCGCCACCGTATGCCGTCTATGAACTGCCGCCGCAGCCAAACCCGCGGACCGCCCGGCTTGGGGCCCTGCGGCGGCAACGGCGCCAGCCTGGCTCGCTGGCCGTTCGACAGATCCTCACGTGCCACACCCACAGGACGTGATCACCGACGGACGAGATCCACTTTCACGACAGACCCTGGGCGGCGGCGGAAGGCCCGGTGCGGGGGGGCCTTCACCGACCCGAGTCCGCCGGCTGCCGCGATGTCGGGCAGGGTGAGAGCGGACTCCTCCGACAGCCGGCGGGCCGCCTCCGCAAGGTGTTCACCATGGCGCTTACCAAGGGTTGCCCCCCCCCGGGCCGGATCCAGCCTCATGAGAGGGATTCGACGTAGCCCCAGCCGCCGCTGCCCACCTGGACGGGAGCAGCCCAGCCGGAGGTGGTGGCGGCGCGGAAGAAGAGGTCGCCGCCCTGCTGGGTCTGGGGGTCGTACGAGGTGGTGACCCACAGGTCGGCGAGGCCGTCCCTGTTGCCGTCGCCGAGCGAGACGGCCAGTGGGCGCTGCGCCGCGGGCCAGGTGTCGCCGGCGAGTTCGGTGCCCGTGGCCGACAGCGCCGAGGCGCCGTTGCTGCGGTACTGCAGCACCTTGCCCGTGGTCCGTTCCCGGGCCCATAGGTCGGCACGGTTCAGTCCGTCCAGCTCGCCGCCTGCCTTGCCCGTGTCGCCGGGAACGAGGACGTCGAGGTCACCGCCGTACGCCCATTCCGCGCCCCCGATCGCCAGCGCCGCGTGCGGCAGGGACGGGCCGGTGGCCGGGTCCGCTCCGCGGTGCAGCCACAGGCCGGTGCCGCCCTGGACGACGAGGTCGGGGCGGCCGTCCCCGCTGACGTCACCCACGGCACGGGGCGCGGTGCCGGTCCAGCGGCCCTCACGGTTGGGGAAGGTGACCGGGGCGCCGAGGCTGCCGCCTCCGAGGTTCGGGTACACGTACAGCTCGGGACCGATCCGGGCCAGGACGTCCTCGCGGCCGTCACCGGTCCAGTCACCGCGATGGCTGACCACCGCTCCCGCGAAGCCCGTGGTGGCGAGCACCTGGGCGGAGCCGAACCCGCCGTCGTCCCTGCCCGGGTAGAGCCGGAGCGCACCGTCCTTGCGGACGGCCAGCAGGTCGGGGCGGCCGTCACCCGTGAGGTCACCGGGAACGGGCTTGCGGGGGAAGGCCAGAGCACGCAGCAGCGCGTGGTCCTTCACCCTGGCGAGCTGGGGGTCCTCCACGGTCGCGGACAGCGTGTGGAAGTCCTCGGTGCTGAAGAAGGCGTGGTCGAGTTTGGCCGTGTAGCCGTCCGGCGCCACCCACGCGGCGGTCGGCTCGTCGTCGATCGCGTCCGCCTCGGCCAGCGGGCCGGTGACGGGTGTGCCGGCCGGGAGCGCCGGGCTGAGGTCGGTCGGCTCGCGGTTGAAGTCCCCGGCCACGATCACCGACGCCCCGCCGGCGTTCGCCGAGATGTGGTCGCGCAGCTCGTGCATGTCGCCCGCGGCCGTGCTCTTGGACAGGTGCACGCTGCAGGCGAACGTATGACGGCCGCGAACCGGCCCCTTCGCGCAGACCGCGAGCCGCTCATCGTCGACCGTCACCTTGACGGAGCTGCCCTGGATCTGCTCCGGGGTGGCCGAGCGGAAGAAGACCGCCTGGCCGATGGCGGTATCCGTGCCCCAGGCGCCACACCCACCGTATGTCTGGCGGCTGGCGAAGTACCCCGCGTAGCCCGCGAGCTTCGGCAGCAACGCGTCGTACTGGCCCTTGCACAGTTCCTGAAGCATGATCACATCGGTGCCGGTCAGCCCGGCCCTGCCGACGGCGTCCGCCGCCCATTCGGCGGCCCGCAGGTCCGGGGCCTGGGGCGTGTCGGCCAGTGGACTCCGGCAAGGGTTCTCCGTCCCGTTCCATCCCCCGCACACGTTGTACGAGACCAGGCTGACGGGCGTATCCGCACCATCAGCCGCAGCCGCCGGACCGGCCGTCCCACCGAACAACGACAGTGCCAGGCCCGCCCCAGCCGCCAAAGCGGCCCATCGTGGTCGTCTCATGCGTCCCCACCCTTCGAAAGGAAGATCGAATGCTCGGTCACCTTAGTCAACTCGTGCATGACGGAGAGTGGAACGTCGGACTCCGGGTGGCTCATCGCGAGCGGACGGCGGGAAGGGCGACTCCCGCAACGATCACCAGCGATCATCGGTGACCATCGGCAATCACCGAATCACGGACCTGCCGACCGGCGTGATCAACGAACTCATCGCCGGGGAGGACCCGTTCCTCGCCTGGGTCATCGGCCAGGCACGGATGAACTGCTTCGAACACCGGGGTGCCGTGACCGGACGATTTCGCTGGGGGCGGGCTCCGGAAAGGCGGTCCGCCGAACGTGCCGCCGCCGTCCTCGTGTCTCCGGTGTCTCCAGTGTCGGCGATGGCGATGAGGGTGGCGATGGCCGTGGCTCCGTCAGACCAGCCCGTACACACGGGGGCCTGGAGGACTACGTCTTAGGTGTGGGGCCGGACGGGACCATGGCCTGATCCGGCGGGGACGCGGGCGGGGATAGCTTCGCCGTATGCGTATCGGACTGCTTGGTACTGGAAACGTCGCCCGTGCACTGGCCCACGGCTGGAAGGAGGCGGGGCACGACGTCCTTCTCGGGTCGCGGCGGCCGAAGGAGCGGACGGACCTCGGTCTTCCCGTGGCCGGCTTGGAGGAGACGGTCGCTCACGCGGAGGTGCTCGTCAACGCGACCCCTGGCAACGTCTCCGTGGAGCTGCTGCGTTCCATCGGCGCGGAGGCCCTGGCCGACACTCTTCTCGTCGACGTCGGGGTCGGTCTCTCCGAGGACTACACCCAGCTCTCCCATCCCAACAGCAGCCTGGGCGAAAAGATCCAGGCGGCCTTCCCCCGGACCCCCGTCGTCAAGACGCTGTGCACCATGGACGCCACCGCGATGATCGCGCCGGACGAACTCGACGGCCCGAGCACCGTCTTCCTCTCCGGCGACGACCCCGAAGCCAAGCGGACCACCGGGCGGCTGCTCGCCGACCTCGGCTGGCCGGCCTCGTCCCAGCTGGACATCGGCGACATCACCACCGCCCGGGGCCAGGAACACTTCGCCTTCCTCTTCATGGGCATCGCGGGCGGCCTGGGCGCCCACACCTTCAACATCAAGGTGGTGCCCCGGAAGACCTCGGCGGATTGATCGACGGGATCAGGCAGATATCTGCCCCCCCCGCACCCGCAGGACGGCCCCTTGACCGGCTGACCCGGCACTTCCCGGGTCGGCCGCTTCCCGCGCTTGGGGGACTACGCCGAGGAGACCTCGTCGACCGACTACCATCCCGCTCTCTCCACCCACCGCACGGTGCCCCCGCCCCCCACCAGGAGGGTCCGGCCCTTGCTCCCGCCACTTCCGCCTTACGCCAGCCGGCTAAGCGCTCGCCGGTGCGTACGGCGGCGGCGGGAGCCACGCGCGCCGTCAAGGTTGGGCGGGAGCCTTCAGGGGAGCCTGCGTCCTGCGGACCGTCGACTGATGCGGGTCCCCTGTGGTGCAAGCGGCCGTTGTCCGCGAGCCGGAGAAACTTCAGGGACGGAGTCGATGCACGGTCGAACGACGAGTGACGAGTGACAAGTGCCGGTGGCGACGCACTGGGGCCGCTCCGTCGCCGTGGTCGATTCGGGTCGGCTGGTGGGCATTGAGCCCCGAGGCGATGACCACACGCCGTCGCCTATCGGCCCCGGCATGGTGACGGCCGTTGAAGACAGCACGTGCGTGTTGCGTCCCGTGCTGCGCAAGGGGTGGCTGAACGGTTTGCCGCACGCCGATGACACGGCCAGGGGCATGGACGCTTGCGTGGAGGTGAGTCGGGACGACGTGCTCACGCTGGTGAGCGGGGACCTGCGCCGGGCGCGTTCACAGCACGGGGACCGTGCGGTGTTCGGTGGCTCCTGCGGTCGGGCGAGTGCGGGTGGATTCCACAACGCGCAGGGCCGGCTCCAGCGGTTCCTGGTGCTGGGAGGGGGCCACACCGACTCTCGCGGCACGTACAGCACTGCGGCGTTGGAGGTCATTCTTCCGCATGTGATCGGCGGGGCTCCGTGGAGCTACCAGTCCGGATGCCGATGTGGGACGAGATCGCCGAGAGCTGGTGGCGGCGTTTGGAGGGCCGCCCCCGAAGAACAGCCGGGTCAACCCTGGCGGACGGGCCAGGCATCAGACGCGGGACCTGCAGCGAAAGTGCCGGGAGGCCGGGGTGCGGTTCGTGAACGTCAGCCCTCTCCGCAGTGACACCGCCGGCTTCCCCGACGCCGAATGGCTGCCCGTCGTCCCCAACACCGACACCGCCGCGATGCTCGACACCACCGCGATGCTCGGCATCGCACACACGATGCTGGTCAACGGTTGGCACGACGAGGATTTCCTCACCCGCCGCTGCGTGGAGTTCGACCGTTTCGCCCCTACCCGACCCCCTCCCCGACCGTCTATCTGACCGGAGACCTGGGCGGCCCCGTCATCGGAACGCGCTCGGCGGGAGCCGGCTGGCTCGCCGTTGGAGAGGTCAGCTACCAGCCGCTGGAACGAGCCGCGGAGAACTTCATGTTCCAGACGCTCCAGATGTTCCAGATGATCTCGAAGCGCCGCGGAAAAGGGTTCGATCACCCTGGCCTCGAACGAGACCTTCAGTGAAGGGGGGCGGGCGCGTTCGGCGGCGATGTCCTCGCCACGGCAGCCCTCGACAGCCTCCCGCACCACTGTGACGTCGTCTCGGTCGACGGTCCGGTCTGCCGGCTGGAGAACCGGCTCGCCTCGCCGCCGTCGAACGAGGCACGAGCGCCGCTTGATCGGCCACGACGCGGACGTCAGACCGCTGCCCACGGCTCGGCACGCCAGCCGGTCAGTTCCTTGTCCAGCCATTCCTCGACGGTCCGCCGCCAGGGATCGGCGGGATCGCTCTCGTTGGCGTCGGCCCAGGTGTCGGCCGCCAGGTCCGGGTCGACGACGAGCATGTCGAGGTAGCCGTCGAAGTCGTCAGCGACTGGGGTGAAGACCCCCGTCGACAAGTATCCGGGGTGGGGGATGCCATGGACGAAGGCGTGGAGTTGTCCATGGGTGGCCGGGTTCAGGTCCAGGAACAGAGTGTCGCTGCCGCCGTTGCGGGCGATCGGGAGGAGGCCGGCCGGCGAGACGCCGTCGGCGAGCTGCCCGTCACGGCTTCGGCGGTATTCGCCGAGCAAGGTGCCCCAGCCGTATTCGCCGTCGTCGTCAGGGCCGAGCCGATAGAGGTCGTCGAAACTCTGGAACGGCTCCGGTTCACAAGCCGGCAGGCGGACGGAGTACGGGAAGCCCGCCCCGCCCGCCGCCTCCAGGAACGAACGGTAGGAGGCCGGCAGGGGCAGTCCGGCCTCCCGTTCGAGACGTTCGAGCTCACTGGTCTCGAACGGGCTGAACGGCCCCACGACCAGGCGGCCTCGGTACCAGCGCGACAACTCCTCGGACACGACCGGATCGTCGCACCCCGCGGCGACCCGGGACCCTCCAGGCCCTCCATGCTGCTGAACGTCGGGCCGAGCACGCTCATCCGTGCGGGTCGTGGACTCCCTCGCCCGTGGCAATCCGCTCACCCTCTTGCTCCTCGCCCTGGGCGGCTACCCGCTCGGGTCACCGCTGATGACACCGTCGGCACCCTCTGAGCGGGTGGCCGTCACCCTTTGTAGGAGTTGATGAGCCGGGCCAGGTGTTCGCCCGCGACCGTCAGCGGCGTCTCGCTCTTGGAAACCTGCGCGGTGAGCTCGGCGCCTTCGAGGGTGCTGATGACGGTGATGGCCAGGTCGTGCGCGTCGTTCTGCGGGAAGCTGGCTTCGCGAAGCGTGGTCGCCACCAGGTCCCGCCAGTGCTGGAAGGCTTGGGCGACGGCCTGCTCGATATCGGGGACCCGGCCGGTGGTTTCCAGCGCGGTCGCGCTGATCGGGCAGCCGTCCGTCCAGCCGGATTCGCGCAGGTGGCGGGCGAGCTCGCGGGCGCAGGCGGCGATGGCCTTCGCGGGGTCGGCCTCTGTGGACAGGGACGCCGACAGCAGGTCGGCGAACTCCTGGTCGGCGTGCTGGACCGCGGCCACGCCCACCGCCTGCTTGCCGCCGGGGAAGAAGTGGTAGACCGAGCCGAGTGTGGCCTTGGCCTCCTGGGCGACCTGCTTGATGCCGGTCCCCTCGTACCCCTGCCGCTGCATCAGCAGCGAGGCCGCGCGGACGATGCGCTCCCGGGTGCCCGCCTGTGGTGTGTTCGCCATACGGCAGACCTTACTGGATAGACCGTTCGTTCTAGCTTGTCGACCAGGCGGGCACCGTGCTAGCTTCCGACTAGTTAGAACGTTCTTTTTAGAGCCTCCCCAGTGGCAAGGAGTGGAAAATGGAACACAAGCGGATCACCGTCAACGGCCTGGACCTGGCCTACGTCGAAGCGGGAGAAGGGCCGCTCGCGCTGATGCTGCACGGCTTCGACACGCCTCACCTGTACCGGTACCTCCTGCCCGCGCTGGCCGAGGCGGGGTACCACGCCGTGGTCCCCACCATGCGGGGGTTCGCCCCGTCCCAGGTGCCGCCGGACGGCAGCATGCGCCTCCCCGACCTGATCGCCGACGCCAACGGCCTGCACGAGGCGCTCGGCGGCGGCTCCGACGCGGTCCTGATCGGACACGACTGGGGCGGCTTCACTGCCTGGGGCGCCGCCGCGGCCGCACCCGAGCGGTGGGCCAAGGTGGTCGTCAACGACGTCCCGCCGCTGCAGTTCTACGACCGCAACGGCGAGGATCCCGACAGGATCGAGCGTTACGTCCACTTCTACTTCTTCCAGATGGCCATGGCCGACCGCATCGTCGCGGCCAATGACCTCGCCTACCTCGACTGGCTCTGGAACCACTGGACGGGGGTCGTCCCCGGCTACGACTCCACCGAGGACCGCAAGGCGATGAAGGAGGGACTCAACACGCCGGAGAGGCTCCACCTCGGCCTGGAGCTCTACCGGCAGAACTTCCCGGCCGCGACCTTCGGCACCCCGCAGTGGGAGATGGCCCGGGTGCTGGACAAGCTGCCTTCCCAGCCCACCCTGTACCTCCACGGAACCGAGGACCCCGTGGTCGACGAAGCGACGCTCGCCGACGTCATCGCCATGCTGCCGCCGGGATCGGACGGCGCGATGATCGAAGGCGCCGGCCACTTCCTCCTCTCCGAGAAGCCGGAAGAGGTCAACCGGCGCGTCCTCGCCTTCCTCGCCCGCTGATCGCCCCCGCGCGTCGCAGGCCGACCCTCAACCGATGGCCGGCCTGCGACGCACCCCCGGTCGAGTCCCGCACAGAACGCGGGCCTTCACCCCGGCGTGAGACCAAGCGCCGGCTCCCTCCCCGGTGGATGCGGGGGCCACAGCGCACGCGGTACGCGATCTGCTGGAGCGGGGGAGCGGGGGAGCGGGGGAGCGGGGGAGCGGGCAGGCGGGCCGGTCATGACGATCGTGCCGAAGGCGTACGACTGCCTGGGCGTGCCGGTCGCCGGCCTCAACCGCCGAAACCGAGCCCAGCGCAACACACAAGGGACGCGACCCGCTGACAACGGTGCCACCGCCAGGCACGTCTGCTGCTGCCCCCGCACGCGGGGAAGCGCCCAGTACTCACCAGGCGGCGGCGGAGGCCGACACTCCTGCTCCTCGCTTGCACGGGCACGGACCCGCCGAACCGTCCGGCATGGCTGCTCCTTGCCTGCCAGGCGATCCTGTAGGCCCTTCGGCGTGGCGTCGGACTGCGCGCCACCCGGCGCCCCGGCCCTCGCAGGGGGTGGTGATCGTGGGGGAGGCGCTGTCATGCGGTTCGAGCGGGAAGGGCGCAATCTGATGGCATGAGTGGAAACGGGCCGGCGGGTCCGCCTCCGGGGCCGCAGCGGCAGTCCTTTCCCGCGCAGGTGGCCCCGGGGCCGCGCAGGAAGGTTCTCACCCACGGTGCGGCGGCACTGGGCGGACTGCTGGTCGGCGTACTCATCGGCATCGTGGGATCGGGCGGAGGCTCCGCGGATCCTCCTGCCGCGGCCCAGCCCACGACCACCATGCCCCAGGCCCCTGAGAACACCGCCACGCCTCAGGCTTCTGAGAGTGCCGAGGTTTCACAGCCCGCCGCCAGCAGCCCGCCGAAGGCGAGCACCGGACCCGCCACGGAGGTCCCCGGAGACGGTGTCTTCCTCGTGGGTGAGGACGTCCAGCCCGGCACGTACCGCAGCGACGGCAAGGACACCGCCCTCTGCTACTGGGCGCGGCTGAGCGACACCACCGGCGAGTTCGAGGACATCATCGCCAGCGGGAACGCCGAAGGGCAGGCCATCATCAAGATCGACAAGGGCGACAAGGCGTTTCAGACCTCCGACTGCAAGCCCTGGAGGAAGATCGGGTGACCGGCGGGGGAGGGCTCGCGGAGAAGCTCAGGCCGGTTTCCGCGTGGACAGCGAGCCGGCGCCGAAGGCTCCGGCGCAGCCAGGGCGTCCCGTGAAGCTGTACGCCCCACACGCAGGGCGGTGAGGGGCTTGTGCCCGGATTCGGGAGCCTAGATTCCCCGCATACGGTCCGCCTTCATGGAGGCGGGGGCGGCGATCGTCCGCGTCACCTGGCCCGGCCCGTTGCTCCGGGGGCCATCTTCAGCCGGTACAGCGCCTCGCGGAGCCTCGCGGGCAGGGTCAGGCCGTGGCTGAAGGAGCGCACGGCCTCCAGGAGCTCGACGACGGTCCTGCGGTTCGGTGACCGGGGCCGGTGGTCGGGGCCGGTGGCCGGCGGCCGTGACTCAATCAAGTCCCCTGCTCAGGGATTTGTTGTTCCCGTCGATGCCGGCAGCTGAGGTCATCCGTGCCGAGAGGCCGCGCTCGGCGGTCGCCGCACCGGGATCGGCACTCGCGGGCCGCTCCGGCGAAGGGATGGCCCGGTCGCCGGGCATCCGCGAAAGCTGCAGCACGCTGCTGCGAAGCGTGATGGAACTGTCCGGCGATCCCATCCGCGTCCCGCCGGCGATCGGCGGCGACGACTTCGCCCTGCGCAAGGGCCACGTCTACGGCACTGTGATCACCGAACAGTCATCCACCGGGACCTCGACCTGCTCCCGGACCGCGACGCCGCCACCCGCACCCCCTGGCTGGCCGCCGACCCCGCAGACCGAGATGATCCGAGGGGACCGCGCCGACGCCTGCGCGGAGGCCGCCGATACCGCAGCCCCCGGGCCCGGCAAGCGACTGATGGTTCTCACCTGGGGCAGAACCACAGCCGCGCCGTCGAGCGCACCGTCATGGACCACCGCCCGTGCCCGAACAGCCTCCTCAAGATCGAGCCGGAACCCGAACCACGGTGGGAGACGCCGCTGACCACCGACAGCGGTACTGGAACGGAGGTGGCGGACGGAGAGCCGACCGGCCCCAGCGCTGGGGGAGGCCGGCTGCAGGACCACCGGGCGCGCCCTCCTCTCAGAGATCACCGAACGCGGCTACCGGGGCGGCCACACGAGGGTCGCCCAGTGGAAGCGCCAGAGCCTCCCGGCAGCGGACAGCGTGCCGCCACCGCCACCGCCACCTCCGCCCGCCGTCCGGAAGTCACCGGCCGACTGCCCCGCCCCCCGCCACCCCACCGGGCTCACCGAGGCATGCCCTCGGGCCCGCCCGGGACCACACCTTCACCGTGGTCCTGAACAACGATTACGACGCTGTCCAAGCCGAACCGGCCACCCATCAGAGGTCCGGCTCGGGGACGGGGCGTGTCAGCCGGGCTTCGTATCTTGCTCCCATGACTCGAAACGAGATCGGACAGAGGGTCTTCGAAGCGGCGATGGCAGACGCGAGATCGGCAGTTGTGGAGCTCGACGGGGCCTCCCGATGGCTGGCAACTGCCGGGGCCGAGCTGACGGGTCCGCTCGCGGCCGAGGTATGGGTGTTCGACGAGGCATTCTCCCGGGTCTTGCTGGTGGAGCACCGTTGGCGGGGCCTGGTCCCGCCCGGTGGGCGGGTGGAACCGGGCGAGACTCCCCGGGACGCCGCCGACCGCGAGCTTTTCGAAGAAACCGGCCTTCGCACGGAACTGCTCCAGGAGCCTGCTCTGGCGACCGTCCGTTCCTACCGGCCGGGCGCTCCGGTGACCTTCGGGCTGTCGTACGCCGCGATCGTCGATGCGGGAGTGCCGCTCGTGGCAGAGGAGGGGCAGCCGTTGACGTGGATGAGCCTGGACGAGGAGTGGGACAGCTGCTTCCCCGGCGACCCGGCCCGGATGCGCCGGCATGCGGCATGGATCGCATCGCACCCCTCCGGGCCGTACGGAGCATGACCGGGTCACGGAACCGGACCGGACCCGTGAGGTAGGGCCAGGGCTTCGGCGTGAACGGGAACCGGGAGTCTTCGGTGAGTTCGGAAGCCGGTGGATGCGACGGCGTGGAACCTGTCGCTTTCGGGGCGATCGCGATGGATGGCCCTGGTCGGCCGTCACGCTGTGCCTGTTGATCGCGGTCCAGGTCAGGAAGCCGCTGGTGCACAGGCCACGGTCTGGGAGCACGTGTCCAAGCGGCGGCCACAGATCCGCCCAGAAGCTCTGGAGGGACGCCGGCACCCGACGGGATTCCGCTACGACACCCTGAAGCCGACGGTCAAGCAGGTGCTGCTCGGTAACTCCCGGCTGGAATCGGCCAGGGGGCGTCGTTCAAGTCCTGTTAGTAGTCTCGGCGTTCTGCTGCGCTCCGGGTGAAGGCGGCGCCCATGGGAAGGGCGGGGCGGAGCACGAGGGCGGTCGGTTCTGCCGCCAGCACTTGGTTCCGCCGCTTGAGGTGGACTCCTTGACGGAGCTGTACGAACGCCTTGCCGCGATCGACGTCGCCGGGGACGCCCGGCACATCCACGGCCGGCCCACCTCGATCGGGTTCGGCTTCGAGGCCGAGCGGGACCGGTTGCGGTCGCTGCCGGCAGACGGCTACGGCTGCGGGATCGACCTGACGCCGACGGTCGCGCGGAACTCCCGGGCCGGGGTGAGGCACTGGCCACGGCGATGGAAGGCACCACCGCGGACGACGCCGAGCCGCTGGCCGACACCGACAAGGAGCCCGAAGGCTTCGTGCCGTCGCCTGGCGCGCACAAGCCACCTACAAGTAATTCCTGCTGGACGTGCTCCAGACCGAGCAGGCCGAGCAGACAGACCAGGGCCTTCGCCCCCGCCGGCAGCGGCTGGCCCGTTTCCTCAGGCCCGAGCGGCTGGAGGACTTCGACTTCCCGAAGAACCCGAACGCCCCACCTGAGGCCGTTGCCGGCCTGGGTCCGTGGGAGCCGACCGCTGGTGCTGATCGGCGATCCGGAACCGGCAACTCCCACCCGCTGATTGGCACCGGCACCGGCACCGCGATCGCCGAGACCGGTCTGTCGGTCTGCTCCACCACGACCGCGCCTCTGGTGAACGAACTCGCCAGAGCCGTCGTCGAGCGGCTGCCGGCGGGCGAGGAGTCCGAGGCGCATGGCAGGTACGGCGCTGACGCGAAGGGTGTGCCCGGTGCCGCGTACGAGGCGGAACATCTCGGAGATGTCCGTGGTGTCACCCGGCCGCGCGTAGTCGGGGAGCGCACGGAACTTCGGCCGCTGGAGCGGGTGGGGGCGATGGGAGGTTCCCGGGTTCTCCCCGAAGACGACCGGGTCCCCGATCCCGGCCTCGTGAAGGACGAGGCTCTGGCGGATGGTCGACTGCTGGTCAACGGAGACCCGTTTGTCGACCAGGTTCGCCACGTGAGACCCCTTCCGTGCGGAGGACCGGGCCTATCTGTCGCCGAACCCTGCCGGCACTCGCCATCTGGTCTGATCTGGCTGGATTCGCTTCGTTCGGTGAACTCCCGGACTGCTCGGGTTCGTTGGACGACGTGTCCGGGTGATGCAGGCGGAGTAGGTTGCTGTCTGCCATCGGTGAACACCGCCCCGAGCGGACGCAACGGTCATTACCCTCCGGTCACATGACGACGGTCACCACTCGCACGGTCGAATACCCCGCCGACAACCTGACGATGATCGGACACCTCGCGCTCCCGGCCGGTGCCGAGCCTCGGCCCGCGGTACTGATCGGACCCGAGGGGGTGGGGCTCAGTGACGTCGAGCGCCGCCGGGCCGAGGCCCTGGCCGAGCTGGGGTACGTGGCGCTGGCTTTCGACCTCCACGGTGGACGCTATTTGGGAGACCCGGAGGAAATGCTGGCCCGCTGCATGCCGTTGCTCGCCGACCCCGACCGGATGCGAGGAATCGGTCACGCCGCGCTCGACGTGTTGCGTGCCGAACCGCGGGCAGATCCCGACCGGATCGCCGCCGTCGGCTACGGCACCGGGGGCGCAGTCGCACTGGAACTCGGTCGTGATGGCGTCGATCTGCGCGCGATCGGGACGGTCAACGCACTGACCACGGGCCGGCCGGGCGAGGCGGCACGCATTCGCTGCCCGGTGTGGGCCGGGGTCGGGTCGGAAGACCCGATCATGCCGCCCGCCCAACGGGACGCGTTCACCGCGGAGATGGAGGCCGCGGGCGTCGACTGGCGCCTCGTGGTCTACGGCGGGGCCCTGCACGCCTTCCACCACCCACCGGTCGACCACACCGTGCGTCCTGGTGTCGGCTACCACCCACGGCACGCGCAGCGAGCCTGGCGTGACATCGTCGCTCTGCTCGCCGAGTGCCTGCCCGTCACGGATTGATCCGTTCGGCTCCTGATACCTGCTCCTGCCCGCCGCCGTCGCCGCCGTCGTCTTCGTCCAGCTCCGGTGAGGCCACTTCGGGTCCTCGTACTCGTGGCACTCGTAGCCGGCCCTGCCACCCGCCCGGCGATCCTTCCGCGAACCCGCCGCCCATTGGGGACCGTCGTACGCGGCACCCCCGGGCAGGCACACCGGCAGGACGGGAACCGGATCGGTCTTCATCGAGTCATGAAGAGCACGGCGCGAGGAAGGGAACACGATGACCGATGAGCCGACGTGGGGGGAGCTCCTCCTGGGCTGCGTTCTCATGATGGGCGTCCCCCTGGTCATCATCGGAGGGATGATCTACTTCCTCGTGGGCCTGACGCTGTGGGCGACAGCACCCGAGCGTCGGTGGAGACGCTGATACGACGGCGCCGACCACGGGCGGGCCCCGCCTCCCGTCACGCGGAATCGTCCACGAGAACGCACTCTCAGTTCATGGACAGCCAGGACGAACCGCCTCCCGCGGCGCCTGTCCCGAGGAAACCGGTGCGCGGACGCTGGTCACCAGCACCGCCTCCTCCTATGGGTCTTCCTCGCGGTCCAGGTGCTCTTCCTGCGCAGGGTGATCGTCGGGGTCGGCTCCGGGTCCGGTACTTCCGATGGAAGCCGCTGGAAGCGCTCTGTTGCTCTGATGCAGGGCGGGACCCATGGTCAGGAAGGCTGCTCCTTGTACGCGCTGGGATGGCCCTCCGGCCGTCTGCGTGCCGGCCGCCGCTGGCTGCTTCCCGCCTCCGCGGTGGCGGGTGGAGACGGCCGTCAGCGGTTGGCCCTGGCGCGGGTACGGGCGTCGTGCTGCGCGGTCTGGAACTCGCGTTCGGCCTGACGCGGTAGTGATGACCTTCAGCGGCATGCCGCGTCCGTCGCGGATCACGTGGTGCTTGCTGCCGGTCTTCCGCAGGTCTACCGGCGGCGGCCCGGTCTCGGCTCCCCTCCTTCGCGCGGACGCGCGAGCCGCCGACGCAGGTTCTGGACGGACCAGTCCTGATCGTCCACGATGCCGCCTTCCGCCGGCCGAGGCGGGCGAGCGCTCACGCCGCGGACGGTGACGCGCCACGGAGTTCAGGAGGTGCCGGACCGCCTGGTGCGGGCTGCCTCGACGAAGTACGCCACCACGTCGTCCCGATACTGCGGGTCGGCCCGGTCGGTCTCCGTGAGGTGCTGCGGGGCGTCCTCGACCTGTTCCCGCGAGAGGGCCAGGCGGATCGTCCGCTCCTCAGGCTCGCAGCGGACGACCGCGCTCGCGGGGATCAGCAGTTTTCCGAAGATCCACGCCCCCGCGTCCAGGACCAGGTGGGCGTCCCCCGTCTCTTCGGAGTGCTCGGCCACCCGGCCCACGAATCCGTCGGTGGCCATCACGCTCCAGCCGGCCAGGTCCATGCCCGACCGGTGTCCGCAGGTCGGGCTGTAGTTCCACAGGTCGTCCGTCATGGGACGCTCCTTCGTTCTCGGGCCCGGAAGGCGGGCGCGCGGTCCGTTCCCGCCCGGGCGGTCGACTGTCCGCGTGCCCGCTTCCCCGGAGCCGACACCCTTGGCCGCCGGTCAGTCCGGCAGGTGCGGAAGGAGGCGGTCCGGGGTGAGGGGGAGGTCCCGCAGGCGGACGCCGGCCGCGTGGTGCACGGCGTTGGCGAGGGCGGCGGCGGTGCCGACGATGCCGATCTCCCCGATGCCCTTGCTGCCCATGGGGTTGAGGTGGGGGTCCTCCTCGTCCAGCCAGTGCGCTTCCAGGGACGGTACGTCGGC
The DNA here is from genome assembly GCF_043084305.1 of Streptomyces sp. NPDC014656. Lineage (NCBI taxonomy): Bacteria > Bacillati > Actinomycetota > Actinomycetes > Kitasatosporales > Streptomycetaceae > Streptomyces > Streptomyces sp. NPDC014656. The sequence continues at coordinate 530,221 of NZ_JBIBZN010000005.1, forward strand.
GCTGACCGGCACGTGGTAGGAAGCGAGGTCCCGCTCCACGAAGCCGCCGAACTCCCGGTCGAGCGTGCTGCCTTCGGTGAGCGCCATGCCGATGCCCATGGTCATGCCGCCGATGAACTGGGAGCGGGCGGTGCGGGGGTTGAGGATCCGGCCGGCCGCGAAGACGCCGAGCAGCCTGCTCACCCGTACCTCCCCGGTCACCGTGTCCACCTCGACCTCGGCGAAGTGCGCGCCGAACGCGTGCCGGGCGTAGGGAGACTCCTTCTTCGCCTCCTCCGAAGTGTCGCCCCGCGCGGTGACGCCCTCGGGCGGCGGCGGGCCGGTGAGGGCGCCCAGTCGTTCGACGAGGGCGGTGCAGGCGCGGTGCACGGCCCAGCCCCACGAGGAGGTGCCCGAGGAGCCGCCGGCGAGCGGCGCGTCGGGCAGGGCGCTGCTGCCGAGCTCCACGCGGACCGCGTCCAGGGGTGCGTGGAGGGCGTCGGCGGCGATCTGCGCGAGGACGGTGCGCGCCCCGGTGCCGATGTCGGTGGCGTTGAGGCGGATGACGTAGGTGCCGTCCGGTGCGGCGTGCGCGGTGGCCGTCGAGGGGCTGAGGAGGTAGGGGTAGGTGGCGGCGGCCACTCCGGTGCCGGTGAGCCGGCCGCCGGAGCGCCGCACGCCCGGTCGCGGGTCGCGGTCCTCCCAGCCGAAGCGCCGGGCCCCCTCCCGGAGGCAGGCGGCGAGGTTCCTGCTGCTGAACGGCCGGCCGCTGTCGGGTTCGGTCTCGGGTTCGTTGCGCAGGCGGAGTTCGACGGGGTCGAGACCGGTGGCGACGGCGAGTTCGTCCATGGCGGATTCGAGGGCGTACATGCCGGAGGCCTCGCCCGGGGCGCGCATCCACGAGGGGGTGGGGACGTCCAGGGCGACCACCCGGTGGCTGGTGCGGCTGTGCGGCGAGGTGTACATGGTCCGGGCGGGCACGGCGGCCTGCTCGACGAACTCCTTGACCGTGGAGGTCTGGGTGGTGACCTCGTGGGCGAGGGCCTGGATGACGCCGTGCGCGTCGGCGCCGATGCGGACGCGCTGGACGGTGGGGGCGCGGTGGCCGACGACGGCGGCGAGGTGCGGGCGGGGCAGGGCGAGCTTGACGGGCCGGCCGGTGTGCAGGGCGGCCATGGCGGCGAGGACGACCTGGGGACGGGGGGTGCCCTTGGATCCGAAGCCGCCGCCGACGTGGACGGAGTCGACGGTGATCCGCCGCTCGGACAGGTCGAACAGCCGGGCGAGGACGCCGCGTACGGTCGTGGAGCCCTGGCTGGAGTCGTGGACGGTCAGGTCGCCGTCGGTCCACCAGGCCGTGGAGGCGTGCGGTTCCATGGGGTGGTTGTGCAGGGCGGTCATGGTGTACGTCGCGTCGACGCGGACCGCGGAGGTGGCGAAGGCGGCGTCGAAGTCGCCCCGTTCGCGTACGGCGGGGTGGCCGCCGTTGGCCTCTTCCGGCGTGTAGAGGCGGGGATGGTCCTCGGCAGGTCCGGCGTCGTGCTCCTCGGGCGCGTAGTCGACGCGGAGGTCGTCGGCGGCGGCGCGGGCGTCCTCCGGGGTGTCGGCGACGACGAGGGCGACGTACCAGCCCCGGTGCGGGACGAGGCCGTCCTGGAGCAGGGACAGCGTCGGGTCGTCGGCGTCTTTGAGGCGGGGCGCGTTCTCGTGGCTGAGGACGGCGTGGACGCCGGGCCTGGCCAGGATCTCACCGGCGTGGACGGCGGTGACCCGGCCCCGGGCGACGGTCGCGGGCACGGGCGCGGCGTGGAGGCAGCCCGGCGGGGTGTGCTCGGCGGCGTAGCGGGCCTGTCCGGTCACCTTCTGCCGGGCTTCGCGGCGTACGGCGTCGGTGCCGGCGGCCGGTCCGGGGGGTGTCGACGGAGGACACATGGGGTGGCTCCTCAGCTGGAGGCGGTGAGGTCGGTGAGCACGCGGACGGCGAGGCGGCGGGCGAGCGGCACCTTGAAGCCGTTGTCGCGCAGCGGCTCGGCGGCCGCCAGTTCGGCGTCGGCGGCGCGGGCGAACGTCTCCTCCACGGCGGGCGCGCCACGCAGGACCTCCTCCGCCGCGCGGGCGCGCCACGGCCGGTGGGCGAGGCCCCCGAAGGCGAGGGCGGCCTCCTCCACCCTGCCGTCCCTGACGGTGAGGACGGCCGCCACGGAGACGAGCGCGAAGGCGTACGACGCGCGGTCGCGGGCCTTGCGGTAGGCGCTGCGGGCACCGGTGGGCGGCGGGAGGAGCACGTCGGTGATGAGCTCTCCGGCGCGGATGACGGTGTCCTGCTCGGGCCGGTCGCCGGGCAGGCGGTGGAAGTCGGTGAGGGGGACGACCCGTTCGCCGTCGGGGCCGCGCAGGCGCACGCGGGCGTCGAGGGCGGCGAGGGCGACCGCCATGTCCGAAGGGTGGGTCGCGACGCACAGAGCCGAGTGGCCGAGCACGGCGAGATCGCGGTGGACGCCGTCGCGGGCGGGGCAGCCGGTGCCGGGTTCCCGCTTGTTGCAGGGCTTGGAGACGTCCTGGAAGTACGGGCAGCGGGTGCGCTGGAGGAGGTTGCCGCCGGTGGTGGCGGCGTTGCGGAGCTGCGGGGACGCGCCGGCGAGGAGCGCCTGCGACAGCACGGGGTAGCGGGCGCGCACGAGCGGATGGGCGGCCAGGTCGCTGTTGCGGACGGTGGCGCCGATGCCGAGGCCGCCGTCGGGCGTCTCGGCGACGGTGTCCAGCGGCAGCCGGCGGATGTCCACGAGGAGCGACGGGGTCGCGACGCCGAGCTTCATCAGGTCGACGAGATTGGTGCCGCCCGCCAGGTAGTGGGCGCCGGGGCGGCCGGCGTGGGCGTCGAGGGCCTGCTCGGTGCGCTCGGCGCGGACGTGGTCGAAGGGCTTCACCGGGCGGCCTCCTCGTGGACGTCGGCGACGGCGTCGACGATGTGGGGGTAGGCGCCGCAGCGGCAGATGTTGCCGCTCATCCGCTCGCGGATCTCCTCGCGGGTCAGTGCCACCGGACCGGTGCCGTCCGGAGCGCGCGGGGGCGTCACGTACGAGGGGTGGCCGGCGGCCGCCTCGTCGAGGAGGGCGACGGCGGAGCAGATCTGGCCGGGGGTGCAGTAGCCGCACTGGAGGGCGTCGCGGGCGACGAACGCCTCCTGGAGCGGATGGAGCCGGCCGTCGTCGGCGAGGCCCTCGACGGTGGTGACGGGCTCGTCGCAGGCGACCGCGAGGAGCAGGCAGCTGTTGACGCGCCGCCCGCCGACGAGCACCGTGCAGGCGCCGCACTGCCCGTGGTCGCAGCCCTTCTTGGCGCCGGTGAGATCCAGGTGCTCCCGCAGGGCGTCCAGGAGGGTGGTGCGGTTGTCCAGCCGGAGGGGGTGGACGGTCCCGTTGACCTGGAGCGCGACGGTCGACATGGGCCCCGCCGGCCCGTTCCGCCCGTCGTCGCGCTCGGACGGGCTCGCGCCGGTCGTTCCGTCACGGTCCACGGTGTTCGCTCCTCCGTCGGTGGGCGGCCCGGCCGACGCGCCCTCTCCTGGTTGCCTTCCCCACCGGGCGGGGCGCCTGACCGGACGTCAGCCGGACGGGGGACGGCCGTCCGGCCCCTGGGCCCCGCGCGTGAGAAGGGGGGCGGTGGCCGCCGGCAGGCCCGTGACCTCGCCGCAGGCGGCCCCCTTCCCGGAATCCGTCAGAACAGCGTCCTGAAGCGGGTGGCGTCGGTGCGCAGCGGCAGGGTGTACGCCGGTGCGAAGGGGCGGCTCGTGCTGTCGGCACTGCTGTAGTGCGCGGAGCCGGTGGGGCCGAAGGCGTGGACGCCCACCGCGCTGCCGCCGTAGGAGCTCGGCCCGGCGGAGATAATGGGGGTGTACTTCTGCCAGCCGCCACCGGCCTTCGTGCGGGGCAGCAGCTTCTGCTTCTCACCCTGGTGCGGCCACAGGACCCCGTCGCGGTCGAGGCCCACGATCTCGTCCCCCGCGCCGCCGGCCGCGTTCCCGGGGGAGGCCATCAGGGTGTACGTGTTCCCTCCGGTGCCGGTGGTGTCCGGGCCGAGCTCGCGGACGACGGGCCGGCAGGCCTCCTCGCCGCACCCGGTGCCCCGCATGAAGATCAACTGGTTCACCTCGTAGACGGAGAGCCGGCCCTCGCCGTCGCGGACGAGCACGTCCGGGCCGCCGTCGACCAGGACGAGCCGGTAGCCGGAGCCCTCGGGCGAGGTCCGTACGGCGACCGTGCCGGCCGTGGGCCCGTAGAAGGTCCGCGGGGCCCCGGCGGGCAGCCCGGTCACCTCGCGGTCGACGAGGTCGGCCCCGGGGCGCGGCTCACGAGGTGGAGCTTCTTGGCCGTCGGGGTTACCGGGAGCTCGCTGGTCGCGCCGTCGGCGTACCGCGTCCAGACCGTCTTGTCGCCCCGCGGGGCGAGGAAGCCGGTGACACCGGCGCTCGTGACGCTCGAACCCTGGGGGAAGGGGTACCTCTCGCTCCCGGCCACCGCATGGGCGGTCGCGACGGGCCCGGGGGCCGCCATGGCGGCGGGGACGGACAGGGCTCCGCCGCCGCGGGTGACGGTGGCGACGGCCGCCGCGGTGCGGCGGCGGCGCGTGACGCGTACGGGAAGTAGGACCCCTCCTGGTGCGTACGGGCAGGTCCGCACGGTCGTGCGGACCTGCCCGTGTGACACGCGATCAGCCGAAAGGCGGTGAGGCATCGGCCCCGCCCCGGCCCCGCTTTGCCCCGCCCACGCCCCCGCCCCGCCCCGGACCCAAGCCCCGCGGCAGCGGCGTCACCCGTTCCGCGAGTACCACGCCAGACACCGCCGCCACACCGCGAGGCCGGACAGGACGGCCAGCAGGGCGACCAGGGGCGACAGGTGGACCAGGACGGGGGAGAAGGGCACCGCATCGGCGTGGCCGGTCAGCCAGGCCGCCGGGTAGTAGCCCGCGAACGCGATCGGGACGCCGAAGGTGAAGGCACCCTGGAGGAACACCGGGAACACGCTCAGCGGGTAGTTGCCGAAGTTGCCCGCCGTGTTGTCGAGCCAGAAGAACAAGGACTCGCTGCCCCGGAACCGCAGCACCAGACCGGCGATGTGCAGATTGAGCCCCAGCTCGATCACGGTGGCGGCGGCGACCGCGACCACCAGGAAGACCAGCGCGGCCGGTGTCCAGGTGATGTCCAGCAGCGACAGGCACACGGTGAGCGAGGCCCCGGCCACCACCAGGTCGCCCAGGGCGTTGATCGGTGCCTCGTACGTGAACACCTGGAGCAGCACGGGTGCCGGACGGGTGCGGAAGGCCTCGAAGCGGCCCTCCCGCAGCAGGTGCGGGATCAGCCCGAGGTTGCCGAAGAACAGCATGTACAGCCCGTGCCCGAGCATCCGGATGCTGCTGATCAGCAGGATCTCCCCGAGACCCCAGCCGCCGAGCGAGGGGAACCGGCTGAAGATGACCGTCGCGAAGAGCAGCACCGTGATCTGGTAGGTCACGCCGTTGGCGACGGCCATCGCGAAGTCCGCCCGGTTGGCGAGCTGACTGCGCAGACCCGCCCGCATGATCACGGCGGCCAGCCGCAGCCTGCCCACGCGACGGGCGGGCGTGGCGGGGACGGGAGTCGTCGTCATCCGCCTCACCCTCCCAGCACGAGCAGACGCCGGGCCGCGCGCCGCCACATCACGCGGCTCAGCAGGGCCAGGACGACGCACCACAGGGCCTGCTCGGCGACGTAGGGCCAGGACTCCGCGGCGGGGACGCGCCCGGTGTACAGCGAGACCGGCACGTTGACGGTCGCGGCGAACGGCAGGTGGACGGCGACGGCCCGCAGCCACTCCGGGAAGAACCACAGCGGGACCAGCCCGCCGGACAGCAGCAGCTGCGCGAAGGCCGCCAGCCGGTTCACCCCGAAGGAGGTGATGGTCCAGAAGCTGGTCAGGTCCACGAGCAGGCCGATCTGGTAGAAGACGACCTGACCGAGGGCGTAGGCCAGCACGATCACCGCCGCCGCGGCGGGCGACGGCGGCAGCGCGACCAGTCCGCAGGCCACGCCCACCGCCAGGCCGACCAGCAGCCAGGCGGTGGCGTACAGGCTCTCGCCCAGGCCGCGCCAGGCGCAGTAGCGGCGGGCGGAGAGCGGGCGGACGAACCAGAACACCACCGAGCCGTCACGGATCTTGCTCTGCGCCGTCTCCTGGGACGCCCCCTCCATGATGACCCGGCCGGTCCCCATGAGGGTGGCGAGCACCGAGTAGGTGATGGCCTGGGAGACGTCGAGGCCGCCGACCGTCCCGCCGCTCCCGCCGTACAGGGCCCGCCACAGCAGCACGTACAGGAAGACCTGGGTGACGATGACGAAGGCCGTGGCGGCGATGCGCGGCCGGTAGGCCCACTCGGTGCGCGGCACCAGGGTCACGAGGCGGTGGGCGCGGGGCGACGGCCAGGACGCCGCGCCGGGCGGATCGGCCGGCCGTGGAGCGGGGCCGGGCCCGCTGACGAGGCTCACGCACCCGCCTCCGTCGCCCCGGCCTCCGTCACCAGGAGCCCCGTCGCCCCGGTCCCTCCCGCCTCCGGCCGCCCCGGCCGCGTGCGCTGGTGCAGGGCGCGCAGGACGTCCTCGGCCGTCGCCCCCTCGTAGCGCACCGAGCGGACCGGGTGCGCGCCGAGCAGTTCGGCGGTGGCCTCCGCCCGGTCCACTCCCGGGTGGGGCCTGATCCGGGCGGTCGCCCCCTTGACCTCCAGGACCGTGGCACGGACCAGGTCCAGCGGCGGTGGCGGCGTCTCGAACTCGACGAGGAACGACTGCTCGGCGCCGGCGGCGACGGCCAGCCGGTCGCGCTGCCCGTCGTGCTCGACCCGCCCGCGGTCGATGACGACGATGCGGCGGCACAGCGCCTCGACCTCCGCCATGTCGTGGGTCGTCAGCACCACCGAGTGGTCGCCGGTGGCGGCCAGCCGCGACAGCAGCTCGCGCACCTGGTCCTTGACCATGACGTCCAGGCCGATGGTGGGTTCGTCGAGGAAGAGGACCCGGGGCCGGTGCAGCAGGGCGGCGGCCAGATCGCACCGCACCCGCTGCCCCAGGGACAGGAAGCGCACGGGGGTGTCCCAGAACGCGGAGAGGGTGAGCACGTCGTCGAGTTCGGCCAGCGTCTTCCGCCAGACCCCGTCGGGCAGTCCGTACACGTCGCGCAGGATGGAGAAGGAGTCGCGCGCGGGCAGGTCCCACCACATCTGCGTGCGCTGCCCGAAGGTGACGCCCATGTTGCGGGCGTTTCCCTCCCGGTCGGCGTACGGGTCGAGCCCGCACACCCGGACCGTGCCGGCGTCCGGCAGCAGCAGGCCCGTCATCAGCTTGATCAGGGTGGACTTGCCGGCCCCGTTCTGGCCGAGCAGGCCGACGAACTCGCCCCGGGCGATCCGCAGGTCGACGGCGTCCAGCGCGACCGAGCGCTCCGTCCGCCGCCGGAAGGGGCGGCGGACGCTCCAGGACCCGGCGGCACCCCAGGTGCGGAACGTCTTGGTGACGCCGGCCACCTCGATCACCGGCTCGGCACCGCTCACGAAGCGCTCCCGGCCACCGTGACGTCCTGGGCGCCCCGCAGCACCGCGGCCTCCACCAGCGGGTACAGCAGCTCGCCCACGGCCGTCAGCCAGCGGACCGGGACGACCCGGCGCAGCGCGCCCGGGGCCAGCGTGGCCAGGGCCGTGCGGGCGGCGGGCCGCGACGGGTCGGGGAACGCGCCGTCGGGCGCGCCGAGCTCCCGGGTCACCACACCGAGGGCGTAGGCGGTGGTCCACACCTCGGCGAGCAGGACGTCGCTGACCCGGTCGTGCACGAACGCGCGGTGCGGGAGGGCCTCCAGCGCCTGCCGCAGCGCTTCCACGACCCGCTCCCGCCCGATGCCCCGCTCCGCCAGGACTTCCTCCGCCGGCACCCGGCGCCAGCCGTGGGCGGCGGCCGGATCGCGCAGGTAGACCACGGCGAGCTGTTCCCACCAGCAGAAGTACGGCACGGCGGTCATCGCGGGAAGGACGGAGCCGTCCGGGTCGGCGGCCGCGGACAGGCAGGCGGCGCTGCGCGGGCCCATGACGTCGTTGCCCACGAGGCTGGGCGGATTGGCGTGGTCGACCGGTCCGGCCACGGGGACGAGCTTGTCCACGTCGCGCAGGTGGTCGAGCAGGGTGACGTCGTCGGTGGCCTCGGGCGTGGCCTTCGCGGCCGCGTACTCCTCGAAGCCGAGGGCGAGCGGGGCGGGCAGCACCAGGGCCACCGACGGCAGGTAGTCGTCCACCACGGGCGCCCACGCGTGCCCGAGGAGCGCGGCGGCGCGGACCGCGTTCGCGGTGCGCGAGCCCCACTCCGTGAACAGGCTCAGGGACGCCTCCGGGCGCGCCGCGGCCAGCGCGGCGACCGTGTCCGCGAACCCGGGGACCGGCAGGGCGTCGTCCTGGACGACCAGGTGGTGCGTGGCACCCGGCGCCACCGCCTGCCAGGCGCGGCGCGCGGTGCGCAGCGCCGACGGCGGCCCCCCGGGCTCCGGGTCGGTCACGATCCGGGCGGCCAGCGCGGGATGCGCCTCGGCCAGGGCCCGTGCCTCGGCCAGGCGCCGGGGGTGAGCCATGATCACGGTGGACAGGAGCGGGTCTGAGAGGTGCGGTGTCATTCTCGGGTCATTTCTCGTCGACGGCGGTGCGGGAGGGGGAGGAAGGGGGAGGCGAGGAGGGCCGTACGCCGCTCACCGCTCGGTCTTGCCGAGCGCCGGAGGCCCGCCGCCCAGCACCCGGCGCAGGTGTCCGAGCGGACCCGACCAGTGCAGCAGCGGCTGGAGCAGGAAGGCCGGCAGCAGCGCGGGGGCCGACCGCCAGGAGGGAGTCTCGGCCCGTGCGGCCGCCCCGCGGTGCGCGGCGAGCCACCGACGGGCCCTCGTCACGCACCACACGGCGTGCAGCACCGTGTACGCGCAAGCAGCGGCGGCCCACACCAGCAGCGCACCGGCCGAGCCGTCGAGCACGAGGGCCACGGCCGCGGCCGCCACCACGGCGGGACCGCCGAACCACCACACCGTGTCGAGGCCCTCCTTGACGAACACCACGGTGTTGCGCGGCCGGAAGGCACGCAGCACGGGATCGGTCAGCAGCCGCCGGCAGCCGGCGAGCGAGCCGTGGGCCACCAGCGCGTACGCCTTCCCGAGCGCCCGGGGGCCGGAGTAGCGGTCCACCAGGTTGAACACCGGCAGGACGTCCATGACCGCGCCGGCGGAGGACAGCTTGTAGCCGACGAGCAGATCGTCCACCGGCTCCTCGTACATGCCGATGGACACCAGGGTGTCGTGCCGGACGAACAGCCCGGCACCGACCCCGTACACCACCGGCTCCGCGAGGGCGGAGAGCCGTGCGGGCAGTCGTGCGGACCGGATGCGGCGCCGGGCCAGGACGCGGTACGCCTCGACCCCCGCGCGGCGGCGCAGATCGGCCAGGGCGTGGGCGCGCGTCACCACGTCCGCGGCGCCGGACCGGGCCGCGTGCGGACGGCGCAGCTGGAGCGGGAGCTGCTGGACCAGGTCGGGCGGCGGTCCGTCGCCCCGGGACACGGTGGCCGCCAGGTGCTCCAGGCTGGTCAGGTCCGGCTGCGAGTCGGCGTCGTACAGCCCCACGTAGGTGTACGCCGGATCGGCGTCCGGCGGGAGCAGGTCCGGCAGCCGTTCGACGGCGTGCACGAGCTGACCGCTCTTGGCGCCCTCGTCGGTGTAGTGCAGGTGGTGCAGGCCGACGCCGGGGTGGTCGGCCGCGATCCCCGGCAGCAGGGCCGCGGCCACCTCGCGCGTGGTCGGTACGGCGCTGATCTCGGCGCGCAGGGTGCCGGCCGGGTCGCCGGAGGCGCGGGTGCGCCGCACGGTCTCCGCCGCCCGGCCCGACGGCACGATCCCGGTGAGCCGGGCGGCCGCGTCCTCGACGCCGCCGCCGGCCAGGTCGGTCGCCAGAGCGGGCACGCGCGCCAGCGCGGTGTCCCGCTCCCGCTCCTCCCGACGCGTGGTCACCACGATCACGTGCAGCCGCCCCGGCGGGTACGACAGCCCCGCCGCCGCGCGCAGCACCTCGCCCAGCAGCGCCTGTTCACGCAGGGCCGGCACCAGCAGGACGACATGGGGCGCCGTGTCGTGGGCCGGGGCCACGTGCTGCCGGCGACGCCGGTCGAGGACCCGGGCGGCGAGCGCGGCCCGGACGCTGAGCAGGACGCCCCACGACAGGACGCCCCACAGCACGACGAGCGCGACCGCCGTCATGACGGCCCCACCCGTCCGGGCGGGCCGTCGGGCGCCGACAGGTGCCGGTGCCCGCCCCGGGCGCGGGCCGCCTCGCGGAGCGCGGCCACCGGCGGATACAGGCCGGCGGCCCAGCTCACCACCTCGCCGGGCGTCAGGTCCTCCGGCTCGCCGACCGCGATGCCGGTCAGCAGTACGGGCAGCCGGGCCCCCAGATCGAGCGGCACCGAGAACACGGCCTCGCCGGGCCCGTCGACGGCGGTGAGCCCCACCCGCAGAACGCCGTCCGCGACCGCGGGCACCACACGGACGAGGTCCAGCTCCGCGGACCGGGCCAGCACGGGCCCGCCCGGCAGGGCGAGCACGCCGGGCGCACCGGGCGAGCGGTACCGGCGTCCCACCGTCACCTCCACGATCGTGTCGAAGAAACGGTTGGGGAACCGGCGGTACTGGCCGCGCAGCAGATGGCGCCGCCTCGGCAGCGCGGGATCGGCGTGCCGGGCCACCCGGTCGACCCGGGGCGCGCCGTCGTCGTCCGGCACCCGCACCCGCAGCTCCAGCGAGGTGTCCAGGGAGAACGAGTAGTCGTCGCCCTCGCGGTGCACGCTGCGCGCGTCCTTGCCGATCTTGACCACGATCTCGTCGGGGAAGACCTGCACCTCGTCGTTGTGACGGCGGTCCCCGTACTTGTACTCGACGGACCGCAGCGCCCCGTCGGCACGGAAGTTGGCGAGGACCACGGGACGGCCGGCGTCCCGCGGCTCGGGGCCGAAGACGGCGAAGTGGGCGGCACCGACCAGGGACAGCTTCTGCTGGTTGCGGTCGAGCACCTCCAGCGCGTACCGCCCGGAATCGGTGACCCCGAACAGCTCGTTGGCGAACGGGGCGTCCAGGTCGGGCGCGTAGACGTGCAGGCCCTCGTGCGCCCCGTCGCCGTCCCACGGGCGCGCGGTCAGCTCCTCGTGGAGGCCGGCCCGGTCCTGGAAGGTGTGGAAGGAGTAGGCGTGCGGATAGCCGTCCGGGTCGCGGCGCTCCGGGGGGTGGACCACGAGGTGGCGCAGGCACACGCTGCTGCGCCGCAACTCCCGCAGCTCGCCCGGCGGACCGGACGGCGCGTCCCGTGCGGTACGGCGGGGCCGTACCGGGTCGGGCGCGCCGATCGCGGCGGTGAGGGCGGTGGCGAAGCCGTCGAGGTGGGCCGGGGTCAGATGGGGCATGGCGTAGAAGTGGTGGAAGAGCCGGTCCTCGACCGTGCCGTCCGGCGCGGTCCACGGCAGGGTGTTGCCCACCAGGCGGTAGCGGTCGGTGAGCGCGGCGGGCAGCCGGCCGCCCTCGTGGGAGAAGCCGGCGACGAGGACGGTGTTGCCGGGCGAGGGCAGCACCACCGCGTCGGGATCGGCGGTACGGACCGCGTCGGCCAGCCGGTCACGGACGGCGAGGCAGTGGCGGAAAACCTGCCGGTAGCCGTCCGCGGCCACCCCGAAGACCAGGGACCACAGGGCGGCGGCCATCGCGCCGGAGCGCGACCCGGTGATCGTCTCGTCGAGGAAGCCGGACATCGGGGCGGGCACCGCGCCGTGGCCCATCAGGCCCTTGCGGCACAGGAAGACCCCGCAGCTGTACGGCATCAGGCCGGACTTGTGCGGGTCGAGGACGATCGAGTGCACCTGGGGACTGCGGAAGTCGAAGGGGACCTCCGGCGCGGTGAAGGGCAGGATCATGCCGCCGTGCGCGGCGTCCACGTGGTGGAAGACGCTCAGGTTCCCGCCGCTGGCGGCCCGTCGCGCGAGCACGCCGGCGATCTCGTCCACCGGGTCGACCAGACCGGTGTTGTAGTAGCCGGCGGTGGACACGACGACGACCCCGGTGCGCTCGCCCGCGCCGGTCTCCGCCGCGAGGCCGTCCAGCGCGGCCTCCACCGCCCCGGCCTCCAGCCGCCAGGACGGGCCCGCCGGGCAGAGCCGCAGCTCCAGGTCGAGGATCTCCGCGGCCTTCGCCACGGAGTGGTGGGTGAGCGTCGACGCGAGGACGACGACCCGTCGGGCTCCCGCGGCGCGCAGCGCGTTGCGTCCGATGCGCAGCCCGGCGAGGGTGCCCTCGTTGGCGCCGCTGGTGACGTACCCGTCGGCGGCGTCGGCGTGCAGGAGCCCGGCGAGCGCGAGGACCGCCTCCCGCTCCAGCCGCCGGGTGCCGCGGACGCCGTCGCCGAAGCGGGTGTGGAGGCCCACGTTGTTGGGGTTGCGCGCGGCGAAGCGGTCGAAGGTCTCCAGCGCCAGGTCGTGCGGCGCGGTCATGGCGAAGCCGAGCCGCACCGGGTCCTCGGCGGAGTGCCAGCCGGGGACCTCCGCGAGACGCGCGGCGAGCACCGCGTCCAGCTCGTCCCGCGGAAGGGCGGACCGCGGGAAGGGATCGGTCTCGGTCGAGCCGTCGTCCAGGTCGGCCATCTCAGTCCCCCTCCCGCCGCAGCACACCGCGCAGGACGGCGCGCGGTCCGACCTCCAGGTCACGGACGTAGGTGCGCACCTCACCCCGTGCGCGGAGCCCGGCCGAGGCGAAGGACGCGAGCACCTCGCCGGGAGGCAGCAGGACCATGGGGACGCCGTCGGGAAGCAGGTACTGGCCGTCCTCCGTGCCCGCCCGCAGCGCGGGGTCCAGGGTCTCGGAGGTGAAGGTGTTCAGCGCCAGCAGCCCGCCGGGCCGCAGCACCCGGGCCAGCTCGGTGACCACCGCCGCCCATCGCTCCCGGTCGACCGCGTTGTGGAGGACGCCGTAGCACACCGCGAGGGCGAACGTCCCGTCCTCGGCCGGGATCCGGTCCGCGGGGCCCTGCCGGACCGTGACGCGGCCGTGCGGGTACGCGGCCGTGCGGGCGCGGGTCGCCTCGACCATCCCGTCGTGCAGGTCGACGGCGAGGACGTCGAAGCCCCGGTCCAGCAGGGCCAGGGTGTTGCGGCCGCCGCCGCAGCCGACGTCGAGGGCGGGGCCGTCCACCGGCGTGCCGTCGAGCAGTTCGCGCAGATAGGGCTGCGCGTCGAGGGAACGGAACTCCGCGACGGTGCCGGGAGCGTTCCAGTAGGCGGCGGCGCGGTGGGCGGCCGTGGTCGCGTCGGTCATGGGACGAGCCCCGTTTCCTCGTAGGTGCCGTTGTGCGGCCGGGCGTGGATGACGTCCATGTCCAGCTCGGCGAAGCGGTCGCCGCACCGGCCGGGATCGTCGGTGAGGGCGAAGAAGGCCGGGCCGACGGAGGACAGGGCGAGCAAGGTCGCCGCCTTGTCGTGCCACAGGGACTCCACCTGCCCCGCCAGGTCGACGAGGCCGGGATGGGAGAAGGAGCAGTTCTCGATGCTGCCCATCCGGAACCGGTAGTCGAAGACGAGGGATCCCAGCGGGCCGAGGTCGCCGCGCAGCGCGGCCGGCATGGCCTCGTGCAGCATCCGGAACGCGATCGTGGGCGCCCACCGTTCACCGGTCGCGCGGAACCGGTCGAACTGCTCCGCCTCGGCGGCCATCAACTCGTCCGTGGGGCGCTCCTCCAGGGACCGGGGCACGCCGATCACCAGCGACAGGCGATCCGGCACCGGCACCGACAGCACCACCGTGCTGCGGCCCGCCACGACCTGCACGCCCCCCGGGTACAGGCCGGAGGCCGCGGAGCCGCCGATGCACTGCACCGGTGTCAGCAGACCGGGCCGACTGCCGTGCTCCTCCCCGTGGTTGGCGGTCAGATAGGGCAGCAGGTCGGCGCGGTCCATCGGACGGCCGTACAGGTGGTTGACCGCCGTGGCGACCGCCGCGATGAGGCTGCTGCTGGAGCCGAACCCGGCGTGCACGGGCAGCCGGTCGCTCTCGACGCCGATCGCCAGGTCGCACTCCGTGCCGAGGGCCGCGCACATGATCCGGGCGGCGTGCTCGACCAGTTCGGGCCGTCGTACCCCCGGGTCCAGGACGAGACCGCTGCCCGGCGAGAGCCGTCGCACGTGGACGTGGTGGAACCGGGCGACGGAGAGGACGACCTCGCCCGCGTCGTAGATCAGGTTGTTGTCGGACGCGATGGCCGCCGGCTGCAGGGCCATCGCGTTGAGGCGGGTGGGGTAGCGGACGCGCACCTCGGCGGCGGGCTCCGGCACGGGACCGGGCGGCGTGGCCGGCGGGTGGTGGACGGTGCCGGGGAGGAAGGGCTCGAAGCCGGGGGGCGCGGCGGACGCCGTCGGCGGTGGCGTGGATGTCATGGCGGGCTCCGGGGACGCGGGGATCACGGCTGTGCCAGGTCGGGGGTCGGCTCCTCGGACAGCGACTGGTGCCGGTCGAGGGTGAGTTCCGCCAGTCGGTCGAGGGAGTCGGTGGTGTAGCCGCCACTGCCCAGAGAGCCGTCCGGACGCACGTTCATGTTCGCCTTGGCCAGTTGCAGGTGGGGCAGTCGGAACCGCAGCAACTCCCGCATCAGTGAGCGCAGTTCGGCCAGGGTGCGTCGCACCTCGGGGCCGGGGGAGCGGTGCCGGGCGGCCTCGTCCACGAGGCGGGGCAGCAGCGGCCGGTGCCGCCTGGCCCGGTCGCTCGCCGCCCGGTAGGCGGCCGGGAGGTAGAGGAGGTTCTCGTCCAGGTACCCCTCGTACCACTCCTCCCGGGAGTCGCCCGGCTCCGGTCTGATCAGCAGGATGTCCACGAGCAGCGGGGTCATCTGCGCCCCGCCCGGCGCGTACAGCACCTGCCCGCCGACGGTCATCGGCGGGAAGTACGGCCGCATCTCGAAGGAGAACGTCTCCGGGGTGACGGTCCGCTTCACCGACAGCAGCGACTGCGCGAAGACGGTGAAGCCGCGCGTGGCCTCGGCCAGCAGCTCGGCGAGCGCCGGGTCGTCGACGGGGAGGGCGAGCGCTTCCAGGAGCGCGTCGACGGCGGGGCGCAGGGCGTTGCCGGCGGTACGGACCTCCCGGATGAAGAGGGCCTCCTCGGGCAGCTCGGTGAAGGAGCGCTCGGCGTCCCGAGGGTTGCGCAGCGCGTAGGTGTAGACGCTGTCCCGGGGCACCTCCTCGGCGAGGGCGCCCAGCTTGAGCAGGGTCTCCTCCGCGGACGGCACGGTCCGGTAGTCGACCCCGTGGCGCTCCAGGGAGGCGAGGACGAAGCCGAGGTCCCGCAGGGCCGCGCTGGCGGTCACGGCGTCGTGTACACGGCCGGGAACCCGGCCGGTCCAAAGCCGGGCGAGTGCGTCGAGACCGGAGGTGTCCCCGGCTCGGTTGAGGGCCGGTAACCGCGGGGCGTCGCGGGCGGCGTCGAGTGGATCGGACCCGGACACGAGGAGGTCCAGCTCACGCATGGGTGAAGCGAGCAGCACGGAAATGACGGTCTCCAAGGTGGGGCGCGGACGAGGGGGGGGCAGCGGCTTCGCCGCCCCGGAGTTCGTCCCGGGCCGGAAGAGGGTCGTGCGGTGCGCAGGGGGTGTTCCGACGGCCGCCGGGTCGTGCGGTGTGTCGGGCCGTGCGGTGTGTACGGGGTGTCGGGTCGTGCGGTGTGTCGGGGTGTACGGCGTGTCGGGTCGTGCGGTGCCGTGCCCGCTCGTCAGAAGGCCCCGATCAGTTCGTCGAGTGTGCGGACGCGGTGCGCGACGGGGGTGGGGGGTGCGATGGAGTCCGGGGCGTCGGTGACCCAGGCGGCGGCCAGTCCCGCCGTGTGCGCGGCGGCCAGCCCCGTGTGGGAGTCCTCGACCGCGAGCGCCTCGCGCGGGTCCGCGAGAGCGGCGCGCAGCGCCCCCAGATAGGTGTCGGGAGCGGGCTTGGTCCGCACTCCGGGTCCCGCGCAGTGCACCGAACCGAAGACGGACCGGATGCCGAGCCGTTCCAGATGGCCCTCCACCCAGTCGCGGCCGTTCCCCGAGGCCACGGCGAGGCGGTGCCCCCGTTCCAGGCAGTGGGCCAGGAACGGCCGGACACCGGTTCTGGCGTCGAGGAGGTCGGCCTCGGCCCGGTTGAGGCGTTCGAACTCCTCCCACAGGGCCCGCGTCCGCCGCCGGCCGACCGCGTCGACCAGGTCGCGGCGCAGCCCGTCCCGGTCGAGGGTGAGGTCGGGACGCACGTTTATCCCGTGGGGAGGTTCCAGCGCCTCGCCCTCCAGCAGCCGACGCCACACCACGATGCCGGTGTGTTCCGTGTCGAGCAGTACCCCGTCGAAGTCCAGGACGACCAGTCGCCCCGTCCCGCCTAAATGCCCGGCCACCGCTCTCACTCCGTTCCCCGTCCCCCGCGCACTGCGAAGCGGACGGCACGCACTGTCGTGCGACCGCCCACCCGGCCCTTTGGTCTGGACCATTTCACTCTAGGTGGCCCACCCCGGTATTTCAACAAGCACAGGAGAGACCTGAGTTGACCCTGGCCACGGCGCCGACGCCCGCGCCGCGCCATGGGGTCCGCCCGCAGGGCCTTCGACGACAGAGACGCCCCTTCTTCCGTCATGCCGACGTACAGAAGTGCCCGCCCGGCAGGCCGGTCCATTCTCCGCCGGCACCCGGCCCCGGCGGGGGCGGAGCGGAGCGGCCCTCCCACGGCCGGGCCATCATGGCGGGGACCGGCCCCAGGGAAGGAGCCGCCATGCCCGGCGGGCCGAAGCAGGTAGGGGACCGGGCTCTCGCCGTGCCCGCGGCGGCGTGGGGGCGCGAAGGACTGTGGCTCGCCCGTCAGGCGCCCGACGGAACGCTGATGCTCCGGTCGGCGGACGTGCTCGGCGATCCGTCGTTCCCGGCCCGGTCCACCACGGGGCCGCCCTGCGGTGGAGCGGCCTGCCTCGCGGCGGACGGCGAGCGCCCGTACGCCGTCTTCGGCACGCCCGGCGAGAGCCGCACGTACACCTCGACGCCCGACGGCAGCACCTTCACCGCTCCGGCCCCTCTCCCGATCGACCAGGGAACCGTCGGCACGTCCGCGTTCACCACGTACGCGGGAGGGCCCGCCCTGCTGTGGGCCGAGAACGCCGGAGGCCGCGCCCACCTGCTGACCAGCGACGACGGCGGATCCACCTGGAACGACGCCGAACCCCCGATCAAAGCCCTGCCGGAACCCGGGAGGCGCGCCGCCCCCGACCCGAAGCGCCTCCTCGTCGCCTCCGGTGAGCGGGCGGGCGGACCCGGCTCGTTCTCCGCGCGTCCGCAGCACGCACGACGGACGCGAAGCCCCCCGCTCCGTCTGCGGCGTCCTCGGGTCCGCGGACGACGCCGCCCGCTCACCGCCCGCGCGGTGGGGGACCGCCCGGTTCCGGGATCAGGCGCGCCACACCTCGGCCGCGGCGAGGAACGCCGACGACGACGGGCGGTCCGGCGTTCCTCCCCGACTGATCTCGCCGGGCTGGACACGGCCGTCGACGCGTGCCCGGGCCCGTCCGCACGGGCCGAACACCAGGCTCAGACTGTGTTCCACGCCGGCCAGCGGGAACCGGTCGGTGGCGAAGGCGCGCCGGTCGAGCACCTCGGTCATGCGCACGTCGACGCCCCCGCCCCAGGCCCGCAACCCGGACGCGAGGTCGAGCCGGACCTGGACCGCGGACCGGTGGAACCGGGGGGCGGACCAGGGCAGGCCGTCGAGTTCGGGGAAATGGCGGACGAAGTGATCGGCCAGCCAGAGCGTGAGGTGCGGGTCCTCCCCGACGGCCCTCACTCCGTCCGGCCGCCAGAGCACCATGGCGTTCCCCGCGCCATGGGTGGACCACTCCACCTGCCAGGTGGAGACGTAGGCCGTGCACGAGCCCGACCCGTCGAAGAGCTGGAGGCCGGGGTTGGCGCCGACCAGAATCGGCTTGCGCGGCGCGGGATCGCCGTCCGCGGCGTCACCGGCCGCCGAGGCCGGGGCGGCGGTGGCCAGGAGCCCCATCGTGCCGAGGGCGGTGCCCATGCGCATGAGGCCGCGCCGGCTGACGGCGGCGGAAGGACGGCTGTGGTCGGGATCCGTAGGCGTTCGGTCGGAGCTCAAGGCGCCTCCTCGGTCGTGGTGACACGGTCACGGATCACCATCGCCGGGGACGACGGCGGCTTCCACGCATTCGAGGCCCTTCGAATCCATCGGCCCGCCCCGGCGGCGATGGGACACTCTCGGGATGGCGATGAGGGTGCGGCTGGACGCACGGGCTTGGAGCAGGTCGCGGTTTGCCACGTCGGCGGCCATGGAGGTCCTCGGTGTGCTGCGGCACCGCGGCCGACACCCGGCCGCTCACGCACGGAAGTGGCATGCCCGTGCCCGGCGGGCGCTCTCGCCGGAGCAGCTGGCGCTGCTGGAGGCCCTGGTGCCCGCCGATCACAGCTACGCCCCGGACTTCCTGACCCCTGTGCCGCGCCCCGGCGAGTCGATGCCGGAGGTCGCCGCCCGCATCGCGGCGACCCCGGGCGAGGAGGTCGACTACCACCTCGACATCGCGATCCGCGGCCGGCGCGTGTGGCCCCACGTCCTCGCGCTGCACCCGAGCGAGGCGGCCTACGAGCGGTGGCGGCGGCCGATGCCCGCGGCGCTTGCGGCGGTGGCACGCGACGGGGGCACCGCCGTGGCGGCTGCCGCCGCGACGGCGATGGCGACCCTGTTCGAGTCCGTACTGGCGCCGGACTGGCCACGGGTCCGCACGGTGCTGGACGCCGACATCAGCAACCGTGCCGACCGGATGGCCGCGCACGGCGCGGCGGCGGTGTTCGACGACCTCGGCGAGCGGATGCGGTGGACGGGCACCGAACTCGTACTGGAGCGCGCCTACTCAGGGATCATCGACTGGGCCGACGAAGGAGTGCTCTTCGTGCCCGCCACGACGCACGTCGGCCCGGTGCTGTTCGCTGCCGAACGTCCGCACACGCCGGTGCTGTTCTACCGGGCGCGCGGCATCGGCGCTCTCGGGGAGCGCCCGGCGGGCGCGGCGGAATCGGCCCTGACCGGACTCGTGGGCGTGACCAGGGCCGCGTTGCTGACCACGCTCGACGTGCCCGCGTCCACGGCCGAGTTGAGCCGGAGGACCGGCTGGAGCAGCGCGACCGTGTCGTACCACCTCGGCATTCTGCTGCGGGCGGGGCTGGTCGACCGGCACCGCCGAGGCCGCGTCGTCCGGTAC
The DNA here is from genome assembly GCF_043084305.1 of Streptomyces sp. NPDC014656. Classification (NCBI taxonomy): domain Bacteria; kingdom Bacillati; phylum Actinomycetota; class Actinomycetes; order Kitasatosporales; family Streptomycetaceae; genus Streptomyces; species Streptomyces sp. NPDC014656. Next base: position 549,549 of record NZ_JBIBZN010000005.1, read on the forward strand.
GCGAGGACCGGGCTCGGGACGGCGCTCGCGACATCGACGGCGGAAGAACAGACGCCCCGTGCCGGCGTGCTCCTGTGAGCGCTCCACCGAGGACCGGCCCCGGAACGGTTCATCCGGCGGAGCACCGGGACCGTCGCGGGGGTCAGAAGGAAGCGGTGGCGGAGGGGGTGCTCCCGTTCTGTGCCTGCTGGGCCCGGTTCGCCATCATCCGCCCGAGCGCGGCGAGGGACGGCTCCAGATCGCCGGCCGCGGTCGTGTAGCGGACGAAGACGACGACCGTCCCGACAAGGGCCCCCGCTTCGGCCTCCTCGATGGATTCGTCGTCCTCGTTGACGACGTTCTTGCCGGGGGTGAACCGGAAGGCCGTACTGGTGTCGCCCATGGCGGGGAACGACATGAGGGTCCTCTCCGAGGAGTCCGCCAGATCCCTGCGTACCTCCTCGAACGCCTGGGCGGCGTGCGGGGCGCTGTCGAAGGCCGAAACGTGGAGCGAGGCCGTCTTCTGCGGCCTCTCGCGCCCCACCCTCGTACGGGCGGTGAACAGATGGCCCTCGCACGCGGGCCGGCAGCCCTGTTCCCCCGTGGACACCACGGGATCGCCGTCGCTCTCGAACCCGGCCGGCAGGCTGCCACCGTCGGGAAGGACGCTTCTGACGGTTTCCGACTCGGTGAGGGGAACCACCCTGCGCCCGCCCCCGTCGTCGCCCGACATCCGCACCACACTGTGGAAACCCAGTGCGACCAGCAGGGCCAGCACCGCACCGATGACGACGAGGGCGACCACCGTCCCCGCGGTCTTCTTCAGGTGCAGCGGTCCGACGTTGATGGCGGCGTGGTGGGCATCGCCTCCGATGTGGACACGCTGAATGATCGTCGGAGGATGCGTCGGAGCGGGTGGAGGGCCGGACCGCAACGCGGCCCGCAGCTGCTCGGCCAGCCCGGGGTCCCCCTCCAGCTCCACGGTCAGGCGGGCCCGCACCGCCTCCGACGCCTGCGCCGATCCGGGTTCCGCGTCCCACAGCGCCAGTGCCCCGCGCCCCTCGTCCGAGCGGCCGACGCGGCTGCGCACGAGCTCCGAGAGACGGGTGAAAGCAGCGGTGCCGGCGCCGGACGCCGCGCCCGAGGCGAGGGCGGCGATGACGGCCCCCGCTAAATCCGTAGGAGACATGCGCACATCTTCTCGGAACGGAGGGTGTTCCCGAAGGGGAGCCGGCCAAGTGGGAGGACGGCGTCCGCAAAGGCCCACGTGTGTTTCCGCGATGCGTTCGGTCTCGCTCGGCGCGTGGGGAGCGACCACGGTCAAGGAGTCCCACGCCGACCGCCAGCCAGGCCAGGGCGATCTGCTGGGGGCTGACGCCGCGCCCGGCGGCGACGCGGTGGAAGGCCGTGCCGACGGAGACGGGGCCGGAGGGACCGTCGAGGGAACTGCGGGAGGTGCCGCCCAGCGGGCTCCAGGGCAGGAAGGCCGGCCCCGGTCGCTCGCTCGGCCGCAGCTCGGGCTCGCTGTCGCGGACGGCGGGCGAGTACTGGTTCTGCACGCAGACCAGTCCGTCACCGAGGATCTGATGTGCCTGGCGTATCTGGGCGGTGGTGACGTCGGAGACGCCGGCGGCACGGATCGTGCCGGCGTCGAGAAGTTCGCGCAGCGCGCCGACGGATTCCGCCCAGGGCACGGCCGGGTCCGGCTCGTGCAGCTGGTACAGGCCGGTCGCGTCGACGCCCAGGCGCCTGACGGAGGCCTCGGCGGCCTTCCTGAGGCGGGCGGGGGAAGCGCTGACGGTCCAGCCGCCGTCGCCGGGACGGCCCCGGCCGCCCTCGGTGGCCACCAGGACGTGGGAGGTGTCACCGCCGTAACCGGCCAGGGCACGGGCGACGAGCAGCTCGTTGTGGCCCGCCTCGCCGGGATGCCAGTGGTAGCTGTCGGCGGTGTCGATGAGGGTGACACCGGCGTCGAGGGCGGTGTGGACGGTGGCGACGGCCCGCTTCCCGCCGGGACGGTGCTCGATGGACAGGGCATGGCGCCCAGACCGACGGCGCCGACGGCGGTGCGGTCGAGAATGCGGTACCGCATGCGGCCCCGTTCCCCAACCGGTGGCAGCGGCGGGCAGGGCGAGGACTTCGGCGACGGCGCCGGGCAGCCAGCCGGTGGTGCGGGAGAAGGAGAAACCCAGCGCCTTCGCGCGGGCGTTGCTCATGGCGTGGTGGCGGTCGAAGGAGAACGGAGAAGCCTCCTCGCCCGCCGGGACGGTCCGGTAGACGGCTTCCCGGCCGGCCTGCGCGGCGACGGTCCCGACCAGGTCATGGACATCGAGCGGACCGTCGGAGCAGGCATTGACCGGGCCCGTGAAATCGGCCGCGACCGCCCAGGACGACAGGTCCGCCAACTCCTCGTGGTGGATGAGAACCGTGGGGAGCGCCTTCGCGTGCACAGTGATCCCCCTCGCCCCGGGCGACGCGTCCGGCGTAGTGCGCCGACCGGTGAACTCCCGGGCCCCGCCCCCGAGCACATGGGCGCTGCGCACCGCGGCGAAGGCGAAACCGCCGGCACGGGTGAGGACGGCCTCGGCCTGCCGCTTCCCCTCGGCGTAGTGCGCCTCGAGGTGGGCCTCTTCGTGCCAGGGAAGATCCATGGCCACCTGCCAGGCGGCCGGGTCCACGCCCTCCTCCGGCACCGGCGCCCCCGGGGGGCACGGCGGGCAGGGCGGCGGTCGCGGGATCGTGGACCTCGATCGTGGAGGTCATGACGTAGCGCCGGGTGCGGCTGGCGAAGACGCGGGCGGCGATGGCGGCCTGCACCGGGGTGTAGCAGACCTGGTCCACCACGACGACGAAGGCACGGGCCCCGAGCACGGCCGGCAGTCACCGGCGACGTCCTGGTGCACGCGGTGCAGCTTGCCGACCCGTCGGTGGCCCACCGCTTCGAACGGGACAAGCCCACCGCCCGGGCCACCCGCACCACCTTGCTGTCCCGCCCCCGTGACGAGCACGCGCTCCTGGCCACGGCACACCTCAACGAGCCCTTCACCCAGGCCTGATCGGACCCACACCTGATCGGACACGCAGACGAGGTCGCGCCGCGCGCGGGAGCCACGCGCGGCGCGGGCCGCCGGAGCCCCGGGCGTCGGAGACACCCGATCCCACTCGGGGAGCAGGGGCGCCGGCGAAGGCCGAGTCGCGCCGCGCGTCGTACCAGGTCACGTACGGGGCCCTGGACCGGCTGATCGCTTTTGGCCCCGTGCGCCGGGGCCGTGGCAGACTCAAGGGCCGTCGGCCCCGGCCGCCGGCACGCCGGCGGACCGAACCGGTCCGCGCGCACGCCACCGGCGAGTACGCGATCGCCGAACCGATGGAGGTGTTCTCCGTGGAACGCGCCACCGCATGCCGGGTCCTCGCACGTGCCGGTCACGGACGTACCGCCGGAGGAGCGGCATGAGACGCCGCGAGTCCGAGCTCGACCGGGCCGTGGCAGCACTCCTGGCGGCCAGGGCTTTCATCGAGATACGTCATCTGGCCGGGAGCGCACGGCTCGGGTCGGGAGACCGTCCCGAAGAGACGCTGGAACGCATCAGGTTCCTGGCCGACCTGGCCCACAACCTGCCTGGTGTCACAGGCCCGCGTCGCTCCACGCCGTCCCGCCCGGGCGCGAGCCGGGGGAGCCGGAAGCGGGCGACGGCCGCACGGCCGATGACCTGGGTCTGGCACACCGCCGGCCCGGAGGGGCGGGCGTGGATACTGCGGCACATCGAACAGGCGGGACGAACCTGGGCGCCGCCCCCGCCGCTGCCGGAGCGCCGCAAGGGCCCGGCGCCGATGACACCGCGCCAGTGGGCCGGATTCCTGCTCGGCCGCTGGCCCGTCAGGACCCCCGTCGGGCTCCGGCCGTTGCCCGTCGCGGCGAACGTGCTCAAGCCCCTCGACACCGAAACGGTCTGCGCGTTGCACGACGAGGCCCGACGGCTCCGGCTCGGCCTGGGCGGAGGGGGGTCGTGGCTCCGGGCCCACCTGGATCCCGAAGGCGTCCACTACCTGCTGCCGGACCCGGCGTCGTACTACTGGCCCGGCACTCCGGTCAGCGAGGGCGAGATCGGCTGGTGGCAGTGCGTCGCGCTGCTGCGGATGCGCGACGGAGAACAGGTCAGGGGCATGGTCGCCGTTCTCCCGGAGACCTTCACGGCGCTGCCTTCGACGCTGCCCCGGCGGCGACAACTCCGCCTCGCCCACCGCGCCCGGTCCACCGAGCGCGACACCCATCTCTGGGGCCGGGACCACGAGGCCGAGTGCGCCCCGGAACTCTGCGGGTACGTCCCCGAAGCAGCGGACAGCGCACGGCCGACGACATGACGGCAGCGGTGCGACGGCCGGCCGCGGCACGACCCGTGTCGCGGCCGGCGCGCTTCCGTCCTCGTCCGGCCGGGACATCCGCTCGGCCCGGAGCGTCGGCGTCGGCCCGTACCCGGTGGGCTACGCTGTGGGATGTGAATACCGGGACGGCCTCGCGCCACACACGGATCGGTGACCCGGGGCTCTTCTGAGCGCCGTACGGGCCGGTTCGGGTCCGCTGTTCGACCGAGGCCCTCGCGCCGCCGCGCGGGCTCCCCCTCCGTCGTGTTGATCGCAAGTTCTGCACATCAACCACGACAGGAGTGTTCATGCCCACCAAGACGCTGCGGATTCCCACCGCGGACGGCCAGGCCGACGCCTTCGCCGCCTTCCCCGATCACGGCGAGCGGCACCCAGGGGTGCTGATGTACGCGGACGGCTTCGGCATCCGGCCCGCGCTGCGGGAGATGGCCCGCGAACTGGCCGGGCACGGCTACTACGTGCTCGTCCCCAACCCCTTCTACCGGCACGGCCCGGCACCGCTGGTCGAGCTTCCCGAGCACATCGGCGAAGAGAACAGGGACGCGGTCTTCGCCCGGCTGATGCCCCTCATCGAGGCGCACACCGCCGAACGTGTCCTGAGCGACGCCGACGCCTACCTCGGGTTCCTCGCCACCCAGCCCGAGACCGCCGCCGGACCGGTCGCGGTGACCGGCTACTGCGTGGGCGGCCTCTACGCGATGCGCACCGCCGCGGCCCACCCCGGCCGGGTGGCGGCCGTCGCCGCGTTCCACGGCCCCGTCGGCGCCGACGGGACCGCCCTCTTCTCCAGGATCACCGCCCAGGTCCACCTCGGCCACGCCGAAGGCGACATGACGCCCGAGGCCCTCGGCGAGCTCAACCAGGCCCTGGACACGGCAGGTGTCGACTACACCTCCGAGATCTACCCCGGCACCACCCACGGCTTCACCATGCCCGACACCGACGCTTTCAGCGCCTCCGGGCTGAAGCGCCACTGGAACCGTCTGCTCCCCCTTCTGGACCGCGCCCTGACCGGCGTGTGAGGCTCCGGCCCGGAAACCGACAGGGCACCCGTGGGCTCGGACGAAGCGAGGGCCTTCAACGGGAACCCGGGGCGGGATGCCGTGCCGCGCGGAGGCGACGCCGTGAGTCCGCTCGGACTCACGGCGACGCAGCCGGTGCCGTGTGCGCCGTGACCTCGCGGAGACGCTCCTCGGCCGGAGAGGACCCGCCCGCCGACGGACGGACTCGTCGTCGACCGTAGGGGCCGGGTGTTCACCGCGGCTGCCGCTCGGCGATCACCGCCCAGTCGTCCGCCGCGCGGCCATCGGCGATCGCCTGGTCGAACACGCCTCTGAGCAGTTCGCCGAACGGCAGGGGGACCGCCAGGCCGGCCGCCGCGTCGAGGGCGAGGTGGAGGTCCTTGCGTCCGAGTGCCGTGGTGAACCCGGCCGGCCGGTACCTCCGCCGCGCGATCATCGACCCGTATCCGGAGTAGACGGGTCCGGGAAAGAGCGTCGAGGCCAGCAGTTCGACGAACCGGCCCGGGTCGGCGCCGGCCGCGTCGGCGACGCTGACCGCCTCCCCGAGCGACTGGATCGCGCAGGCGATCAGGTAGTTGCCCAGGACCTTGGCCGTGTTGGCCTGCTCGGGCAGTTCGCCCAGACGCCACGTGCGGGATCCGATCACGTCGAAGAACGGCTGTGCCCGGTCGACGAGTTCGGGCTCTCCTGCGGCGAGGACGTTCAGCGCACCGGCCTCCGCGACACCGACCCGGCCGAACACCGGGGCCGCGACGTAGCCGATCCCGTGCGCGGCGTGTGCCTCCGCGGCACGGCGGGCCAGCCCGACGCTCACCGTGGCCACGTTGACGTGGACCGTCCCGGGCCGCGCCTCGCCCAGGACCCCGGAGTCGAGAAAGACCTCCGCCACGGACGGGTCGTCGGACAGGACCGAGAACACCACCGGGCACTGAAGCGCCTCCGCGACGGAGGCGGCGCGGAGGGCGCCGGCGTCCGCGAGCTCTTCCGCGGGGCCCGCCGAACGGTTCCACACCACGGTCTCGTGGCCCGCCCGCACCAGATTGCGCGCGATCGCCCGCCCCATTCCGCCCAGACCGACGACTGCGACCTCACCCATCACGCGACCTCTCCCTGTGAACCGTCCGAGACGGTTCCATGGTGGCGCAGGTCGACGCCCCTGTCGAACCGGCTAAGCTGGTTCACGCAGCGGCCCTTGACGGTACGGAAGGTGGTGGCCGTGGAGGCCCGTCAGCTGTTCCGGCTGGACAACGAGGTACTGGCGTTCCGCTTCACCGCCACGATGAGCGACCGCGCCGGCGGGGCGCCCCGCGAGCGGCTCTCCAGCCACGGCCGGCTGAAGCTCTGGTTGTACGCCGTGGGGCTCGGCGTCCCCGACGTCACACCCGCCCAGCTTCAGGACGCGCTCGACCTGAGGGAGGCGATCTACCGCGCCGGGCTGGCCGTCGCCGTCACCCGGCGACCCGATCCGGGTGACGCGGCGATCCTGAACAGGGCCGCGACCGCCGGGCGGCCCAGACCGGCGCTCGACGAGAACGGGCTGGCGGTCTGGAACCTCGGCGAGGAAGCACCGGTGCCGGACGCGCTCGGCGTGCTCGCCGCCGACGCCATCCACGTGCTCGGAGGCCCCGACCGCGACCGGATCAAGGCGTGCGAAGGCCCCGGCTGCGCCGGCCTGTTCCTCGACACCAGCCGCGGCGCGAACCGCCGCTGGTGCTCGATGAACACCTGCGGCAACAGGGCCAAGAAGGCCCGGCTCACCGGCAGGTGACCGGCCGCCGCCACCGACGGCACGCCCCGCCCCCGACGGCCACCCCGCCCCCGACCTCACGACCCGCAACGGCCACGGCCCGTGTTGTTGCCGAAGGCGCCGTCGACCCTTCCGGGGGCGGGCGGGCGGGCGGGGGCCTGGGGCCGCACCAGAAGGCCGTCGTCCCCGACGTCCTCGTCGACCGCGACCCCCGTGCGCCGGGACACCCGTCCGCCGGGACGCCGACGTGGGGGAGGCGGCCCCGGTCCGGCTTCGCCGACCGGTGGGCGCGGCCGGGCCCGGTAGGTCACGGGCGAGCGCCCGAACGGGAAAACAGCGAGGTCAGGGGCCTGCTCCGAATGGCCGAGGAGCGGTCGCCCATGCGGAGGCGAGTGAACGTTTCCGTCCTTCCGCGCCTGTCGCCGGCCCGGGGATGATTCCGCGGTCCCGGCCCTTGCCGGGGAACCCGCGTTCTCCTCGGAGGTAGTTCCTCATCGTCGTCGCCGTGCTCGCGCTGCTCGCCGGCCTCGCCGCGAACCGCTGGCTGCGGCCCCGGCTCGTCAACGCCGACGACGACGAGGGCATGGCGGTCAAGGACCTGGTCGGTCCCCTGCTGACGATGACCGTCCTGCTGCTCTCCTTCGTCCTGGTCGCCGCCCGCGGCGAGGCCCGCGCCCTGGACCAGCTCGTCGAGACCGCCGAGTACGCCCCCGCCCTCCAGCGGGGGAAGATCCAGGCCGACGCGGTCTGCTACGCCCGGGCGGTGCGTGTCCAGGAGTGGCCCGCGATGTCGGACGGCAACGGCTCGCCGGCCCCGAGCGTGTGGTCGACCTCGTTCCGGGAGACCTTCGAGACGCTGGAGGGCAAGCCGGCCTTCGGGATGCTGGTGGCCGCCGACAACAAGCGGTCCGACGAACGCGAGGAACGCCTGACCCAGGCGACCTCCAGCATCCCCAGCACCATCTTCTGGTTCCTGCTCGCCACCCTGGTCATCACGGTGGCGGCCCTGGGAGTCTGCCTGCCCCGCAGGAACAACCGGGGTCAGATCATCACGCTCGTCGTCATCACCGCTCTGCTGACCACGGCCCTGGTCATCATCCGGGACGTCGACCGTCCCTTCGGCGGCATCATCAACATCGAACCCACCGCCATCGCCGAAGTCGAGAGCCAGGCCCGACGTGACTTCACCGCCAACCACCCCGTCGCCGAACTTCCCTGCGACGACGACGGAAACCGTCGAAACGCCTGACCTCCCGGACCCCGGTGCACCGAAGCCTCGAAACCCGTACCGCGACCACGCCGACCGCACCATCACCGGGGCCACCGGGGCCACCGGGGCCACCGGGGCCACCGGGGCCACCGGGAACGCAGCGAACCCAGGGAGCGGGCCGCCCCTTCCCCCTCCCGTCGCCCCCTGACGCTTCGAGCGGAGGCGCGCGGTACGCCCTGGTGGACACGCCGGCCCCCGCGTATCCGTCAGCTCATCGTGATCATGACCTTGACCTGCGGATTTCGTATGAGTCCCTGGTGTGAACAGTGGGCGAATCCCTGGCGTGACGGGTTCTGGAGGTGCCGCGCCACGTCCTAGCCTCCCCGGCATGCCCGACTTCTCACGCCGTAAGGTCCTCGGCACCCTCGCCGCTGGGTCCGCGCTCTCCGTCCTGCCTCCCTCCCTCCTGACGGCCATGGCCGCCCCCTTGCCGCGCGGTGGCCTCCGGGCCGTCGAGCACGTCATCGTGCTGATGCAGGAGAACCGCTCCTTCGACAACTACTTCGGTGCCCTCAGGGGCGTCCGCGGCTTCGGCGACACCAGAGCGCTGCGACTGCCCGACGGCGCGAGCGTGTTCGAGCAGCCCCGCTCCGGCGGGCCCGCCGTCCTGCCGTTCTCCGCACGGCAGGCGGCCGTCGACGCCGGACGGCCCGAGAGCGACATCCAGTACCTCGGCTCGCTGCCGCACGGCTTCACCGACGGGGTACAGGCCCGGGCGAACGGATGGTGGAACGACTGGATCGCGGCCAAGGGCCAGAGCACCATGGCCCACTACGACCGGCGCGACATCCCCCTCCAGTACGAACTCGCCGACCGCTTCACCATCTGCGACGCCTACCACTGCTCCGTCTTCGGCTCCACGAACCCCAACCGCAACTACCTGTGGACCGGCACCACCGGGTTCGAACCCGGTGGCGGCGGCCGGGCCGTCACCAACGCCGCGTACTCCTACGGCCACGCCGGCTACGACTGGACCACCTACCCGGAACGCCTGGAGGCCGCCGGGGTCTCCTGGCAGATCTACCAGGAATGGGACAACTTCACCGACAACGCGGTGGAGTACTTCAAGCCGTGGAAGCGGATCGGCCGGAAGATCCTCACCGCCGCGGGATTCCCCTACGCCACCACCGAGGAGTTCTACGACAAGCTGTGGGCGAAGAGCGACAGCGAGCGGCAGGCCGATCTGGCCCGGTTCCGTACCGCGGTCGACGCCCTTCCCGAGGACGAGCGCCGGCTGTTCCTCCGCGGCGCCCACCGCTCCGAACCGGGTTCCCTGCTCACCCGGATCAAGGCCGACATCAAGGCCGGGACCCTCCCCCGGGTCAGCTGGGTGGTGCCCACGGCCGCACTGTCCGAACACCCCGGCTCCTCCACGCCCGCCGGCAGCGCCGGCCTCGTCTACGACCTGCTGGACGCCATCGCCTCCGACCCCGGGACCTGGTCGAAGACCGCGCTGTTCATCAACTTCGACGAGAACGACGGCTACTTCGACCACGTCCCCGCCCCCACCGCGCCCAGGCCGGAGAGCGGCGACGGCGACGACTGGGTGGGCGGCCGCCCCGTCGGCCCCGGACCGCGCGTCCCGATGACCGTCGTGTCCCCCTGGACGGTCGGCGGGTTCGTGAACTCCGAGCTCTTCGACCACACCTCGGTGATCAGGTTCCTGGAGAAGTGGACCGGGGTCCAGGAACCCAACATCAGCGCCTGGCGGCGCAGCGTCTTCGGCGACCTGACCTCCGTGTTCGACTTCGACCGCGCCTACCGGCAGCCCGAGGTGGAGCAGCCCGGCGCGGTCCCGGCACCGATCGGCCGCTGGAATCCGGTGCCGCCGGCGACGCAGGCGCGGCCCGTCCAGGAGCCCGGCGTCCGCCCCACCCGGCCGTCCCCGTACCGGCTCTCGCTGCGCGCCACCGTCACCGGCACCGAGGTGCGGCTGGCGCTCGGCAACGAGGGGCGGCGGACCGCCGCGATCACCGCGTACCCGGGGGACGGGACCGCGCCGCGGACCTGGACCGTCGCCGGCCGGGACAGCACCACCGGCAGCCTGCCGTACGGCCCCGAGGGCTACGACCTCCAGGTGCACGGCCCCGGCTGGGCACGGTGGGAACTGCGCGGCGCGGGCACCGGCGCCGAGGCGCACGTCGTGGAACGCGCCCACGTCCGCAGCGTGGACGTGGAGTGCGGCAACCCGTCGGAGCGGACCCGCACGCTCCTGGTGGGGGAGTCCACCCATCCGGGGCGCGGCGAGGGCCGTGCGCAGAGGATCCGGCTGGCACCCGGCCGGAAGCGGACCGTGTCCGTACCGCTCGCCCGGCACGGCTGGTACGACATCGTGGTGCTCGACGAGGACGACCCCCGCTTCCTGCGGCGGATGTCCGGCCGGCCCGCGGACGGCGGACCGGGCACCACCGACCCGTCGATCGGGACCGGTCCGGCGCTGAGCGCGGCGCTCACCCTGCCGGAGCCGCTGCCTCCGCTGACCGCCCCGCTCGTGCAGGGCAGCCCCGCCGAGGTGCGGGTGCGCATACGCAACGAGGAGCCGGGCCGGCTGCGGGACCTCGCGGTATCGCTGCGGGCACCGGCCGGCTGGACGGTCGAGCCCGCCGGGCCGGTCCCGCGCAGCCTGCCCGGCGGCGGCTCGGCGGACCTGCGCTTCACGGTCACCCCCGCCGTCGACGCCACCGCCGCCACCCTCACCGTCACCGCCCGCGCCGAAGGCGACGGCCTGCTGCGCGTCGCGGACGCCCGGGTCCGTGCCGAGGTCGCCCGCGCGGTGACCCTGACCCTGACCGCACCGGCGAGCTCCCCCGGCACCGACGGCTGCGCGCTGTACCCGGAACAGCCGCTGGCCGTGACCGCCACCGTCACCAACGCGGGCAACGCCCCGCTCACCGGCCTGTCGGCGGCGCTGGCGCTACCGGACGGGTGGCGTGCCGAGGCGGCCGCCGGCACCCCGGCCTCGGTTCCGGCCCGTACGTCGGTGAAGGCGGTCTGGGAGGTCACGGCCCCCGCGTCGGCGGCCCGCACCTCGACGACGCTGAAGGCGACCGTCGGCGCGCGCACCGCGAGCGGCGCGGCGGTGGAGCGGACGGCGGCGCTGGCCGCCCGCGTGGGACCGGTGATGACCGGCTACCTGCTCGCCGAGAACTTCGAGTCCCTCGCCGGCCGGCTGGCCCCGGCCACCGACCTGAGCCGTCCGGGGCTGCGGGGCTGGACGCGGACCGCGCCCGACGGGTGGACGGTCACCAACGCGGCCGGGATGCCGCGGGGCACGGAGGAACTCAACGGCTGGTCGTTCCTGTCCCGGCAGTTCTGGTTCCCCGCCGGCCAGGAACGCGCCGCGTTCGGCCGGTCCCTGGGCGTCGTCGCCGTCGCCGACCCGGACGACTGGGACGACACGGGCAGCCCGTCCAGCCGTGGCACCTTCGACTCGACGCTGATGACGCCCGCGGTCGCGATCCCGGAGGGGACCCCGACGCTGTACCTGGGCTTCGACTCCCACTACCGGCAGGAGAGCCCGCAGGAGGCCGAGGTGACCGTGGTCTTCGACACGGGCGTCACCTCCCGGGTGCTGCACTACTCCAGCGCGCCGTCGGGGAACACCAACAGCGGCCGCGACCAGCAGAACCGCCTCGTGACCTGTTCCTTCCCGGTGCCGGCCGACGCGCGCTCGGCGAAGGTGGGCTTCCGGGTCCACCGCGCGGGCAACAACTGGTTCTGGGCCGTGGACAACATCAGGCTGGGAGCGACCCCGGTCGCCGACAGCTGACCGGCTCCGCCCTCCCCGCCCCCCGCCCCCGCCATTCCCGGCCACGGCGTCCGCGAGCCGGTGCGGGGGGTACGGGGGAGCGGGACGGGTGCCGCGGGAACGTCAGGGACTCTTGGCCACCGCGCGCACCCCCCGTACGCGAGAGCGGAGGGCCGCAGGCGGTACGGGATTCAGGCGGGGCCGGCGCCCGTCTCCGGAGTCCTGCGGGCGTTGCTCCCGGGATCGGCGAACGGCAGGGCTCCTCCGTGGAGTTCTTCGAACTCGTCGATCAGGTCCCGCCCGGCCTCGCCCGTGTCCTCGTCCTGGACGAACTCCCGCAGCGCGCCCGCCGTGTCCCGGTAGGGGCGGAACCGGGCTCCCGGACGTGCGGCACGAGGAAGTGTGCGCAATCGGCCGCCCGCCTCCCCGGCGTAAGGTCCCGGCATGAACTTCGCCGTCACCGCGGACGAGGTGCGCACCGCCTTCGGACTCACCAATGTCGTCCACTTCCCGCGCTGCACCGCCCCCCGCCGTCGCCTCGACGCCCGCACCGCACACCTGCTGAGCACGGTCGGCCTCCCCGACACCGAATGGTTCATGTCGAAGGCGAGCCTGCGCGCGGACGACCACGTCGACGTCCCCCGGTGGTACAGCAAGTGGGGGACCGCTCCCGAGGAGTGCCACAGGTGGCTCGTGCTCGGCATGTTCGCCGACACCACCCTCGGACTCGACCCGGACTCCGGAACCGTCTACGCCCTCGGTGACGGCCCGGCCCGCATGACCTACCGCCCCCTCCACCGGGACGTCGAATCCCTCGTTCACGCCCTCACCGCGTTCGAGAACCTGCGGCAGGCCCTGGAAGAGCCGGAAGAGGACGACGGGGACCGCGAGGAGCGCGTCGACGCCCTGCGCGCCAGGATCACCGCCTTCGACCCCCTCCCGTTCGCCGAAGAGGAGTCCCCGTGGCACCTCGTCTTCGAAGAAGTCATCGACGGAATCTGGTGACCGGCCCGTCCGCCCGCCCGCGCACCCGTCGGCGCGGCTGAAGGACGAGGCCGGCGGCGACCCGGACCGCCGCCGGCCTCCGCTCGCGCGGGACCGCCGGGAGCCGGTCCGCGGTGCCGAATCCGGCCGCGGCACCCCGCGCGGGCGGGGACGACCGTCCGGTGCCGCGCTAGTAGGCGCCGCCGCGGAAGAACAGGCTGCCCGGATAACGCGGACGGTCGTGCCGGGGATGGGCCGCGTCCGAGCGGTGCGCCGCGGTGGAGTGTTCGGCGTCCGCCAGGGTGCGCAGCACGTTCAGGGCCGCCAGTACCGCCGACCGGTTGCCGGCCCGTTTCATCCACGCGGGCAGCCGCGGGATCATCGCCAGGGTCGGGCTGAGGCTGCCGCGCTCACGCAGCCGGGCCCCCACGTAGCCGGACAGCTCCTCGACATGGGCCCCGTTGTACGCCCCGAGCACCCGCCCGGCACATCGGGCCTGCAGCCACAGCGGGAACCGGAAGAAGGGGTCCTCGGTGCCGCCGATCGCCGCCCCGGCCAGTCCTTCGCCGCGGGGTTCGGCAGTCCACTCCCGTACCGCCCCGCACCCCGTACACGCCATCCGGCGCGGCAGGACCAGCAGCTCGCTGGACCAGCGGGGCGGGGCGAGGTCCGGCCGCGGCACCACATGGGCGCGGCCGCCGCATCGCGGGCAGACCACGAGGACGCGGTCGGTGAAGCGCACCAGCCAGACGTGCCGGTCGCGGTGGCGGACCGGGGCCCCGGAATCCTCGCTCATGCCCCCACCCTTTCATCAGCCCCGCCGTAACCGCATCCGTCCGCGGCCGCCCTCGGCCCGGTCCGCCGAGTCGGGAATGCCTCGGGGCCATTTGCCAGTGCCTCGCCGTACCGTCACGGCGTGACCGGACGAGCACCGGCAGAGGCCCCGTGGCGAGCACCGAACCGATGCCGGCTGGCCGTTCACCGCCACGCCGGGCGACGCCCGGCGAAGTGGAGATCCGCCGGCCCCGTGCCTCCCCCGTCAGGCGGGGCCGGTGCCGTGGCCGCGAACCTTCACCGGGTCGCCGGCCGGGTGGTCGACAGGAGGGGGCTCCTTCCGGTCGCGGTACGGTTCCGTCATGTTCCGATCAGCCGATGTCACCCCCTCCCGGCCCCCCGTCAGCGCGGATGACCTCGATCTCGCCGTGCGGCTTGCCGTGGCGGTCCTCCGCGAGGCGCCTCCGGCCGCTTGGGAGGGCAAGGCCGGTTCGCTGGAATGGGACTGCTGGGAAACGGTCGAGCACCTCAGCGACGACCTCTTCGCCTACGCCGCGCAACTGGGCCCCAGCACACCGCCCCTGGACGGCGACGTGCCCTTCGTATGGGAAAGCCGACGCCCCGGCGGCCCGGCGAACGCCATTCACGCGAACCGCGAAGCGGGGCCCGCGGGCCTGCTCCAGGTCCTGGAGGCGAGCGGCGCGCTGCTGGTCGCCATGGTGCGCACGGCATCTCCGCGGACCCGCGCTCACCACGTCTTCGGCGTCTCGGACCCCGAGGGTTTCGCCGCGATGGGGATCGTGGAGACCCTGGTGCACACGCACGACCTGGCAGAAGGGCTCGATCTCGCGTGGAGCCCGCCCGCCGGTCTGTGCGCGCGGGTGCTCGCCAGGCTGTTCCCGGACGCACCGTCGTCCACGGACAGCTGGACCACCCTCCTGTGGGCCACCGGACGCGCCGAACTCCCCGGACACCCCCGCCTCACCACATGGCGCTGGGACGGCACGCCCCGCGCATAGGCCCATGTGACGCGATCCGGGCGCTGCTGACCCCGGCGGGGGCCGGGGCCGTCAGGAACAGGGCGCCGGTGACTTCCGCGCCGGCCCGGTCAGCCGTACATCGCCACGCGGTACAGAGCCGCGAGCGCGTCGTCGATGGGATGGGGCCGCGGCTTGCCGGAGGAGTCGAACCCGTTCCACCTCTGCAGGTTCACCGCGACCGCCATCCGCCGCTTGCCGTCGGCACGGATCATGGCCAGCGTTCCACCGCCCCAGACCGTGCCGCCGTGGCCCCAGAAGACGCCCTGCCCGGGTCCCTCCATCGGGTACAGGCCGAGTCCGTAGTCGATTATCTTCCCCTCCTGGGAGACGATCGGGACGGTGCGCTGCATCTGCTCCAGCGACGACGGACTGACGATCTCTCCGGCCAGCAGCATGCCGAAGAAGCGGTTGAGGTCGCCGACGGTCGATGTCAGCGAGGCCGACGGTCCCGCGTACGACATGTCGAAGACGCTGTAGTCGCGCGGCGGGTCGATCATGCCGAACCACGCCTCGTAGAGCCGCGAGTGCGGTCCGTCGACGTACGGTCCTGCGGGGAATCCGGTGTCCCGGAGCCCGGCGCGCTCGATGACGTTCCGGGTGATGCACAGCTCGGCCGTCGTGCCGCTCACCTCTTCCAGGAGTTGGGAGAGGAGCAGGTAGTTGGTGTTGGAGTACACCCCCGGAGTGCCGCCCGGGGTGCCGACGGCCGGTGCGGTGACCCCCATCTCGATCAGTTCGACGGGGTCGAACCGCGTATGCCGGTGGTCGTCCAGGCTCTGCGGCCCGGTCTCCGCGGCGACGGGCAACGCCTTGAGGGAGGGGTAGGCGTACGGGAGGTACTCGGCGAGGCCGCTGGTGTGGTTGATCAGCATCCGGACCGTGATCGCGTCACCGCGTTCCCCGGGGACCAGACGCGGAAGGTACCGGCCGATCGGTGTGTCGAGCCCGAGGCGCCCGCTCTCGACCTGCTGCAGGACGGCGGCGGCGGTGAAGGTCTTGGTGACGCTGCCGACGCGGTGGCGCAGGTCGGCGGTGACGGGTCGGCCGGTGGCGAGGTCGGCGATCCCGGCGGCGCCGCGCCAGACCTGGTCGCCGTCGCGCACTTCGGCGAACAGGCCCGGCATCCCGGCGCCGTGGACGTTCTCCAGGGCGGCGTCCAGCGCCGCGCCGTCCAGTAAGTTCCTCACGCTGTGCGTCCTTTCGGAGTGTTCCGGGCGAACTCCAGGCCGGGTGGTCCGGCCTGGGCGACAGGGCGTGCGCGATGCACCGGCCGGCTGCCGTCGTGCGGCCCGGCACACCCATGTCCTCGTTATGCACGCGGTGCGTGCAACGCCAAGTGCATAGGTTAGAGTCGGGGCTCGGCGAGAGGAGAGACATGGCAGGTCGCAGGCGCTGGTCGACCGAGGAGATCCTGGACGCGGCAGCGGAGTTGCTCGTCACGAGCGACACGGAGTCGTTCAGCGTGCGCAAGCTCGCCGCGACGCTCGGGACCGACTCCTCCAGCCTCTACCGGCACTTCCGCAGCAAGACGGAACTGCTGCGGGCGGTCGCCGACCGGATCCTCCTGGCCTCCATGGATGGCCATCGCCCCGAGGGCGACTGGAAGCAGCGCCTCACCGCTCTGGCCCTGCGCCTGCGGGAGGCCTTCGGCCGGCAGCCCCAACTCGCCGCGGTCTGGGGGCGGTACGCGTCCGGCGGCGCCGGCTCCCGGCTGGTCATGGAAGAGGTGCTGCAGGCCCTGCGCGCGTCAGGACTGCCCGACGAGGAGATCCCGGCGCGCTACCACCGGCTCG
This sequence comes from Streptomyces sp. NPDC014656, assembly GCF_043084305.1. Classification (NCBI taxonomy): domain Bacteria; kingdom Bacillati; phylum Actinomycetota; class Actinomycetes; order Kitasatosporales; family Streptomycetaceae; genus Streptomyces; species Streptomyces sp. NPDC014656. The sequence continues at coordinate 566,289 of NZ_JBIBZN010000005.1, forward strand.
CGGTCCTCATCTCCGCGCTGATCGCCTCCGAGGCGGGGGTCAGCACCATGTCCTCGGAGGAGTGCGAACAGGGCATGGAGCTGTTCCGCGTCGCGGTGCTGGGCGCCGATCCCGAACGCTTCCCCGCCCTGGCCCACTTCGCCCGCGACGTCCGCCCCCTGGGGGTGGATCGCCGCGCCGCGTTCGAGGAGATCCTCGCCGCCCACCTCGCCCACATCGAGGCCGAGATCCGCCCGGGCTAGAGGGGTCGGCGCGCGGCGGGACGCCCAGCACGGCGCCGGTGGTACCGGTGGCGGCTGCCTTCTGGACGAGCGACCAGGCGACCGAACCGTCCGCGCCGTTCAGCCCGGCCCCGCCCACGGGGACGCCGGCGCTCGCCGGGGCCATGCCGCGCGGGACCGGTATGGGGCGCGGACCTCCCCCTCGGAGGCCGACAGGCCGACGAAGACAGGGGTGCCGATCTCCGCCGGGACGGCCCACTCCCGCTTCACGCTCCGTTGTCGCCGGTGAAGACCGCGAGGCGGGCATAGTGGGCCCCGCCGCAGTCGGCGGCGACGGTGGAATCCCGGTCGTCCAGGTAGGAGACGACGATCCCGCCGTCGACGGCCCGCAGGCCCCGAGCTGGAGAGCGTGGCCTCGGCGACGGTGTACTCCGGCTCGGCGTCGCCCTGGACGTCGCCGATCTCCAGCGCCGTGGCCACGGCGCTGACGCGGGCGCTGCGACCGGTGTGGCCGCCGCCGGCGGGGGCGTAGGCGGTGATCCCGTACGTCATGCCCTCGTCGTGGGCCGACTGCTCCAGGGCGACGATCCTGCCCCGGGCGGGGTCGAGGCGGAGCTGGCGGACGCAGTTCCGGCCGGGGGCGTAACGCAGGGCCTGGTCAAGGTGGCGACGGAAGTGTGCCTGACCAGTAACCTCCTTTCATGCGCGACTGGTTGAGAAGAACCCCGGCGCCTCTTCTATGGGGTGCACTGTGGCTGGCCCTGACCACGTTCTGGTGGATCGGTGGTCAGTTCACAGAGAAGTCGAGGTCTCTGATCTCGTGTGCTGTCTGGGCCGGGTTTCAGACAGGGGTTCCGATGGCCATCGTGAAGCTGCGCGAGTACTTCGGGTCGTTCGCCGTGGGCGCAGATTCGATTCGAAGTGGAGAGAGCCCTCCCGTGGCTTACCCGGCCGGCGAGAAGCAGGATTGAGGCGGACACCGCGCCATCCTGCGTCCGCAGACGCAGATCGTTTTCTCCGGAGTCACCTCGCTGACCAGACGAAGAGGGCGCCGGTGCGAAGTCCGGCGAGGTAGACGGTGACGATCTTGTCGTAACCAGTGGCCGAACCGCGCCACTGCCTGGTCTTGTTGACGCACCGCTCGACGGTGTTGCGCTGTTCGTAGCCCCCGCGGTCGAAGGCCGGCGGACGGCCACCTCACTGGCCGCGCCGTTTGCGGTGCGCGGCCTGGCCGAAAGGGTGCGGGAGCCCCGCCCGGATTCCACGTCGGCGGAGAGGGGCGCGGACCGCGCGAGAGGAACGCCAGGGGAAGGGGCCTTGTCGGCCAGGCCAGGCCAGGCCAGAACGGCGCGAGCGTGCACCCACACGTCATCGTGACCGGCGCCGGCCACGACTCCGCACCGCCGATCGAGCTCACGACCCGGCCGCCGGCCGGCACGTCGAGTCGCGTCATCGCGCTTCCCCAGGCCGACCGCGCTTTGCGTCATCACCGGCTGCGGAGCAGGGCCGTTGGACCGGCTGCCGGTCGGGTGGGGGACCTGTCGTCGTCGACGCGCCCCGTGGTGGGAAGCGACCGCGGACGGCCAGTAATGCCCCAGTAACGCGCTTCCCCTAGCGTGCGGCACCACCCGGTCCGCGCCGGTGAGAACCACCTGGCCGACCGGTGAACCCCCGTTGCGAAGAAGCGAGTTCCCTCAGATGAATGTCTCCCGCATACCCCGACGCCGGGTCAGCGCGTGGGCGGCGGCCACCCTCGCCGCCGTGCTCGGCGGTTCGGCCACCGTGCTACCCCAGTCCGCGGCCGCCTCGCCCCCCCGTCACGCGCAGGTCGACGCCGCCGTGCTCGACGCCGTGTCGGCCGGTGAGCAGTCGCGGTTCTTCGTCGTCCTGAAGGACCAGGCCGACCTGTCCGCCGCGAAGAAGGCGAAGGGCCACGGCGCCCGGGCGAAGGCCGTCTTCGACGCGCTCAGGACGGAGGCGGCGGACAGCCAGAAGCCGTTGCGTTCGTTCCTGGACCGCAAGAAGGTCGGGTACGAGTCCTACTGGATCGCCAACACCCTGCTGGTGACCACCGCCGACAAGAACGTCGTCGAGGAGCTCGCCGCCCGCGCGGACGTGGCGGGCATCGTCAAGGAACGGGCCTACCGCCTAGACGACGTCGAAGCGTCCTCCCGGGCCGCCGGTACCACCGACTCGGCTACCCCCGGCTCGGGTACCACCGACTCGGCTACCCCCGGCTCGGGCACCGCTGCCGACGCGGCCGGTGCCGTCACTCCCGAGTGGGGCGTCGCGGACATCAGGGCCGACCAGGTCTGGGACCAGTACCAGGCCGAGGGCGAGGGCATCGTCATCGCCAACGTCGACAGCGGCGTGCAGTGGGACCACCCCGCGCTGAAGGCCGGTTACCGAGGCTGGAACGGCACCGCGGCCCATCACGACTACAACTTCTACGACCCGAGCGGCCGGTGCGGCACCGGCGGTGCCCCGTGCGACAACACCGGGCACGGCACCCACACCATGGGCACCATGGCCGGCAGCGGCGGCATCGGCGTGGCACCCGGCGCCCGCTGGATCGCCGCCAAGGGCTGTGCGGACGACCACTGTTACGACGGCGACCTGCTCGCGGCGGGCCAGTGGATCCTGGCGCCGACCGACCGCAACGGCGACAACCCGCGGCCCGACCTGGCCCCGAACATCGTCAACAACTCCTGGGGCGGCGGCAACACCGACTTCTACCAGGACATCGTCGACGCCTGGAACGCGGCCGGCATCTTCGAGGCGTTCGCCAACGGCAACGACGGCGACGGCGTGACCTGCTCCACCGCCCGCGCGCCCGGCGCGCAGGGGTCGTCCTACGCCGTGGGCTCCTACGATTCCTCCGGCAGGATCGCGACGACCTCCGGCTTCGGCCCGTCGCTCAACGACGGCTCGACCAAGCCGAACATCGCCGCGCCCGGCGTCAACATCCGCTCCGCCTGGCCCGGCGGCTCCTACAACGCCATCAGCGGCACGTCGATGGCCACTCCGCACGTCGCGGGCACCGTCGCCCTGCTGTGGTCCGAGGCCCCGTCCCTGATCGGTGACATCGACGCCACCCGGGCCCTCCTGAACGAGACCGCCCGCGACGTGGCGGACACCCACTGCGGCGGCACCGCGGGCTTCAACAACGTCTGGGGCGAGGGCAAGCTCGACGCCCTGGCCGCCGTGGACGCCGCTCCGCACACCAAGGCGGTCGTCACCGGGAAGGTGACCGACAAGGACACCGGAGCGGTCGTCGCGGGCGCCACCGTGACCGTGAAGGGGGGCGACACCAGCCGTTCAACCGTGAGCCGTGACGACGGCACCTACCGGTTCACCGTGCCGGCCGGCAGCTACACCGTGACCACCGGCCACTACGGCTACACCGACCACACCGCCACGTACGAGGTGGCCGCCGGCGAGAACGCCGACCGCCCGATCGCGATGACCGCGGTGCCGCACCACGCCGTCACCGGCACCGTGCTGGACGCCCAGGGCGCGCCGCTCGCCGGCGCCACCGTGGAGGTCATCGGCGCCCCGGTCGACGCCGCCACCACCCGCGCCGACGGCACGTACACCCTGCCGGACGTCGCCGAGGGCAGCTTCGGCCTCGGCTTCACCCCGCCGAACCCGGCGCGGTGCAACGGGCCCTCGAACCGCGTACTGACCGTGGACGGCGCCGAGACGGCGGACGTCCGGCTGCCTCGCCGCACCGACGCCTCCGGCACCACGACCTGCGCCCCGGCGCCGTACGGCTGGATCAAGGGCAGGACCACCCTCGCGCTCTCCGGCGACGAGGACGCCACCGGGGTCCGGCTGCCGTTCCCCGTCGACTTCTACGGCGTGCGGTACACCAGCCTGAACGTCACCACCAACGGCCTGGTCAACTTCCTCTCCCCGCGCCTCGGCGACCTCACCAACACCGACCTGCCGAACGCCACGCAGCCCAACGGCATCATCGCCGCCTACTGGGACGACCTGGTCGTCGACAAGCGCGCCAGCGTGCAGACCGCCGTCAACGGCGCGGTGGGACAACGGACGTTCGCGGTGGTCTGGAACAACGCCGCTTCCGCCGGCGACAGTTCCGCGCGCGTCACCTTCGAGGCCGTCTTCGACGAGGCCACCGGCGCCGTCACGCTGCAGTACGCGGACGTCGCGGCCGGCGGCGCTTCGGCGACCGTCGGCGTCGAGAACCAGGCGGGGACCGACGGGTTCGCGTACTCCTTCGACAGGAGCGCGCTGACCGACGGCACGGCGATCCGCTTCACCCAGGGGAGCAACCGATGAAGAACACCTCCAGGCGGGCCCTGCGCCTCGCTTCGACCCTGGCCGCGGCCGGACTGGCGCTGAGCGCCGTCCCGGCCGTGCACGCCGACGACGGCAGCGGGATGCTGACGCTCAGCGAGGCGCAGGCCGAGACCCTGCAGGAGCAGGTGCGGCTCGACCCGTACAACCAGACGGAGAACCACGTCACGGACGGCGTCGACGCGCCCGGCGCGTCCGACGACCGCGAGTCCGACGAGGGCGCGTCCGGCGGTACCGCGGACGGCACCTCCGACAACTCGGACACCACCGCCGACCCCGGTACGACCGGGGACTCCGCCGCCATCGCCGCCGGGGGCGTCACCGTCACCACCAAGGGCGCCGTGGAAGGCGTCCAGGGGATGGCCGACACCGTCCCGCTGGCCGGCACGGACGGCGACTACCTCGCCATCAGCAGCCTGGGCGTCATCCAGCGCCTGCACCGCGACGGCGGCAAGGTGTGGAGCCGCGCCAACGCCTCGTACTACGACGACTGGAAGGTCACGCCGCTACGCGTCTGGCAGAAGGACCCCAAGCCGGTCCGCGTGCTGATGGGATACAACGCGGTGAGCCCCTTCACCCCCGCCTCCGACCTGGGCTACGACACGGGCGACCTGACGGGGGACGGCGTCGCCGACCTCGCCGTGACCATGAGCGTCGGGATCGACCCGTACCGGCCCTTCACCAGCCCCGGCTCCGCGCTGCCCAACGGCACGTTCGTCTCGGTCCTGGACGGCGGCACCGGCGAGACCCTGTGGTCGAAGCTGTACGCCTACGCGGGCGCCGTCCGGCTCGCCGGCGACACCCTGGTCATCGCCGACTCCCCGGCGGGCAACCTCAACCGGCCCGCGGGCGCCACGGCCACCCTGAACGGCATCCGCTTCGGCTACGCCGACGGCAAGCTGACGCCGGCCGCCACCTGGACGCACGACACCGGCAGGACCGGCACCACGTACTGGGGCGGTCTGCAGGAGCTGCCGGGCGGGAAGGTCGCCGCGTCCTTCAACGACGGCAAGACCACCGCCATCCCCGCCGCCGGCCACACGGTGGTGGTGGACACGGCCGACGGCAAAGCGGCCTGGCAGGAGGACGGCACGCTGTACAGCCGCCAGCTGGAGTACGACGCCGGCCGCGGCCGGATCGTCGCGCTGGAGCAGTCGGCCCCCACCGACGGCGTGCGGTACCAGGTCGCCGCGTACGACCCGGCCGACGGCACCCGCACGACCCTCGACACCCGGATCAACGCGGTGCCGCTCGCCCTGGAGGTCGGCGACCTGCGGGGGACCGAAGGCGAGGCCGAGTACGCGGTCAGCGAATCCACCCTCGACTCCTACCTGAACATCAACTCCAGCAGCGTGCGGGTCCTGGACGGCACGCCCGGCTCCCCGCAGCTGTGGTCGTACACCCTGAAGCGGTCCGGTGACGGCGGCAGCCCAGCCGGCATCTGGGGCCTGGACATCGTGAACCGGCGCCTGGTCGCCACCATGCAGGAGGACCGCGGCCTCCACGACGGCGAGAACCGCGGCGGCTCCCGGCTCGCCCGGATCGCCGTCCTGGCGGGCCCCACCGGAAAGACGGCCTGGGAGCACGCCGGCGTGGTGTCCTCCCCGATGTTCGCGCAGCCGTGGAAGGACGCCGACGGCTGGCACGTCCGCACCGCGGACGGCGAGCAGAACGTCCTCGACTACGGCCTCGCCACCGGGACAGTGGAGCACGTGAACCCGCTGCGCGGCGACGTGTCCTACGCCGAGGCCGTCGACGTCGACGGCGATGGCAACAAGGACGTCGTCATGGGCGGAGAGTCGCGCGGCCTGTGGGCCTATGACGGCCCGTCGTGGGCGGCCGGCCGTCCGAAGGCGCTGTGGCAGGCCGTCATGCCGGGCGGGGTGCACGGCATCGAGCTCACCGACACCGACGGCGACGGCCGGTCCGAGATCCTCGTCGCGGCCGACAAGGCGGCCGTGCTCGTCGACCGCGCCACCGGCAAGGTCCGCACCACCATCGACGCCGGCGGCCAGTACGTGCACACCGTCACCGGCGCCGACCTCGACGGCGACGGCCGGTCCGAGATCGTCGTGCCGACCGACCGGGTGCGCGCCTACACCGCCGCCGGCAAGCTGAAGTGGTCGTACGCGGCCCCGGAGTCGGACGTCGTCTTCTCGGACGCCGTGGTGACCGAAGGCCGGGTGCACGTCGAGTACAACACCCGGGGCTCGATCGACGTCACGACCCCGGCGATCGACGGCGTCGCCCTGGACGCGGTCACCGGCGGGCTGCTGTGGCAGGCCCGTCCGAAGAGCCCGGTCGCGGGCGTGCCGCTGCGCGCCGCGGTGCTCCGGGGCGGCACCTTCGCCTCGAAGGAGATCCCGTACGCCGACGGTCACGCCGTCGTCTACTCCTGGGTCGGCCGCAACACCACCGGCGCCGCCACCTGGCCGATGTTCACGGAGATCCGCGACGGCCGCACCGGCGAGGTGCTGCACTCCAGCACGGGCGGCACGTTCCTGCTGCACGGCAACTACTTCGCCCATGACGGCGGTCTGTACGCCGTGGGCTACTCGGCCGTGCACTCCTGGACCGCCGCGGGCGACGGCAACACCTTCATGGGAGCGGTCGTCAAGAGCGGCGGGACGGCCGTCGGCCCCGGTGGCCGCGCGCTGTTCGTGGCGGGCTCGCAGACCGGCAACTTCGTGTACGACGCGTCCGTCCTCACGGCGGGCCGCCAGTACCCGCCGACGCTGGCGAGCTTCGCCCCGCTGGGCGCCCAGCGGTACCTGGCGGCCGACCTCGACGGCGACGGCGTCGACGAGCTGGTCGGCCTCAACGAGGACGAGCACGGCTACGACCGGGTGGCCCACCTCTCCGGGGGCGGCCTGTACCTGCCGAACGACCTCATCCACTACACGGCGGTGGGGAAGCTGACCGCTTCCTGACCCCCCTGACCTCCCACGGGGGAGGAGGAACGACGATGCCCGGCACCTCGATCAGGCGCCGGGCATCGTCCTGCCGGCCGGCGCCGCCCTTCCGGGTGAGGCCGCCGGTGCCCCACGGGGCACCGTCACCGAGGAGCTCGCCGCGGCCCTGGTGCCCGGACCGCTCCAGCAGAGCGTGCCCGAGCCCGGGCGTGACACGGCGTCCTGCGCGGCCGGCGGAGCGGATCCTGTTCCCCGGAGACCCGATCGGCCGCATTCGGCCGCCCCGACACGTCCGTGAGGGTGACCCGGGAAGCCGCGAAGTTCATATGAACCATATATGGGAGGTGAAGGTCATTCTCTGATGAGGAGGCGTTATGCCCTACGGTTCGATCGTGGGTCCCGGCAGCACCCTGGCGGCCACCGGCCTGGCGACGGGTCAGGTGTGGCTGGTGGCGATCAGCGTGGTCGCCGTCCTGGTGGGCGTGGTCGCGGTGAGGACCTCGTTCCGTCGCGGCAAGGGTCCGGTCGAGCGGTGAGCCCGAAGTTCCTGAGCCGCGGACGCGGCCGAAGACGCGGTGCGCCCGCCGTCGCCGCGGCGGCCGTGAAGCCCGTGCCGAAGCGGTGGCCCGGCGTGGCGCCGCTGCCCCGCGCGTGGCACGCCTCCTCGCTCGGCCTGGTCCTGCTGGGCGCGGTGCCGCTGACGGCGTTCCTCGCCTGGGGAGTGGCGCACGTCTACAGCACGATCGCCGCGCTGGTGGGCGGGAGCCAGAGCATGGTCCTGCCGTGGCTGGTGTCGTTCCTGCTGCTGTGGTGGGTGCCGCTGTCCTGGCTGGAGCGGCCCCGCGCCGCCACCCCCCAGGCGCAGGCGGAACTGGACCGGCTGCGGGTCACGGTGCAGATCCCGGTCTACAACGAGGACCCGGACGCGCTGCGCGGCTGCCTGCACTCGCTACTGGTGCAGACCCGGCCGGTGGACCGGATCCGGGTCGTCGACGACGGCTCCGTCCACGACGACGGCACCCCCATGACCTACGACGACGTCCGAGCCCAGCTGTTCGAACGCGCCGCGTCCCTCGGCGTCCAGGTCACCTGGGACCGCACCCCCAACCGCGGCAAGCGCCACGCCCAGATGCACGTCCTCGCCGACGACGACGCGGACGTGTTCGTCACCCTCGACAGCGACTCCCTCCTCGACCCCGAAGCCATCGGCGAAGGGCTCAAGCCGTTCGCCGACCCGAAGGTCACCTCCGTCGCCGGACAGGTCGTCGTCCTCAACCACGACGCCAACGCCCTGACCCGGATGATCAACCTGCTCTACCTGCCCTTCACCCGCGGCCTGCGGTCCGCCCAGTCCGTCCTGGGCCGGGTCACCATCAACTCCGGCACCCTCGCCTTCTACCGCGCCCACATCGTCCGCCAGGCGGCCGGCGTCTACGAGAACGAGACGTTCCGCGGCCGGCCGATGCAGATGAACGACGACTCCATGCTCACCTTCTACGGACTCCTCGCCGGCGACACCGTCCACCAGCCCTCGTCGCTCGTCTTCACCCTCGCCCCCGAACGCTGGTCCCACTACCTGCGCCAGCAGATGCGCTGGATGCGCGGCACCACCGTCCGCCACCTGTGGTGGCTGCGCTACATGCCCCTGACGGGCGTCGTCTTCTGGTCCACCGTCGCCGAATACGTCCACATCGCCCTCGGCATCGCCATCCCCGCCGTCATCCTCGCCGACCCCGACCTGCGCACCCACACCAGCGCCCTCGTCACCGCCGGCATCGTCATCGGCACCGCGATGAGCTACCTGATGGCCCTGCGCCTGTTCACCGTCCACCGCACCGACATGCGCCTGCGCCAGACCCTCCTCCTCTTCGCCCTCGCCCCCCTCGCCTCCGCCTGGCGCGCCTTCGTCCTGCGCCCGCTGTACTTCTACGCCATGGCCACCTGCCACCGCGTCAACCACTGGGGCACCCGCACCAGCATCGAAGTCACCCGCGCGCAGCCGGCCTGAGTGCTCACGGAGGCACCCCTGACGTGCCGCCCTGCTGGTTCGGCGGGGACCGTTCCCCCTCACCCGGGGGAGACCACAGTGGCCGACCGCCTGAACGGACAGCTCGGCCCGTACCCGCCGGACCGGAAGGAAGGCGACCGCTCGGTGCGGGCAAAGACCCCCCTGGTCCCCTGGGCCCGTACGGACAGCGTCCGCCGCCGGGTCCAGGAGGGTCTCACCGGGATCGGGGACTTCGGGGTGCGGCCGTTCGCCGTCGCGTGGGTGAAGCGTCCCGGTGCCCGGACCGAGGGCGGATACGCCGACACCTCGATCCGTACGCACGCACGCGGCGATCGTCAAAGCCCTGCGGGAGGCCGCTCACCCGCGTCCGCCGGCCCGGTTCGGTCATCGAGTCGACGCGTGCTGCCCTCACCGAGGCGGCGGCTGCTGCCCCTGGTCTCCGCCGAACTGCTCCTTGAGCTTGTCCTGGGCGGTGTCCACCTGGCTGCTGTACTTGCCCTGGGTCTTCTCGTCGACGAAGTCCCCGGCCTTGTCGACGCCCTGCCCGGTCTTTTCTTCGTGACCCTTCAGCATTTCCTTGAGCTTGTCCATCATCGACATCGTGGCGCTCCTTAGGACTGGTCTTCAGGTGCCGCCACCAGGATCACCCCTCACGACCGGGGTCGCATCCGCTGGGATTCCGACCTCCGAGCGAAGGGCTTGTACGGACGCGTGCGGCAGATCCTGGACCGCCTGGAGCAGTGGCGGGACCACCAGCCCGGCGAGCGGGAGGCCCCGCCGTCCGTGGAGCGACGGCCGGGCGTCTCGTTCACCGTTCGCGAGCACGAGGAAGACGGGGTCCGTACCCGTTCCGGCCGACGTCACCCAGGCGTTCGCCCGGTACGGAACACGCGTACGGCCCTTCAGCCAGGTCGGCCAACGTGCCACCGCACGGTCCGTGGAGCACTTCACCCGCACCGGCAGGAAGGACCGCCTCACCACGCTCACCCACGGGCCGGGCGAACTCGCGGGCAGGCTACGCCCGCGGGCCGGGGCGCTCCCGGCACGGGAGCCGACCGGGCGCTCTCCGGGTCGCGGGCCCCGGTCAGACGTTGTCCTTTGCCGCCAGTGCCTTGTTGCGGCGGACGGAGGACCAGAAGGACCAGGCGATCAGGACGACGCCGATGAGGCCGGTGATGACCTCGTTGATCTCGTA